>NZ_JBFBJO010000061.1:0-1124 GCF_040702165.1 Streptomyces sp. NPDC086147 | reverse complement strand
TACTGATCTTTTCTTTAGTTGCGTGGGGTTGATGGGTGGATGTTGAGGCCGGTGTGGGTGAGGAAGGACCAGGGCAGTTGAGGGTTGTTGTTGATGCGGTGGATGCCCTGTTCGGTGGCGTCGGCGACGTCGGCGAGGTGGTCGCCGGCGAGGTTGGCGAGCTCGCGTTTCTTCAGCGAGGACCACAGCAGTTCCACCGGGTTGAGCTCGGGCGCGTAGGCGGGTAACCGCTCCAGGGTGAGCCAGTCCTGCTCGTCGACCCAGGCCTGCATCGCCCGGCTCCAGTGAGCCGACAGCCCGTCCCACACCAGCACCACCCGCTCACCGCGGTAGAACACCTTCATCTGCTCCAGGACCTCGATGAGTGCGGTGGTGTCGTAGCTGCCGGGTTTGAGGTGGAAGCACAGGCGAGGCCCTCGCTCTGGATCGGCGGCGTTATATCCGAGGGCCGCGGCCATCGAGGCGCGTTTCCAGTTCAGCCGGTGTCGCAGGAGCGGGGTACGGCCGCGGGGCGCGTAGGTGCGGCGGACCTGCGGCAGCAGCGAGACGCCCGATTCGTCGAGGAAGACGATCCAGGCACGTGTGTTCACCGCCCCTTTTTGATCCGCGGCCACTCGTGCGCGATCCAGCGGGCGATCTCAGACTCGTCTCTTTCGACCGCACGTCGTTCGGGTCGCTGCAGGCTCCATCCGAGGCGGCCGGTCAACAGCCGCCACACCGACGCCTTCGACAGCGCCACCCCGGTCACCCGCTCAACCACCAGGCCGACCCGCTCCAGGGTCCACAGATCGGCCTCGAAACTATGCGCCTGGGCGCCTTTTTCCAGGGCGGCCCGCACCCGTTCGACCTGGGTATCGTCCAGCTTGGGCGGACGACCACTGGCCGGACGCCGACGCAAGGCGTCAGCGCCGCCCTCCTCCCACACCCGTCTCCACCGCCGCACACTCTCCTCGCTGACCCCCAGCATCCGCGCGATCTCGGCACCCGAACGCCCCTGATCGAACAGCTCGGCCGCCCGCACCCGCCGGGCCTCGGCCAACTGCGGCCGCGTCAAAGGAGGAACCACAGACGAAGGCTTGAAAGACACCACACCAGGATCCCACCAGCACGGCCGCCATACCCAT
>NZ_JBFBJO010000060.1:0-1127 GCF_040702165.1 Streptomyces sp. NPDC086147 | reverse complement strand
CATGTCCGATCAGCACGATCCCGCCCCGTACGACGCCCTGCTGCTGCTCTCCTTCGGCGGCCCCGAGGGGCCGGACGACGTGGTCCCGTTCCTGGAGAACGTGACCCGCGGCCGCGGCATCCCCAAGGAACGGCTCAAGGAGGTGGGGCAGCACTACTTCCTCTTCGGCGGCGTCTCCCCGATCAACGACCACAACCGCGCGCTCCTCGCCGCGCTGCGCACGGACTTCGCCAAGGCCGGGCTCGACCTCCCGGTCTACTGGGGCAACCGGAACTGGGCGCCCTACCTCACCGACGCCCTGCGGGAGATGATCACCGACGGGCGGCGCCACATCGCCGTGCTCACCACCAGCGCGTACGCCTCCTACTCCGGCTGCCGCCAGTACCGCGAGAACCTCGCCGACGCGCTGGCGGCCCTGGAGGCCGAAGGGCTCCCGCTGCCCCGCGTCGACAAGCTCCGGCACTACTTCAACCACCCCGGCTTCCTCGGGCCCATGACCGAAGGCGTGCTGGCCGCCCTCGCCGACCTCGACCCCGCCGTGCGCGACGGCGCCCACCTCGCCTTCACCACCCACTCCATCCCCGACTCCGCCGCCGACACCTCCGGCCCGGCCACCGCACACGGCCAGGGCGGCGCCTACGTGCGCCAGCACCTCGACGCGGCGCGCACCATCGCCGACGCCGTCCGCCAGCGGACCGGCACCGACCACCCCTGGAAACTCGTCTACCAGTCCCGCAGCGGCGCCCCCCACATCCCGTGGCTGGAACCGGACATCTGCGAGCACCTGGAGCAACTGCACGGCGCCGGGGCGCCCGCGGCCGTCATGGTCCCGATCGGCTTCGTCTCCGACCACATGGAGGTCCTCTACGACCTCGACACCGAGGCCATGGCCAAGGCCGCCGAACTCGGCCTGCCCGTCCGCCGCTCGGCCACCGTCGGCGCCGACCCGCGCTTCGCCGCCGCCGTCCGCGACCTCCTCCTGGAACGGGCCGCCACCGAACGCGGAACCCGCATCGAACGCTGCGCCCTGGGCACACTCGGACCCTCCCACGACCTGTGCCCCATCGGCTGCTGCCCCGCCAGAACCGAACGACCCGCGGCGGCCGGCGCCGACAGCCCATACGCGT
>NZ_JBFBJO010000059.1:0-1149 GCF_040702165.1 Streptomyces sp. NPDC086147 | reverse complement strand
GGTTACTGACCTTGAAGTCGTCTTGTCGTAGGGGCTGACGGTTGCTGAGCGTCGCGGTATGCCGGATGTATGAGGTATCCGCAGGGTGGGGGTCTGACCGCGGAGAGACAAGCGTTCCGTGAGCGGGTCCGGATGGAAGCAGTCGGGATGTTCGCCGATGGGCGGGGCAGCACGGAGATCGCGAAGGAGTTACGGGTCAGCGTCCGGTCCGTCCAGCGATGGCGGCGGTCCTGGCGGGAGGCCGGCCGGGACGCGGTTCGTTCCCGTGGCCCGGCGTCGCGTCCGAAGCTGAGCGATGTGCTGTTCGCCGTGCTTGAGGAGGAGTTGGCCAAAGGTCCGGTCGCTCACGGTTGGCCGGATCAGCGGTGGACGCTCGCGCGGATCAAGACGCTGATCGGCCGACGGTTCCACAAGAGCATGACGTTGTCGGGCATCTCCCAGATGCTGCGCAGGCACGGCTGGAGCCATCAGGTTCCTGCCCGTCGGGCGGTCGAGCGTGACGAGGCGGCGGTGGCCGGCTGGGTGAAGGAGGTGTGGCCGCACCTGGAACCACCGCGGCGGCGCTCGGGGCCTGGCTCGTCTTCGAAGACGAGGCCGGATTCTCGATGACGCCGCCGACCTCGCGCACCTGGGGCAGACGCGGGTCCACCCCGGTCATCCGAGTCCGGGGCCGGTCCCAGCGGCGCTTCTCCATCGCAGCCCTGTGCTGCTACAAACCCGGGATGCGATCCCGCCTGATTTACCGGCCCAAACGGCACACCGATCACAAGAACGGCGGCCGCAAAAGCTTCGCCTGGACCGAGTACCGCGACCTCCTCATCGCAGCCCACCAGCAGCTCGGAGGGCCGATCGTCCTCGTCTGGGACAATTTGAACGTCCATAAGGACCGGCGAATGCGCGAGTTCATCGACACCCACGACTGGGTCGTGGCCTACCACCTGCCGCCCTACGCACCTGACCTCAACCCAGTTGAGGGCATCTGGTCAGTGCTCCGTCGGACCAGCCAGGCCAACACCGCCTTCGCCGACCCCGACGACCTCATCCGCCGACTACGACTCGGTCTCCGCCAGATTCAGTACCGAAGCGACGTCATCGACGGCTGCCTTACCGCGACCGGCCTCACACTCACGACATCACGCCTATAACCTC
>NZ_JBFBJO010000058.1:0-1226 GCF_040702165.1 Streptomyces sp. NPDC086147 | reverse complement strand
ATGTCCCAGGTGACGACCACCGACCTGTACCAGGTCACGATGGCCCTCTCGTACCTGCGGGAGGACATGCGGGGCCGGGCCACCTTCAGCCTCTTCGTGCGGGACCTGCCGCCGGGCCGCGGATTCCTCGTGGCCGCCGGACTCGAACCGGCCCTCGATTTCCTCTCCCGGTACCGGGTGGGCCGCTCCGATGTCCAGGACTTCGCCGAGACGCTGCGGCGGCCCGTCGGGGACCTCGAACCGCTCCACGGCCTCTCCTTCGACGGAGAGGTCCGCGCCGTGCCCGAGGGGCGGATCGTCCTCGCGGGCGAGCCCCTGCTCGAAGTCACGGCGCCGCTGCCGCAGGCCCAGCTCGTGGAGACGTACCTGCTGTCCCTCGTCTGCCACCAGACGGCGGTCGCCTCCAAGGCGGCGCGGTGCGTGCTCGCCGCCGCCGGGCGCCCCCTGGTGGACTTCTCGCTGCGCCGGACCCACGGGCCCGAGGCGGGCGTGCAGGCGGCCCGGCTGTGCGCCCTGGTGGGCTTCGCCGGCACCAGCAACGTCGCCGCCGCCCGCCGGTACGGCATCGCGGCCGCGGGCACGATGGCCCACTCCTACATCGAGGCCTTCGGCTCCGAGGAGCGGGCGTTCCGGGCCTTCGCCCGCACCCACCCCGGCCCGGTGACCCTCCTCGTCGACACCTACGACACCGACCGCGGCGTCGCGACGGCCGCGCGCGTCCTCACGGACCTGCGGCTCGGTCCCGACTGCGGGATCCGCATCGACAGCGGCGACCTGGGCGCGCTGGCCCGCCGGGCCCGCGCCGCGCTCGACGGCGCGGGCCTCGGGGACGTGCGGATCATCGCGAGCGGCGGCCTGGACGAGTACGGCGTCGACGCGCTCGTACGGGAGGGGGCGCCGATCGACGCGTACGCCGTGGGGACGAGGGTCGGCACGGCCGCCGACGCGCCGTACCTGGACGCGGCATACAAACTGGTCGAGTACGACGGGCGGCCCGTCATGAAGCTGTCCTCGGCGAAGGCGACCGCGCCGGGCCCCAAGCAGGTCTTCCGCGGCCCCGGTCTCCGCGACGTCGTCGGCCTGGCCCACGAGGAACCTCCCGGGGACGCCGAGCCGCTCCTGCGGACCGTGATGCGCGGAGGACTCCGCACGGAACCGCCCGACACCTTGGCCGCCGCCCGCGAACGCTTCGCGCGCGACCTCGCCGCCCTGCCGGAGGAGGCCCG
>NZ_JBFBJO010000057.1:0-1280 GCF_040702165.1 Streptomyces sp. NPDC086147 | reverse complement strand
GGGACTGCTGCAGGGTTGGGTGACACCTGACCTGGCTTGCTGAGAGGCGGCCTGGAAGGATGTCGCAGTGCCCAAGCCGTATCCGAAGGAGTTCCGCGAGGACGTCGTGCGGGTCGCGCGCAACCGCGAGCCTGGCGTCACGCTGGAACAGATCGCCGCCGACTTCGGCGTCCACCCGATCACGCTGTCGAAGTGGCTGCGCCGTGCCGAGACCGACGAGGGCGCCAGGCCCGCGACATCGTCGGGTGAGTCGGCCGAGCTGCGCGAGGCGCGCAAGCGCATCCGGCTGCTGGAGCAGGAGAACGAGGTGCTCCGGAGGGCTGCGGCGTATCTGTCGCAGGCGAACCTGCCGTCAAAATGATGTACCCGCTCGTCCGCGAGCTGGCCGCCGCCGCTGCCCCTCACCGGGTGCCGGTGGCGGTGACGTGCCGGGTGCTCGGGCTGGCCCGCCAGCCCTACTACCGGTGGCTGGACCGGCCGGTCACCCACGCCGAACGGTCCGAGGCATACCGGGCCAACGCCCTGTTCGACGCGCACCGCGACGATCCCGAGTTCGGTCACCGCTTCCTTCTCGACGAGGCCCGGGCCGCCGGTGAGGCGATGGCGGAGCGGACCGCCTGGCGAATCTGCCGGGACAACGGCTGGTGGAGTGCCTTCGGCAAGCGCAGGGGCCGCGGCAAGAACGCCAAGTCCGGGCCGCCGGTCCACGATGACCTGGTGCGGCGCGACTTCACCGCGGAGGGTCCGAACCGATTGTGGCTCACGGACATCACCGAGCACGCGACCGGCGAGGGCAAGCTGTATCTGTGTGCCGTCAAGGACGTGTACTCGGGCCGCATCGTGGGCTACTCCATCGACGCCCGGATGGAGTCCCGCCTCGTCGTGGCCGGGCTGGAGTCCGCCGCCGCCCGCCGCGGCCAGGTCGCCGGTTGCGTGGTGCATTCGGACCGCGGCTCGCAGTTCCGGTCACGGAAAGTTGCTGCCGTACTCACTCGGCACGGCCTGGTCGGCTCGATGGGCCGCGTCGGGGCCGCCGGCGACAACGCGGCCATGGAGAGCTTCTTCGCGCTGCTGCAGAAGAACGTCCTCGACCGCCGTACCTGGGCCACCCGCCAGGAGCTGCGGATCGCGATCGTCACCTGGATCGAGCGGACCTACCACCGGCGTCGGCGACAGAGACGCCTGGGCCGATTGACCCCCGTCGAGTACGAGACCATCATGACCCCACCCGCAGCACTGGCTGCATAAACCCCGCTGTCACCCGATCATGCAGCAGTCCC
>NZ_JBFBJO010000056.1:0-1426 GCF_040702165.1 Streptomyces sp. NPDC086147 | reverse complement strand
AGCATCGCCTCACGGAACTTCTTCGACCCGTTCGCGTTCGTCCGCTCACCGATCGCCATGTACGACGTGTCCTGCCGGAACGGCACCGTCTGGTACAGCGACGCCGCACCCGGTTCAGGACGGGGAGAGCGCTCGGGAGGCGTGATGCCCCGCATCCGCTCCACGACCTGCCGCAGGTGCTCCGGCGTCGACCCGCAGCAGCCGCCGACCAGCGACAGCCCGTAGTCGCGGACGAAGTTCTCCTGCGCGTCGGCCATCTCGGGCGGGGTCAGCGGGAAGTACGCGCCGTTCTTGGTGAGCACCGGCAGGCCCGCGTTCGGCATGCACATCAACGGCGTGCGGGAGTGGCGGGAGAGATAACGCAGGTGCTCGCTCATCTCGGCCGGACCCGTCGAGCAGTTGAGGCCGATCATGTCGATGCCCAGCGGCTCCAGGGCCGTCAGGGCGGCGCCGATCTCGGAACCGAGCAGCATGACCCCGGTCGTCTCGAAGGCGAGCGAGCAGATCAGCGGCACGTCCACGCCCAGGGCGTCCATCGCGCGCCGCGCGCCGATCAGGCTCGACTTGGTCTGGAGGAGGTCCTGCGTCGTCTCCACGATCAGCGCGTCGGCGCCGCCGGCGAGCAGGCCCTCGGCGTTCCGCTGGTAGCCGTCGCGCAGCACGTCGTACGTGATGTGGCCGAGGGACGGCAGTTTGGTGCCGGGGCCGATCGAGCCCAGGACCCAGCGCTGGCGGCCGTCCCGCGCGCCGAACTCGTCGGCGACCTCGCGGGCGATCCGGGCACCGGCCTCGGAGAGCTCGTGGACGCGCTCGGGGATGTCGTACTCGCCCAGGGCCGCGTGGTTGGCGCCGAAGGTGTTGGTCTCGACGCAGTCGACGCCGACGGAGAAGTACTCCTCGTGCACCGAGCGGACGATGTCGGGCCGGGTGACGTTCAGGATCTCGTTGCAGCCCTCCAGGTTCTGGAAGTCCTCCAGCGTCGGGTCCTGGGCCTGGAGCATGGTTCCCATGGCTCCGTCGGCGACCACCACGCGGGCCGCGAGGGCCTCGCGGAGGGCGGCGGCGCGGGCGGCGGGTCCGGTCATCGCGATGGGCACGGGGGCTCCTGTAGGGGTTCGGGAAACGGGCCGGGAAGGTCCGGACACAGCCGCACACGGCCGGGCCCGGCCGTACACAGCCGGGCCCGGTCGCGTCCGTCCGGGGGTCAGACTCCGGCGGCCTTCTTGAGGGCGTCGACCCGGTCGGTGCGCTCCCAGGTGAAGTCGGGCAGCTCGCGGCCGAAGTGGCCGTAGGCGGCGGTCTGGGAGTAGATCGGGCGCAGCAGGTCCAGATCGCGGATGATCGCGGCCGGGCGCAGGTCGAAGACCTCGGCGATGGCGTTCTCGATCTTCTCGGTCTCCACCGTGTGGGTGCCGAAGGTCTCCAC
>NZ_JBFBJO010000055.1:0-1940 GCF_040702165.1 Streptomyces sp. NPDC086147 | reverse complement strand
GCGCCCTGGCCCCGCAGCGACTCCGCACAGCCCTTGCCCACGTCGCCGTAACCGAAGACCACCGCGGTCTTGCCGCCGATCAGGACGTCGGTGGCCCGGTTGATGCCGTCGATCAGCGAGTGACGGCAGCCGTACTTGTTGTCGAACTTCGACTTCGTCACGGCGTCGTTCACGTTGATCGCCGGGAACAGCAGCGACCCCGACCGGAACATCTCGTACAGACGGTGCACACCCGTCGTGGTCTCCTCGGTCACACCCCGGATCCCGGACGCCAGCAGGCCCCAGTCGAGGGCGCTGTCGCCCAGCAGGCGCAGGACGACGGCCATCTCGTCGTTCTCGGCGGTCGACGGGTCGGGCACGGCGCCGGCCTTCTGGTACTCGACGCCCTTGTGGACGAGGACGGTGGCGTCGCCGCCGTCGTCCAGGATCATGTTCGGACCGTCGGCGCCGGGCCAGGTCAGGGCCTGCTCCGTGCACCACCAGTACTCCTCCAGGGTCTCGCCCTTCCAGGCGAAGACCGGGATCCCGGCGGCGGCTATCGCGGCGGCGGCGTGGTCCTGCGTCGAGTAGATGTTGCAGGACACCCAGCGGACCTCGGCGCCGAGGGCGACCAGGGTCTCGATGAGGACGGCGGTCTGCACGGTCATGTGCAGCGAACCGGTGATCCGGGCGCCGGCCAGCGGCTGCCGCTCGGCGTACTCGCGGCGGATCGACATCAGACCGGGCATCTCGTGCTCGGCGAGGGTGATCTCCTTGCGGCCGAACTCCGCGAGGGAGAGGTCGGCGACCTTGAAGTCGGTGAAGTCGTCGGGGGCCTGGCTGGGCATGGTGCTACTCCGGGGTGTCGAGGTGGAGGTTCTGGTGGATCTCTAGGGTCGCGGTGGACCGGTTGAGGGTGATGTAGTGCAGGCCGGGAGCGCCCTCGGCGAGCAGCCGTTCGGCCATGGCCGTGGCGTACTCGACGCCGACGGCGTGCGCGTCCCCGGGCCGGTCCCGGGCGGCGTCCAGCCGCCGGGCCAGGGCCTCGGGGAAGTGCGCGTCGCTCAGCGCGGCGAAGCGCTCGATCTGCCGGACGTCGGTGGCGGGCATGATCTCGGGGATCACCGGGGTGTGGCAGCCCGCGGCGGCCAGCCGGTCGCGCAGCCGCAGGTAGTCCTCCACCTGGAAGAACATCTGCGTGATGGCGTAGTCGGCGCCGGCCCGGCACTTGGCCGCGAAGTGCGCGACGTCCTCGGACCAGGTCCGCGAGCGCGGGTGGCGCTCGGGGAAGGCGGCGACGCCGACGGTGAAGTCCCCCAGCCGCCGGATGAGCCGGACGAGCTCGTGGGCGTGGTCGAAGCCCTCCGGGTGGGCGGTCCACGCGCCCTTCGGATCGCCCGGCGGGTCCCCGCGCAGGGCGAGGACGTCGCGGATCCCGGCGTCGGCGTACTGCCCGATGATGTGCCGGAGCTCGGCCACGGAGTGGCCGACCGCCGTGAGGTGGGCGACCGGCCGCAGGGTGGTCTCGGCCGCGATCCGCTTGGTGACCTCGACGGTGCGGTCCCGCGAGGAGCCGCCGGCCCCGTACGTGACGGAGACGAAGGAGGGCGCGAAGGCCTCGATCCGCCGGATCGCGTTCCAGAGGGTCCGCTCACCGGCCTCGGTCCTGGGCGGGAAGAACTCGAACGAGAACGACGGCTTCCCGGCGGCGAGCAGCTCCCGGATGCCCGGGGCCCGTCCCGGCCGGGGGCTCGACGGGGCCGGAGGGACCGGCGGGGCCGACCGGGCCTGGTCCGGTCGTCCTTCGACGACTGCGGTCATGGACTCGTTCCTTTCGCTCACCGTGCGTTGAAGTACGTGGCTTCGGGGTGGTGGAGGACGATGGCGTCGGTGGACTGTTCGGGGTGGAGCTGGAATTCCTCGGAGAGGTGGACGCCGATGCGTTCGGGCTCGAGGAGGTC
>NZ_JBFBJO010000054.1:0-2003 GCF_040702165.1 Streptomyces sp. NPDC086147 | reverse complement strand
GGTTGACTTCGAGGTTCGTCAGGACGAGCAGGGCTCGCAGGAGCTGGGTGGCGCGGGCGGGGTCGGTGCGGAGCTTGGTGAGGATCCGCCAGTTCTTGAGGTGGGCGAAGCCGTGCTCGACCGGTGCGCGTCCGACGGCGAGGACGCGGTTGGCTTCCTTCTCGCCGGGGGTGAGTTTGTGGGTGCGGCTGGCGGCGTAGCCGGTGACGATCACGGGGTCGAGGATGTCGTTGTCCAGGCCGCGGAAGCCGAGGTCGGCCAGTGCCCCGAGGCCGGCGGCGCGCAGGTGGGCCAGGATGTGGTCGTGGCGGGCGGCGGTGTTGTCGTGGGTGCGGCCGGGCCGCGCGGCGGATATCCAGATCAGGCGCCCGTTCTCGTCGGTCAGGGCGAGGAAGTGCAGGCCATGAGTTCGGTGCTTGCCGGAGTAGTTCCGTCGGTCGGCGCTGCCGGTGCGGCGCCGGGTGCGGATGAGGGTGCCGTCGATCAGAACCAGCTCCCCGCCCTGCTTGGCGACCTTCTTCAGGGCGCGGTCCAGGCGCGGGGCCTGGGCGGCGAGCAGTCCGATCAGCTCGTCGCGCCATCGGCGGACTGTGGACTCGGACACCTCGTTGCCGCCGGCCATGTCGGCCAGGCGCTGGTCGTGGCGCAGTACGGCCAGGACGATCACCGCGATCTTCCCGGGCGGCAGGATCCGCCACCGGGACCGAATCGTCTTCAGATGACGCCGTAGCAGGTCGGCGAGGTGGTTGACGGTGCGCGTGGACAGCGGCAGACGGCACTGGTAGACAAGCGGGCAGGTGTCCTCGGCGCGCTCTTTGGTATTCGTCACACAATCCCAACGGCCGCCGGGGGCATCCCGGTTATGCGCGTGCTGAGCCACTCCGAGTGGCGGTGCCGCTCGTCACAGGCGGGTGGCGAACCGACCGTCGGGCAGTTTGCGGAGCCAGCCGCGGTCGACGAGTCTGACCAGCTTGCCGCGCAGCGGTTCCAGCTTGGCCTTCACTCTGATGTCCACCCCCACTGCCTCGCCGACCTCGCGGGCCATGACCGGTCCGGCGGCCTGTCGCACGGCGGTGATAATGCGCTGGTAGTCCCACGGCAGCGCGTCCTCCTCCACTCCCGGCTCGCGGTGCGGGATCAGCATCACCGTCCGGCCGCCCACCTGCCCGGGAATCGGCCGGGCTGAGGAACGTTCCTCGGCGAGCTGCTCGCTCACCCTCTCAAGGACACGTTCGGCGACGGCGAGCTCGTCCCGCTCAGCCCGCACCGCTTCCAGCTGCTTGGCCAGATGTTCTTCGAGTTCGTCCAGTTCCGCACGGCGCGTAGTGATCCGTTCGAGCAGTTCGGGATCCAGCATGCACAGAATCGTAGGAGGCGACCGAACCGCAGCGAGCAAGAACCGGACGGTCAACTCCCCGCTTCTGCTGCCGGCCTCCCGCGAACGAACTGCTTCGCCGCCTCGACTGCTTCCCTGTTGAGCTCCTCGACGGAGACTTCCCAGCTCTCCTGCCAATCGTCCAGGTTGAAATGACATGAGACGAGGGACTGCAGCTCTTCGGGGTAGCCGAGGTCGTAGGCGACGTCTGCCCAGATGAGGTGGGTGCCGGTGGCGGGATCCAGGGTTCCGTCGGCTATCTGACCGGCGATCCAGTAGGCCATCGCCCACTTTGCGGCCCGAGGGTCGGCGGGCGGGTGGAAGAGAAGTCCCAGTTCCTCCAGCACCTGGTCGAAGAGCGCTGGCGCTTCGGGTTCCTCGCTTCGGAGGAGGCCGGCCAGCATGGCGAGGGAGGGACTCTCGACCTCGGCGATGAGGGCGTCAAGCCCTGCCTGGATGAGCCGGTCGGACCCGACATGCCTACCGAATGCCCGCTCGCGCGCGATGTGGCGGAGCTGTTTGAGGGCGTCATCGCGGGTCATCAGAGTCTTCTCGGTCGGCGTCTGGGGACAGAAGGCTCGCACATCCGCCGACGCTGCTGCATCGCCTTTCTCTTCGGCCCAACCGT
>NZ_JBFBJO010000053.1:0-2097 GCF_040702165.1 Streptomyces sp. NPDC086147 | reverse complement strand
AGCTCCTGGGCGGCTACGGCTACACCCGCGACTACCCCGTCGAACGCATGATGCGCGACGCCAAGATCACCCAGATCTACGAAGGCACCAACCAGATCCAGCGCATCGTCATGGCCCGCAACCTCCCCTGAGCACCAGCCCGTTGACCCGTTGAAAGGAGACAGGCCGTGACCCTGAAGATCGCTGTCTGTGTGAAGTACGTCCCCGACGCGACCGGCGACCGCGGTTTCGCCGACGACCTGACGACCGACCGCGAGGCCGTCGACGGTCTGCTCTCGGAGCTGGACGAGTACGCGGTCGAGCAGGCCCTCCAGATCTCGGAGGAGGCGGACGACGCCGAGGTCACCGTCGTCACCGTGGGCCCGGACGACGCCAAGGACGCGCTGCGCAAGGCGCTGTCGATGGGCGCCGACAAGGCCGTCCACGTCAACGACGACGACATCCACGGCTCCGACGTGTTCGCCACCTCCGCGATCCTCGCCAAGGCCCTGGAGAAGACCGGCTTCGACCTGGTCGTCTGCGGCATGGCCTCGACGGACGGCGCCATGGGCGTGCTGCCCGCGCTGCTCGCCGAGCGGCTGAGCCTGCCGCAGGTCACCCTGCTCTCCGAGGTCTCCGTCGAGGACGGCACGGTGAAGGGGCGCCGGGACGGCGACGCCGCCACCGAGCTCCTGGAGGCCCCGCTGCCGGCCGTCGTGTCGGTCACCGACCAGTCCGGCGAGGCCCGCTACCCCTCCTTCAAGGGGATCATGGCCGCCAAGAAGAAGCCGGTCGAGGAGCTCGACCTGGACGACCTGGACATCGACGCCGACGAGGTCGGCCTCGGCGGGTCCTGGACCCTGGTCGACTCCGCGACCCCGCGTCCGGCCCGTACCCAGGGCACGATCGTCACGGACGAGGGCGACGGCGGCAAGCAGCTCGCCGTCTTCCTCGCCTCCCAGAAGTTCATCTGATCCGCCCCCGGCCAGACACCCACACAGGAGCAACGAATCATGGCTGAGATCCTGGTTCTCGTGGACCACGCCGACGGTGCGGTCCGCAAGCCGGCCCTCGAACTGCTCACGATCGCGCGCCGCATCGGCGAGCCCTCGGCCGTCGTCCTCGGCGCCGGCGAGGCCGCCGCGTCGATCGCCGCGACCGCGGGCGAGTACGGCGCGGCCACGGTGTACGTCGCGGACGGCGCCGAGTTCGCCGACCAGCTCGTCGTGCCGAAGGTCGACGCGCTCACCCAGCTCGCGCGGGAGAAGGGGGCTGCCGCCGTCCTGGTGACCTCCTCCGGCGAGGGCAAGGAGATCGCGGCCCGCGTCGCGCTCCGCCTCGGCTCCGGTCTGATCACCGACGCCGTGGAGCTGGAGGCCGGCGAGAACGGCCCGGTCGCCACCCAGTCCGTCTTCGCCGCCTCGTACCAGGTGAGGTCGACGGTCTCGAAGGGCGTGCCGGTCGTCACCGTCAAGCCGAACTCCGCCGCCCCGGAGGCCGCCCCGGCCGCCGGCGCGGTCGAGAACGTCACCGTCGCCTTCACGGGCAACGCGGCGAAGGTCGTCTCGCGCACCCCGCGCGTCTCCACCGGCCGCCCCGAGCTGACCGAGTCCGCGATCGTGGTCTCCGGCGGCCGAGGCGTCGGCGCGGCCGAGGGCTTCGGGGTCGTCGAGAAGCTGGCCGACTCGCTCGGCGCGGCCGTCGGCGCCTCCCGCGCCGCCGTGGACGCCGGCTGGTACCCGCACGCCAACCAGGTCGGCCAGACCGGCAAGCAGGTCTCGCCGCAGCTGT
This sequence comes from Streptomyces sp. NPDC086147, assembly GCF_040702165.1. Classification (NCBI taxonomy): domain Bacteria; kingdom Bacillati; phylum Actinomycetota; class Actinomycetes; order Kitasatosporales; family Streptomycetaceae; genus Streptomyces; species Streptomyces sp. NPDC086147. Next base: position 327 of record NZ_JBFBJO010000053.1, on the reverse strand, counting down.
ACGTCGCGGCGGGCATCTCCGGCGCGATCCAGCACCGGGCCGGCATGCAGACGTCGAAGACGATCGTCGCGGTCAACAAGGACCCCGAGGCCCCGATCTTCGACCTCGTGGACTACGGCGTGGTCGGCGACCTCTTCGAGGTGCTGCCGCAGCTGACGGACGAGATCGGCACCCGCTGACCTGCGGACGCCGCTGACCTCCGGTACCGGCCGATCCGCCGGTACCGGAAAGGGGGGGGGGGGGGGGGGCGGGGGGGCCCCCCCCCCCCCCCCGGCCCCCGGGGGGGGGGGGGGGGCCCGGGCCCCCCCCCCGCGGGGGGGGGCCAGC
>NZ_JBFBJO010000052.1:0-3536 GCF_040702165.1 Streptomyces sp. NPDC086147 | reverse complement strand
TGAACCTGGGCAACGCGACCGGTCACCCCTCCTTCGTGATGTCGAACTCCTTCGCGGACCAGACCCTGGCCCAGATCGAGCTCTTCACCAAGCCGCAGGAGTACCCGACCGACGTCTACGTCCTGCCGAAGCACCTGGACGAGAAGGTCGCCCGCCTCCACCTGGACGCGCTCGGCGTGAAGCTCACGACCCTGCGTCCGGAGCAGGCCGCCTACATCGGCGTCGAGGTCGAGGGCCCGTACAAGGCGGACCACTACCGCTACTGACGGACTCCGCGGCTGAAGATCCGCGGAAGACGTCCGCAGAGGATCGAGGCAGGCCCCCCGCACCCCCGTGTCGGGGGGCCTGCCTCGTCCCGCCCCCTGCTACCGCTCCTGGAAGTCACCCGAGGACCCATGCCCCGCGGCCGCTATTCGCTCCATGACCCGCACGATCACACCCCCCTCGGCGAAGAACACTTCCACTGCGCGCCGGGCCCCTCCGGCTGGCGCTACGTCGCCCAGACCACCACCCCCTCCGGTGATCACCGGGGCTCCGTCGACCTGGCCGTCGACGAACTGGGCCGCCCCATCCGCCTCGAACTGCACGCCGCCGGCTGGCAGGTCCGCGGCGCGGCCCTCGACGGCGTCACCTGGGTCCGCACGGACCCCACCGGAGCCGAGGCCACCGAAGGCAATGTGCGCGCCCACACCTTCACCGGCGGCTCCCCGGCCTTCCTCGTCGCCCTCACGCGACTCCTGCGTCTCACCCCCGATTCCCCCGAGACCCGTGTCAGGCTCGTCGCCCTCACGGACCCGGTGCTCGCCCCCCTCACGGTCGACCAGTCCTGGGCCCTGCTGAGAAGTGAAGCGCACCCCACTGACAACGGCCCCCTGACGGTGGACGAGTACCAGGTCAGCACCCTGGACACGGGCGAGCGCCACACCGTCCACATCGCCGGGGACGTGGTCCTCGCGGCCCCCGGCATCGAACTCGAAGACCTCGACACCCCGCCCTCGTCCTTCCTCTGACCCAAGGGGCCGCCGAACCGGACGTCAGGCGGGCGGGGCGAACCCGGTGGCGGGCGGCGCGTCCTCCCGGGAGGACCCGGTGGCCGGGGGAGCACTCGCAGGAGGAGCGACCGGAGGAACGGACACCGGAGCAACAGCCACCGGCGGAACGGCCGCAGCCGGAACGCCGAAGGCCCCACCGCCCCCGAACCCGCCCCCGGCCCCCGTACCGGTCCCCGCCCCCGCCACAACTCCAGGCCCGGCCCCGGCCCCGCGTCCGGCTCCGTGTCCGGATCCGGTCTCCGCGAACGCCCGCCGCGCGTCCCGCGCCTGCCGCTCGGCCACCACACCCGCCAGATACGCCTCCGCCGGCACTCCCGCGGGCGGCGGCGTCCCCGTCCGGGCCACCAGCTCGCCGGCCAGACGCTCGGCGAGCTGCCGTCCCACGGCCGGATCCAGTTCACGCGCCCGCGTGAGGTACTGCCGCACCTCCAGCCACAGGGCCTCCGGAACCGCCGAGAGGTCGAGCCCGGCGAACCGGCCCACCAGCCACGGCGGTGGCGGGGGCACGGGCCGGACCCGCGCCGCGGGCATCCGCTCCCGTACGACCAGCGTCCCCGCGAACACGTCCCCGAGCCGCCGCCCGCGCTCGGACACCAGCGACGCGACGCAGGCGACGACACCGAGGGTCATCAGGATCTCCACGACCCCCATGGCCCCCCGCACCAGCGCGTGCCGGAACCGGATCGGCCCGCCGTCGTCCCGTACGACCCGCAGCCCGCAGGCCATCTTCCCGAGCGACCGCCCGTGGGACAGCGTCTCCACCGCGATCGGCGCCCCCACCAGGACCAGCAGGAAGGCCGCGATGGACACGGCCGTCACCGCCGCCTCGTCCAACGAGGCCGTGGCGACCGCGAGCCCGATCATGACCAGCAGGTACGCGGCCCACACCACGGCCAGATCGACGAGCACCGCGAGCGCCCGGCTCGGCAGCCGCGCGGGCTGCAGTCCCAGTACGACGGCGTCGCCCGTCACCACACCACTCACGGCACCCACCCTTCTCCGTCCTTCCCGACCCCTCCGAACGCCAGTCTGCCAAGCTGACCCCCAGCGCGCCGCAGTAGTACGGACCCGCCCGAAGCCAGTCCTGGAGCAGCAGCCGATCATGGACCTCGACGTCTACGTCACCGCCCACCGCGCGGAGTGGGAACGCCTCGACCACCTCCTGCGCCGGGGCGGGAAGCTCACGGGCGCGGAGGCGGACGAACTCGTCGCCCTGTACCAGCGCGCGGCCACCCACCTCTCGATCGTGCAGTCCAGCGCCCCGGACCCCCTGCTCACGGCCCGGCTCACCCAGCTCGTGGCCCGCGCCCGCGCCACGGTGACCGGCACCCGCCGCTCCTCGTGGCGCGACGCGGCCCGCTTCTTCACGGCCGGCTTCCCGGCGGCCGTCCACCGCTCCCGCCACTGGTGGATCCCCACGGCCGTCCTCTCCACCCTGCTCGCGGTCCTCATCGGCTGGTGGATCGGAACGCACCCGGAGGTCCAGGCCTCGATCGGAGCCCCCGCCGAACTCCGCGAGATGACCCGCCCCGGCGGGCAGTACGAGACCTACTACTCCAGCCACCCGGCGGCCTCCTTCGCCGCCCAGGTCTGGACGAACAACGCCCAGGCCGCCGCCATGTGCCTGGTCCTGGGCGCCTTCCTGGGGATCCCGGTCCTCTGGATCCTCTTCCTGAACATGCTGAACCTCGGCGTCGGCATCGGCCTGATGTCCTCCGCCGGCCGCCTCGACGTGTTTCTGGGTCTGATCCTTCCGCACGGCCTGCTCGAACTGACCGCCGTCTTCGTGGCAGCCGGTACGGGCCTCCGCCTCGGCTGGACCGTCATCGAACCGGGCCCCACCACGCGTCGCGCGGCCCTCGCGGAACGGGGCCGCGCGGCCGTCGGCATGGCCATCGGCCTGGCTCTGGTCCTCTTCGTCTCGGGCCTGATCGAAGGCTTCGTCACCCCCTCCGGCCTGCCGACCTGGGCCCGCATCACCATCGGCATCGCCGCCGAACTGGCATTCCTCGCGTACGTCTACGTCCTCGGCGGCCGCGCCTCCCGCGCCGGCGACCGGGGCGACTTGGAGGAGCCCGACCGCAGCGCCGCGCCCCCCATCGCGGCCTGATGTGCGTACGGCCCTGCTGAGCTGCTAGTCTCCACCGGTGCCCGCAAAAGCTGTTGACACGGCGATTGCGGGGAGGTAGATTTGAACAGTTGCCTGGAGCTGGACAGCTCGGCAGCAACCAAGTAAAGTCTGAATCACTCCGGTCGGGAATTTCGATTCCACGGAGTCACTTCGATTCTTATCCGAATCACGAAAGCCACCGATTAGGTCGGCCGAAATGAATCTGATAAAGTCGGAACCGCCGGAAGGGCCCGGAGCGAAAGCAAAAGGGGCCGGAAGGCACCGGGGAAATCGGATCGGAAAGATCTGATAGAGTCGGAAACGCAAGACCGAAGGGAAAAGCCCGGAGGAAAGCCCGGAAGGGTGAGTACGAA
>NZ_JBFBJO010000051.1:0-3983 GCF_040702165.1 Streptomyces sp. NPDC086147 | reverse complement strand
GGCCGATTGACCCCCGTCGAGTACGAGACCATCATGACCCCACCCGCAGCACTGGCTGCATAAACCCCGCTGTCACCCGATCATGCAGCAGTCCCCCTCGCCCAGGTCGACCGGCCCGCTGATCGACGAAGCCAGCGGGCCACTGATCTACTTACCCATGCGATTCAGCCGAAGGCGAGGAAGTGTTCGGTCTTGCGTTCGTAGCGACGGTGGAACCGTCGGCAGCCGGTCGGCCAGAACACGGTTCTCTTGACTACCCAGCGGCGCCGGCCCAGCCGCTTCGAGGGTTCGATGCCCTTGCGGGCGATGTGGTGGCGGATGCCGCGCTTGCGGAGCCATCGGCGCAGATGGTCGTAGTCGCACCCCTTGTCGGCGTGCAGTTTCGCAGGCTTCCGACGTCGGGGGCCGCGCTGGGAGCGGATGGGTGGGATGCCCCCGGACGAGCGGCTCCAGGCCCTGGTTGTCGTGCATGTTCGCCCCGCAGATACCCAGGGGCAAGGGTAGTCCGTTGCGGTCGGTGATCAGGCGGATCTTCGATTCGAGTTTGCCGCGGTCGGTCGGATTCGGTCCCGTCAAAGGCCCCCTTGTGCCGCTCGCGGACTGACCGAGTCGATCGCGCACCGTGACCAGTCCGGCTTACCCCGGGCTCCGAGTTCGTCGAGGACCACGCGATGCAACCGGGCCCAGACCAGTTCCCGGCTCCACCGGGCGAATCGCCGGTAGACCGTCTGCCAGGCCGGGCCGAGCACCGGCGGCAACTGCCGCTACGTGCACTCCGACGTCGCCACGAAGATGGTCGCGGCCAAGGCCTCGCGGTCACCTGCCCGGCGGCCGCCGCCTTGCGGACGTGTCACCTCAGTCGGTGGCACCACCCGCCGGAACAGCACCCACAATTCCTCCGGCACCAGCCGCTCAACCAGATCCATCGTGCGCGTAACAACGAACGGTCACGCAATAAGAAACGACGTCTTACGAGTTGGTGCGTGATAGCGGATGGGACGTGTCTGCCCTGTTCAGGGGCGTCTTCAGGGGGTGATGTTGCGGTCGGAGACGAGGGCGACGATGGCCTGGTGGGTGGCAGGAAGGTTCTCTCTGCGGTGGGTCCGGCGTGTCAGTTGTTTCCAGCGTTTGTGGTCGGCGAGGGCGTGTTCGACAGTGATCCGTTGTGAGGAGTGCTCGTGTCGCCGGCGTTCGGTGTGTTCGAGGAAGGAAGGTATCGCGCCCGGCCGTAGCTTGCGCGGCTGGGTGAGAGCCCTGCCCCGATGGTCTCTGCTCAGCCTGAGGTAACCGTCGTCGAGGAGGGCCTGGACCAGGCCGAAGGTAGGAAGGCAGCCGGCGATGCCGGCCGTGCGGGCGGCGGTGGCGTCGTGCATACGGCCTGGTCGCAGGGCGTCGGTCCGCGGGGTACGGCCGTGGTGATCGGCGATGAAGGTGGCCTTCATCGTGTTCTGCTTCTTCTTGTCCGACACGAATGCCCGCCGCCCGCCCCGGCCCGCGGTGGGCCTGCGGACCTGAACCACAGGTGGCGTCCAGCCGCAACAGGACCCCTTCGGTCTGGGCGTAGGCGAAGACGTCTTCCAGGGTCCGCAGTCGCAGCCCGGGCCGCTCCGGGACGGCAAATCCTCTGTCGGCCAGCAGACGGCGCACCTCACCGACTGCCCGAGTCATGGTGGAACGGTCTACTTCGTAAAGGAGGGCCAGGACCGCGTGCGGGAGGTCGTGACGCAGGTGGATGAGCGTGGCGACAAGCCGGTTCACGGAAACCAGTTGATGGCGGGCACCCGCTCCCGGGGCCGTTTCCTGGCCCCGCCTCGAGCTTGGTACCGGCGGCCTTCGACCGCGACCACCCACGGCCGCGCCAACTCCATCACCAGCGAGGACAGACGATTCCTTGAGACACCTGTGAACAACGGATGCGCCAGGACCGAACGATTCACCATGCCTTTCACCAGCAGAGCATGCCCACCCGCTATCACGCACCAACTCGTCAGGCCCGGTCCGACACCGCGAGACGCAACCGTTCGTACCGCCGTGAGACCGCGTCGAGCGCTTCTCCCAGTCCGCTGGGTCGCAGCATGCCGGCTTCCCGGGGCCCTCCCGCCCAGCCCGGACCGGCCAGTAGGACCATTGGTGTGGTCCGGGCTCCTCGCGGTCCGAAGGCGGTGCCCGCCACTTGCGCGGCCAAGGGGCGGTCGGCCGTGGCGCGGGCCTGGGACCACAGGGCCACGACCGCGGGGCCGCACCGTCGCACCGCGGCGTCGAGCGCCTCGGCCGGGACCGCGCCGCCCAGGACGAGGACCGGCAAGGCCCGTTCGGCGAGCCCCGCGGCCAGCGCCTCCAGCGGAAGGGTGTGGTTCTCGGTGGGCATGCACGCCAGGACGATGGGCGGTGCGGCCGAAGGTGCTGCGGATCCTGCCACGATCATCCGGCGCAGGGCCGTCGAGATGTGCCACGACAGCAGGTGCTCGACCTCGACATAGCGCTCCTGCGTCGATTCCCACTTCTTGCCGACCGTGTGGAGAGCGGGCGCGACGATCTCCTCCCAGGCGACGACCAGCCCGTGCTCCTGGACGGCCCGCTCCAGCAGGTTGTCCATCGCCGGACCGTCCAGTCTCACCGCGGCGCGCGCCAGACCCCGGCATTCCGCGCGCACTGTGTCCGGAGACAGGTCGTGGCGCGAACCGGGCTGACGGGCGCCTTCCGGAACGGCCGCTCTTTCGCTTCCGGCGGGAGGATCCGGCAGCCGGACGGGGCGAGAGGCACCACCGGTGGCCGTGTCGCGGCTCGTCAGGACCGTGCGCGCGGCCTCGGCGGGGGAAACCCCGGAAGCCGTCAGCCGGCACATCTCTTCGAGCACCGAGACGTCCTGGGCCGTCCAGCGCCGGTGTCTTCCTTCCTCGCGGACCGCCGGACGCAGGCCGTACCGTTGTTCCCAGGAGCGCACGGTGGTCGGCGACACCCCCAGGTGCCTGGCGACGGCCCCGGTGGTCATTCCGTATTGGTTTCCGGCCATGTCTTCACTCCCTGCCGTGGAGCCGGTGGAGGACGGCACGTCCTCCTCTTCCCAGGTGTGGTGTGCGCACAGGTCTTCGTGTGCGGAGACACCAGGTCGCTGTCCTGGTTTTCCGACGGGGAGGGTGCACGGATGCGCCGGGTGTGAGGGCGAGCGAAGGCACCGGGGCCGCCGGGCGCGTGGGCGAGACACCGTAAGGAGAGCCGGCCGGACTGCATCCGTGCGGCGAGCTTTGAAGAAATATGTCCTGAATGGTCCTTAAAGGGCCTTTCGGGAGGTGAGGAGAAGGGATTGCCCCGGGCCGAGTTCTTCCATCCCGGTGGTTGCACTCCGGTCCCAGGCACGTTCATGTGTGGCGGATCGATCCGGCCGGTCGTGTCTTCCCCTCCCTCCCGCCCGCGTGTTCCGGAAGTTCGTGGCAGTCGACCGAAGAGGGCGGGTCGTCACGGGATCCGGAGGCGCAGATCCCTGCCTGAACGGACGGGGAACCGGCTTCCGGAACCGGAGGCCCTCATGACGCAGGAGGAGAAAATGATCGTCAAGAAGCTGCACGAGTCGGGTGTGCGCAGTGAGCACGCGTATCTGGCCGCCGTGGGGTCGATCGGACTGTCGTTGGTCTCGTGGCTGACGTCCAACCGGCGGGAGGACCTGGAACGTGCCGACCGCTGGGGCATCTTCGTGGGGGAGTGGGCCCCGACCTTCTTCACGCTCGGTCTCGCACTAGCGAACTACGAACGTGACGAGACCGTACGACCCGCCGGCTTCGGGGTGGACGCCTGACGGGCGGTCGTCGACCCGGCGTCGTGAAGCGCCCGCAACTTCCGGTGGTCCGGTGAGAACGAGCGGTCCTCTTCTCGCCGGGCCTCCCGGGAATCACGCGTATGGGCTGTCGGCGCCGGCCGCCGCGGGTCGTTCGGTTCTGGCGGGGCAGCAGCCGATGGGGCACAGGTCGTGGGAGGGTCCGAGTGTG
>NZ_JBFBJO010000050.1:0-4778 GCF_040702165.1 Streptomyces sp. NPDC086147 | reverse complement strand
GTTCGTTGCTTCAGAACTGACACAGTGGACGCGAGCAACTGAGGACAAGCCCTCGGCCTATTAGTACCGGTCAGCTCCACCCCTTACGGGGCTTCCACATCCGGCCTATCAACCCAGTCGTCTACTGGGAGCCTTACCCCATCTAGTGGGTGGGAATACTCATCTCGAAGCAGGCTTCCCGCTTAGATGCTTTCAGCGGTTATCCCTCCCGAACGTAGCCAACCAGCCATGCCCTTGGCAGGACAACTGGCACACCAGAGGTTCGTCCGTCCCGGTCCTCTCGTACTAGGGACAGCCCTTCTCAATATTCCTGCGCGCGCAGCGGATAGGGACCGAACTGTCTCACGACGTTCTAAACCCAGCTCGCGTACCGCTTTAATGGGCGAACAGCCCAACCCTTGGGACCGACTCCAGCCCCAGGATGCGACGAGCCGACATCGAGGTGCCAAACCATCCCGTCGATATGGACTCTTGGGGAAGATCAGCCTGTTATCCCCGGGGTACCTTTTATCCGTTGAGCGACGGCGCTTCCACAAGCCACCGCCGGATCACTAGTCCCGACTTTCGTCCCTGCTCGACCCGTCGGTCTCACAGTCAAGCTCCCTTGTGCACTTACACTCAACACCTGATTGCCAACCAGGCTGAGGGAACCTTTGGGCGCCTCCGTTACCCTTTGGGAGGCAACCGCCCCAGTTAAACTACCCATCAGACACTGTCCCTGATCCGGATCACGGACCGAGGTTAGACATCCAGCACGACCAGAGTGGTATTTCAACGGCGACTCCACCATGACTGGCGTCACGGCTTCACAGTCTCCCACCTATCCTACACAAGCCGAACCGAACACCAATATCAAACTGTAGTAAAGGTCCCGGGGTCTTTCCGTCCTGCTGCGCGAAACGAGCATCTTTACTCGTAGTGCAATTTCACCGGGCCTATGGTTGAGACAGTCGAGAAGTCGTTACGCCATTCGTGCAGGTCGGAACTTACCCGACAAGGAATTTCGCTACCTTAGGATGGTTATAGTTACCACCGCCGTTTACTGGCGCTTAAGTTCTCAGCTTCGCAACCCCGAAAGGTCACTAACCGGTCCCCTTAACGTTCCAGCACCGGGCAGGCGTCAGTCCGTATACATCGCCTTACGGCTTCGCACGGACCTGTGTTTTTAGTAAACAGTCGCTTCTCGCTGGTCTCTGCGGCCACCCCCAGCTCACGGAGCAAGTCCGATCACCAGGCGTGGCCCCCCTTCTCCCGAAGTTACGGGGGCATTTTGCCGAGTTCCTTAACCATAGTTCACCCGAACGCCTCGGTATTCTCTACCTGACCACCTGAGTCGGTTTAGGGTACGGGCCGCCATGAAACTCGCTAGAGGCTTTTCTCGACAGCATAGGATCATCCACTTCACCACAATCGGCTCGGCATCAGGTCTCAGACTATGTGTCACGCGGATTTGCCTACGTGACGTCCTACACCCTTACCCCGGGACAACCACCGCCCGGGCTGGACTACCTTCCTGCGTCACCCCATCGCTTACCTACTACCATCTTGGGCCGGCGGCTCCACCACTCCCCTTTGCCCGAAGGCTCCGGGGCGGCTTCACGGCCTTAGCATTAATGGGCTCGATATTGGGCGTTTCAAAGCGGGTACCGGAATATCAACCGGTTGTCCATCGACTACGCCTGTCGGCCTCGCCTTAGGTCCCGACTTACCCTGGGCAGATCAGCTTGACCCAGGAACCCTTAGTCAATCGGCGCACACGTTTCTCACGTGTGTATCGCTACTCATGCCTGCATTCTCACTCGTGAACCGTCCACAACTCGCTTCCGCGGCTGCTTCACCCGGCACACGACGCTCCCCTACCCATCACAGCGGGCGTTGGCCCTATTGCTGCAATGACACGACTTCGGCGGTACGCTTGAGCCCCGCTACATTGTCGGCGCGGAATCACTTGACCAGTGAGCTATTACGCACTCTTTCAAGGGTGGCTGCTTCTAAGCCAACCTCCTGGTTGTCTCTGCGACTCCACATCCTTTCCCACTTAGCGTACGCTTGGGGGCCTTAGTCGATGCTCTGGGCTGTTTCCCTCTCGACCATGGAGCTTATCCCCCACAGTCTCACTGCCGTGCTCTCACTTACCGGCATTCGGAGTTTGGCTAAGGTCAGTAACCCGGTAGGGCCCATCGCCTATCCAGTGCTCTACCTCCGGCAAGAAACACACGACGCTGCACCTAAATGCATTTCGGGGAGAACCAGCTATCACGGAGTTTGATTGGCCTTTCACCCCTAACCACAGGTCATCCCCCAGGTTTTCAACCCTGGTGGGTTCGGTCCTCCACGAAGTCTTACCTCCGCTTCAACCTGCCCATGGCTAGATCACTCCGCTTCGGGTCTTGAGCGTGCTACTAAAGCGCCCTGTTCGGACTCGCTTTCGCTACGGCTTCCCCACACGGGTTAACCTCGCAACACACCGCAAACTCGCAGGCTCATTCTTCAAAAGGCACGCAGTCACGACCCATTGAGTAAACTCAATGAGCGACGCTCCCACGGCTTGTAGGCACACGGTTTCAGGTACTATTTCACTCCGCTCCCGCGGTACTTTTCACCATTCCCTCACGGTACTATCCGCTATCGGTCACCAGGGAATATTTAGGCTTAGCGGGTGGTCCCGCCAGATTCACACGGGATTTCTCGGGCCCCGTGCTACTTGGGTGTCTCTTCAACGAGCCGTTGATGTTTCGTCTACGGGGGTCTTACCCTCTGCGCCGGACCTTTCGCATGTCCTTCGACTACACCAACGGTTTCTGACTCGCCTCACAGCCGGCAGACTGTGAAAAAGAGATCCCACAACCCCGCATGCGCAACCCCTGCCGGGTCTCACACGCATACGGTTTGGCCTCATCCGGTTTCGCTCGCCACTACTCCCGGAATCACGGTTGTTTTCTCTTCCTGAGGGTACTGAGATGTTTCACTTCCCCTCGTTCCCTCCACATGCCCTATGTGTTCAGGCATGGGTGACAGCCCATGACGACTGCCGGGTTTCCCCATTCGGAAACCCCCGGATCAAAGCCTGGTTGACGGCTCCCCGGGGACTATCGTGGCCTCCCACGTCCTTCATCGGTTCCTGGTGCCAAGGCATCCACCGTGCGCCCTTAAAAACTTGGCCACAGATGCTCGCGTCCACTGTGTAGTTCTCAAACAACGACCAGCCACCCATCACCCCACCCGGCAAGCGGGTGAGTGCACTGGGGCCGGCATCCTTGAAGGACGACCATCACGGCCGTGCCCTCAGACACCCAACAACGTGCCAGGCACAGCGACTCGAAGATGATCCGTGTTCCACGCCGAAGCAGTACTAACGGTCTCTTACTCGTCCCTGTGCCAACTAATCAACGTTCCACCCATGAGCTGACCGTGCGAGACATTTGCTCGCAATCGGTGCTGTGCTCCTTAGAAAGGAGGTGATCCAGCCGCACCTTCCGGTACGGCTACCTTGTTACGACTTCGTCCCAATCGCCAGTCCCACCTTCGACAGCTCCCTCCCACAAGGGGTTGGGCCACCGGCTTCGGGTGTTACCGACTTTCGTGACGTGACGGGCGGTGTGTACAAGGCCCGGGAACGTATTCACCGCAGCAATGCTGATCTGCGATTACTAGCAACTCCGACTTCATGGGGTCGAGTTGCAGACCCCAATCCGAACTGAGACCGGCTTTTTGAGATTCGCTCCGCCTCGCGGCATCGCAGCTCTTTGTACCGGCCATTGTAGCACGTGTGCAGCCCAAGACATAAGGGGCATGATGACTTGACGTCGTCCCCACCTTCCTCCGAGTTGACCCCGGCGGTCTCCTGTGAGTCCCCATCACCCCGAAGGGCATGCTGGCAACACAGGACAAGGGTTGCGCTCGTTGCGGGACTTAACCCAACATCTCACGACACGAGCTGACGACAGCCATGCACCACCTGTATACCGACCACAAGGGGGGCACCATCTCTGGCGCTTTCCGGTATATGTCAAGCCTTGGTAAGGTTCTTCGCGTTGCGTCGAATTAAGCCACATGCTCCGCTGCTTGTGCGGGCCCCCGTCAATTCCTTTGAGTTTTAGCCTTGCGGCCGTACTCCCCAGGCGGGGAACTTAATGCGTTAGCTGCGGCACCGACGACGTGGAATGTCGCCAACACCTAGTTCCCAACGTTTACGGCGTGGACTACCAGGGTATCTAATCCTGTTCGCTCCCCACGCTTTCGCTCCTCAGCGTCAGTAATGGCCCAGAGATCCGCCTTCGCCACCGGTGTTCCTCCTGATATCTGCGCATTTCACCGCTACACCAGGAATTCCGATCTCCCCTACCACACTCTAGCCTGCCCGTATCGGATGCAGACCCGGGGTTAAGCCCCGGGCTTTCACACCCGACGTGACAAGCCGCCTACGAGCTCTTTACGCCCAATAATTCCGGACAACGCTTGCGCCCTACGTATTACCGCGGCTGCTGGCACGTAGTTAGCCGGCGCTTCTTCTGCAGGTACCGTCACTTGCGCTTCTTCCCTGCTGAAAGAGGTTTACAACCCGAAGGCCGTCATCCCTCACGCGGCGTCGCTGCATCAGGCTTTCGCCCATTGTGCAATATTCCCCACTGCTGCCTCCCGTAGGAGTCTGGGCCGTGTCTCAGTCCCAGTGTGGCCGGTCGCCCTCTCAGGCCGGCTACCCGTCGTCGCCTTGGTAGGCCATTACCCCACCAACAAGCTGATAGGCCGCGGGCTCATCCTTCACCGCCGGAGCTTTC
>NZ_JBFBJO010000049.1:0-5757 GCF_040702165.1 Streptomyces sp. NPDC086147 | reverse complement strand
AAGGAGGAACCACAGACGAAGGCTTGAAAGACACCACACCAGGATCCCACCAGCACGGCCGCCATACCCATGGAACTAACGAAAAGATCAGTAAGCGCCCGCCCACTTCATAGGGCTCCTCTGCGCTTCGGCTTCGCCGCCGCAGGCGCTCGCCGCCATCACCCGCAGCTGCCGGGCCCCGGGATACACTGCCCCGCCCCACCCCGACCGGAGGTCATCTCAGTGTTCCCCGCACGGGTATTTGCCGTTGCCCCGCTGGCTCTCGTGATACTCGCCCTGTCCGGCTGCTCTTCCTGGGTCTGCACCGACGAGACGGCGGAGCGCGGCAAGGCCGGTGCCAGGGTTCAGGTCGTGAACATATATGGGCAGCCTCTCGGCGTCACCGCCGCGGTCGTTGACTGGAGCCTTGAGCCCCACCCGCAGGTGCCCTCCGAAGGTGACAAGGTCCACTTCCGCTTCCGCTTCGACGGCGCGGATGAGTATTCCGACGCCGCAGTGGACGCCTGCGCGGTCGACAAGGAGCGCGTGACGTTGGGGTGTCAGACGGTTTCCTCGTCCCAGGCGTTCGGGCCGGCCGACGATCCCCTCACGGGCGACACCTGGCTCGCCGTCGAGCACCCTGAGCAGGTTGCCGAAGTGCTGTTCATCCCCAATGACCAGTCCTACGACGGACGCACCTGCGAAGTAGACATCAAGGACGGTGGCGGGACGCATCCTCCGGAACCACCCAGCAGGGGGGACCAGCTATAGGGGGGGCAAGGTGGTTGAGCGCGAGGCACGGGTCTGCCGGCGCCCCGGTGTTTGCGCTGTTTGGTGGTCTGGTTATGCGCCCATCGCCCCGGTACGACCTTGCTGCGGCCGCTCCGGGTTCTCAGGATCGGCCACCGCATCGGTTTCTTGATCGCTCGGGGCCAGTCCCGGCCGGACCGGGGCGGCAGCAGACGGGACCGCGCTTCCTGGATGGCCTCCTTCCAGGCGTTGGTCAGCATGCGCCTGGAGGTGCCGTGCTGGGACGGTACGCTGCGCCGGGCGATCCGGACGCAGCGGAGGTAGGAGAGCCTGTCGGCATCCAGGATCGGGCCACTCGCCGCGGCGTCGTGCGCGAACCGGCGGACGGCCTGGTGGACCGCGAGCAGGGCCCACAGCTCCTGCCGCACGGCTTCGGGGGCGCGCGATCGGAGCGGTCCGCCGGGGCCAAGATGGTTCTTGATCTCATCGAAGGTCAGCTCGATCTCCCAGCGCTGCCGGTAGAGGGCGATCAGCTCATCCGCCGGGTACTGCTCGGTGTCCAGCATGGACGTGCCCAGGTGCACGACCTTGTCGTTCTTGGTGAAGGTGATGACGCGGTAGGTCGTCTCCTTGGGTAGGTCCCGGCCTTCGCGGGCTGCCCTGAGGCGGACATCCTTGCCGGGGCGCATCTGGGACAGCCGGGAGCCGTCAGGCAGCTGTGCCTGCGTGGTGCCGAGGTGGTTGGACTGGAGCCTGGCCAGTAGATGGGCGCCGGACGTGGTGAAGGCGTGGACGAATTCGACCGACCAGAACCCGCGGTCGGCGATAACGAGGTCCCCGGGGCCTGTCGAGCTGGCCAGCGGATAGGCAAGGCGCCGTTCGCCGTCCCGGTAGCCGCCCAGACCGGCGTCGAGGATGGCGTGGGTGCCGATCTCCGCGAGCACGGCGGCTCGCACCTGCGGAAAGCCGAACGGCGTCCCGCCTGCGGAGGGGCCGTCGAAGGTGTCGCCGTTGCCCACCGAGTCCGGCACGTCGAACTGTGTGCCGTCCAGCGCCAGGAGGCGCAGACCACGCCACCACGCGCCCGGCGTCTCCGGGACCGCCAGCGGGCCAGCCACCTGCCGGAATACCGTTTCCAACACCTCTTCACCGATCCGGACTCGCGCCCGGCACAACGACGAGCGGTTGACCCGGGCCAGGGCCCGGCTGCCGGGTATGCCGCTGGTCAGTATGCGTATTACCTCCTCGTACGACTCCCGCGTGAACAGGCACAGCCCGAGCACGAAGTACACGACCAGCCGGGCCGGAAGCAGTCGGCGCCGCAGCTCACCCCGCCCGTGCTTGGCGACGGCCGCGTCCACGAGCTCGGGCGTGAACACCTTGGTCAAGATCCCTATGCGCGACCGGCACCCCGGCCCCCACCCTTCCACGAGTAGGTCAACGGACCAGCCAGTTCAAAAGCAACTGCATTGGCCCGGACGCCCTCCCGGGCCGGGCGCGGCCGGCGGCAGCGGCGGCAGCGGCGGCGGTTGGCCGGCGGCCGGTCGCGAGTGACGAGGGAGCAGAGCTAATGGCGGTCAAGCGGAAGACGAACCCGGCGGGGTCGACGAACAGCTATCGCGGTGACGTGCTGCGCGTGCTCGGGGCGCTGAAGGTCGCGACGACGGACCAGGTCCAGCGGATCGGCGCCCCGCACCTGACGTTTAGGCACGCCGGCAAGCCGACCCCGTCGAAGCGCAAGCAGGCCCGGACCGCCTCGCACACGGCCGCGCTCTCCGACATGCGCCATCACGGTCTGTCGGAGAACTGCGGCTCCGCCGGGGCGGGGGGCCGGCTGCGCAACCTGACCCCGAAGGGCCTGCAAGTCGCCTCCTACGAGCTGAACCGGCCGTTGACGGAGAATGGGCTCCACCGCGCGCGGCGCGGGCTCGTCAGGGGCCTCTCACCCGATGGCCGTCAACGAGACGGTGATCGCGATGCTGCGCCCGAAGCCGAACATGGCCAGGCTCGCCAAGGACTCGGCCGAAGTCCGGGCCGCCGCCCAGGCCGCCGTCGACTTACCGGACGGCATCGGCACCATCGCCTCGTTCTGGACCGAGGTCCCGCTCCCGGCGACCGGCACGTGGAACACACCGGGCAAGGGCGGCGCCCAGGCCGACATCGTGCTCACCGCTCCGCAGGACGGGGTGGGGCTGCTGTTCATCGAGGTCGACAACTGCCACGAGACCGCCGAGGAACTCACCGACAAGCTGGAGAAGTACGCCCGGTTCTTCCGGCGGAAGGTGAAGGACACCGACGGCCGTGAGCGGGCGATGTGGCGCACCCGCTGGAGCGTCCCGGCCGACCCGAGTGCGGAGCACCCGTACCCGCCGGTGCTGCTGGTGTTCAACCGCATCGGCGAGCGCAACCCTAACCACACCATTCCGCGCCTGATGCAGCTCACCCGGCACCTGTGGCAGGGAGAGTGGGGCGAGGACGGTTATCACCTCTACGACAACAAGATCCCCATCATCGCGGTTGGGCTGAACCAGCTCCGTGAGCACGGCCCGGTCGGGAAGGTGTTCGCCCGCTTCGGGCGCAGCGGCCCACAGACCCTGCTGGACGCGATCGGCAACCCTCGCCTTGATGCCGCCATCGCCCGCGCCCGGCAGCGGCAGCGGGCCCTGGCGCAGGAGCGGCAGGCAAAAGCGCGGCAGGCGGCCCAAGAGCAGGCAGCCGAGCGCGAAGCCCGCCGGCCCGCCTGCGCCACATGCGGGGCACGGTTCACCGACGAACGCTGGGAGGCCGCCGAGAAGACGAACTGGGGAGTCCCCCTCGACACCCACCCGCGGCTGTGCGACGGGTGCAAGCACCAGGCCGTCGCCGACGCTCAAGAGGCCGACCGCCCGGAGCCGATCCCCGACTGGGCGCAGCAGACGAAGTTCCTGCGCTTTCCCCATCGCCCACGCTGCACCGAGTGCAAGGCGGCGTTCACCAATGAGCGGTGGAAGGCGGTGAACCGCCCCGGCTGGGGCCCCGTCCCCGTGGAGGCCCGTCCGAAGCTGTGCGGGGACTGCGACCGGAAGGAGGAGGAAGGCATCGAGCGGTCCTTCGACGAGTACGGCTGGACGCCCGGGCCCCGGCACCAGGAGGAGCACCAGGAGCAGGCTCTGCCCGAGCAGAAGGCCGGCGGAACCTGGCTTTCTTGCTTCCGCAGGTGACTCCTGGGCGAGCCTCGCCGTCGGCGAAGTGCTGGACGGGAGGCTCGCCCTGTGCCTGGCAGCGATGGTTGGCACACCGATGGCGGCTGACCTGGAGTTTCGCACTGAATTCTCAGCGCTATCTGTCACCAGCTGCGCGAGCTTGTTGTCACCAAGGGCGCGATCGCGGTCGAGTTGTCACCAGTCCGGCGTCGCCCGCAAGGCGGGTGTCCTGTTGCAGTGCGTATGGTGGCAGGAGTCCTCTCGCGTGCGCCGTGGCCGGTACCCATGGGGGCGCCGCCAGGTCAGTACCAGCCCAGGACGTCAACGGTCATGCTTTTGTTCGCCAACGGCTTCTCATCGTGGTCGAGGAGGTGTTCGAAGAGGAACTTCGGCTCGGTGGTGCTGCCCGCATCCTTCAAGAACCAGCCCGATTCGTTCTTGATGACCGTCCTTTTGCCGTCGGGGGCGGTCGCCTCGTTCTTGTGCCCCGGGGATGCGGCCTGTCGTTTCTCGACTTGCCCGGACGCGGCGATGTCCCAGGCGAGCCCGTTCTCCTGGGTGAACGTGCCGGCCTCAAGGGTCGCCTCTTCTTTCAGGTCGTCAGGGTTCTTCGGGTCGGCGGAGTACACCTTGTCGTTGTCAGCTAGGAAGTACACCCGCTTTCCATCCGGGCTGAAGCGGGGTTGCGTGTAGCCGCGCTTGCCGCCCGAGTAGGTCGGCTTGCCGCCGATACTCACCGGCGTGTCACCGTAGTTCCCGTTCGGGCCCGCGCCGCTCGTGTACTCCCCGAAGAACAGGTCGCCGCCCTTCGTCGTCCACACGACGGAGTGCCAGTCCGGCGAGAAAGCCTGCCTCCTCCATACGCTCGGTACGGCGTACTGGGGCAGGAAGGCTCCCGCCTTGGTCCGGCCGGTCGTCTCGTCGAAGACCACGAGCTCGGTGAGGTTGCCGGATACCAACGCGACCAGGCCCTTCATCTCCAGGCTCTTCTGCTCCGTCTTCGTCGACGGAGCCTGACCGGATGCCGTCGGCCCTCCCTTGTCAGTCGGCGCCTGCCCGCCCCCGCCGCCCCCGCCGCACGAGACCGTACCCGCGAGGAGGGCGGCGACAACGGGAACCGCCCATGCAGGCCAACGGTGCCGCAGGCGAACCCCGTTCTTAGCGGGAACAGATGTGGTCACCAGGACTTCCGACATGCGCAGCATCCCCCTAATGGCACGGCCGACCCCTCAAGTTGACCATGGCCGGGCTGAGTTGGGGAGACTTTCCGGCTGCTCACCTCCAGCGCTGCGTGCATTTCGGCCAGCATGATGGCACCGTCGCCGGTCTGCTCCCCTTGTCGGACCGCCCTCGACCACGTGGCGGGTCAGTCGACGATCGCGTGACAAAGTGTGGTGCAGAAGTCATGGATGGCCCGCGCCGAATTCGGACGACTGGTGGTTCGGATCGGCGTACGTGGCGGTACCGGTCCCGCCGTCTCAGGCCATGAGCATCGGGCCAGACGAACGGCTGTCCGGTGACAGTTTGCGCTGCGAAGTGACAGCTATCGCTGTGAGGCACACGCCCTGAGCGGTGGCAAACAGAAGCGGCAACGGAGGTTGCCCTACAAGTTGCCTTTCAACTTGCCCTACAACTTGCCCCCAGAATTTCCGAGCACGCGAAAACCCGCACGTCAGAGCGCTAGTCAAGGGGTGGCAATCGCGCTGACTACTTCTCCTAGAGGTTGTCCCGTAACTGCTGGCCAGAGGTGAGATGATCTTGTCGTGGCTGGTGTGATCACGGCGTCGGAGCCCTCCTGGACAGGCCCGTTCACCGGGCTGAGCCCTCGGCAGTTCAACAAGCTGAT
>NZ_JBFBJO010000048.1:0-6187 GCF_040702165.1 Streptomyces sp. NPDC086147 | reverse complement strand
GTTTTCCTATACCTAACTCCCCCCCGACGGCAGGCCGGCGGGCCCCGCACCATCCGGTGCGGGCCCGTCCGACCACCCCAGGGCCCACCGAGGGGGGAATTCGGCCAGGCCCTGCCTGTCCAGAGCGGTCCCACACGCTCACCACCCCACCTGCCCCCGATACCCTCCCCCACACCTACGGAGTCGTCTCCAAACGGTCGTGCCGGTAATGGCGCCGCTTAAAGATGCCCGTCATCCTTCGCGCGGTGGTACCTGGCCGTGCGGGCCACGAAAGTGGCACAGTTCTTGCAGGTCGCAAATGGTTCCATCTGGTCAAGGCAGCGCTGAACGAGCGCGATATATGCCTTCGTCAAGCTGCGTGGTGCAGGTCGGCCAGGTCGGCAAGGTGCAGTTGCCGCCGGGTTCATGGACTTGGCATTGGCCGAAAATGTCGACGGCGCCGCCGATGAGGTCATTGCTGTCATGGGTGTCGCAGACAGCTGCTGGCGGCGGGGCCGAGGATGTACCGACTTGGCCGCCAGAGCGGATCAGATCGGTACATTGGGTTGAACGATCCGCTGGCTGAGAAGCCAGTTGGTAGTGGCTGCCGCCCGCACGGAAACTTTCTCGACCAAGGTGGTCAGCTCCGTAATAATCGCATTGCCACCATGACCGCGAACCCTCAGCTGCCGATCTCACTCTGGGTGTGGCTCAGGATCCAGACACCGTAGGCCTCGTTCGCGGGATGCAGCTGGTAGGTGCCTGCCCGCAGGTCGACGCGGAGTCCCACAGCCGCGAGATCCGCCTCGAATTCGGACGCGGTGTAGGCGTGAGCGTGCGGGGGCCGGTCCTGGAGGTGGAAGCCGATCAGGATCCGGCCGTTCTCGCCGAGAACGGCCCGCATCGCGTGCAGGGCCGCGCGTTCGGTGCCCTCGGCCAGGTAGACCATGACGTTGCCCACGCAGACGACCAGGTCGAACGGACCGTCGTCGGGGCCGAGGTCGAGGATGTCGCGTTCCTGGATCGGCAACCCCGGATAGGTCTCCCGGGCCTGTCGGGCCAGTGCCTGATCGGGTTCGATCGCGATCACGTCGTGCCCGCACCGCAGCAGTGCCGCAGTGACCCGGCCCATGCCGGCACCGGCGTCGAGCACTCGGGCGCCGCGCGGCAGGAGGGTGTCGGCGAGCCGTGCTTCACCGTCGATGTCCTCGCCGGCGGAGACGAGCTCGGCGAAACGCTTGCCGAAGTTTTGGCTGTTGCCCGCCTCCTGCCAGCGGGTCCGCCGCGTCGTCATCGGCATGGTCTTGTGTGTGCCGGCATGGCCCTTGCTCATACTCCCCATCCTAGGACTGGCGGTGTACACGCGAATGGCCCTACCAGCCATCGAATGATGGGCAGTCACCACCAGCACTCCATCAGGGCTTCAGAATGGCCCGTCTGTCCGGCCGGAGACGAGGATGCTGCCCAGCCACCGCCGGCGTGCGATGCCGAACCGGCCACGGGGCCTTACGGCAGGTGGGGTGTGACGAGCGGCTGACCGCCCGCTGACGCCGGACACGGCAGGCCTGGCCGCAACCTGAGGCGGCCGGTGTGCCAGGCTGGAGATGCCTGGCGGGGTCGCGCCCGTGAAGCCGACGCCGCCCCGCCAGGCACCTTTGGTCCCATGCGGGAAGACACCCCGGACGAGGGGGCGCAGGATCTGGGCCCTTCTGTCCGCCGAGCCCCCGCGGAGCCGGAAGCCCGCTACCTGAGGGAAGCTGTCTGAGCCACCGGGCTCGGAGCCGGAGGAAGAGCCGATGAGCCGGTGGCCCGCGGTAGTAAAGGGGCGGGTGTCCGTACAGCCTTCACGGTGAGTGGCAAAGGAAGCTGCGGCCTGTCGGGGACCGCCCGGACCGCCGGCCGAGGACAATCCGGACCGGAGCCCGTCCGCGCACCTTTCGCACGTTGCCCGGACGGGCCGTCTGTTTCTCCTCTGCTGTCACCGCAGGAGGTACGGGCCCCTGAGGTCGCCGAGGCAGTCACCGCTGGTGGTCAGGCCTGCTGCGCACAGCGGCGGGCTGATCTGGTCGACGAGGTCCGTATCGCTGACGGGCGTAAAGCGGCTCAACCAAGATCCGTCCCGCCCAAAGACACTTGAGCGGGGCGGAGAAGCCGACGAGACGGCAGGTAGGGGCGGCCCGGTGGTACTGCTTGCCCATGCGACAGTCAGGCGGCCGCGGCGGAGAACCCGTCCCAGAACTTGCCTGGCCTGCATACCAGGGACCAGTAGTGTCACCAGGATGACTTCAATACGTTCCGACGTCCTGGCCCTCGCCCTTGACGCCCCCGCGGAGCCGTCCCTGCGGCCGCTGCCACCCGAAGTGGCGGAACTGCTGCGCTCCCTGGAGGCCCCACCCCGTCTGGCGGCGCACCTGCGCGCAGTCCACGACGTCGCGGCCGAACTGGCCGACTGGGTGAAAGGCCGGTACCCGGACCTGGCCGTGGACCGCGACGCCGTTCTCTTCGGTGCGGCAACCCATGACGTCGGCAAGACCCTCCACCCCGAGGAACTCTCCGGGCCGGGATCAGCGCACGAGGCGGCCGGCCGAGCTCTCCTTCTGAAGCACGGCTTCACGCCCGGCCTGGCCAGGTTCGCCGCCACCCACGCAAGCTGGGACGGCCCCGACGTGATGATCGAGGACCTCCTCGTCAGCACGGCCGACAAGGTCTGGAAGGACAAACGCGTTCCCGACCTGGAGGACAGGCTCGTACAGGCGCTGGCCGCGGCGACGGGGCGCGCGCCCTGGGAGGAGTACCTCGCCCTCGACGACCTCCTCACCCGGCTCGGAGCGGACGCCGCCCATCGGCTGGCCTTCCAGGCGGCCTTCCCCGTCGACCAGTAATCTCTCCGCACCCGGTATCCCGGTTGTGCGATCTCTCGGTTTCATGGCAGTGCGCCACCTGCACAGCTACCGACCCGTGACAGTGAGATCGCCACGATCTCTCACACCTATGACAGTGCGCTCCACTCAAGAAAACCGGGTCGACCTGCGGCAATATGCCGCCCCACCACTGTCTCTCACTCTGCTGTCACGAAACCGAGAGATCACACCCGAGATCCACAGAAGCATGGCGGACCCGGATGGTTGCGGTCGACTGCCAATGAGTCCGCGTACACACCACCCGCCTCGCCGTGACCGCGGTCATCTAGGGTGGCGGGAGGACAGGAAGGACCAAGCGGTGACGACTGTGGTGCTGCGCTCGACCGATCTGACGCTGAGGCCGTGGGAGCCGGGTGACGCCAGCGCGCTGGCGGCGTTGGCCGATGACGAGGAAGTGCGTCGCTGGACGTCGCACCGCGTGGCGGGGCTGCAGGACGCGGTGCGCTGGATCGCGACCCAGGAGGCGGGCTGGAAGTCCGGGAAGCGGCTCAGCTTCGCCATCCTCATGACTGGGCGGGTCGTGGGGCACATCGTTCTCAAACAGTCCGGCGGCGAGGCGCGCGGTGAGGTCGGCTACTGGACGGGTGCCTCGGCACGGGGCCTCGGCGTTGCTTCCAGGGCCGTGGAACTGTTGACGACCTGGGCCTTCGACCCCAGGACGGAGGCGGGACTCAGCCGTCTGGAACTGATCCACAACGCCGGCAACCCCGCCTCCTGCCGAGTCGCGCAAAAGGCGGGCTACACCCTGGAGAGCGTCCTGCCGCCTCGTGCCCCGCACGAGGCCGAGGGACATCTCCACGCGCGCGAACGCCGGGCCGTTCATCTATCTTGACCAGCCGTGTCAGGCAGCGTCAGGCGATTGCCGAGGTACCGAACACGAGGACGGCTTGTTACGACTCGGCTCTCACACCAGTAAGGATCTTCACTGCTATGCCAGGCTGTGCCAGCTGCACCGTAGTGAAGCGGCCTGGGTCAGCCCGCTCGTCGGCTGGCGTTGGACTGTTCAGCGTCGTTCCACAAGATGGGCATGGCGCTGACCGGTGCAAATTCGATCTGCGGATCGGAGCTATGGACCAGACACATCACGCGGCGTCCGAACAACGCGGCCCGGCGGGCGTTGTCGGCGACGATGTCCAGGATGATCTGTGCGCTCTCCGGATGTGCTGCGGCGAAAACATCGAAGTCGGTGAAGACCAGGACCAGACCGGTGGCCTCCGGGGCGATCCCGTAAGCGGCGTAATCAGCGACATCGCCAAAGCAGTCGTCGAACGCGTCCAGGCTGCGTCCGTGGAAGTCGGGGAAGTCCAGTGCGACGCCGATCCCTCTGAGGAGGTCTCCCTCCGATGAACAGGCGGCCGGACCCAGACTTGTGACCTGATAGCCGTGCTCGTCCAGCTACGCCGTGCACTCGTCCAGCAGGTTACGGCGCCAGAAGAGCGTGACGAAAGTGTTCATCATGAGGCGGAAATCGAGGTCGGACGCGAAGTTGGGGGTAAAGGCGGCCATGCTGTTGACCCTAGCCGGTCATTGTGTCAGCAGGACGCAGCGTCTCGTCACACTCCGTGCTTGCTCCCCAAGATCTGTGCCAGAGCCCACATCTCACCTACGCAGCCAGTCGGGTGCATCCGCAACTACGACGCGTTCGGGTGTCTCTTCGGGGTCCGTAACTACGCGAACTTCCGTCCCGTGGCAGCAAGCCGAGGGTTTCCCACCGACGCCTCGGCCCCTGTGAGTGCGCGGTTCGCCCAGCTGACCGAGTGGTACGGCGAGGATGGTTTTCACGGCACCACGTGGATCACGTGGGCCGAGATGAAGGCCGTTGACTGGGACGAGCCCGCAGAGAAGCCCGACAGCCGGCTGCACGAATACCGCCAGACGCCAAACGGGCTCCGGATGACGGGCAAGGCCTCCTGGAGTGGCGCATTCGCCGCGGCTGTCGGTCTCAAAGCCGGTGAAGTTCGGGAGTGGCCCGAAGGAAGTGAGTGGCTCGTCAGGGATACGCTCTACAGATCCGTCACCATCTGCCGCAGAGATGCCGTCACGGAAACCGGCGAGTGGCAACCCGTCTGGGAAGCCATGAAAGAACTCGCAGCACAGCACGATGATGACAACGTGCGCCTCGTCGTGTGGTTCGACGACTGAGCAGGCCACTGCCACCGCGCATCGCCGCTGGATGCTGATGACGCTCTTTGAAATCGGCCACCCTCTGCTCAGGGATGACCCCACACCTACTCGCGGTTCCCCAGTCTGGGGTGACATGACCTCCGTGGGGCAGCGTGCCGGTTTGT
The DNA here is from genome assembly GCF_040702165.1 of Streptomyces sp. NPDC086147. Classification (NCBI taxonomy): domain Bacteria; kingdom Bacillati; phylum Actinomycetota; class Actinomycetes; order Kitasatosporales; family Streptomycetaceae; genus Streptomyces; species Streptomyces sp. NPDC086147. The sequence continues at coordinate 999 of NZ_JBFBJO010000048.1, read as the reverse complement.
TCCTCGGCTGATGGTCAGGGCTGGTTCGCGATCTGTCGGCCGAGCTGTTCGAGGAACCCCTGCAAGCTGGACGCGGCGACCTCGAAGTCGTCAAACCAGGAGGCCGTGGTGGACTTCCGGACTTGTCCGCTGTCTCCGATCGCGAACAGATGGCCCCCGCCGTCGCTGGCGAAGACCAGTGCGATCGATTCGCCGTCGATCGGAGCGGGGCCGTACTCGCGGAAGTGTTCCGCCACCGTTGCCGGTGAGTGGATGAAGTACCCGTTGTCGATGTCAGGCAGGGAAGCCTCGCTGATCACCCAGTAGAGCGTGGTCAGGTCGGAGGGGATCGGCGTCAGGTCCACGAGCGCGTCCGTCGCCTGGTGGCTGTCGTCGGTTGTGGGCATCACGGCGTTGTGGCCAGGAGGGAAGCCGTAGGTCGGGAGGAAGGACTGCATCAGCTTCGTCAGCGCTGCGTCGGCCTGTTCCCGCCAGGACCGGAGCCACTCCGCGTCAAGCCGCTCACCAGGCACGTTTCCCCCTCGAATACGCGTGGGACCCGCCGGCGCGAGCCCGGAAGAACATATCGGAGGGCTCAGCACGGGGCGTGAGGGGAACCGCGCTTTCCGATCCGCAGTTCCTGGACCGGCCAGACCTGCTCAGGCGACCTCCCCACTCATCGTGTGATCTTGCCCAGCGTGTTGAACTGGGGTCGGAGTGTTGTGGAGAGCCTGCGTGCGCAAGTTCGGCCTGGTCGGGGGCCTGAATGCTTACACGGGAGGAAGAGGCGGATGCTCACGCACTGAGCCCTTTCAGAGTGGCCACGGATCGGGTGACGGGCCGGCGTTCCGCAACGCACGAGGCTCCCGTGCCGTTGAGAGAGGTGTTCGACGTCTCAACTCATCAGCGCAGGAGCCTCGTTACCGAGGTTATAGGCGTGATGTCGTGAGTGTGAGGCCGGTCGCGGTAAGGCAGCCGTCGATGACGTCGCTTCGGTACTGAATCTGGCGGAGACCGAGT
>NZ_JBFBJO010000047.1:0-6778 GCF_040702165.1 Streptomyces sp. NPDC086147 | reverse complement strand
CTGGTCCCCACCCGCGACCGGACCGTGGCCGCCTCCAGCAAGAACTACCGCTACTCCACCAACCACCAGGTCGTCATCGACGCCGACACCCGCCTCGTGGTCGCTGTCGGCAAGCCGCTGCCCGGCAACCGTAACGACTGCCGGGCCTGGAAGGAATCCGGCGCGAAGGCCGCCGTCGGCACCACCCCCACGGTGATCGCCGACGGCGGCTACCGGGGCACCGGCCTGACCATCCCGCACTACCGCCGGCACAAGGACGAGGAACTGCCTGCCTGGAAGGATGACCACAACGCCTCCCACCGCAAGGTCCGCGCCCGCGTCGAGCACACCTTCGCCCACATGAAGAGCTGGAAGATCCTCCGCGACTGCCGCCTCAAGGGCGACGGCGTCCACCACGCCATGCTCGGCATCGCCCGCCTGCACAACCTCACTCTCACCGGATGACAGACAAACAAGCAGGTCAGCCTGCATACCTCAGATCATTTACGGGACAACCTCTACCGCCCGTCCCCCTGTAGGGGAGGCCGACCGCATTCTGAGCCCTTGCCCGCCCCGCCTGATTCCCCGAAATCCCCCTGCGGGACTGTAAATCGTTCGGCTCTGTCTCACATTCGGTGGTGACTGATCGTGCACGTTGAGTAGGCCTACCTCGCGGAGAGTGCGGCTGGCGTCCCGACCTCAACATTTCGAGTGCGGCAGCACCGCACTGGGCTACCAGGCTTGCCGTAGCGAACTCTCACTACCGGACGCCGAGCAGTCGGCTGGATCCATGGAAGAGATCGGTTACAAGGCGTCGATCTGCGGTTTCATGACCAGCGCCCTGCCGGCTGACGCCATGACTCACCGTTACCACCGGATGTGAGACAGAGCCAATCGTTCGGTGTAACTCCCGATCATGGAGGATGCACCGATGACCAGTGAGAACGTGGCCGAGGCCGAGACCGTCGAGCAGTCTGGACCGCAGTCGGCGAAGCCGGTGGATGACCGGCTGATCGACGAGCTGGTGTCCCGTGCCCAGGCCGAGGGTCTGCAGCTGACCGGCGAAGGCGGGCTGCTGCAACAGCTGACGAAGCGGCTGCTGGAGTCCGCCTTGGAGGGCGAGATCACCGATCACCTCGGCTATGACAAGCACGATGCGGCCGGGAAGAACAGCGGTAACTCCCGCAACGGCACCCGTGCCAAGACCGTGCTGACGGACGTCGGTCCGGTGGAGATATCCGTGCCCCGGGACCGGGACGGCTCGTTCGAGCCGAAGATCATCAAGAAGCGGCAGAAGCGTCTGACCGGCGTGGACGAGATGGTCATCTCGCTGTCCGCGAAGGGTCTGACCACGGGCGAGGTCCAGGCTCACCTCGCGGAGGTCTATGGCGCCGACGTGTCCCGCCAGACGATCTCCACGATCACCGACAAGGTCCTGGACGGCATGGCCGAATGGCAGAACCGGCCCCTCGACCCGGTCTATCCGGTGGTGTTCATCGACGCCATCCACGTGAAGATCCGCGATGGCGCCGTCGCCAACCGGCCGATCTACGTGGCCTTGGCCGTCACCGTCGAGGGCCGCCGCGACATCCTGGGGCTGTGGGCCGGCGACGGCGGCGAGGGCGCCAAGCACTGGATGCACATCCTCACCGAGATCAAGAACCGCGGCGTGAACGACGTCCTCATGCTTGTCTGCGACGGACTCAAGGGCCTGCCCGACGCGGTCGAGACCGTCTGGCCCCGCACCACGGTGCAGACCTGCGTGGTCCACCTGCTGCGGAACTCCTTCCGCTATGCCGCCCGCCAGGACTGGGACAAGATCGCCAAGCTCCTCAAGCCCGTCTACACCGCGGCGACCGAAGAGGCCGCCCTGGAGCGATTCGCGGAGTTCGCCGACGCCTGGGGCCGGAAGTATCCGGCGATCGTGAAGTTGTGGGAGAACGCCTGGGAAGAGTTCATCCCGTTCCTCCGCTTCGACACCGAGATCCGCCGCATCGTCTGCACCACCAACGCGATCGAGTCCGTGAACGCCAGGATCCGCCGCGCGGTCAAGGCCCGCGGGCACTTCCCGAACGAGACCGCGGCCCTGAAGTGTGTCTACATGGCGATCATGTCCCTGGACCCCACCGGCCGGGGCCAGGCCCGCTGGACCCTGCGCTGGAAGACCGCTCTGAACGCCTTCGACATCACCTTCGACGGCCGCCTCTCCGCAGCCCGACAGTAACCCCAACCACCTTCGTTACACCGTTCGATTGGCTCTGTCTCACATTCGGTGGTGACTGATCGTGCACGTTGAGTAGGCCTACCTCGCGGAGAGTGCGGCTGGCGTCCCGACCTCAACATTTCGAGTGCGGCAGCACCGCACTGGGCTACCAGGCTTGCCGTAGCGAACTCTCACTACCGGACGCCGAGCAGTCGGCTGGATCCATGGAAGAGATCGGTTACAAGGCGTCGATCTGCGGTTTCATGACCAGCGCCCTGCCGGCTGACGCCATGACTCACCGTTACCACCGGATGTGAGACAGAGCCGAACGATTTACAGTCCCAAGACCGTTGCAGTGCTAGGCCTTGTCTTGGATGTTTCGGTGGTTTCTGGGGTGGGGTCAGGTTTCGGTGCGGTTGAGGGTGTTGCCGATGGTTCGTGGTGTGGCGAGTGCTCCATAGGCCGTGCCGAGGGTGAGGGTGAGGGCGAGGACGGTGGTGATGGCTGTCCAGTCCATGACGACGGGGATGCTGCCGGGCCAGTTTCTTGCGGCGGTCAGTCCCCATCCGGTCGCGATGCCCAGGATGGCGGCAAGGGCGGCGATGGTGGTCGACTGCCAGATGACGATGCGTCGCAGGGTGCCTGGGGACAGGCCGATGCGGTGAAGACGGATCAGATCGGGCCGGAGTTCGGTGGCTGATGAGGTGATGGTGATGCCGAGAACGGTCACGACGGCCGCGAGCGCGAGGCCGAGCAGGAGGTACCACAGGGAGGGAGGGGTGAGTTCGGGTCCGGTTTCGATGCGGACGTCCGCCATCACGATGTCGACGGGTTCAAGGGCTTTGACGAGCCGTTCTGTCAGGTCGGGGGCCAGGCCGGTGGTGGGGGAGGCGATGACAGAGTAGTCCACGGTTTTGGCGCCCAGGGCGTGCGCGGTCTTGGTCGTGAGGTAGGCGGAGGCGCGGGTGAGGGTGGTGGCGTCGACCGGGTCGGAGAGCACGGCACCGCTGATGTTCTGGCGGGTGTCGGACTGGTCGGTGCTGGTGGGAAGGCCGTTGGGCCTGGACAGTGTGACGCGGTCGCCCTTGATGTACTCGGGTGCCAGGACCAGGATCCGGCCGTCCTTGAGGGCTTTTCGTTCCTGCGGAGTCCAGCTTCGGCCGGTCAGAGCCTTGAACGTTGTCTCGTCGTCGACGACCTCGATGGTCTGCTTCCGGTCGGCGAAGTCTCCGCCCGCCTGCCACACAACGCTCCAGGGCGGTGTAAGAGCGGGGGAAGGGGATGCTCTGAGAAGTCTCTCGTCGACCGGGTAGGTGCCCTTGACGATGGGTGTCCCGGCCGGAAAGACCTCTGCGAGTGCCTGTCCCACAGCGCGGGCATCGCTCCCGCTGTAGAGAAGGGCTTCGACCTGGTCCAGGTGGCGATTGCCAGTGTAACTGGCACGATTCTGGGCGGTGACGCTGGACAGTGTGCCGAGGATCCCGACGGTCAGGGCCAGGCAGACCGAACCGATCACGATCGCGGAGGCCGGACGGCGCGGGTCGCGGGCGAAGGCGCGTAGCGCGATGCGTCCGCTGAGTGTGCCGTCAGCCAGGCGGGCCAGACCGCTCAACAGGTCCGCGATGCGGGTGAGTACGGCCGCGGCCAGGGCCACGATGCCGGTGACGGCCGCAATGGAGGAGATCGTCTCGTCGTCCTGGAAAGCCGCCGCGACCGCGATGCCGAGCGCGCCCACTCCGCAGAGGACCGGAGCCCACAGGCGGGCCCGTTCGTTGCGGGCAGCCGTACGGACACGCTCACGGGCCGGCAGTCCTGCCGGGTGCCGCGACGTCAAGACCGCGGCCAGTGCTGCCACAGCCACCGACAGCAGGATTGTCAGCGCACCGCCGATGAGAAGAGGGTCGTAGGGAGCGATGTCCTTGTCGGTGATCCGGGGAAGCAGTGGACGCGCGGCGAGGGAAAGAAGACTGCCCAGCAGCCACCCGGCGGGAACAGCGATCGCACTGGCCCACGCCGCGCCGGATACAGCCGCGTACCGCAGGTCTCTGTCCGGCAGGCCGATACCGGCCAAGAGCGCGAACTCCGCCCGAGTGCGCCGCATGCGCAGAGCGAAGGATCCGGCGCCAATGATTGCCAGCACCAGTACACCCGGTGCCAGCAGCAGCGCCGGCTCCCGCTCGATCATCGTCCGGGAGCCGGCAATGCCCGACCTGGTCTGAAGCTGTACCCCTCCGGTGGCCACGACCTCCTGTGCCGCGGCGACCTGCTCGGCATCACCCGCAAGAAGCAGGCCGTACGCCGAGGGCAGGACATTGGTCGTATCACTCCCGGTCCTGGGCCAGGCACGCAGCTGACCCGGTGCGCCGAGGTAGTCGTGGGAAGCATGGGCCTGCGGGCTTTCCACCAGACCGACGATCCGGGCCGGCGCGTCACGCTTCCACCGGTAGGGAAGGCTGTCACCCACCCTCAGCCTCTGAGCCCCGGCCAGCGCCCGGCTCACCGCAATCTCCCCCAGATTCGAGGGAAACCGCCCCTCCAGCAGCCGGTACCGGCCCTCTACCAGCGGGGAGGACCAGTCGGTGTCCACATAGCGCACCGTCACCGTCCGGTCCTTCGCCCAGACAGGGAACTCGCTGTTGTCGTCGATCGCCAGCACCTTGATGCCCGGCGCGCGCTGCCGCAGCTCGGCCGCAAGCTTGTCGGCCATCACAGGATCGGCCTGCGTGACATATCCATCCGCCCGGCCCATGACGCTGACCGCCCGCTGTTCGGCCGACGGAGCGGTGGAAGAGAACAGCCCGGCTGCAAGCGTGGCCAGCAGTACGGGCAGTGCCAGCAGCACCAGAAGCCCCGCACGCCTTCCCCCGCGCCCGACGACGGTGCGCCTGCCGATGAGATGCGCGTATCCCCTGCTCACGCGGTGTCTCCCTCGATGGCGTCGAAGGAAAGGAGCGTGCCGTCATGCAGGACGGCTACCTGGTCGGCGTGAGAGAGATTGGCCGGGTTGTGCGTGCTCAGCACGACGGTGACGCCCTCGTCGCGAAGCTGCGCCAGCACGTCCATGATCTCCGAACCCGTCTTGGAGTCGAGCGAACCCGTGGGCTCGTCCGCCAGGACCAGGGTCCGGTTTCCCACGATGGCCCGGGCGATGGCGGCCCGCTGCTGCTGCCCGCCGGACACTTCTGCGGGAAACCGCTGCTCCAGCCCTCTCAGACCGACCCGGGCCATCGCCTCAAGCGCCGAAGTCGTCGCCTCGTCACGGGCGACGCCGGTGGCTTCCAGGGGAAGACGAACGTTCTCCACCAAGGTGAGGTCGGCCAGTAGGCTGAAGTCCTGGTGGACGAAACCGATCTCCCGCAAACGCAGCGCAGCCAGTTCGGCCGCACTGCACGCATGCACCTGGTTCCCCAGCACGTTCAGGTTCCCCGAGTCGACCCGCTCCAGACCGGCGATCAGGTGCAGCAGCGTGCTCTTGCCCGAACCGCTGGGCCCGGTCAGCGCGGTCAGCGTGCCGGCGGGCAAAGACAGCGAGACGTCCCGTAGGGCCGTTACGGTCTGCTTGCCCATGGAGAACGTTTTGCCGATCCCAGTGGCGATGATCGCCACGCTCTTGCCCATGTGAGTGCTTGTTCCTCTCGTGCGCGAAGGGGCGGCCGGTTGCCCGGCCGCCCCTGGGATTACCTCACGCGTGCTGTCAGCATGCGGTGGCGCTGGTGTACTTCCGCGTGGAGCTGGCCTCGTCGGAGTCCTGGAAGCTGAAGCTGTGGTTGTTGCTGTTCTGGTTGATGCACACACGGCGGCCCGTGTAGTTGTTGTCAGTGAACCAGGCCGCGTCGTAGCCGTAGTTGCTCCAGTACGAGTCAGCCTCGTCGTTGAAACCATAGGAGCCCAGGATCGGTATGGCGGTGGTGCTGTTGGTCAGGGTGACCTGACCACCCGCGTAGTCGTCGTCACGGTAGAGACAGACGTAGCCGCCCGTCGTGCATCCGGCCGGCGCAGCGCCCGCGATGCCGGTTCCACCGATGATCACTGCCGCGCCGATGAGCGCCGCCCCCAGCAGATTCCGCTTCATCTCGGTTCCCCTCCTCATAAGCGAAGCCATGGCCTTCGCACATAGCGAATCGGGGCATGAAGCAATCGCAAAGGCATACAAAAGCCTTCCCCCGAAGCGCAGTTGAACAAGTGACGAACCTACCTGGCGCTTTCTCGTCTTTACCTTCGCGCATGATCAATGGCCTAATGTGCGGTCACACAAAGAGTGACAAAACGATAAAGTCGCAATGCTTAGTTTTGAAAGCACCGATTTTAAGACACTAGAATGTCAAGTCATAAGATCGGAGATTACGCAACGATGCCTCTGCTCATCGACTGCCGGGCAGGGCATCGGATTCGTAACCTGCTTCCGAGGCCCTACCGTGGTCGCGAGCGTCCGGGTGTCGATTGCTCATCACTCCCCGGTCGCCCTACTAGAGGTTGTCCCGTAACTGCTGGTCAGAGGTGGGATGATCTTGTCGTGGCTGGTGTGATCACGGCGTCGGAGCCCTCCTGGACAGGCCCGTTCACCGGGCTGAGCCCTCGGCAGTTCAACAAGCTGAT
>NZ_JBFBJO010000046.1:0-6801 GCF_040702165.1 Streptomyces sp. NPDC086147 | reverse complement strand
GAGAAGACCGCCGAGGTCCTGGAGTCCGACGGCTGGTTCCACACCGGCGACATCGGCGAGCTGTCCGCCGACGGCCGCACGCCGGGGCCCGCGGTGCCGGGAGAGCGGGGCCGAGGCGAGGACGGCCCGCCCGAGGAACGGGTCCTCGAAGCGGAGCAGCCCGTCGGCGCGGCGCAGCAACCCGTCCGCGACCAGGCCGTCCAGCGGTTCGACGGGCGCGCCCGCGGCCCGCGCGCCGCCCAGGACGGCGTCGACGGCGACACCGGGGAGGCGCCGCGCCGCCGTGACGGCGCCCTCCTCCCCGGCACGGCCGGCGAGCGCCACCACCGCGAGCAGCCGCCGGGAGTCGGCGGGCAGGTGCTCCAGGAAACCGCCGTACACCTCGGTGAGGACGGCCCCGTCGACCGGCGGCTCCGGGAGGGGCGCGGCGCCCGAGAGCTGGGCGGGGGCGAGGCGCCGTACCGCCGCGACGAGGACACCGGGGTGGCCCGCCGCCTCCTCGACGAGCCGCCGCGCGACCGGCGGCGCCGGGGGAGGGCCGCACAGGTCGCCGAGCAGGGCCCGCGCGCCCTCGGGGCCGAGCCGCCCGAGCCGTACGGCCTCCGCCTCCGGGACCTCGGGAAGCCGGTGGTGACGGGCGGCCGACACGAGCCAGCGGGGCCCGCGGCGGCCCGGCGCGCGGCCCCGCCGCCACGCCGCGGCGAGCGCGGCGCGCGAATGGGCGTCCCAGAGGTGCAGGTCGTCCAGGCAGACCAGGACCGGAAGGTCCCCGAGGAGCCCGGACACGGCCGCGGCGACGCCGTCCTCGCCCCGCGCGGTCCGCAGCGCCCGGCGCGCGTCCGGAGCGCCGGGCGCGAGGGCGGCGAACAGGGCCCGCGCACCGCTCCACGGCATCCGGTGACCGGGCGCGGCGATCCGGTGCGCCGCGCCGGGGAAGTCGTCGGCCGCCCGGGCGAGCAGGGCGGAACGGCCCTCGCCGGGACCTCCGGTGACGAACAGGATCCCGCCGGCCCCGGTGTCGGCGGGGGCCGAAAGCCGGGCCACCGCGGCGAGTTCGGCCGCGCGGTCGTGCAACCGGGCGCCGGAGGCGGTGAGGTGCGTCGCTCCGCTCACGGCGGTCAGGTTACCGACCCGTACGGCACGGAGCGGCGGAAGGCTCCCGGGTCTGGGCGCAGGCCCAGAGCCGGGAGCCCCGTTCTGTGACGGCGCACAGACGGCCCGGAGGACGTCAGGAACCGAGCGGGCAGCTGCCCCGGTACTCCTCGATCGTGAGGCTCGGCCGGGGCAGCGGGCAGAGGAACTGCTCGTAGCGGGTGTCGTCGTCGACGAAGCGCTTGAGCCACGCGACGCCGTACTTCGCGATCGTCGTGTTCGCGGTGTTCGGCGTGAAGTGCGTGGCGCCGTTCAGCTCCAGGTACGCCTTGTCGAGCGAGCCCGGCAGGCTCTCGTAGAAGGGCTCCGAGTGGGAGGCGACGGGCGCGACCGTGTCGCCGTCCGCGCCGATCACCAGGGTGGGCGTGGTGATCTCGGGCCAGCTCTTGTCCGTGTTCCAGCCGGTGAGGGGAACGGCCGCCTTCAGGGAGGGCCGGCTCTTGGCGGCTTCGAGGGCCCCTCCGCCGCCCATGGAGTGCCCCATCACCGCCAGGCGGTTCGCGTCGATCCGGTTCCGCACGGGGCTGCGCTGCGTCAGGTGGTCGAGCGCGGCGAGGAGCTGCCGGCCCCGGCTGTCGGGCTGGTCGAGCGTGGTGAGGGTGTCGATGGTGAACACCACGAACCCCTGCGAGGCGAGGCGGGGGCCGAGCCAGGCGATGGAGGACTGGTAGGCGGTGAACCCCGGCGAGATGACCACCGCGCCGAAGGTGCCGTCGGCCGTGGACGTCGGGTAGTAGACGGTGCCGCCGCCGAAACCGGTGACGGAGAGGGCGGAGACGCCGGTCTCGGAGACGGCGTAGGGGCCCCGGAGCGCCTCCACGCTCGCCCGGGTCGGCGCGGGGCCGCGCTCGTACGGATTGGCTGCGGCGGCGTCGGCGGCCCGGACGCCGGGGGCGAGGAGCAGGGTGAGGGAGGCGGCGGCGGTGGCGGCCGCGGCAAGGTGTCGTCTCACGACGGAGTCGTCCTCTCGTGTCGTGCGGCGGCCGCCCTCCGAAGGGAACGGGAAGCGGGAACGGAGAGCGGCCGGACCTGTACTGGCCCGGCCACTCTCCGCGTCCGGCGTCCGGCCGGCATCGGTGGAACCACCGGCCTCCGCCGCCGGTTCCACCGGACTCAGTCGAGGGCGTCGGGGTCCGGGCCGGTGCGCAGACCGCGGTCGAGGCCCGCCATCGCCGTCATCTCCTCGGCGGAGAGGGCGAAGTCGAAGACGTCGAGGTTCTCGCGGATGCGGGCGGGGGTGACGGACTTCGGGATGACGACGTTCCCGAGCTGGAGGTGCCAGCGCAGCACCACCTGGGCGGGGGACCTCCCGTGCCGGGCCGCGATGCCGGTGACGACCGGGTCGGCGAGGACGGCGCCCTGGGCGAGCGGGCTCCACGCCTCGGTGGCGATCCCGTGGACGGCGTGCAGCTCGCGGAGTTCGCGCTGTTGGAGCCCGGGGTGCAGCTCGATCTGGTTGACGGCGGGCACGAGGTCGCCGGCGTCGAGCAGCCGCTCCAGGTGCGCGGGTTTGAAGTTGGAGACGCCGGCGGTGCGGACCCGCCCGTCGGCGACCAGCGTCCCGATGGCGCGCCAGGTGTCGACGTACAGGTCGCGGGCCGGGGCGGGCCAGTGGATCAGGTACAGGTCGACGTGGTCGAGACCGAGCCTTGCGAGGCTGTCGTCGAAGGCCCGCAGGGTGGCGTCGTACCCCTGGTCGGCGTTCCACAGCTTGGTGGTGACGTACAGCTCGTCGCGGGCGATGCCGGAGGCGGCGAGCGCCCTGCCGACCCCGGCCTCGTTGCCGTAGACAGCGGCGGTGTCCACGGAGCGGTACCCGGCCTCCAGGGCGTGGGCGACGGCGGTCGTGGTCTCGTCGTCGGGGACCTGGAAGACGCCGAAGCCGAGCTGGGGGATCTTGGTGCCGTCGTTGAGGGCGACGGTGGGCACGTGGGGGAAGGACATGGGGGTGCGGCTTTCTCTCTGGTTTCTCTCTGGAACGGTGTGCGGTGGGGGTGGGGCGGAGGAGGTCAGTGGTGTACGGGGACGCGGGCGTCCGCGCCGGTGTCGACCGCTTCGGCGGCCTCGGCCTCGGGCGCGGGGGCCCGGCGCTCCAGTGCGGCGGACCAGAGGGCGAGGCCGAGGGCGGCGGCGGCGAGGACGGCGCCGACCCAGTTCGGGGAGGTGTAGCCGAAGCCGGCGGCGATGACGATCCCGCCGAGCCAGGCGGCGAGCGCGTTGCCGAGGTTGAAGGCGCCGATGTTGACGGCGGAGGCCAGGGTCGGCGCGCCGTGCGCCTGGTCGAGGACGCGCTTCTGCAGCGGCGGCACCGTGGCGAAGCCGAGCGCTCCGACGAGGAGGATCGTGATCGCGGCGAGGATCTTGTTGTGCGCGGTCACGGTGAACAGCGCGAGGACGACCGCGAGCCCGCCGAGGGTGGTGTAGAGCAGCGGCATCAGCGCGCGGTCGGCGTACCGGCCGCCGAGCAGGTTGCCGAGGAACATGCCGGTGCCGAAGAGGACGAGGAGCCAGGTGACCGCGCCCTCGGAGTAGCCGGCGGCCTCGGTCATCATCGGCGCGATGTAGGTGATCGCGGCGAAGACGCCACCGAAGCCGAGCACGGTCATCGCCATCGCGAGCAGCACCTGGGGGTTGCGGAACGCCTTCAGCTCCCGGCGCAGAAGGGTGCCCTCGGGGCGGGGCATGGCGGGCACGAGACGGGCGATGCCGAGCAGCCCGACCACGCCGAGCGCGGCGACGACCGCGAAGGTGGTGCGCCAGCCGATCGCCTGCCCGATGAAGGTGCCGAGCGGCACGCCGACGATGTTGGCGACCGTCAGGCCGGTGAACATGGTGGCGATCGCGCCGGCCTTCTTGTCCGGGGCGACGAGGCCGGCGGCGACGACGGACCCGATGCCGAAGAACGAGCCGTGGGCGAGCGAGGCGACCACGCGGCCGGTCAGCATCAGCCCGAAGCTCGGGGCGAGGGCGGAGAGCACGTTGCCGAGCACGAACAGGCCCATGAGCAGCATGAGCATCCGCTTGCGGCTCACCTTGTTGCCGAGGACGGTCAGCAGCGGCGCGCCGACGACGACGCCGAGCGCGTAGCCGGTGACCAGGAGGCCGGCGGTGGGGATGGTGACGCCGTAGTCGGTGGCGATCTGGGGCAGCAGGCCCATGATCACGAACTCGGTCGTACCTATGCCGAAGGCCCCGAGCGCAAGAGCGAGTAGCGCGAGCGGCATGGCTCGCCCCCTTTCAGAATTGATTGAGCGATCCCTTTGCACGCCTCGACAATAGTTGCATGCGCGCTATATGTGCAAGCGCGGGTAGGTGGTGCGGTCTGGGTGGGGTCGACAGGGGAGTGGTCAATGCCGAGGACGCCCCTCGCCAGGACCGGTGGTTTCGCGCTCGGCAGGGTGCCCCGGCTCCGGCACGAGGGCATGGCTCTGCGGCAGGACTACGGCCGGCGCCGCGTCGAGGAAGGGAGGGGGGATGTGGCGCGAGGTCCTTCGACTCTTTGCGCGCTACGTCGCCCCGGGGTTTTCCGCCGGTCGGGACCGCGTGGCCGTGCCTCCGCCCATGGAGGCGGTGCTCCATGTCGTTTTGAACGCTGGTCACCGGGGCCTGTGGCCTTGCGCCTCCCGCTCCGTGGCGGCGGGGGCTACGCCTCGTTCCGCCACCTGGGCGCGCAGTGCGGTTTCGGCTTCTTCTCGTCGGTATGCGGGAGGAACCCGCGGCCGCCACTGTCGTCGTCGACGAGGAGGGTCAGGGGCCTGCTTCGGCCGGCGCGGACGAGGCGGAACTCGTCGGCCGGTCCACCGGGGACCGGGCCAGTCAGCCGGCGACCGGGTCGGTCCGCCGGCTACCGTGCCGGTCCTCTCGTCGTGCGAGGAGTCGGGCCGGGGCGTTCCGCCGAACGGGTGCCCCTGGTCGGTGGAGCACCCCGGTCCGACTCCGTCTCACCCCCAGCGTTCGGACAGTTGGGCGAAGAACGCCTCCGGCGTCACCGCGTAGCCGCCCGGGCCGAGCACCGCGACCGGGTCGCCGTCGGCGAGCACGGTCGGCGTCGACTCGACCCCGCCGCGCTCGAAGGCGGCGGAGACGGTGCGCGCCCAGGGCAGGTAGACGCCCCCGGACACCTTGCTCTTGAACGCCTCGGTGGCCAGCCCCGGCACCTCCGCGGCCAGTTTCAGCAGCGTCTCCTCGTCGGCGAAGCCGTCCTCCTCCTCGGGCGGCTGCTCGGCGTAGAGCAGCCTCAGGTAGAGCGCGAACCGCTCGCTGCCCTCGTCGAGGGCCGCCCCCAGCGCGGCCAGGGCGTGCAGGGACCCGCTGCCGCCGCCGTCGTCGAGGAACGTCCCGAAGTGGTACTCCACCCGGAAGTGCCCGGCGTCGGCCGCCTCCCGGATCACCGTGCCCAGCCCGTTCTCCATCCGCTTGCAGTACGGGCAGCGCGGATCCAGATACACGCCGAGCACGTGCGCGGCGCCCTCGTCGCCATAGAGCACGACGGTGTTGCCGGGGCCCGAGGTGTGCGCGGGAACGGGCGTCGCCCCGCCGGGGGTGTCAGAGGTCATGCGGCCAGACTGCGCCCGCCGCGCCGCCCGCGCAAAAGGAGCGCCTCCCGGCGTGCGGACGCGTGACGGCCGCCGTACGGGTTACACGCAGGGACCGTGCGCGGAGGCCAAGGGGCCCCGGGCGAGGGGCGGTTGGCCGGGTGCCGGCCCGGATGTCGGCTCGGCCCGCGTGGCCGGAAACGATGTCCTGATTATTTCCGTTCTTTTCTGAAAAGACGGGTACGTGAGGCCGCACGACAGTCGAACCGGGTGAAGCGGAATTCGCTTTTCCGCAGAGAATGGGGACGTCATGGCCGCACGTATCCTGAAGAAGAACGCCGTTCTCGCCGCGGCACTGGTCTGCGCGGGTGCCACCGCTCTCACCGGCTGCGGGGACGGGGACTCGGACGAGGCCTTCGCCGGGCAGAGCGCCGACGCCATCGCGGCCGAGGCCGTGAAGGCGACCCGCGACGCCGACTCCGTGCGGATCACCGGTACGTCACAGGCGCAGGGCTCGCCCGCGGTCGTGAAGACGGATTTCCAGGTCGACGAGAAGGACAACTGTCTCGGCACGCTGTCGATGAACGACGCGAAGGCCGACGTCCGGCAGGCCGGCCAGAACGTCTACGTCCGGGGCAACGAGCGGTTCTGGCAGAACGCCCTGCAGGGCCGGCCCGGCACGGACACCGCCGTCGACCGGCTCCAGGACAAGTGGGTCAAGAGCGAGCCCGGCGACAAGTCCACCCAGGGCATGTGCGACAAGTAGGCGCTCCTGGCCGCCATGGACAGCGACAAGTCCGAACGCGACGGCATGCGGCGCGGTGCCGCCACCGAGGTCGACGGCAAGGACGCCCTGACGCTCACCAAGCAGCAGGCCGACGGCGAGAAGCTCACCCTGTACGTCGCCACCGAGGGCGACCCCTACATCCTCAAGGCCGTCTCCGAGGGCGGCAAGCAGCCCGGCGAGACGCTGTTCAGCGACTACAACGAGAAGGTCGAGGTGGAGCAGCCGCCGGCCGGCGAGGTGGTCGACCCCAAGACCGTCGCCACGAACGGCTGACCGCGCTCGGCCCGGACACGGCACGTCGCCCTCCCGCCCGGGCGGGAGGGCGAC
>NZ_JBFBJO010000045.1:0-7894 GCF_040702165.1 Streptomyces sp. NPDC086147 | reverse complement strand
GGGCGCCCCCCTCTTTCGCAACCGGGGGGGCGGCGCGGGGGGGCGGGCCCTAACGGCCGGGGGGGCCTTCGCCGCCCCCGTCGGCCGGCACCCGGCCCCACCGGCCTTGTCCGTGAGCTTCCGGAGCCCGCCGTTCAGCGGATCTCGGAGATCTCCGGGCCGCGCTGGAGCTGGCCCATGCCGCCGGAGAAGCGGGAGTTCTCCTGCTCCTCCTGCTGCACGCCGTCCGGCACCATCTGCGCGTCGTTGGGCAGCTTGAGGACGATCGGGTCGCGCGGGGCCATCGGGCCGTCGCCGCGGACGACCACGGTGTCGCGGATGATCTGCTCCAGGAGCCCGGCCGCCTCGGGCTGGACCGCGCCCTGGCCGGAGATCACTCCGCGCAGGAACCAGCGGGGCCCGTCGACGCCCACGAAGCGCACGAGCTGCACGCCGCGGTTGCCGTCCGGCAGCTGCACGGGGACCTGCGCGCGCAGCTCCCAGCCCAGCGGCCCCTCGACCTCGTCGATGACACCGCCCTGCTCGACGATGCCCGTGGCGATCTCGTCACGGACCTCGCCCCAGATGCCCTCGTTCTTGGGGGCGGCGAAGGCCTGGAGCTGTACGGCGCTGTCGCGCAGCACGACGGTGGCCGCGACGATCGCGTCGCCCGCCACCTCGACCCGCAGCTCCATTCCCTCGACGCCGGGCACGAAGACCCCGCCGAGGTCCACGCGGCCCTCGTCGGGCTTGGTGACCTCGGAGATGTCCCAGGGCCCGTCGGGCCGGGGCGCGGGCGGAAGGTTCACCCGACGCGGCTGGGCCGCGTCCTCGTCCTCCACCGCGTCGACGACCTGCTCGGCCTCGCCCGCCGCGTCCTCGGCGGCACCGCTCTTCTTGCGACGTCCGAACACGTCACTGTCCTTCCCGGTCGGATACGACCGAAGCGTATCGATTCCCACCCGTCGTGCCGTCCACGGCGGCGTGGCCGCCGGTGGACCCGAAGCCCCCCTCGGCCCGCGCCGAACCGGGAAGTTCCGCCACCTCGTGGAAGCGCACCTTCTCGACCTGCTGGACGACGAGTTGGGCAATCCGGTCGAATCGTTCGAACCGCACGCTCTCGCGCGGATCCAGATTGACCACGATCACCTTGATCTCTCCACGGTACCCGGCATCCACCGTCCCCGGGGCATTCACGAGCGCCACTCCGCAGCGGGCCGCGAGGCCGGAGCGCGGGTGCACGAAGGCGGCGTACCCGTCGGGGAGGGCCAGGGAGACGCCGGTGGGCAGGACGGCGCGCTCTCCGGGGGCCAGTACGGCGGCCTCCGTGGTCACGAGGTCGGCGCCGGCGTCGCCGGGGTGTCCGTAGGCCGGGATGGGGACCTCGGGGTCCACGCGCCGGATCAGTACGTCGACGGGGTTGCGCATCAGGGGTTCACCTCGAAGGCGCGGGCGCGCCTGACCTGGTCGGGGTCGGACATGGCCGCCCGGATCTCCTCCGGGCGCCCGTTGTCGATGAAGTGGTCGACCTTGACCTCGATGAAGAGGGCGTCGGCGCGGACGGCGACGGGGCCCTCGGGCCCGCCGATCCGGCCGACGGCGGTCGAGTAGAGCTTGCGGCCGTGCACGGCGGTGACGGCGGCCTCCAGGTGGAGCACGGTGCCGACCGGCACGGGCCGGAGGAAGTCGGTCTCCAGGCGTCCGGTCACGGCGATGACCCGCAGCAGCCAGTTGAGGGAGCCGAGGGTCTCGTCGAGCGCGGTGGCGAGGACGCCGCCGTGCGCGAGGCCGGGGGCGCCCTGGTGGTCGGCGGTCACCGTGAACTCGGCGGTGACGGTCACGCCCTCGCCCGCCCGCGCCTCCAGGTGGAGGCCGTGGGGCTGCCCGCCGCCGCACCCGAAACAGTGCCCGTAGTGCGAGCCGAGCAGCTCGCCGGGGGCCGGCGCGTCGGGGTGGCGTACCGGCGGTATGGCGTCGGCCGGCGGGGTGAGGGCGGCAGATGTTGCAGTCACAGGCGCAGACCTTACCCGCGCGGACGGACGCGGGTCGCGCCGTGCCAAGCTTGGACGCATGCAGCCTTCCGTACCGTCCCCGGCCCCCTCTCCCGAGTCCTCCGCCGTCCCGGCCGCGCCGCGCTTCGACGAGCGGCTGACGGCGCCCGGCTCCTGGTGGGTGATCGCGGGCCTGCTCGGCCTGTCCGGCGGTCTGATCATGGTCCCGTTCGGCACGGTCCCGATGCTGGGCGGTCTGATCGTGGCGGCGGTGCTCGCCGGTGCCGCGGTCTCCTCGTACGGCTCCGCCCGCGTCCGGGTGGTGGCCGGTTCGCTGGTGGCGGGGGACGCGCGGATCCCGGTCTCCGCGCTGGGGGCGGTCGAGGTGCTCGACGCCGAGGAGGCGCGCGCCTGGCGCACGCACAAGGCGGATCCGCGCGCCTTCATGCTGATGCGCAGCTACGTGCCGCGGGCGGTGCGGATCGAGGTGACGGACCCGGCGGACCCGACGCCGTACGTGTACCTGTCCAGCCGTGAGCCGGAGGCCCTGGAGGCGGCCGTCGAGGCCGTGCGGGCCGACGCCGGGGCCTGAGGGACGGCAGGGCGGGGCCGGGGCGGCGGAGCCCCGGCCGCGGTCCGCCGGACGGGTCCTAGAAGCCCAGTTCCTCGGGGTTCTCGGGCTGCTCCAGCGGGGGCAGCTCCGGAAGGGCGCTCCAGGGGACCTGGCGCTCGCGCAGGTCCTTGCGGATGTGCGCGGCGAGCTTCTTGGTGTCGCGGCGGTTCATGACGGCGCCGACGGCGGCGCCCACCATGAACGGCATGAGGTTCGGCAGGTTGCGCACCATGCGCTTCATGATCTGCTGGCGCAGTTCGCGCTTGAGCTGTCCGCCGAGCGCCGCGTTGACGGTGGTGGGCTTGGTGGGGTCGATGCCCCGCTCCTCGGCCCAGGAGGTCAGATAGGCCGCCGAGCGCTGGGTGAGCCGGCCGGGGGGACGCAGCCCGTACACCTCGTGCAGTTCGGCGATGAGCTTGAGCTCCACGGCGGCGACGCCGGTGATCTCGGCCGCCAGCTCGGCGGGCAGGGCCGGGGGTACGGGGAGCATGGCGGCGACGCCGATGCCCGCGCCCACGGTCGAGGACGCGTTCGCCGCGCCGGTGACGAGCTTGTCGGCGATCTCCTCGGGGCCGAGCCCGGGGAACTGTCTGCGAAGGGTCGCCAGGTCGCGGACGGGGATCCGCGGGGCGAGGTCGATCAGCCGGTCGGCCAGATGGCCGATGCCGGCCCTGGCGCTGTCTCCGCCGCGCTTCACGCCCTGCGCGACGCCGCGCCGGACGGCGTCGATCCGGTCGGAGTCGATCTTCATCCTGTCGAGCCGGCCCCGTGCGGGGTCGGCGAGCCGTTTGACGGCGTCGAGGCGCCCGGCCCGTCGCGCTTCGACGGGCGACCCGTCGCCCTGCCCCGTCTCCCGCTCCGCGGGGAGGGGCGACTCCGGGGGAAGGGACGCCGTCTCCTGCTCGGCGGCCGCTTCGAGCGAGGCCGGTAGGCCCCGCTCGTCGTCACGTGCGCCGAGGGAGGGCAGGGAGGCGGTGGGCTCGGCGTCGGGGGCCTCCTGGGCGCCCTCTGCCGGGCCTGGTCCGCCCTTGTCCGTCCGCGGGCTCCCGGGGAGCCGCAGACGCCGCTTCCGGGACGGTGTGTCGCCTGCCACGGTCGAGCGTTCTCAGTCGCAGTCGCGGCAGATGGGCTGACCGTTCTTCTCCCGGGCCAGCTGGCTCCGGTGGTGCACGAGGAAGCAGCTCATGCAGGTGAACTCGTCGGCCTGCTTGGGCAGGACCCGGACGGCCAGCTCCTCGTTCGAGAGGTCGGCGCCGGGAAGCTCCAGGCCTTCGGCGGCCTCGAACTCGTCGACGTCGACGGTCGAGGTCGACTTGTCGTTCCGGCGGGCCTTCAGTTCCTCAAGGCTGTCCGAGTCGACGTCGTCGTCGGTCTTGCGTGGGGTGTCGTAATCCGTTGCCATGTCGCTCTCCCCCTCTGGGTGGTTGCGGTGTCTCCAGCGCACGTAACGCGTGAGAGGTCGGACTTGTGCCCGACCTGAGGCGGAGATTTTGCCTCACATCAAGGTCTGTTACTCAATCGACACCCGTCGCGCCCTCTCACGAGTGATCGGCTTCGGGTGGCGAACCGGACCGTACACGGTCCGGCGGGCGTCCCTCGCGGGCGCCACCCCGTGTACTTCCCGTCATTCGGGGCCCTGAAAACCCGGACTTTTCCTGGTTTTCGGAGGGATTTCCCGGTCACGGAGAGTGGATGCCCGCGCACCCTCCCCTGTGATCGATCACACATGAGCGTCTCAGGGGTCGGGCCGTGGAATTCCGCGCAAAGCGAACGGAACCGGTCGGCTCGTGCAGTGTGTCAGATCGGCAGAGTGACGCGCATCACGAGACCACCGCCCTGGCGGGGCTCCGCGATGATACGGCCGCCGTGGGCGCGGGCCACGGACCGGGCGATCGACAGGCCGAGACCGACCCCCTTGTCGCTGCCGGTCCGCTCCTGCCGGAGCCGCCGGAACGGCTCGAAGAGGTTGTCGACCTCGTACGCGGGGACCACGGGTCCCGTGTTCGAGACGAGCAGCACCGCCTGGCCGTTCCCGACCTCGGTGGTGACCTCCACCCAGCCGCCCTCCGGCACGTTGTACCGCACGGCGTTCTGGAGCAGGTTCAGCGCGATCCGTTCCAGCAGGACGCCGTTGCCCTGGACGACGGCCGGCGCGCGCTCGCCCCGGATCTCGACGCCCTTGGCCTCGGCCTCGGCGTTCACCTGGTCGACGGCCCGCTCGGCGACCTCGGCGAGGTCGACGGGCTTGCGCTCGATGATCTGGTTGTCGCTCCGGGCGAGCAGCAGCAGGCCCTCGACGAGCTGCTCGCTGCGCTCGTTGGTGGCGAGCAGGGTCTTGCCGAGCTGCTGGAGCTCAACGGGGGCGCCGGGGTCCGAGAGGTGCACCTCCAGGAGGGTGCGGTTGATCGCGAGCGGGGTCCGCAGCTCGTGCGAGGCGTTCGCGACGAACCGCTGCTGGGCGGTGAAGGCCCGTTCCAGGCGCTCCAGCATCTCGTCGAAGGTGTCGGCGAGCTCCTTGAGCTCGTCGTCCGGGCCGTCCAGCTCGATCCGCCGGGACAGGTCGGAACCGGCCACCTGGCGGGCGGTGCGGGTGATCCGGCCGAGCGGGGAGAGCACCCGTCCCGCCATGGCGTAGCCGAAGGCGAAGGCGATGATGCTCAGGCCGAGCAGGGCGAAGAGCGAGCGGCGCAGGAGGGCGTCCAGGGCCCGGTCGCTCTGGTGCCGGAGGCAGACGGAGACCGCGTCGTTGAACTGCTCGACGGTGCCCGTGTCGGGCAGGTCGCACCACGAGGTGGTGGCCTGGACCTCGCCCTTGACGATCTTGAAGGGCAGCTGGGCCGCGCTGTCGCTGAGCGCCTGGGCGGTGAAGAGGTAGATGATCGAGAGCAGCAGGATGCCCGCGATCAGGAACATCCCGCCGTACAGCAGGGTGAGCCGTATCCGGATGGTCGGGCGGAGGAGCGGGCGGACCGGGTCCCTGGGGTCCCAGGTCGGCTTGGGGGGCGCCTGGGGGTGGGGCGCGGGGGTCGTGGCCATCGCGGTCAGATCCGGTACCCGGAACCGGGCACGGTGACGATGACGGGGGGCTCGCCGAGCTTGCGGCGCAGGGTCATGACGGTGACGCGGACCACGTTGGTGAACGGGTCGGTGTTCTCGTCCCAGGCCTTCTCCAGGAGCTGCTCCGCCGAGACGACGGCGCCCTCGCTGCGCATGAGGACCTCCAGGACGGCGAACTCCTTCGGCGCGAGCTGGACCTCGCGGCCGTCGCGGAAGACCTCGCGGCGGTTGGGATCGAGCTTGATGCCGGCGCGCTCCAGGACGGGCGGGAGGGGCACGGTCGTGCGGCGGCCGAGGGCCCGCACGCGCGCGGTGAGCTCGGTGAAGGCGAAGGGCTTGGGGAGGTAGTCGTCCGCGCCCAGTTCGAGGCCCTCCACGCGGTCGCTGACGTCGCCGGAGGCGGTGAGCATCAGGACGCGGGTGGGCATGCCGAGCTCGACGATCCTGCGGCAGACGTCGTCGCCGTGCACGAGGGGCAGGTCGCGGTCGAGGACGACGACGTCGTAGTCGTTGACCCCCACGCGCTCCAGGGCCGCCGCGCCGTCGTACACGACGTCGACGGCCATGGCCTCCCGGCGCAGTCCGGTGGCCACCGCATCGGCGAGCAGCTGCTCGTCCTCGACGACGAGTACGCGCACGTCGTACATCCTTCCGTTGAGCCGCGACCCGGGACGGGGACCGGCCGATAGCTGTGCTGACTGTGGGTGTCCATCCTGCCCCGTACGCGCGTAAACCGGCTGTAAGGCGGCGGTGCGGGCCCGTGGCCGGATCGGGCCCCGGAAAGGGGCACCGAGAATTCACCTGATTCGCGGGCCAGTTGAGGTTTCTCCGCGGAAGGGGCTGGGGAGGACGACTGCACACCCCGCGATCACGCCCTGTATGTGGCACGCCACCCGGAGCTCTCCGTCCCCCGGAGACCACGGTGCGTGATCCGACCCACCCTCGGCACACCCCCGTGCCACTCGACCCATGACGAGGGGGCGCACGATGGACGCTTTCACCGCCGGCCTGCTGCACCGCATCAGGACCACGCAGACGGACCTCACGCGGGCGCGTGAGACGGGAGACGACTACCTGGTGGACGTGGAGCAGGCGGAGCTGGAGGACCTGCACCGCCTGGCCGCCGAGCACGGCGTGGAGGTGGCCGCGCCCGGCGTCTGACCCGCCGCTCCCCTTGGAGTCGTGGACCCGCGAGGGCCCCGGTGCCCGTCCCGGCACCGGGGCCCTCGTCCGTCCGCCCCCGGCCCGCCGGGGCCGGGCCGGCCGTACGGGCGGGGTTCAGTCGTGCCAGGCCCCCAGCTCCTCCAGGAGCCCCTGGAGGGGCGCGAAGAGGCCCGGGGAGGCCGCGACCACCAGGTCGCCTGAGGCCGGCTCCCCGGGGCGGCCGCCGGTCAGGGCGCCCGCCTCGCGGGCGACGAGCCCGCCCGCCGCGAGGTCCCAGGGGTTGAGGCCGCGCTCGTAGTACGCGTCGAGGCGGCCCGCGGCGACGTCGCAGAGGTCGAGGGCGGCCGAGCCGGCGCGCCGGATGTCGCGGACGCGCGGGATCACCTGCCGGGCCACCTCGGCCTGGTGGGCGCGCCGGGTCTGGACGTAGGCGAAGCCGGTGCCGACCAGGGCCTGGTCGAACGGGGGCGAGGGGCGGACGGCGAGCCGCCGGTCCCCCGCGTACGCGCCCCGGCCGAGGACCGCGTGGTACGTCTCGCCGCGCAGCGGCGCCTCGACCACGCCGACGACGGCCTCGCCGTTCCGTTCGGCGGCGATCGAGACGCACCAGGCGGGCAGGCCGTAGAGGTAGTTCACGGTGCCGTCGAGCGGGTCGATGACCCAGCGGACGCCGCTGGTGCCGGGGCTGGCGGCGCCCTCCTCGCCGAGGAGGCCGTCCTGCGGGCGGTGCTCGGCGAGGAAGCCGGTGATCAGCTTCTCGGCGGCGATGTCCATCTCGGTGACCACGTCGATGGGGCTCGTCTTGGTCTTCGCCACGGCCAGGTCGTCGGGCCGGCCGTCGCGCAGCAGCGCTCCGGCCCGCCGCGCGGCCTCCAGGGCGATCTCGTGCAGTTCGGTGAGCAGGGGGTCGGGGACCTCGGTCATGGGATCTCCTTGCGCGTGCGGGCGGGTCACGGGGTTCTCCCGCGCGTACGGGGACGCGTGCGGGTCCTCCTACGCGTATGGGCTGTCGGCGCCGGCCGCCGCGGGTCGTTCGGTTCTGGCGGGGCAGCAGCCGATGGGGCACAGGTCGTGGGAGGGTCCGAGTGTG
>NZ_JBFBJO010000044.1:0-10151 GCF_040702165.1 Streptomyces sp. NPDC086147 | reverse complement strand
CGCACCGAACTCGCCCACCACCTCCACCTCACCGAAGAAGAGATCGCGGAAGGCCAACTCGCCGCACACGGCTACGCCACCCGCTCCCTGGACACCCCCGTCGGCGAGGACGGCAACGCCTCCGGCGCGAAGCCACGCCATCTGGCGACCGCCGAATCCTCCTACGAGCTGATCGAGGACCTCACCTCGCTCCGGCCGCTCCTCGACCGGCTCGACGAGCGCGACCGGCACATCCTGGAACTCCGCTTCGGAGAGGAGCTCACCCAGGCCGAGATCGGCCGGCGGATCGGGCTCTCCCAGATGCACGTCTCGCGGCTGCTCACCCGCATCCTCGGCGAGCTCAGGGAAGGTCTCAACACCGACGGCGCCCCTGCGGAAGGACCCGCGGACGAGGCTACGGACGGGACGGCAGGCTGACCTCCAGCCACACCACCTTCCCCGCCGCTCCCGCCCCCCTGGCCTCGTAGCCCCACGCCCCCGCCAGCTTGTCCAGAACCATCAGACCGTGCCCGCCGGGCAGCGCGGGCGAACGGGACGTGCGCGCCCGGGGCGGTTCGGAACTGGCGTCGGCGACCTCCACCCGCAGCCCCTCGCGACCGCGCCGCAGGACGAACTCCTCCGGTCCGCCGGCGTGCAGACAGGCATTGGTCACCACCTCCGACACCAGGAGCAGCACGTCCTCCACCCGCTCCTCCCCCGCCTCGCTCCCCGCCGGAATCCACCCCCAGTCCGCCAACGCCTCCGCCGTGAAATCCCGACAGCGCGACACCACACTCCGCGCCCCGCGCAACAACAGCCGCCGCACCTGCATCCCGTCTCCCCCGCCCTCGCCGTCAGCCATGACCCTGTCGGGGCTCGGACCTCTTGTCTCCCGCTTCTTCTTCGCGCACAAATGTCATGGTGTTCATCATTTTCACCGTTCCTCTCACACCTTTTGCTCCTTTTACCTCTTTCCGAGAACTGTGGTCACATTCCCGAGATGTGAAAGATTACGAAAGGCGGTTCGGGGAAGACATCATGGCCGCCGCCTCGCGCGAAGGCGCAGCCACCGGTGGCGGGAGAATGCCCTTTACGGCATGGTTCGTCCCCGACGGCCGGGGAACCCGCAGCGTATGAACGGTCAGCGTGGACAGCCCGTGGCCACCGGCACCCGTCATTACGAACTGACGGAGGCCCCCGGGACGGTGGGCGCGTGCCGGGACCTGACGCAGCGGGCGCTGAGCGAGTGGTTCGGGGCCGCCGGTGCGCCCGGGCGGGTCGCCGCCACGGATGCCCTGCTGCTCGTCTCCGAGGTCGTCACCAACGCGTTCACGCACGGGGGCGTTCCGTACGAGCTGCGTCTCGACCGCGCCGGGGGCCGGCTGTGGGTCCAGGTCAGCGACACCAGCCCGGTGCGTCCCCGGCCCCACGGCCCGCACCGTCCGAGCCGTTCCTCCGGGCACGGCCTGTACCTCCTGGAGCGGCTGTCGGCCGCCTGGGGCTGTGTCCCGAGGGACGGCGGCAAGGCCGTCTGGTTCGAGGTGGAGGTGCCGCCCGTGTCTGGGGCCGACGAGCACGCGCGGCCGGAGGGGTGAGCGGCGGACGGCGTTTACGGGGCGCACCGCGCGGTCACTCGCAGGGCATGGCCGGTTCCCGGCCGAGAACCGGCGGCGGGCACGTCCCCGCCGTCTCCATCCGTCCCCCGCGATTGGACAAGCGCCATGAGGGTCGTCGTCACAGGAGCCACCGGAAACGTCGGGACCAGTGTGGTCAGGGCCCTCGCCCGGGACCGTACGGTCACGGACGTGCTCGGCGTCGCCCGCCGGGTGCCCGAGCTCCGGATCGACGGGGTCCGCTGGGCGTCGGCGGACGTCGACCCCGGCGGCCCCGACCTGGCCGGGCTGTTCGCGGGGGCCGACGCGGTCGTCCACCTCGCCTGGAAGTTCCAGCCCACGCACGACCCGGTCGAGACCTGGCGCACCAACGTCCTGGGCAGCGTCAGGGTCTTCGAGGCGTGCGCCCGGGCGGGGGTGGACGCTCTGGTGCACGCCTCCTCGGTCGGCGCCTACTCCCCCGGCCCGTCGGACGGGCGGCCCGTCGACGAGTCCTGGCCCACCCACGGCTGGCCCGGCGCGGCCTACACCCGGGAGAAGGCCTATCTGGAGCGCTACCTGGACGGGTTCCAGCTCTCGCACCCGGACCTGCGGGTCGTACGGATGAGGCCGTCGTTCCTGTTCAAGGAGGAGGCGGCGAGCGAACAGCGCCGCATCTTCGCGGGTCCGCTCCTGCCGTGGCGGGCCGTGCGACCGGGCGTGCTGCCCGTCGTGCCCTCCGTCAAGGGCCTGCGCTTCCAGGCCCTGCACACCGACGACGCCGCCGAGGCCTACCGGGCGGCCGTGGTGCGGGAGGTCCGGGGGCCGTTCAACCTGGCGGCCGATCCGGTGCTCGACGCCGACGTACTGGCCCGGCTCCTGAGGGCCCGCGCCGTTCCGCTGCCGGCGGGCGTGACCCGTGCCGTGCTCGCCGCCGCGTGGCGCCTGCGCCTGGTGCCCGCCGCGCCGGGTCTGTTCGACGCGGTCATGCGGCTGCCCGTGCTCGACTCCTCGCGGGCCCGCGAGGAGCTGGACTGGACGCCGTCGTGGACCTCCGAGGAGGCCGTCGGCGAGTTCCTCGAAGGCCTCGGCCGAGGGGCCGGACTCGGCACTCCGCCCCTGACGGCCGACGCGGCGCCGGTGGGGGCCGGCGGGAGCGCGGGAAGGTGAGGACGTGCCGGTGGGCGGCCCGGGCGGGCCGCCCACCGGCACGGCTCCCGTGTCATCCGCGGACGACCTCGCGCACGTTCTCCACCCGGCCGCAGTCCGAGGCGAGCTGCCGGGCGCGCTCCTTCAGGAACGCGTCGCCCAGCTCGGCCCTGCGCTCGTCGGGGACGCTCTCCCGGGCGCCGTTGAGGATGGTGCGCTCCTCCTCGTCGAGGTGGTGGGTGACCGCCTCGACCAGGTCCTCCAGACGCTTGTCCCACTCGTCGGAGCCGATGTCGTCGACCTCCAGGAGGGCGAGGAGGGCCTTGTTCCCCTCCTCGTGCTCCTCCGTGCCGTGGTCCACTTCCTCGTTGTCGACGTTCTTGAAGCGCTTGAGCGCTCCGTAGACCTCGGCCTCCTCGGCCTCGCCGTGTGCGATGAGCAGGGCCGAGAACTCCTTCAGCGCGGCGGCGCGGTCCGCCTCGACGCTCCGCATCCGGCGGAACAGGTCCTCCATCGTGCGGTGGTCCTTCAGAATGGCCGCGACCACGTCCTGGTTCTCCTTGTTGCCCGCCATCGTGCCGTCTCCTCCTCGACCGTTCTTCCGTCGGCCCGCCTCTCCACGGGGCGGTGCCGTCCGGCGGGTACCCCTGCCGGGGAGAACCAATCGCGGAGGGCGCTCGCGTCGGCCAGGAGGGTGAAGGGGAGGGCAGTCCGGGCGGGCGGGGCCTCAGGGGCGCCCCCGTGCCCCGGCCCGGCCGGTCGCGGTGCCGTCAGGGGGAGACGGGGCGGCGCGCGGCGGTGAGCAGTTCCTCCCGGTCGACGAGCTTGACGCGGGGGCGGCCCTGGGCACGGCCCTCGGCGCGCTCGGCGGCGTCGATCGCCCGCCAGCCGTCGAGGTCGACGGCGTCGGGGCGGGCCGTGGTGACCGGCGGGCCGGCGGGGGCGGCCAGGCGGCCGGCTTCGAGGTCGTCGAGGAGCGTGGTGACGGTCTCCTGGGCGCAGGACTTGTTGGTGCCGATGAAGCCGGTGGGGCCGCGCTTGATCCAGCCGGTGACGTAGACGCCCGGCTCGACCCGGCCCCGCTCGTGCGGCACCGTGCCGGTCTCCGCGTCGAACGGCAGGCCCGGGACCGGTTCGGCGCGGTAGCCGACGGCGCGCAGGACCAGGGAGGTCCCGACGGTCTCGGTGTCGGTGGTGGGGACGGCCCGTACGGTGCCGTCGTCGGCGCGGCGCAGCTCGGTCCGTACGACGGTCAGACCGGTCACCCGGTCGTCGCCCTCGATCCGCGCCGGGCCGGTCAGGAAGCGCAGGACGATCCGGCGGCGGCCCGGAACGGGGGTGCGGGCGGCGAGTTCGGCGAGGACCGCCGTCTTGGGCGTGGCGTCCGCCGGCAGGTCCTCGGGCCGGCCCTCCACGAGGACGTCGACGCCGTCGAGGGCGGCGAGCGCGACCAGTTCGGGCAGGGTGAAGGCTGCCTCGGCCGGTCCGCGCCGCCCGAGGACGACGACCTCGCGGACCCGGCTCGCGCGCAGCGCGGCCAGGGCCCGGTCGGAGATGTCGGTGCGGGCGAGGGCCTCGGGGTCGGCGGTCAGGATCCGGGCCACGTCCAGGGCCACGTTGCCGTTGCCGACGACGACGGCCCGTTCGGAGTCCAGCGGGTAAAGGGCGCCGTCGTGGTCGGGATGCCCGTTGTACCAGGCGACGAAGTCGGTGGCGGAGGCGCTGCCGGGCAGGTCCTCGCCCTCGATGCCGAGGCGCCGGTCGGTGGCCGCGCCCACGGCGTAGACCACGGCGTGGTGGTCGCGGACCAGGTCCTCGTGGTGCAGGTCGCGGCCGATCCGGGTGTCGAGGCGGTACGAGAAGCCCGGCTGGCCCTCGATGGCCCGGAAGAGCTCGGTGACCCGCTTGGTGTCCTGGTGGTCGGGCGCCACTCCCGCCCGCGCGAGTCCGTACGGGGTGGGCAGCCGGTCGTACACGGTGACGCTCACGCCGGGGTGGCGGAGCAGTTCGTCGGCGGCGAACAGTCCGGCCGGTCCGGCGCCGACCACGGCCACCCGCAGCCCGGTCGTCTCCACCCGGCGCTGCGGGGGCACGAGGGCCATGGGCGTGCGGTCGGCGTGCGGGGAGGTGTCGTAGTAGGCGCGGTTGATCTCGAGGAACGGCAGCTCGCCCTCGGTGAGCTTGGTGTGCGGTTTGAGGGCGTCCACCGGGCAGGCCGTCGTGCACGCCCCGCAGTCGACGCAGGTGCGGGGGTCGACGTACAGCATGTCGGTCTGTCCGAAGCCCGGTTCGCCGGGGGCGGGGTGGATGCAGTTGACCGGGCAGGCCAGCACACACGACGCGTCGGCGCAGCACGACCGGGTGACGACGTAGGGCATGGGGAGCGGTTCTCCGTTCACGTTCACGGGGCCGCCGGGACGGTTCCCGGCCGGTGGTTCCGCCCGGCGGGCGGGCGGGTGTGCTGCTCGGGCGGCGTACGCCTGCCGGACGAGGAGCCGGTGCGTCAGGCGGCGTGCGGGGCGGGTTCGCCCCGGAAGCGGGACGGGCGGCCGTCGATGCGCAGGGCCCGCCACACCTTCCGGGAGGTGCGGTTCATCAGGCCGATGTCCTCGGCGAGCATCCGCACGTCGGAGAAGAGGTCGCGGAGCATCTTCTCGCCGTCGGGCGACTTCCAGAAGATGTCCTTGATGACCCAGTGGGGGACGCCGATCTTCTCGGCGGTCTTCCGGTCGGGGACCACGATGACGTCGCCGAGGACGCGCATGATGACCGGGAAGGCCACCGAGAGGGCGCCCTTGCGGAACTTCCCGTAGCCGGGGACCTTGACGCGGAGGAACTCGTGGGCGAAGGAGATGTGCCGGGCCTCCTCGGCGACGTGGATCTGCATGAGCCGCCGCATCAGCGGGTGGATGTCCTCGCCGCCGCGCAGGATCGCCTTCTGGAGGTGGTCGATGGGCTCCTCGCCGGCGAGGACGCCGGTGAAGAACGACTCGGGGATGAGGGAGCCGGCCAGCGGCAGGAAGCGGCTGACCACCCGGAAGGAGCGCCGGCCGCCGGGCACGTCGGCGCCCGCGCGGTTGACGAACTCCTGGAACATCTGGGTGTGGTGGCACTCCTCCGTGGCCTCGTGGGTGAGGTAGCGGAACTCCGGGTTCTGGTTCGGCAGCGAGAAGAGGTAGTCCATCACCCCGCGGATGAGGACGTTCTCGAACTGCATGCCGACCTTGACGATGTTGGCGTACCGCCACAGGCCGATCTTCGTCCGGACCTCCAGCGGCTGTGCCTGGTACCACGGGTGGCCGCCCAGCGGGTCGGCCGCGGGGAGCACCCAGCGGGGGTCCTTCGGGTCGATGGCGAACTCGGGGTTGTCCCAGTCGATGTCGGTGAAGGCGTCGAAGTGGATGTGCACCGACGCCTCGGAGAGGGTCTGGAGCCTTTCGTAGTAGCTCTCCTGGCTGATGGTCATCGTCGTCCTCGATCTCTCGCGTGTGGTCTCCGGAGGGGTGGTGGGCTCGGCGTCAGACCGCCGGGGCGTGGTCCTGCCGGTCGGTGGCGGACCGTGCCCCGGGGACGGTCCGCCCGAAGCGGAGGGCGGGGTCCTCGACGGGGGAGTCCCGCAGGGCCCGCCGGTCGCGGTAGTAGTTGTTCCAGATCCGCCAGGGGTCCCGGGTGCCCTGGCGGGGCATGATCGCGTCGCCGCGCGCGATGTAGCCGGAGGTCAGCGACTCGCCCATGACGGAGACGTCGGAGCGGTCGGACGCGGCGGCGACGGGGGTGGCGGTGGTGAGGCCGTGCCGGTCCATGTGGGCGATCAGCCGGCTGACGTACGCGCAGGCGAGGTCGGCCTTGAGGGTCCAGGAGGCGTTGGTGTAGCCGATGATCATCGCCAGGTTGGGGACGCCGTCGAGCATCACGCCCTTGTGGAGGAGGTGGTCGCGGGTGACGAGGGGCTCGCCGTCGACCGCGATCTCCATGCCGCCGGCGAGCTGCATCCGCAGGCCGGTGGCGGTGATGACTATGTCGGCGGGTATCTCCTCGCCGGACTTCACCCTGATCCCGTTCTCGGTGAAGGTCTCGATGTGGTCGGTGACCACGGAGGCCCTGCCGCTCTTGAGGGTCTTGAAGAGGTCGCCGCCGGGCACCACGCACAGCCGCTGGTCCCAGGGCTTGTACGCCGGGGTGAAGTGGCGCATGTCGACGCTCTTGCCGAGCCGTGCCCGTACGGAGCCGAGCAGCACCCCGCGCATGAGCCGCGGCGCCTTGCGGCACAGGGCGTAGAGGCCGCGCTGGAGCGCGATGTTGCGGGCGCGGCCCACGCGGTGGACGAGTCCGGCCGGGACGCGGAGTCCGCGCAGGACGGTGGAGACGGGGTCGTCGGCGGGCAGCGCCAGGATGTACGTGGGCGAGCGCTGGAGCATGGTGACGTGCGCGGCGGTGTCGGCCATCGAGGGGACCAGGGTGATGGCGGTGGCGCCGCTGCCGATGACGACCACGCGCTTGCCGGTGTGGTCGAGGTCCTCGGGCCAGTGCTGGGGGTGCACGAGGGTGCCGCCGAAGCGCTCCTCGCCGGGGAACTCCGGCCGGTGGCCGGCGTCGTAGTCGTAGTAGCCGGTGGCGCCCACGAGGAAGCGGGCCTTCCAGAGCTCGGTCGCGCCGGTGGCCTCGTCCAGGATCTCGACGGTCCACCGCCCCTCGTCGCCGGACCAGTCCGCGCGGACGGCCTTGCGGCCGAAGCGGATGTGCTCGGTGACACCGCGCTCCTCGGCGGTCTCCTGGACGTAGCGCCGGATGTCCGCGCCCTCGGCGAGGATCCTGGTGCCGTGCCAGGCGCGGAAGCCGTAGCCGAAGGTGTACATGTCCGAGTCCGAGCGGATGCCCGGGTAGCGGAAGAGGTCCCAGGTGCCGCCGACCCGCGCGCGCCGCTCGATGACGGCGTACGTGGTGCCGGGGTTCCCGTCGGCCAGGTGGCAGGCGGCACTGATGCCGGACAGCCCCGCTCCGATGATCAGCACATCGACGTGCTGGTGCTCCATCTCGATACCCCTCTGTCGCCGTCCCGCGTGCTTCCGCACCGGTGCTCCGGGCTTCGGACGCCGCCGCCCGGTGCGGGAATTTACCTGTGTCACCGCGTCCAAGGTACCGGCGGTAACACACTATGCGCCACCCCCGGGAACCGATCGCGCGCGCCCTCTTGATCGGGCCGGGTACGATCCACGCCGTGGCGGAGGACAGACGAGAACGCAGTGACGGACGCCCCGACGGACGGGACACGCGCTGGTCCGGCCACCGGGCCGAGCGCCGTGACCAGGTCCTCGCCGCGGCCCTCGCCGTCATCGGCCGGGAGGGCCCCTCGGTCAGCGTGGCGGCGATCGGAGCCGAGGCCGGGATGCCCCGTTCCGTGGTCTACCGGATCTTCCGCAGCCGCGAGGACCTGGACGAGCGGATCCGCGCGCGCATCGCCGACGACCTGCTGGCCGCGCTGTACCCGGCCCTCGACCCGAAGGGCACCGTCCGGGAGGCCGTCGAGCTCGCCGCCGCCACCTACGTCGGCTGGGTCGCGGAGCACCCCCGGCTCCACCGGTTCCTCGGCACCGGCTCGCCCGAGCAGGACGCCAGCGGCTCCCGGGTGGTCGCGGGCACCCGCACGGCCATCGCCCTCCACCTGGCGCGGCTGCTCGACGCGTACGCCGAGCAGCTGGTCGACGGCGGGAAGGCGCCCGCGGGCTTCACCCTCAACCTGGCGTTCGGCATGGTCGGCCTGGTGGACGGGGTGGTCAACCAGTGGGCCGCCCGTCCCGAGTCGAGGAGCTCGCTCGACGACCTGACCCATTTCCTGAGCGACGCCCTGTGGGGCGTCCTCTCGCAGTCCACCCTGCGCATCGGGCTCGTGCTCGACCCGGACCAGACGATCGGCAAGGCCCTGGAACCGCCGGCACGGCCCCGGTCCTGACCGGCCGGGACGCCGGGCCGCTCCGTTTGCGGAGCCGTGGGCGCCGGGTTTGAGTGTGAGGGACCCCTCGCGCCGCCGGAGCCCGGACCCGTACAACGGACGGCCGGTCGCGCGGTCCCGCAGTCGCAGGGCAAGGAGAGACCGATGGCACCTCACCACAAGTCGAACAAGGAAGTCGAGGGCGACCCCGACACCGGGCACGGCCGAGGCCTGCCCCGGCGCCCCGACGAGAAGGAGCTCGACGAGCGCCTCGAAGAGGACCGCGAGGAAGTGGGCCTGCCGGTGGACCCGGACGACGGGAACCGGTAGGAGGACCGGCTCGGTCGGTCGGGCGGCGGAGGCCGCCCGACCGGTGGGTCAGGCCGGGTCCGGGACCAGGCGGGGCACGAGGCGGACGTAGGCCACCATGCCGAGGACCTCGACGAGGGTCTGGGTGACCACGACGACCGCGGCCACGGCCAGCGAGTCGGGCAGGGCAAGGACCAGCGGCAGGACCACGAGGGAGTTGCGGGTCGCGCCGGTGAAGACGATCGCCCTCCCGGCGGGCGGGTCCAGGCGGAACAGCCGGGCCACGGCCTTCCCCGCGAACGCCATGACCACCAGGAACAGCACGTAGAACGGGACGACGGCGGCGACGTCGGCCAGGCTGCCGCCGAGCCCGGGGACCTGGGAGGCGACCACGGCGAGGAGGGTGGCGGCCATCAGGGGCACCATCGTGGTGGTCGCCGCGCCGGAGACCCGCCGCCCGGCCGGGCGGCGCGCGGCCCACGCCTGGAGGGCCCACGCGAGGAGCAGGGGGGCGACGATCAGGAGCAGGAACGCCTCGACGAAGGGGCCGGCCTCCACCACGTCGGACAGCTCCGGCCCCATGAACAGGTACAGGAACCCCGGCAGCAGGACCATCTGCGCGACGAGGAGGACCGGGGTGGCGGCGAGGAGCCGGCGGGCGGAGCCGCCGGCGAGGCCGGAGAAGACGATCACGTAGTCCACGCACGGGCACAGCAGCACCAGCAGGACGCCGAGCCGGACCGCCCGGTCGTCGGGCAGGAACGCGAACATCGCGGCGACCACCAGCGGCACCACCGCGAAGTTCACCGTCGCGGCGGCGGACAGGAACCTGCCGTCGCGCAGCGAGCGCACCAGCTCGGCGGCCGGGACCTGGAGGAAGGTGACGAACAGCAGCGCCCCGAGGACCGGGTTGATCGCGTGCGCGAGGCCCGGCCCGAGACCGGGCGCCGCCCACCCCAGCAGGGCGCCGGCGGCCATGGCCGCCAGATAGACCGCGACCTGGTGGTGTTCCATCCGCTCGACCGCGCCCCGCGGCCCCCGCTGCGACACCCGAACCGCTCCCTCGTCCCACCGATTCCGACCGCTCCCCCGGCGGACCCGGACGCCATCCTCGCAGGTCGGCCGGGCGACAGGGCCCCCGGGCGCGGCGGGCCCGGGAACGGACGCGCGCCGGCCCCCGCGGGTGCGGGGGC
>NZ_JBFBJO010000043.1:0-12597 GCF_040702165.1 Streptomyces sp. NPDC086147 | reverse complement strand
CAGTCCGGCGCGATCGGGATCGCCCTCCTCGCCGGACTGCACCGGCGGGGCGCCGGACTCTCCTCCTTCATCTCGGCCGGCAACCGCGCCGACGTGGGCCCGCCGCAGGGCCGTCTCGACCCCGATCGGCTGCTGGTCAGCGCCGCGCAGGACCGCGAGGTACGGGTCGGAGCCGGTGGAGTCGAGCAGCGCGGTCCGCAGGGCCGGCTGGGGCTGGCCGTCGTGCGTGGCCATGAGGACCGCGCCGTACCGCTCGTGGTCCGGTGCCGTCTCAGTCGGCGTGCCCGCCACCTTCCGGAAGTCCGCGAGGCTGGTGTAGCGCCCGGCGGAGACGAGGAGGTCGGGCGAGGCCAGGCGCTGCCGTACGGCGGTGAGGACACCGGGCAGCGCGGCCCGCGCGGGGTCGCCGGCGGGGAGCCGGTGGGCGAGCCAGGCCGCCAGGCCCATCGAGGCGACCAGCACCGATTCGGTGAACGGGTGGTCGACCGGCCGCACGGGCGTCGGCCGGTCTCCCGCGATGTGCCACGCCACGTCGGTGGAGAGCTCGGGCGACGAGGCGGGGTCGAGGAGCGCCGGGAGGGCCCGGTGGACGGACCAGTCGGTGAGGACGCCTCGGGTGGCCTCCGCGATCAGCCGGTCCGGGACCCGGGTGCGCCGTCCCACGTGCGCGTTCCAGGCGGCGGCCGCCGACGCCACGTCGGGGCCCTCGGTCCACAGCAGCGCCGGGTCCTCGGGGAGGAGGGCCGCCACCACGGCCCGGCGCACCTCGACGGAGAGCGTGCGCAGTTCGTCGCGCGCCTGGGCCGCCTCGGCCACCTTGAGGCCGAGGAACGTGCGCAGCTCCGTCGGCAGGAAGCTGTTCCCCCAGTCGTCCACCTTGGGCATGCCGGCGAGGACGAGCCGGGCCAGCGCTCCGGGGACGCCGGTGAGCCTGCTGAACTCCTCGGCCGCCTCCGGGAGGAGGGGGGCCGCCGCGCGGTTCTCCGCCTCCCGCAGGAAGGCGGCCAGCCAGTCGGCGCCGCGCGTCCGGTCGCCCACCGGGGTCGCGGTGAGCAGGGTGTACGGGGCGGGTGCCTCGAACCGGCCGTCGGGGGCGTGGAGGAGCGCCTCGAACTCCCGCCCGTCGTCGACGCCCCGGTCGTTCTCGGTGATCCCGAGGGCCGCTCCCCCGCCGAACGGCAGGACGGTGCGGCGGGAGGTGCCGCGCTCCTGGCCGTCGGAGGTGTGCAGGTGCGGGGTGGTGAGGTGGAGCGTCACCTGGCGCCAGTGGCCGGTCGAGCCCTCCGTCGAGGCGAGGCCCAGGGCGTCGACCCGGCCGAGCACGTCGAGCAGCGCGGCCCGGTGCTCGTCACCGCTGCCGGGCGCGACGGCCCGGTAGGCGACCGCCGCCGGTTCGTTCAGGAGGGGGACGAAGGAGAACGGGGAGTACGGCAGCGCGGGCAGGTCGTAGTGGAGCGTCCCCGGAGGGGCCGCCGCGGAGGTGCCGGACCGTGCCTCGGCCAGTTCGCCCAGGAAGCGGTGGGTCACGTCCGAGGCGGCGCCCCGGCTGTAGTAGCCGGCGCCGGTGAGCCCGTCGAGCGCCTCGGCGAGCAGGCTGTCGTGGGGGCCCTCGGTGCGCGCCTCCTCCGGTTCGGTCGCCGGGTCGAGCCGGGCGGCTACGGAGTCCAGGGCGTTCTGCTGCGCCACGGCGAAGCGCAGTGCCTTCGCCACGCCCGCGACCAGTTCGGGCGCGGTGATCCCCGGCAGCGCGGCGGTCACCAGGTCCGGGACGTCCGCGGCCCGTTCCGCCAGGACGGCCGCCTTCAGGAGGGTGCCGGCCGTCTCCGCGTCGGCGGCGCGCAGCACGTCCGAGCCCCGCGGGTCGCGCGGGCGGAGGGCGTAGAAGTGGGTGAGCGGCGGCAGGGGCGTGGCGGCGGTGCCGTAGATGTCGTTCCGGTCGCCGTCGGACGTCGTGGTGATCACGCCGTCCGGGTCGGTGAGGAGCAGTTCCCGCCACTGGCGGGTCAGGGCCCTGGGCCGGTCGTCGCCGGGGAACGCCAGGGCGGCGACGGGCATGTCGGAGCCCTCGGGCAGGGAGACGTTGCGGCCGGCGGTGTCGTCGGCGCACCAGCCGTCGCCGGGGATCCGCAGGACCCGCCAGCCGAGCAGGCCGTCGACGGGGGTGCCCAGGGCCGAGCCGTCCACCGCCGGGGCGGGGCGCAGCCACGAGGAGTGCGCGGCCAGTTCGGCGCCGGGGGCGTGGGCGCGGGTCGCGTCGGCGAGGAAGCCGGGCAGGGAGCGCCGGCCCCGGGCGTTCTCGGCGGGGTCGTACTCGGCCCAGCCGCTGTCGTCGTGCCGCGCGTCGTTCTCGTACCGCTCGGCGTGCTCCCACACCCAGTACGAGGTGCCGTCGGAGAGCAGCGGCCGTTCCCGGGGCAGCTTCGTGTCGCCGGCGTGCAGGACTCCGGCGCCGGTGGCGCGGCCGCCGCCGGGCAGCGGCAGGCTGGGCCGGTCGGAGCGGAGGGACCAGTAGCTGATCTCGGCGTCCAGGGTGAACACGCGGTCGGGCGCGGTGTGCCAGTAGCCCTGCACGTCGCTGTTTCCGTAGCCGGTCCAGAACACGAGGAGGGCGCCGTCGACGTAGTGGAAGCCGTACCGGTGGGAGGACCGGCCGGTGGGCACGCGCAGGTCGTGGGTGAGGACGGTGGAGTCGGCGTCGATGACCCGTACCCGGGTGGCGTTGGCCACGATCAGGTGGGGCCAGGCCTCGAAGACGACGAGGTCGTCGAACTTGTTGCGCCCGGGGGTCAGGTCCGCGACGGCCTCCTCCCACGCCGGCCAGTGGAGTTCCTCCCACAGACCGCCGCGCAGGGTGCGCGCCAGGGTCTCGCCGAGGTCGGCGCCGGCGGCGGCCGCGACCTCCTCCGGTGCGAGCGCGAGGGCTTCGGCGGGCAGCCACGACAGGCGTGCGAGCGCCTTGGGCAGTCCGGGCAGTCCGGCCGCGACCGAGTCGCGGGCGACGTCGCGCATCCACTCGGTGAGCATCGGCCGGCCGCCGGTCGCGGCGGCGAGCCGGCGCATCACGTCCGCTCCGGAGGAGGCGTCGTGGTAGGCGCTCGCGGCGCGCCGGAAGGCGGGGCGGAAGCGGGGGTCGGCGGCGACCGCGGCCAGGTCGCGGGGGTTCTCCCCGCGCGCCCAGTCCGACAGGTTGAGGGTGGCGGCGTTCGTCCGGGGGCCGTCGACCGCCGGGTCGGCGACCGGGACGTCCAGCGAGAGCAGCAGGTCGAGCAGGTCGAGGTCCTCGACGCCGATCCGCAGCGCGTCCTGGCCGTCGGGGCGGACCGCGAGGTCGGCGCGCAGCCGTTCGGCGGCCCGCTCCACCAGGTCGAGGAGGGCCGGCGGGGTGGGACGGCTGCCCCAGCCCCGGTGCCGGGCGGTGTGGAAGCGCTCCAGCCAGCCGGCCGCGCCGTCGGCGCAGCGCTCCTCCGGCGGCACGTCCGTGCTGGTCAGTCCGGCGTCAGCCCCGGACTCCGTGAGGATCCCCAGCCACAGGTCGCTGAACTCGCCGCCGTCGGAGGGCGGCATCATCTCCAGGAGGGTGCCCCGTACGGCCGGGACGCGGCGGGCCAGGGCGACGAGGGAGGACCGGTGGGACTTCCACCAGCCGTCGGCCGCGCGCAGGGTGGCCGGCAGCGGGAGGAGGTCGGCGAGGTAGTCCTGTTCCGCCTCGGGGGCGGACAGGCCGGCGGCGCGGGCCAGGCGCCGCAGTTCGACGGTGGCCTGGGCGGAGGGGGCGAGTCCGCCGGCGGTGCGGCGCACGCACAGGCGCCGGAAGCGCTCGTACGCCTCGGCGGGCGCGAGCCGGGCGGCGAGCTCCTTGCCGTACCCGGTCAGGACCTTCACCGGAAGCGCGCCGACCAGGGCGAATTCGAGGAAGACGGCGTCGAGCCGGTCCTCGTCGACGACGAGGCCGTGCTCGGCCTCGCTGGTGCGGGCGCGGGCGAAGAGCTGTCCCGCGTACGTGGTGTTCTCGACGGCGAGGAAGATCCGGGCGGCCTGCTCGTGGAAGACGGGCAGGAAGTGCGGGACCGAGGAGGCGAGGCGGCCGGCGAGTTCGAGGCAGGCGTCCAGGGCGGCCTTGGGCTTGGTCTTGGCCTGCCGGGCGAGGCGGTCGAGCTCGGGGACGACCGCGAGGGCATGGTGGCCGTCCTCGGGGTGGTGGACCAGGACCCATTCGGGGAAGCCCAGCTCCTGGCGGCGGCCGAGGCCCACGACGGCCGGTTCCCCGTGGAGTTCGAGGCCGAGGAAGCCGGCGGCGAGGTCCTCGGCGGGGCCGAGTTCGGCCGCGGCGAGGCGGACGACGACCCGGTCCTCGCCGAGGACGGGGTGACGGTAGGTGCGGGCGGTCAGCTCGACCGCCGAGGCCCCCGCGTCCCGGGCGTCGGCCGGGAGCACGGCGCCGGCCGCGAGCAGCTCCGCGTTGTCGCGGGCTCCTCCGGGAGCGGCGTCCATGGTCCTGTCGGAAGCGGTCGTGCCGGTCACGCGTCCCCACCCTCTTCGATCGTGCGGCCGGCGTAGAGCGCGGCGGCCATGCGCATTCCCTCGGACCAGGCCACCGGTCCGACCTCGTTCAGCCGCACGGCGCGGCCCTCGTCGTCGTGCCAGCCGAGCCCGCCGGTCTCCGACTCCCCGTCCCAGTACGGCTCGCCGATCCAGACGGACGCCTCCGTGGCACGTCCGCCGTCGCGGACCTTGCAGGTGGCGTAGCCGCCGGAGACCCGGTGGCCGAGCGAGGTCGCGCGGGCCGCGAGGCCGAAGCGGGAGGCGAACTTCCCGCCCGCGTAGTCCCGTACCTCCGTGGCCGTCTCCGGGTGGGCCGCGGCCGGCCTCGTCCAGGTGGCCCGGTGGATCTGCTCCACCCGCTGGGTGATGCCGAGTTCGGCCGCGAAGTCCCGTACGTCGTCCAGGTCGGGGAGGAGCACGGGGTGCGGGAGGGTCACGGTGCGCGGGGAGAGCCGTACGGTCTCGCCGTCGAGGTCGACCACCTTCAGCTCGCCGTCGGCGGTGACGTCCCTCAGGAAGCCGACCTCGTCCGGGTCGTCGCCCACCACGGCCATGTCACGGAGGGCGGACCGCCAGGCCTCGTCCGGCCACACGCGGGCGATCAGCCCGGTGGGCACGGGCAGCGAGGACACCATCCAGGTGTCGACCTGCGCCACGCACGCGGCCACGTGCCGGTCCAGCCATTCGGCGAGGCGCCGGAGCCGGTCGGCCTCGGGATGGTCCCGCAGCGCCTTCGGCAGGGTCTTCAACTGCCGTCCTCCCGCGCGCCGTGCGACCACGCGCCCCTCGTCGAGGGTGATCTCGTACCCCTCGTCCGCCGTCAGCCATGCCATCGGCCGTTCCCCCTCCGCCTGTTCGTCAGAAATCGCGCAGCTCGAACCAAGGGGTCGAAAGCCCCTGGAACCGCGACATGAGGGGAGACTAACCAGGGCCACTGACAACGCGTGTTCGGGGCCAGGACAAGCGGCCCCCGCCCGGCCGGCCGACCGCCGCACGGCCCTTCGCCACGCGGTGCTCCTCGCCGTACAAGCCCCCTCACGCACCACGGGCTTCCCGGTGTACAGGGCCCTCACGGCCCACGGGCTTCCCGGCGCACGGGACCTCACCTCACGGGACGCTCTACGGAGCAGCGGCGGCCCCGAGGCTGCTGTTCGAGACCGCTGCCCGGGCAGGAGGGGAAGGGCCCGGACAGCGGCACCCGGCCCCTGCCCGGTCGGACGGGGTCCACTCGTACCGGGCGGGGTCGGGTCTCGCCGGGGCGCTGGACGGGAGGGGTTCCGCCGGCCGCGACGGGGTAGCGGCGGAGGCGTCACGCACGAGAGGAACACGGAAACAGCGGTACGAGAGGAGGCGGAACCATGGTCGACATCCAGGGTTTCGACCCGCGCCCGGCGATCGTCACCGGTTCGGACTCCGGGATCGGGCGCGCCGTCGCGGTGCGGCTCGCGGAGGCGGGCCTCGACGTGGGCGTCACCTGGCACACGGACGAGGCGGGCGCCGAGGCCACGGCGGCGGAGGTCCGCGCCCGTGGGAGGCGGGCGGCCGTCGCCCGTCTGGACCTGACGGAACTGCCGGAGGCGGCCGACGTGATCGACCGGCTCGCGGAGGAACTCGGAGGGGTCGACGTGCTGGTCAACAACGCCGGTACGGGCACGGCCGAGTCCTTCCTCGACCTGAGCCTGGAGAAGGTCAGGGAGGTGCTCGACGTCGATCTGACGGGGCCGTTCCTGTGTGCCCAGCGCGCCGCCCGCCGGATGATCGACCGGGGACGCGGGGGCCGCATCGTGCAGATCACCTCGGTGCACGAGCACCAGCCCCGGGTGGGCGCCGGGCCTTACTGCGCCGCCAAGGGCGGCCTCGGGCTGCTCACCCAGGTCATGGCCCTGGAGCTGGGCGAGTACGGCATCACCGTCAACTCCGTCGCGCCGGGCGAGATCGCCACCCCGATGACCGGCCAGGAGGACGAGGACGTCCGGGCCGCGTCCCGGCCGGGCGTGCCCCTGGGGCGTCCGGGGGACGCCCGCGAGGTCGCCGCCGTCGTCGCCTTCCTGGCGGGCCCCGAAGCGTCGTACGTGACCGGGGCGTCCTGGGCGGTGGACGGCGGGATGCTCCGCATGGGCCCGATGGCCGGCTCGCACCTGACGTCCGACGACTGGCGGCGGCCCTGAGGGGCCCGACGGGTCCGACAGGGCGGTGACCGGGGGCCGTGGAGCGCGCGGGCCGAGGCAACGCGAGAGGAGCCGCCCCGCGCCCCACCCGTAGGGGGAAGGCGGGACGACTCCTCGGCGACGACGGACCGCGGCGGACGGGGAACGAGGGACGGGCCGGTCAGTCGCTCCAGCGCAGGACGGCGCCGAGGCCGCCCGCGGGGCCCGCCATCTCCTCCGGTACGACGAGCACCTCGGAGCCCGCGGCGACGCAGGCGCGCAGCAGCGCGTCGTCGGCGCGCGCCTCCTCCGGCCGTCCGATTCCCCAGCCCCTGGCCTCGGCACGGCCCGTGGCGATCTCGTCGGGGCCGGATCCGACCCACACGGGGCGGCTCGCGTCGGAGGCGTCCCGGCCGAGGAGGAGGGTGGCGACCTGGTGCTCCCGGGCGGCCGCCGTCACGGCCGGGATCCCTTCGGCGGCCGGGCCGCGCCCGGTGTCGACGGCCGTCTCGCGGTGCTCTCCGGGGCGCCCGCGCGCCCTGCGGAAGTCGTCGAGCGCGTTCCGCACCCGTTCCCGGGCGTAGCGGGAGCGGGCCTCCTCGATCTGCCGGTCGAGGAGTTCGGTGGAGGCGCCGGGCGCGCGGCTGCCGTGGTCCACCTCGACGGCGACGCTCCGGAGGCGCTGCGGCAGCCGTTCCCGTACCGCCTTGCGCTCGCGCGCGTCCCCGGCCAGGACCAGGAGGGTTCCGCCGTCCTGCGGGCAGCGCCGGGCGAGTTCGCCGGCGATGACGTCGGCCGTCTCCTCCCAGGCGTCCTCGACCTTGTTGCTGTAGTGCCACTCGTACCGGTCCTGCGGGATGGAGCGGTGTCCCCGGCCCTGCCACTGCTTCCCGCGCGCCTCGCCCAGGTCCCGCGTGCCGCGGGAGTCCCTCAGTTCGAGGTCGGCGCCTTCGCGGTCGATGAGGGCCACCTGGCAGGCGGGCTCGTCGCTCCGCAGGAGCACCAGGGGCGCGATGTGCGGGAGGTTCGTCCACGCGGCCCCGGCGGACGGCGGGGCGGCCGTGAGGGGGATGTCGAGCACGACCTCGCCCGCCGTCGCGAAGAGGGCGCGTCCGGGCGGCGAGCCGGAGACGGGTTCGGCGCCGAGGCGGTCGGCGACCGCGTGGATCGTGGCCGGGTCGGCGCCCTCGTCGACGAGCTGTGCGGCCACGGCACGGTTGCGCAGCCGCTGTATCTGCGCGGCGTCCTCGGTGGACCGGTCGGTCTCGACGTAGACGGAGGCCCAGGAGCCGGGCCGTTCCAGGAGCGGTTTGAGGAAGTCGAGGTTCATGGTGTCCCCACTGGGGTCGGAACGTGCAGGGTGTCGGAGGCGGTCAGCGCTCCGTCCCGGGCTCCTCGCGCCGCCCGGACGGCTGCTCGGTTTCGTCCACCGTGGCGTCCGCCCCGGTGTCCACGTGCATCGCGGCCTCCTCGGCCGGCGCGGCCCAGTCGTCCGGGCCGACGTCCCGGGCGACCGTGCGGTTTCCCGTCTCCCTCGGGGTGTCGACCGGGGCGAGGCGGCCCGCCCGGGTGCTGCCGGCCTGCTCGTCGACGGGTTCGCCCGCACCGCCCGGCAGGTCGCCGATACTGTCGCCCTCCGGCAGCGGGTCCTCGGGGACCTCCTGGGAGAGCCGGTCGTCCAGGGACTCGCCCTCGCGCTGCTCCCGCTGGGTGGTGCCGTACCGGGTCACGCCCCGCGGGCGCTCGGGGGGCGAGTAGCCGGGGTTGGCCATGTCCTCCAGCGGGTCCGTCACGATCGCGTTGTCCGGATCGAGCGCGTCGGTGGGGCGGTTGTCCACGTCGGAGTGGGTGGGCTGGTAGACGTCGTCGCCGCGGGCCTCGTCCGTGCCGGGCTCGTTGCGGTCCATGACGGTTTCCTTTCGGAGGTCGGGATCAGGGTTTGGAGATCAGGGGTCGGGATCGAAAGCAGATAATTGAAGAGCAGACGGTTGAAGATCGTGATCGGGGTCGGTGGCCGAAGGCCGCACTACGTGATCGGGGGCTGGGACCGAAAACGGGCACCCCGGAACCGGCCGTCCCCACGGCCCGGGGAATGACGGGCGCCCGCTCAGTCGGTGGCCAGGATGATCGCGTACGCGAGGAAGAACAGCGCGCACAGGCCGACGACGATCCACAGGACGAGGAGCGGGCCGGCCGCCCAGCCGCGCCGGAGCGGCCGGTAGGGCCCGGT
Source organism: Streptomyces sp. NPDC086147 (assembly GCF_040702165.1). Classification (NCBI taxonomy): domain Bacteria; kingdom Bacillati; phylum Actinomycetota; class Actinomycetes; order Kitasatosporales; family Streptomycetaceae; genus Streptomyces; species Streptomyces sp. NPDC086147. Next base: position 3,678 of record NZ_JBFBJO010000043.1, on the reverse strand, counting down.
GCCCGTGCCCGTTCCGGACTCGGCCGGTGGCGTCTCGCCGGGCGCGGTTCCGCCCCCGGGGCGGGGCGTGTCGGCTCCACCTCCGGTGCCGACGCCCGGTGTGTCCCGGGGCTCCGGGTCGGGGTTGCTCGGTCGGGTCATGGCGTCCATCTCCCTCCGGAATCCGGATGTCGCACGGCCGGTACGCGACTACCCGTCCGTGTCCGCCCTATCCGGCGTGCGGCGGGTCGGCCGCCGGCGCGACCGCGCGGCGTCCCGGCCCGCCGTTCAATGGGCGGCGGCTCCGAACTCGGCGTGCTGGGTGCGCAGGGCGAAGTCGGGCTCCGCCCCGGGTGGTTCGCCGAGCGACAGGCGTCGTGCCTCGGCGGACGCCTCCCGCATCAGGGCGTGGAATTCCTGGTCCGTGAGTCGGCGCCGTTCGGTTCTCGTCCGCTCTTCCGTGGTCCGCACGGCGGGTCTCCTCGCGGTCGGTTCTCTTCGTCGTCTCGCCCCGGCGACTACCCGAAACGGAACCGGACAGACAGTTCTCCGATGGCCGATTCCTGTCGGTCATGGCCGATCACCGGGGCGTATGACCGTGCCCGCTCTGGGTAGACGCGGTTCCACCCCTTGGGGGGCCGTCGCGACCAGTGGCAAGGACAGGAGCAGGCGATGAACCTCACGGAAGACCCGGCCGCGCGCCGGTCGGCGAACGGAGAGGCGTACTCCGCGTCCGCCGCCCACGACCATGTGTTCGCGGACACCGGATCTCCCGAGCCCCGGAAGGCTCCGCGGGAGGACCACCGAGTGGGGGGATCACGCGAGGGCGACGCGACCGCGCTGCCGCCGGACCACACCCAGGCGATCCTGGAGACGACGAAGCAGGTCGGGGCGGTGCTGAAGGCGTCGGGCTGCCCGTTCGCCCTGATCGGCGGCGTCGCCGCCTACGCGCACGGCATCCCGGTCCGGCTCCAGCACGACACGGACTTCGCGGTACGGCGGGAGGACGCCGAGACCGTCACGAACGCGCTGCGGGAGCACGGGATCCGGATCGTCGATCCGCCCGAGGACTGGCTGGTCAAGGCGCGTTCCGGCGGTGAGGAGATCGATCTGATCTTCTCCCTCGCGGGGCGGCCGGTCACGACCGAGCTCCTGGAACGGGCCCAGACGCTCCCGGTGGACTCCGTCCACATGCCGGTGATCGCGCCGACCGACCTCTTGGTCTCCCGGCTGATGGCGTTCTCGGAACACCACTGCGACTTCGGCACCCTGCTGCCGGTGGCGCGGGGCCTGCGCGAACGGGTCGACTGGGCGCGCGTACGCCAGGAGACGGAGGGCGCCCCGATGGCCGAGGCCTTCCTCCACCTGCTCGAACTGCTCCACGTCCTGCCGACCCACGGCCCCGTCACCCCCGGCGGAACCGTCCCCTCATAGGTCGCCACGGGGCCGAAGCCACACGAAGGGAGCGGGTGACACGGCCGGGATGCCATGTCACCCGCTCTCTCGCGGAAGGCCACATCTCTTGTGGTTGGCCTTCTCTTGGCGATCAGCGGCTTCGGGCCTGCGGACCAAGGCACCCAACACCGTGTCCGGCCAGGTCAGAAGCCTGGAGGTCCCGAAATCGCGGTGCGGGAGAGCCGTCGCGCTGCGATACTGCGCCGATGATCGACATGCCTACCGCCGTACTGGATTCGCTGTACGGGCTCGCGTTCGGCGACGCCTTCGGCGACCGCTGGTTCGGCATCCTGCGCGGAAACGGTCCGGCGGCCCTGGAGGCGCGGACGCCGCCCCCGGAGCCGCTGTGGCGGTGGAGCGACGACACCGCCCAGGCGCTGGTCCTCGTCGGGGAACTCGTCGAGGGCGGGGGCACCGTCGACCAGGACCGCCTGGCCCTGCGCCTCGCGGCGGCCTACGCCGAGGACACGCACCGCGGGTACGGCGCCTCGATGCACGACGTGCTGCGCCGGATCGGCGCGGGCGAGCCCTGGCGGGAGGTGGTCTCCGGACAGTTCGGCGGCCAGGGCTCCTGGGGCAACGGCGCGGCCATGCGCGCCGCCCCGCTCGGCGCCTGGCACAGCGCCGACCTCGACGTGGCCGCCGAGCAGGCCGCCCTCCAGAGCGCGGTCTCGCACCACCACCCGGAGGCGGTCACCGGAGCGGTGGCGGTCGCCCTGGCCGCGGCGCTGGCGACCCGCGGCCGGGGCGGGCCCGCCCCGGCCAGGGCGGACTTCCTCCGGGCGGTCGCCGAACGACTCCCCGACAGCGACGTCCGCTCCGGAGTGCGGATCGCGGCCCGGATGCCGGAGCGCACCTCGGTCCGGCACGCCGCCGAGGTCCTGGGCTCCGGCTACCGGATGTCGGGTCCCGACACCGTCCCCTACGCCCTGTGGTGTGCGGCGGGGCACCTCGACGACCTGCACGAGGGCCTGTGGGTCACGGTTGCCGGCCGCGGCGACATCGACACCACCTGCGCCATTGCGGGCGGGGTCATCGCCGCCCGCACCGGCGTCGCCGGCCTTCCTCCTTCGTGGCACGCGGCCCTCGAACCGCTGCCCGGGGTCGGGCGCGACCCGGTGGCCTGACAACATGCCACCGGGACGGAGCGTCCGACCCTCGTACGTACGCGCCTACGAGCTGGGCACCCCGGCCGCCTAGGCCGACGCCTCGCCCTTCAGGCTGCGAATGATCGCCGTCGAGAAGGCGTCGAGGTCGCCCGGGTTGCGGGAGGTGATCAGGGGGTGGCCCCCGGAGGTGTCGACGACGACCTCCTCGTCCACCCAGGTGGCGCCCGCGTTCTCGAGGTCGGGACGGAGCGAGGGGTACGAGGTCAGCCGGCGTCCCTTGGTCAGCTCGCTGTCCACGAGCAGCCACGGTCCGTGGCAGATGGCGGCCACCGGCCTGCCCGACCCGGCGAAGGCGGCCACGAGACGGCGGGCGTCGTCGTCGGTGCGGAGCTGGTCGGCGTTCACGGTGCCTCCCGGGACGACCACGGCGTCGAATCCGTCCGCGGAGGCCTCGGCGAGCGTCGTGTCCGGCTGGACCACGGCTCCCGGGTCCTTGTCCGAGACGAGGGTCTGGACGCCCTCGTCCTTCTGTGCGGCGACCGTGACGCGGGCTCCCGCCTCACGGAGGGCGGCCACCGGCTTCTCCAGCTCGTCCTGCTCCGTACCGTAGTTCGTCGTGAGGACGAGAACGTTCTTTCCGTCGAGCGACACTGTGCGTTCCTCTCTGGCTGGGATTCCCCTCGTTTTCTGCGCCTCACCCTCCCCCGGGAGCCTCAAACCTCGCGTAGCGGCCAAAAAACACAAACGACTCCCCCACCGCATCGCTCCGTCGCCACGCCATCCGCTCGCGACTACCCAGAAAATCGTGTCAAATCACTCAAAACGGGAATCCTCTCTGAAGGAAGCTCGACAGACGGACCCCTCCGCCGCCTATGGCACGGCAGCGGCGCAGGCCCATCGCCACCGTCGAAGGAGCCTCATGTCCACCGTCGGAAACCGTTCCACCCGCTCCCGGGCCGCCGAACCGGCCTGCGGTCCCGAGGCCGCCGGGAATCCGGGGGCCTCGATGCGCCGGGCGGCCCTGGACGGACTACCCGAACTGACCCGCCCCACCACCGTCTCCACCGACGACGCCCAACCCCTCTCCGCCGCCCTGCTCACCCGCCTGACCCAACTCGACGAAGGCACCCCCGAA
>NZ_JBFBJO010000042.1:0-12672 GCF_040702165.1 Streptomyces sp. NPDC086147 | reverse complement strand
AAGAGGCTGAAGGTGGCCCGGCCCCGCATGTCCTCCCGCAGGTACGAGAGGGCCATCGTGACCTGGTACAGGTCGGTGGTCGTCACCTGGGACATGCTTCGAGCATGCGCGGCCGGCCGGCGGCGCGCACGGGGAGGCGCGTGCGAGGGCCGGGCCCGCCCCCTGCCCCGTGGCGTCAGCGGCCGCGCAGCGCGGCGAGGGTCGTTTCGAGGTCGGCGGGGCGGGGGCGGTTGTGGGGCAGCTTGCCGAGCACGACGGCCATGCCGCAGGTATGGGTGACGGCCGAGAAGACGAGACCGGCGGCGATGCCCGCGGAGAGCAGCTGGAAGGCCGGGTGGACGAGCAGGCCGAGGAGCAGTCCGAGGAGGACGACGGAGCCGGCGGTCAGCCGGACCTGCCGCTCCATGGCCCAGGAGGCGCGCGGGCCGCCCTCGGGGCGGTGCAGGTCGTGGCCGTCGGCGGCCCAGGCACCGGTGCCGCCGGCGAGGGTGGCGGCGGCGACGCCCTGCTCGGCGAGGGTCCGGCAGGCGTTCTCCGAGCGCGCGCCGGAGGCGCAGACCACCAGGACCTCCCCGCGCTCGGCGGCGGCGCGGATCTCGGGCAGGGCGCTTTCGAGCCGGTCCAGGGGGATGTTGAGCGCGCCGGGCAGGTGGCCGCCCGCGAACTCGCCCGGGGCGCGCACGTCGATCACGGTCAGCTCGTGCAGGCGGGTGCGCGTCTCGTCCGTGCCGAGGGCGGTGGGCGTGGTCATGGTGGATGTGGTCCTTGTCTGTCGACGGGCCCGCACGGGGCGGGAGAATTTTACCCCTGGGGGTATTGCGGGAGTGTTGCCGGAACGTGTTGCGGTGGCCGGATGTGGCGGTCGGGCCCTGCCCCCGCCCGGTCCGGATCTCGCCGGGCGCGGGCCTCGTCGGACGTGGGTCCCGCCCGGACGCGGGCGAGTGCGAGCCTTCAGCGGATCGCGTTGGCGAGCATGAAGGCCGCCACCGCCAGGAGCACGCACGCGAACGCCTTCCGCAGCGCGTCTCCGGTGACCCTGGTGGCGAGCCGCCTGCCGTCCCACGCGCCGAGGACGGCCGCGGCGGCGAAGGGGCCGATCAGCTCCCAGCGCAGGTCCCCGCCGCTGCCCGCGCGTGCGGCGAGCGCGGCGAGGGAGTTGACGGTGACGACCAGCAGGCTGGTGCCGACCGCCTGCCGCATCCGCAGGCCGAGGACGCCCACGAGCGCGGGGACGGCGAGGAATCCGCCGCCCACACCGAGGAGCCCGGTCACCGCGCCGAGCCCCGCCCCCGCGCCGGCCGCCCTGGCGGCCCGGCCGGTGGTCACCGGACGGGCGTCCGAGGGGCGCAGCATCCGCAGCGCCGCCACCGCGGTGACGGCCGCGAACGTGACGCCGAGCACGGATCCGGGGAGGCGGGCCGAGGCGACCCCGGCCAGGAAGGCCGGGACGACGCCGGCCGCCGCGAACAGCACGCCCGTCCTCCAGGCGACGTGGCCGTCGCGGGCGTGGGCGGGGAGGGCGGCCACCGTGGTGACCGTGACGATGATCAGGCCGGCCGTGGCGGCGGCGGCCGGGGCGAAGCCGAGCAGGTGGATCAGGGCGGGGGCGGCCAGGACGCCTCCCCCTCCGCCGAGGGCGCCGAGCGCCAGGCCGATAACCGCTCCGGCGGCCAGGGCGAGGACCAGCGCGCTCACGCGGTCGTGCCGGGGAACATCATGTGCGTGACTTTCTCTGGTGCCGAGGGGGCGCCGGGGGGCGGGACCCGGGCGCGGGCGGGCGTGGAGTCCCGGGCACGTACTGGCATCGAGCCCCAGGTACGGACGGGCGCAGTGCCCCGGGTACGTACCGGCACGGAGCCCCGGGTGCGGACGGACGTGCCGCCCGGCCCGAAAGGCCGTGACGGTCAGTCGGTGACGACGGTCAGTCCGGCCTCGGTGGTGGCGTCGAAGCCGTCGTCCACGGCGACCACCTCGCGGCCGGCCGCGTCGAGCAGGGAGGCGCCGATGGCGGCGCGCATGCCGCCGGCGCAGTGCACCCAGACCGTCCCTTCGGGCACCTCGCCGATGCGGTGGTGCAGTTCGTGGATCGGAATGTGGACGGAGCCCTCGATCCGGCCGGCCGCGCGTTCGGAGGCGCGGCGCACGTCCAGGACGACGGTCCCGGCGGTGTCCTGCCCGGCGAGCCCGGCCCGGAAGGACTCCGCGTGGAACCGGTGGCCCTCGCGCAGATCCCCCGGTTCGCCTTCACGATCTGCTTCCACGGCCACCGGGGAGTACACGTGCGCGTGCTCCCCGGGCGGCTGGCCGTCCGCGTGCCGTCCTCGTCCCGGAGCCCGCTCACCGTCGTCCTCCCGGGCGGCCGCCGCTACCGGATCGCGGCGGGGGAGGAGCGCTGGCTCCGGCTGTGAGCCCCCGCCGCCCCACCGGGACGGTCCGTCACGGGGCGCTCTCGTTCCGGTCGTCGTCCCCGGTCCAGCTCCAGTCGGCGACCTCGGGCATGTCGGTGCCGTGCTCCCGGATCCAGGAGTGGTGGCGGGTGCGGGCGTCCGCCATGGCCTGCCGCACCCCCACGGCCCGTACGCCCAGACCGGGCACGCGGTCGATCACGTCCATCACCAGGCGGTAGCGGTCGAGGTCGTTGCGCACGACCATGTCGAAGGGGGTCGTGGTGGTGCCCATCTCCTTGTAGCCCCGCACGTGCAGGTTCGCGTGCCCGGCGCGGCGGTAGGCCAGCCGGTGCACCAGCCATGGATAGCCGTGGTATCCGAAGATCACCGGCCGGTCGGTGGTGAACAGCGCGTCGTACTCCCCGTCGGTCATGCCGTGCGGGTGTTCCTCGTGGGGCATGAGCCGCGTCATGTCGACCACGTTCACCACCCGGACCGCCAGGTCGGGCAGATGGCGCCGCAGCAGGCTCGCCGCCGCCAGCACCTCCTGGGTCGGCACGTCACCCGCGCAGGCGAGGACCACGTCCGGCTCGCGCGTGCCGTCCTCGGTGCCCGCCCACTCCCACACCCCGGCCCCCCGGGCGCAGTGGGCGCGGGCCTCGTCCAGGGACAGCCAGTCGAAGCAGGGCTGCTTGCCGGCGACGATCACGTTGACGTAGTCGCGGCTGCGCAGCGCGTGGTCCGCGACGGACAGCAGGGTGTTGGCGTCCGGCGGCAGGTAGACCCGGACGACCTCGGGGCTCTTGTTGAGCACGTGGTCCACGAAGCCCGGGTCCTGGTGCGAGAAGCCGTTGTGGTCCTGCCGCCACACGTGCGACGTCAGCAGGTAGTTGAGCGAGGCGATCGGCGCCCGCCACGGCAGGGCGCGCGAGGTCCGCAGCCACTTGATGTGCTGGTTGACCATGGAGTCGACGATGTGGACGAACGCCTCGTAGCAGGAGAACAGCCCGTGCCGGCCGGTGAGCAGGTACCCCTCCAGCCAGCCCTGGCAGAGGTGCTCGGAGAGGACCTCCATCACGCGCCCGTGCCGGTCGAGGTGCTCGTCGGTCTTCAGGAGCGGTTCCTGCCAGGCCTTGCCGCTGGCCCCGTACACTGCCTGGAGGCGGTTCGACGCGGTCTCGTCGGGACCGACGAGCCGGAAGTCCCGCCGGTCGGCCGTGGCGGCCATGACGGCCTCCAGGAGGTCCCCGAGGACACCGGTCGGCTCGTGCCGCGTGGCGCCCGGCTCCTCCACCGCCACGGCGAAGCGCTCCAGGGGCGGCACGGGCAGGTCCCGCCGCAGCAGGCCGCCGTTGGCGTGCGGGGTGGCGCCGAGACGGCGCTCGCCGTCCGGCACGCAGGCGAGCACCCGCGCGGACGGCGTGCCGTCGTCGCCGAACAGCTCCTCGGGACGGTACGAGCGCAGCCACGCCTCCAGCTGCGCGCGGTGTTCCGCGTTCTCCCGCACGCCCGGCAGGGGCACCTGGTGGGAGCGCCAGGTGCCCTCGACGGGCAGTCCGTCCACCTCCTCCGGGCCGGTCCAGCCCTTCGGTGTGCGCAGCACGATCACCGGCCACCTCGGCCGCTCGGCGGACCCGCCCTCGCGCGCCTCGCGCTGGATGTCCCGGATGCGGTCGAGCGCCGTGTCCATCGCGGCCGCCATCGCGCGGTGCACCCGGCGCGGGTCGTCGCCGGTCACGTGCAGGGGCTCGTGGCCGTAGCCCCGCAGCAGCTCGTCGAGCTCCGCCTCGGGGAGCCGGGCGAGCACGGTGGGGTTCGCGATCTTGTAGCCGTTGAGGTGCAGGACCGGCAGGACGGCCCCGTCGTGGACCGGGTCGAGGAACTTGTTCGCGTGCCAGGACGCGGCGAGCGGACCCGTCTCCGCCTCGCCGTCGCCGATGACGCAGGCCACCAGGAGGTCCGGGTTGTCGAGGGCGGCGCCGTACGCGTGCGACAGGGAGTAGCCCAGCTCGCCGCCCTCGTGGATCGAGCCGGGGGTCTCGGGCGCCACGTGGCTCGGCACCCCGCCGGGGAAGGAGAACTGCCGGAACAGCCGCGCCATGCCCTCCTCGTCCCGGCTCACGTCCGGGTAGACCTCGCTGTAGCTGCCCTCCAGCCAGGAGTTCGCGAGGACGGCCGGGCCGCCGTGGCCGGGGCCCCAGACGCACAGGGCGTCGACGCCGCGGTTCCGGATCACCCGGTTGAGGTGGGTGTGCACGAGGTTGAGCCCCGGGGACGTGCCCCAGTGCCCGAGCAGCCGGGGCTTGATGTGCTCCGGTTCCAGGGGCTTGCGCAGCAGCGGGTTGTCCATCAGGTAGATCTGGCCGACGGCGAGGTAGTTGGCCGCCCTCCAGTGGGCGTCGAGCGCGTCGAGCTCCTCGTCGGTCGGGGACGCGCCGTCCGAGCGCTTGTTCCTGCGCATGTCTCCTCCGTCGTGTGAGTCGTACAGGTCGTACAGGTCGTGCGAGTTGCGTGGGTCGTGCGGGCCGCGTGAGCCGTGCGGGGTGTGCGTCGTGCGCGTCGTGTGCACGGACGCGGTCGCCCGCCCGGTCGGCCCGGTGCACTCCGGGGGCGTCTGCCCCGCGCCGCCGCACCGGACACGCCCCGCACCGGACACGCCCCGGCCCGGCCGCGATCCTCGGGCCGCACCCCATCGTGGTGCGCGATCCGCCCGAAGACGGCGTGACACAGGAGGGCGTGCCCGCAAGAGGGGCCGGATGGGCCAGGGACGGGGCCGGCCACGGCCCGGACGCCGCCGGCCGGCGCGGGGGCGGAGGCCCGTCGGCAAGGAGGCGCCCGTCAAGAAGCGCCGTACCGGCAGGCGCTCCCGCGCCCTTCCCGGCGTAGCCTGAACGCCATGAGGCAGGACGCCGACCCCGGGCTCTTCGGGCCCCGCTCCGTGACCTGGCAGCTGCACAGCGACCCCGTGATGTGGATCGCCGGGATCCGGGCCCTCTGGCTCCAGGCGCTGCACCCCGTCGCCGTCCGCGGCGTCATGATCAACAGCAGTTTCCGGCAGGACCCCTGGGGCCGTCTGATGCGGACCGCGAACTTCGTCGGGACCCTCAGCTACGGAACCACCGGGGCCGCGGAGGAGGCCGGCGCCCGCGTCCGCCGCATCCACCGGCGGCTCGGCGTGGACGACCCCGAGCTGCTGCTCTGGGTCCACTGCGCCGAGACCGACTCGTACCTCTCCGTCGCCCGCCGCTCCGGAATCCCGCTCACCGACGCCGGGGCCGACCGCTACGTCGACGAACACCGCGCCTCGGCCCGGCTCGTCGGCCTCGACCCGGACACCGTCCCCGCGTCCACCGCCGGACTCGCCGCCTACTTCGAGGAGGCGCGCCCCCGGCTCACCGCCGGACCCGACGCCCGGACCGTCGAGGACTTCCTGCGCCGCCCGCCCGTCAAACCCGTCCTGGTCCCGGCGCGCGAGGTGATCTGGCGGCGCGTCACGGCACTCGCGTACGACACCCTGCCCCCGTACGCCCACGCCCTCTACGGGCGGCCCGCCCCGCCGCCGGAGACCGTCACCCGCCGGCTCGTCGCCACGGCCAACCTCCTGCGCTGCGTCCCCTCCGGCCTGCGCTGGAGGCTGCCGCCCCGGCACGTCCTGCGCGCCGTGGAGCGACTCGGCCCGGAGACGCGGCCCGACCCCTGCGCGTACCCCGCCCCGTATCCGTCGTCCGAACCGGCGGCCATACTGGACACACCGGAAAGGGCGCACGGAATCGACGGGGGCGGCGGCACACGATGGGGGACTCCAGACTGATCCAGGGCCGGTACCGGCTGCACGAGGTCATCGGACGCGGGGGCATGGGCGAGGTGTGGCGCGCCACCGACGAGGCGCTCGGCCGCCGCGTCGCCGTGAAGTGCCTCAAACCCCTCGGCCCGCAACAGGACCCCCACTCCCGCGACATCGTGCGCGAGCGCTTCCGGCGCGAGGCCCGGGTGGCCGCCGCGCTCCAGCACCGGGGCATCACCGTCGTGCACGACTTCGGCGAGTACGAGGGCGTGCTCTTCCTCGTCATGGAGCTCCTGGAGGGCCGCAACCTCAGCCAGCTCCTCGTGGCCAACGCCCAGAACCCGCTGCCCGTCCAGGACCTCGTCGAGATCACCGACCAGGTCGCCGACGCCCTCGCCTACACGCACCGCCAGGGCATCGTGCACCGCGACCTGAAGCCCGCGAACATCATGCGGCTGGGGGACGGCACGGTGAAGATCTGCGACTTCGGGATAGCGCGCCTCGGCGCCGACATGGGCTTCACCTCCAAGCTCACCGGGACCGGCATCGCCATGGGGACGCCGCACTACATGTCCCCGGAGCAGATCGGCGGCGGCGAGATCGACCACCGCAGCGACCTCTACTCGCTGGGATGCGTCCTGTACGAACTGGCCACCGGCGTCCCGCCCTTCGACCTCGGCGACTCCTGGGCGATCCTCATCGGCCACCGGGACACGGTGCCGCGCCCGCCGCGCTCCCACCGGGCCGAGCTGCCCGACTACTTCGACCGCCTCGTCGTCGACCTGCTCGCCAAGGTCCCCGAGGAGCGCCCGGCCGACGCGGGCGACCTGCGCCGCCGGATCGTCTCGGGCCGCGCGGGCCCGTCCCCGTTCGCGCCGCCGCCCGGCGTGCCCGCGCCGCCGCCCCTGCCGCCGACCCGTCCCGTGCCGGTGGACCCCGGCCCCGGCGCCCACGGACCCGTCGCGCCCGGTCCCGTCGCGTCCGCGCCCGCGTGGGCCCGCGGCATGGCCGGCGGGCCCCGCCCGGCCGCCGTCACCGCCGCCGACGGCCCGCGCCCGGCCGCCCACGACCCGGCCGCGGCGGTCCTCACCACCGAGTGGACCACCGCCGCACCCGCCACCGCCGCACCCGCCACTCCCGCCCCGGCCGCGCCCCCCGCCGAGCTGGTCGCGGTGCTCGCCGGCCGGTACCGGGCCGGGATGGGCCTCGGCAGGCTCGGTCGCTGGGACGAGGCCGAGGCGGTGCACCGGTCCGTCGCCGAGGACCGCTCACGGGTCCTCGGACCCGACCACCCCGACACCCTCGCCAGCCACTACGAGGTCGGCTTCGCCCTCGCCCGGCTCGACCGCCCCGCCGACGCCCTGCACGCCTTCGACCGGGTCGCCCGGGCCCGCGCCCGCGTCCTCGGCCCCGACCACCCCGACACGCTCGCGGCGCGGCAGGAGCGGGCGTACGCGCTCGGGCGCCTCGGACGGCACCCCGAGGCGTACGAGCTCTACGTCGAGGTGCTCGCCGCCCGCGAGCGCACCGTCGGCCCCGACCACCCCGACACCCTGCGCTGCCGCCACAACCTGGCGTTCACCCTCGGCCGCCTGGGGCGCCTGGAGGAGTCGTACCGCACGGCGCACGAGGTCGCGGAGGCACGGGCCCGGCTGCTCGGCCCCGCCCACCCCGACACCCTGGCGACCCGCCACGAGGTCGCCCACGTCCTGGGGCGCCTGGGACGCGGGGAGGAGGCGCTCGCCCAGTACCGCGCGGTCGCCGAGACGCGCGCCGCGGCCCTCGGCGCCGACCACCCCGAAACCCTCGCCGCCCGCTACGAGACCGGCGTCTTCCTCGGGAGGCTCGGCCAGGCCGCGGACGCCCTGGACGTCTGCCGCGACCTCGTCGCCGCCCGCACCCGCGCCCAGGGCGCCGACGGGCCCGAGACCCTGCGCGCCCGCCACGCCCTCGCCGTCAACCTCGGCCGGCTCGGGCGCTGGGAGGACGCGCTCGCGGAGTCCCGGGAGGTCCACGCCGCCCGGGAGCGCGTCCTGGGCGCCGACCACCCCGATACCCTCCTCACCCGCCGCGAGTCCGCCGTCGCCCTCGGCCGGCTCGGCCGCTGGGAGGAGGCCCGGAAGACCCACCGGGCCGTCGCCGCCGCCCGCACCCGGCTCCTGGGCCCCGCGCACCCCGACACCGTCGCCGCCCTGGAGGACGAGGCCCAGTGCCTGGAGCGCCTCGGCCGCCCCACCGAGGCCGCCGCCCTGCTCCTCGGAGCGGCCACGCCGCCACGGGGAGCGGCCCCCGCCTGACGGCCCCGCCACGGAGGACGACGGGCCCCGTCCGACCGCCGCCACAGAGGGCCCCGGCCCCGCCCCCTTTCCCGGCCCCCGCCCGCGTGTGAGCATGAGCCATGACCGCCTCCGACCAGCTCTCCGACGCCCCCGCGCCCGCCGCCTCGTACGACGCCGTCGTCGTCGGGGGCGGGCACAACGGGCTCGTCGCCGCCGCCTACCTGGCCCGTGCCGGGCGCACTGTCCTCGTCCTGGAACGGCTCGGCTCCACGGGCGGGGCGGCCGTCTCCACCCGCCCGTTCGCCGGGGTGGACGCCCGCCTCTCCCGGTACTCGTACCTCGTCTCGCTCCTCCCGGAGAAGATCGTCCGGGAGCTGGGGCTGACGTTCGCGGTGCGGAAGCGGTCCGTCTCCTCGTACACCCCCAAGGGCGACGGCGGCCTCCTCGTCGGCGGCGGCCCCGAGCGCACCCGCGCCTCCTTCGCCGCGCTGACCGGCTCCGACCGCGAGTACGAGGCCTGGCAGGCGTTCTACACCCGCACCGGCCGGGCCGCCCGCCGGATCTTCCCCACCCTCACCGAACCGCTCCCGACCCGCGCCGACCTGCGCGCCCGCGTCGACGACGCCGACACCTGGCGGATGCTCTTCGAGGAACCCCTCGGCGTCGCCGTGGAGAAGCACTTCGCCGACGACCTGGTCCGGGGCGTCGTCCTCACCGACGCCCTCATCGGCACCTTCGCCGACGCCCACGACCCCACCCTCCTCCAGAACCGCTGCTTCCTCTACCACGTCGTCGGCGGCGGCACCGGCGACTGGGACGTGCCCGTGGGCGGCATGGGCGCCCTCACCGACGCCCTCGCAGACGCGGCCCGCGCCGCCGGGGCCCACCTCCGCACCGGCCACGAGGTCACCCGGATCGAGACCGACGGACACCGCGCCGAGGTCACGTACCGCACCGCCGACGGCCAGGGGACCGTCGAGGCGGGCCACGTCCTCGTCAACGCCTCCCCGCGCGACCTCACCGCCCTGCTCGGCGACCCGCCCCCGCCCGCCCCCGAGGGCGCCCAGCTCAAGGTCAACATGCTGCTCACCCGGCTGCCGAAGCTCCGGGACCGCTCCGTCGACCCCCGCGAGGCCTTCGCCGGCACCTTCCACATCGCCGAGGGGTACGGGCAGCTCGCCGCCGCCCACGCCGAGGCCGCCGCCGGCCGCCTCCCCACCGCCCCGCCCTCCGAGATCTACTGCCACTCCCTCACCGACCCGACGATCCTCGGCCCGGAACTCGCCGACCGGGGGTACCAGACCCTCACCCTCTTCGGACTGCACACCCCCGCCCGGCTGTTCGCCGCCGACAACGACGGCGCCCGCGCCGCACTCCTCGCCGCGACCCTCGCCCAGCTCGACGCCCACCTGGACGAGCCGATCGCCGACTGCCTCGCCACCGACGCCGACGGCCGGCCCTGCGTCGAGGCGAAGACCCCGCTCGACCTCGAACGCGACCTGCGGCTGCCCGGCGGCCACATCTTCCACCGCGACCTCTCCTTCCCGTACGCGGACGAACCGGTCCACGGGGAGGACGGCGGCCGCTGGGGCGTCGGGACCCGCCACGCCAACGTGCTCCTGTGCGGCGCGGGCGCGGTCCGGGGCGGGGGAGTGAGCGGCATCCCCGGCCACAACGCGGCGATGAGCGTCCTGGGACGGTGACGCCCTCGGGACCCGCTCCGAGGTGAGCCTCCGGGGTGAGCCCCGCTCCCGCGTGTTGACGCCGGGCCGTCCCCGCCCGGGGTGTGAAGCTGATCTGCGAGCGCGCTTAAGAAATCCTCGATGGACCCGGAGCCGCGCGTACGGAAGATTCTCTTGCAGGGATCTTGGGCGCACAGCCCTGCCCTCACCCCCACATCACAGGACACGCACGTCGGGAGCCGTTGCATTGAAGGCACTGGTCAAGCTGAAGGCGGAACCGGGACTCTGGCTCACGGACGTGCCCGAGCCGGAGACCGGCCCCGGAGACGTCCTCATCAAGGTCAAGCGGACCGGCATCTGCGGCACCGACCTGCACATCCGCTCCTGGGACGGCTGGGCGCAGAAGACGATCGGCACCCCGCTGACGCTCGGCCACGAGTTCGTCGGCGAGGTCGTCCACACCGGCCGTGACGTCGCCGACATCGCCGTCGGGGACCTGGTCAGCGGCGAGGGCCACCTCGTCTGCGGCAAGTGCCGCAACTGCCTGGCCGGCCGCCGCCACCTCTGCCGCGCCACCATCGGCCTCGGCGTCGGCCGCGACGGCGCCTTCGCCGAGTACGTGGTGCTGCCCGCCTCCAACGTGTGGGTGCACCGCGTCCCCGTCGACCTCGACGTCGCCGCGATCTTCGACCCCTTCGGCAACGCCGTGCACACCGCGCTCTCCTTCCCGCTCGTCGGCGAGGACGTCCTGGTCACCGGCGCCGGCCCGATCGGCATCATGGCCGCCGCCGTCGCCCGGCACGCCGGCGCCCGCAACGTCGTCATCACCGACGTCGGCGAGGAGCGCCTCGAACTCGCCCGCAAGACGGGCGTCACCCTCGCCCTGAACGTCGCCCAGGAGACCATCGCGGACGGCCAGCGCACCCTCGGGCTCAAGGAGGGCTTCGACGTCGGCCTGGAGATGTCCGGCAACCCGCACGCGATGCGCGACATGGTCGCCAACATGACCCACGGCGGCAAGATCGCCATGCTGGGCCTGCCCAGCGAGGACTTCGCCGTCGACTGGGCCAAGATCGTGACCTCCATGATCACGGTCAAGGGCATCTACGGCCGCGAGATGTTCGAGACCTGGTACGCGATGTCGGTGCTCCTGGAGGGCGGCCTCGACCTCGCCCCCGTGATCACCGGGCGCTACGCGTACACCGACTTCGAGGCCGCCTTCGACGACGCGGCCTCCGGCAAGAGCGGCAAGATCATCCTCGACTGGACTACGGGAGCCTGACCCATGTTCGATTCCGTTCGCGACGACATCCGAGCCACCCTCGAAGAGATCGAGCAGGCCGGACTCCACAAGCCCGAGCGCGTCATCGGCACCCCCCAGTCGGCCACCGTCGAGGTGACCGCCGGCGGACGCCCCGGCGAGGTGCTCAACTTCTGCGCCAACAACTACCTGGGTCTCGCCGACCACCCCGAGGTGGTCGCCGCCGCCCACGAGGCGCTCGACCGCTGGGGCTACGGCATGGCCTCCGTCCGCTTCATCTGCGGCACGCAGGAGGTGCACAAGGAGCTGGAGGCGCGCCTGTCCTCCTTCCTCGGCCAGGAGGACACGATCCTCTACTCCTCCTGCTTCGACGCCAACGGCGGCGTCTTCGAGACGATCCTGGGCGCCGAGGACGCCGTCATCTCCGACGCCCTCAACCACGCCTCGATCATCGACGGCATCCGGCTCTCCAAGGCCCGCCGCTTCCGCTACGCCAACCGCGACATGGCCGACCTGGAGCGCCAGCTCAAGGAGGCCGTCGAGGGCGGCGCCCGGCGCAAGCTGATCGTCACCGACGGCGTCTTCTCGATGGACGGCTACGTCGCCCCGCTCGACGAGATCTGCGACCTGGCCGAGCGCTACGACGCCATGGTCATGGTCGACGACTCGCACGCCGTCGGCTTCGTCGGCCCCGGCGGGCGCGGCACCCCCGAGCTGCACGGCGTCATGGACCGCGTCGACATCATCACCGGCACCCTGGGCAAGGCCCTCGGCGGCGCCTCCGGCGGCTACGTCGCGGCCCGCGCCGAGATCGTCGCCCTGCTGCGCCAGCGCTCCCGCCCGTACCTCTTCTCCAACACCCTCGCCCCGGTCATCGCCGCCGCCTCCCTCAAGGTCCTCGACCTCCTGGAGTCCGCCGGCGACCTGCGCGAGCGCCTGAAGGACAACACGGCGCTCTTCCGCTCCCGCATGACCGAGGAGGGCTTCGACGTCCTCCCCGGCGACCACGCCATCGCCCCCGTCATGATCGGGGACGCCTCCGAGGCCGGACGCATGGCCGAGCTCCTCCTGGAGCGCGGCGTGTACGTGATCGGCTTCTCGTACCCGGTCGTGCCGCAGGGCCAGGCCCGCATCCGCGTCCAGCTCTCGGCCGCCCACTCCACGGAGGACGTGAACCGGGCCGTGGACGCGTTCGTGGCGGCCCGCGCCGCCCTGGCCGGCTGACGCCGGACCCGGACCCCGGTCCGCGGGCGGGGGTCCGGGCGGACCCCCGCCCGCG
>NZ_JBFBJO010000041.1:0-15117 GCF_040702165.1 Streptomyces sp. NPDC086147 | reverse complement strand
GGCCCCGCAGTGGAAGTCCGGCGCGGGCAACGTCTACGCCGACGAGGGCAACCACTGGGACGTGACCTTCTACAACTGCGGCGGCTGCTGAACCGGCACCGCACGGCCACCGGCGGGTGGCGGGGAGCGGCGTCTGCCACCACCCACCGGTGGACCATCGCCTCAGCGGGGGAGGGGCGACGGAAGGGCGTCCATGTACCAGTTCGTCGGACGGTCGACCCTGCTGACGGTACGGGCGTCGAGCGCGACCGCGGCGGAGCTCGTACCGAGGGTTCCGCCCGCGTGCCAGGTGCCCACGACGGTCACCCACGTGTCGGCGGGCGGGGCCTCACTCCCGTGGATCCGTACTTTGACCGCCTGGGCGTCCGCCGAGCAGCAGTTGATCAGGAGCCGGGTCAGGTCCCAGCCCTCGCCCCGCTCGCCGGGCGTGACGAATCCGGTCATCTGGACGCTGCGTCCTTCGACGGCCTGTTCGCGGTCCTGCCGGACGCGGCTGGTGAAGTCGCCGAGCGTCAGCGGAAGGGGCGAGGTCGCCGGCAGCGGTTCGAAGTCGTCCTGCCGCACGACCGGCTTGGAGGTCTGCCGGGAGGCGGTGTAGGAGCCGAGGGCCGGCGGGGCGTAGAGGAGCATGCTCAGCGCGGGCAGGAGGAGCAGCCAGGCCGCCCGGGGCACACCGGAGTGGTCGTGACGGTGACCGTCGTGGTCCTCGTGCGCACCCCGCTCGCCCCCGTCCCGGCGTGGCCCCGGCCCGCGGCGCGACCAGGCGTCGGCCACGCCGAGCAGGAGCAGCAGGACCCCCGACGCGATCAGCATCGGACGCATCCACTCCTTGACGTACCTCAGGTAGAGGTCGGTGAAGAGCGAGATGTGCAGCAGACCGGTGCCGCTGAGGACGAGCAGGACCGCCTGTAGGGAGCGCTTCACAGCAGTATTCCTCCGACGAGCGTGCTGCACAGGATGGCGACGACCGCCGTCGCGGCGGAGAAGCGGAGGGCGAAGGCACGGCCGAACGTGCCTGCCTGGAGCGCTATCAGCTTGAGGTCGACCATCGGTCCCACCACCATGAACACCAGCCGTGCGACGGGCGAGAAGCCGGTGAGCGAGGCCGCGAGGAACGCGTCGGCCTCCGAGCACACCGACAGGAGGACGGCGAGCGCGGCCAGGAACAGCACGGACAGCCAGGGCGAGCCGGAGAACGCGTCGAGTACGGATTCGGGGACGGCGACGTTGAAGGTGGCCGCGGCCATGGCCCCGACGACCACGAAGCCGCCCGCGTGCAGGAAGTCGTGCTGGAAGCCGAGCCGGAACTCCGTCCAGCGGCTGTGTCCCGGCCGGTGTCCGGTGTGGCGCACGCTCGGCCGCAGCCACTTCTCCCGCCCCAGCGCGAGCCACAGCCAGCCCATCACGACGGCCGTGGCGAGCGAGGCGAGCAGCCGGGCCACGACCATGGACGGGTTGCCCGGGAAGGCGATGGCCGTCGTGGTCAGGACGACCGGGTTGACGGCCGGGGCCGACAGCAGGAACGCGAAGGCGGCGGCCGGCGTGACCCCGCGGCCGATCAGGCTCTTGGCGACGGGTATCGACGCGCATTCGCAGCCGGGCAGTACGACTCCGGCCGCTCCGGCCACCGGGACGGCGAGCACGGGCCTGCGGGGCAGCGCCCGGTCGAACGCCCTCGCCGGCACGAACGCGTTGATCGCACCGGACAGGGCCGTTCCAAGGAGCAGGAACGGCAACGCCTGTACGCAGATGGAGAGGCAGACGTTCCGCCAGGCCTGCACGGCCGGCTCGTCGCCCCACAGGCCGATGACGACGACCAGCGTCCCGGGAAGCACCGCCGCCCCGAGAAGGACCAGGGGCCAGAAAAGGGGCGAGCCACGGCCGGGCGCCTCGTCGGCGACCGCGGGAGCCGCGTCGTCCGTCATGCCCCCGTACGAGTCCTCTGACCGTGCACCTGTCTTTTGCATGCCACTCCGATTGCCTGATGTTCGGACCGAAAGATACCTGTCGCCCGGCCCCGCACCTCCCGCGCGCCGACGTCGCGACGGCCGCCCCGTACCTTCCGCGCGCCGACGTCGCGACGGTCGCCCCGCACCTCACCGCTCGTCGGTGTGGAGCCGAAGCCCCCTCACTCCCCGAAGGACCGCGTCACGCGTTCCGGGTCCGCTCCTCTCAGGACCTCGGAGGGAGGGCCTGACGCGGCGATCCGGCCGGCGTCCAGCAGCAGGCAGTGTTCCGCCCTGCGGGCCGCCGTGATGTCGTGCGTGGCCTGGACGACCGTGACTCCTTCGCCCGTCAGCTCGTCGAGGACCCGCGCGATCGTTTCGCGGGCCGAGCCGTCGAGAGCGCCGGCCGGTTCGTCGAGCAGCAGGAGATCGGCTCCCTGCGCCAGGCCCTGCGCGACCAGGACGCGCTGGCGCTGGCCTCCCGACAGCTCGCCCAACTGACGTTCCGCGAGGTCGGCGACGTCCAGGCGTTCCATGCTCGTCTCCACCGCCTCGCGGTCCTCCGCGGAAGGGCGCCGGAGGGGCCGAGCCGGCCCCACCGCCCCATGGCCACGGTCTCCCGCGCCGTGAGCGGCAGGACATCGGCCACCGCGCTGCGCTGCATCACGAAGGCCGGCCGCACGGCCGTGCGGTGGACCACCGTGCCGGATGAGGCCGGGATCACCCCGGCCAGAAGGCCCAGCAGGGTCGACTTGCCCGACCCGTTCGGCCCCATCACCGCCGTCACCGCCAAGGACGCTATCTCCAGGTCGAGTTGGAACAGGACGCCGGTGCGGGCGTAACCCGCCGACACGTCCCTGAGCGACACCTGCGATGCCGAGTGCGAGCCGATCACGGCACACCTCCTTTGTATTGATAATCATTTTCATTATATGGTCCCGCTCCATGGAATGGTTGGTGGCCCCCTTCGAGGTGGGCTTTGTGCAGCGGGCTCTGTGGGGCGGCGTACTGGTGGCGCTGATCTGCGCCCTCGCCGGTACGTGGGTGGTCCTGCGGGGGATGGCGTTCCTCGGCGACGCGATGTCGCACGGGATGCTGCCCGGGATCGCCCTGGCCTCCCTGCTGGGGGGCAACCTGCTGGCGGGAGCGGCGGTGAGCGCGGTCGTCATGGCCGCGGGCGTCACGGCGGTCGGCAGATCGCACCGGCTGTCCCAGGGCACCAGCATCGGACTGCTCTTCGTCGGCATGCTGTCGCTGGGGGTGATCATCGTCTCCCGCTCGCAGTCCTTCGCGGTGGACCTGACCGGGTTCCTGTTCGGCGACGTGCTCGCCGTGCGTCAAGGCGATCTCGTCCTGCTCGGAATCGCCCTGGCCCTGGCCCTGGCGGTCTCGGTCCTGGGCTACCGGCCTTTCGTCGCCCTGGCGTTCGACGAGCGCAAGGCCCACACGCTGGGACTGCGGCCGAAGGCGGCCCACGCCGCCCTCCTGGGCCTGCTGACGCTGGCGATCGTCACCTCCTTCCACATCGTGGGCACCCTGCTCGTCTTCGGCCTGCTCATCGCACCGCCGGCGACGGTGCTGCCGTGGGCACGCCGCATCCCCGTGATCATGGCCGGCGCGGCAGTCCTCGGCTCCACCGCGGTGTTCCTGGGACTACTGGTGTCCTGGTACGCGGGAACCGCGGCCGGAGCGACCGTCTCGGCCGTCGCGGTCCTGCAGTTCCTGCTCTCCCACCTCACCGCCGAATGCCGGGGCAGCCGCCCCCGGCTGACCCGGCGTGCGTTCACCCTCATCGCGCGGCCCGGACCGCGCACGGACAAGGTGCCCTCGTGACCGACCTCAGGAAGACCTCCACCGCGGTGATCCTCACCGCCTGCCTGCTCGCCTCGGGATGCTCCGGCGGCGACGAGCCGGAACCTGCAGGGGACAAAGCGAAGGAAGCGGTCCCGCACGGCTACGTCGAAGGCGCGCAGGAGTCCGCCGAACAGCAGTCCCGCCTGGTCATGGCCGACGCCGCCACCGGTACGGTGCGCGTCCTGGACCTGATCACCGAGGACACCACCACCCTCGGAGCGGTGGGACCCGTCGAGGGCGTCACCGCCGACGACCGCTTCGCCTACCTCGCCACCGGCGCCGGTACCGAGATCGTCGACGGCGGCGCCTGGACGGTGGACCACGGCGACCACGTGCACTACTACCGTACGAAGATTCGCCGCGCGGGCCGGGTCGGGAGCACCAGTCCGGTCCGCGCCCACTCCGATCCCGTGGTCACCGCCCTGTCCTCCGGCGACGGCTCGGTCCGTTTGCTCGACCGCGAGGCACTGGAGGACGCACGGCCCGGTGCGGGCCGGGTCCTGCCCGGTGCCACCGCGCCCGTGGTCCCCTACAGGGAACACCTGATCGTGCCCGGTGCCGCCGGCGACCGTGTCGAGATCCGCGCCCGCGACGGCAGACCGGTCTCCTCCCTGAACGAGACCTGCTCCGAACCGCGTGGCACGGCGCTCACCCGCCGCGGCGTGGTGCTGGGCTGCGCCGACGGAGCGCTGCTGATCAGCGAGGGCGGCGGTGCGTTCACCGCGCGGAAGATCCCCTACGGCACGTCCGTGGCGCCGGCCGAACGGGCCGTCGAGTTCCGTCACCGGGCCGGGAGTACGACCCTCGCCGCCCGGGCCGGGCGGAACGCGGCCTGGATCCTCGACGTCACCGGGTCGAGGTGGAAACGGATCGAGACCGGCCCCGTCACCGCCGTGAACACGGCGGGGGAGGGAACCCCGCTGCTCGCCCTCGGCGCCGACGGGTACCTGAGCGCCTACGACCCGGCCACGGGCAGGCGCACGAGCCGTACGCCGCTGCTGTCCCGGACCTCCGGCGGCCCGGTACCGGTCATCGAGGTGGACACCGGCCGCGCCTACGTCAACGACCCGGCCGGCCGCGCGGTGTACGAGATCGACTTCAAGGACCGGCTGCGCCGCGCCCGCACCTTCTCCCTGGATTTCACGCCCTCGCACATGGTGGAGACCGGACGATGACGCACCCTGTTCACCACCGGCACCGTCCCACCGCTCTCGCTGCTTCTCTCGCCCTCGCCCTCGTCGGCACGCTGCTCCTGGGACTCACGGCCTGCACCCCCACCGCCGGCGCGCAGCGTCCGGGCGTCGTGGTCACCACCAACATCCTCGGTGACATCACCCGGGAGATCGTCGGCGACCAGGCCGAAGTCACCGTCCTGATGGGACCCGGCGCCGACCCCCACTCCTTCGGAGTCTCCGCGCCCCAGGCGGCGAAGATCGAACAGGCCGACCTGATCGTCCACAACGGCCTCGGCCTGGAGGAGAACGTCCTGCGCCACGTGGAAGCGGCGCGGGAAGCCGGTGTGGACGCCCTCGCCGTGGGCGAGGGCGTCGATCCCCTCACCTACGCCTCGGACGACATGGCAGGCCGGCCCGACCCGCACTTCTGGACCGACCCCCTCCGCGTGCGCACCGCGGTCCGGCTCATCACCGACCGACTGATCGAGCACGTCGACGGCGTCGACGCCGCCGTCGTCCGAGCCAACGCCGCCCGCTACGACGCCCGGCTCGCCGACCTCGCGGCCTGGATGAAGAACCGCTTCGCCGCGATACCACCGAACAAGCGCGACCTGGTGACCAACCACCACGTCTTCGGCTACCTCGCCCAGCGTTTCGGTTTCCGCGTCGTCGGGGCCGTCGTCCCCAGCGGCACCACCCTCGCCTCGCCCAGCGCCTCCGACCTCAAGTCCCTGGCCACGGCGATCGAGAGGGCGAAGGTGCCGGCGATCTTCGCCGACTCCTCCCGGCCCGACCGGCTCGCCCAAGCCCTCAAGCGCGAAAGCGCCGTGGACGTACGCGTCCTGTCCCTGTTCTCCGAGTCCCTGACGGAACGGGGCGGGGGCGCCGCCACCTACCTGGAAATGATGCGCGCCAACACCACGGCCATAGCCGACGGCCTCGGCGCGCCCACCCCCACCGCCCGCCCCGCGGCGGGCACCGAAAGGAAGACCCCATGACCACCACGACCCGTTCGCGCGCCGCGGCAGGCGTCACCCTCCTCATCGTCACCTCCCTCGCCCTGACCGCCTGCGGCACCGACACTGCCGACAAGCCCGCGGCCAAGGAGAACCAGAACAAGCCCAGCGCCTCGGCGAAGCCGGTCACCGACCCGCTCGTCGCCACCTACGAAGGCGGTCTCCACGTTCTGGACGACCGGACCCTGAAGGTCGTCAAAGACATGCCCATGGCCGGCTTCAACCGGGTCAACCCCGCCGGCGACGACCGCCACGTCATCGTCTCCACCTCCGAGGGCTTCCGCGTCATGGACGCCGTCGACCAGCGGCTCACCGACACCGAGTTCAAGGGCCCCAAGCCCGGCCACGTCGTACGGCACGCGGACCGGACCGTCCTGTTCACCGACGGCACCGGACAGGTCACCTCCTTCGACCCCCACGACCTCGCCGGGGGCGAGCCCGCCACCACCACGTACACCTCCGCGGCTCCCCATCACGGCGTCGCCGTCGAGCTGAAGGACGGCCGGCTGGTCAGCACCCTGGGCACCGAGGAGAAGCGCACCGGCCTGGTCGTCCTCGGCAAGGACCGCGAGGAGATCGCCCGCAACGAGCAGTGCCCCGGCGTTCACGGAGAGGCCACCGCCAAGGACGAAGTCGTCGTCGGCTGCGAAGACGGGGTCCTCGTGTACAAGAACGGGGCCTTCACCAAGGTGAAGAGCCCCACGGCCTACGGCCGGATCGGCAACCAGGCCGGATCCGACCTGTCCCCGATCGTCCTGGGCGACTTCAAGAAGGACAAGGACGCCGAACTCGAACGGCCCCGGCAGGTCTCCCTGATCAACACCATCACCGGGAAGATGAACCTGCTCGACCTCGGCACCAGCTACACCTTCCGCTCCCTGGCCCGTGGTCCCCACGCGGAGGGACTCGTCCTAGGCACCGACGGCAGGATCCACGTGATCGACCCCGAAGCCGGCAAGGTCACCAGGACGATCCCGGCCATCGGCACCTGGCAGGAGCCCCTGGACTGGCAGCAGCCCCGCCCCGCCCTCTTCGTCCGCGACCACACCGCCTACGTCACCGACCCCGCGACCAAGAAGATCCACGCCGTCGACATCGAGACCGGAAAGGAACTCGCCTCCGCCACCCTGCCCGCGACGCCCAACGAGATCAGCGGCGTCAAGCACTGATCCCCACGGAGGAACCGGGCCCGCCATGGCTGGCTGCAAGCAGAGTGGGATACCGCCCAAGCATGATCCGAAGGAGATGGCCCGGTACCGCATCAGGCAACGTCCGCCCTGGGTGGTCTGCTCATCTGCGACGATGACCGCATGGACGAAGAAGTCATTCCCGTTCTCCGCGTCGAGGACGCTGCGGCGGCGGTCGCGTGGTACGAACGGCTGGGCTTCGCCAAGCAGTGGGAACACCGCTTCGAGCCGGGGTTCCCCGCGTTTGTCGAGGTCGCCCGGGGCGGGGTGCGGTTGTTCTTGTCGGAGCACGAGGGGGACGCTCGTCCCGACACGCTGGTCTACCTCCGCATGCGTGATGTCGAGGTCATCGCCTCCGAGTTCGGTGTGCAGGTGAAGGATGCTCCGTGGGCGCGTGAGATCGAGTTGCGCGACCCTGACGGCAACCGGCTGCGGATCGGTACGCCGACGGAATGACCCCCGCCGGCAGCGCGTGGCAGGGAAGCCATGCCGGTGGCTGAGCGAGTACGCGTCCGCGAGATCGATGACGACGAGGAGCAGCGCATCCTGCGGACCATCCGCCGGGCCCCTCGGTCGGTAGGCGATTCCCTCTGGGCGCGCGCCCACTGCCGTTGCCGCACCTCACCGCACTGGGCAGGCTCCCATGCGCCGTCAGCTGCGCCAACGAGCCCGCAGGCCAACACGCCTAGGACCAATGGCTGATGCGGTGAGGGCTCAGGGGCCGAGGCGAGGACGGGGCGGCGGTACCAGGATGAACGGCATGCGAATCGGAATCCTCGGAACAGGACATGTGGGACGGGCTCTCGCGGGCGGCTGGGCGCGGGCCGGCCACGACGTCGTCGTCGGGTCGCGCCGGCCCGACGACCCGGAGCTGACGAAGAGGCTGGAGGACCTCATCGAGGCGGGGGTGCGGATCGACGTTCCCGCCGGAACCGCCGCGCACGCGGAGGTGCTGGTGAACGCCACCCCGGGCACGGCCTCCGTGGCCCTGCTCCACACGATCGGCGCTCCGGCGCTCGCGGGGAAGGTCCTGTTCGACGTCGCCGTCGGCTTCCTGGAGGACGGGACGCTCTCGCACCCCCTCGTCAGCCTCGGCGAGGAGATCCAGCAGGCCTTCCCGGACACGCACGTGGTGAAGACCCTCTCCACGATCGACCGCGGGCTGATGGTCGCACCGGACTCCCTGGAGGGGCCGAGCACGGTGTTCCTCTCCGGCGAGGACCCGTCGGCGAAGGAGACCGTCTGCGGCCTTCTGCACGACCTGGGCTGGCCCGACGGCTCCCTCCTCGACCTGGGCGGCATCGAGACGGCCCGGGGACAGGAGCACTTCGCCCTGCTCTTCATGGGGATCGCGGCGGCGACCGGCACGTACGGGTTCGGCATCCGGGTCGTCCTCCCGAACGCGGGCACCCGGGCGCCAACCGGATAACCGGCCCGGACAACCGACATCGCCAAGGTAGTCGTCGTCTTTTGCCGTGACCTCGTCATGAGGTGAGGCAGGCTCGTTGACCGGGGCTTTTCGAGGTGCGGGGCGGTGATGCCCCGTGCTCGGGAAACGCGATCTCCCTTCGCCCCGGTGTTCGTCATTGGCAACGGTTGGCTGTCAGGAGGGCGCGGGCGTGCCGGACGAGTGCCTGGCGTACGCCGTCGGGGGACAGCACCCAGGCCGATGACGACGAGCTCGTACTGACCCGAGGGCACGAGAAGACGCGGATCCCGCTCCCGGCCGTGCGGATAGTCCGGGCGGAGGGCCGTGCCGTCACCATAGAGATCATCGGCCCGGCCGGATCGACCCCCGCCGTCCACCGGATCGGAGGCGTGATCGAGGCGGCGGCGTCACGTAGGTGCTGCGGACCGGTGTCGCGTGGCGTGATGTCCCTGCGGAGACCGTGGGCCGCTCCGGAGTGACGTCTTACCGCGTCGGGCCGGACAGCAGAAGCTGGCGCAGATCCTTGCCCAGCGCACTCGGACCTGGGGAGCAGACCACCCCAGACACGAGCTGCACATGATCACGTCCTCAACCACCGACGAGGTGTGAAACGTCGGGCAAAGACGACTTCGCCTGCCGCGACTTCCAGCGCCCGAGTCCTGAGCAGCGCCGGAACCGAGTGATGGACCAGAGCCACAGGCCGTTGACTCCGATACCCGGGACGCACTCTCTGCCGGCAAGCGATGCCCACTCGCCCCGGGCGCCCCTTCGTGCCCGGCGCACCCACTCCGCCGAGTGGCGTCCACCGGATGGACACCACTCGGCGGGCAGCGGCTCGGTCGGGGCCGGGCGAGGTGTCCACGACGACGAGTTCGGCCGGGGCCTCCCGCGCGTAGATCTCGGCAACATGACCGCAGTTGGTCGCATCATGCCGAACGCATCGGCTGCTGAGCTCCGGCCGAGCGCTCCGGACGCCTACTCCCAGGCTGCCGCGCCCCGCAGCAGATTGTGGTCGGACATGTTGGCGGTGCGGCCCATGGCATCGCCCTGCACGGTCTTGAAGTGGTCGGCGGACACGAAGATGTAGTCCAGCTTCCCGTTGTCGTGCGTGGACTCGCCGGAGCGGCAGTAGTTCAGGCCCGCGCAGCCCGTCGGGAACCGGTCCTTGTCGGTCTCGTCCACCTCGCCGTAGCGGCCGGTCCCGCCCTGGAAGCCGTAGAACTCGCCCATCTCGGTGTCGCCGGGGTGGGCGTTGAAGTCGCCGCCCAGGATCACGGGCAGGTTCCCCGGCAGGGACCAGGCGTCGACCCGGGCCCGCACGGCTTGGGCCTGCTGGATGCGGGCCGTGTTGAGAAGGTCCTCGTCGTTCTCGTCCCTGTCGCCCTTGTGCGTCAGGTGGGTCACGCAGGCGAGCGCCGTACGCCCCTCGATACCGCCCTTGGCGCAGAGCAGTGCCCGCTTGTTGGAGTCGACCGGGTTCTCCGGCAGGTCGGCGGTCAGGCGCTCCACGGGCGCGGTGCTCTTGACGAACACCGCCATGCCGAAGCGCTTGTCGCCCGTAGCGGTCCACTTGCCGCAGCCCGCCGGGCCGCTGCTCGTGGCGAGCCAGACCGGCTGGTAGCCGGTGAGGCTGTCGCGCAGGGCGGCGTACTGGCCGTAGCAGGCCTCGGTGAGCAGGAGGGTGTCGGCGGACCAGTTGTCCATCGAGGTCTTGACCGTGGCGGCCCACTGCGCCGCCGTGACGCCTTCGTGCGCGCACACATTGCCGCAGGCGTTGTACGTGAGCATCCGCACGGAGGGCGCGGTCGAGGGCGTGACGACGTCGGCGCGGGCCGCGGTGGGCGCGAGGCCGGCGGTCGCCAGGACGGCGGCTGCACCGACGGTCAGTACCCGGCGCAGGGCCCGCAGGGGTGTGGCAAGAGTCATTGTCCCAGGCTTCCTCAAGGCAGGAACGTGCCTCTGACGTGCACGTTCAGGGCACGAGTATTGGGGAGGCGCCCGGGACGGCGCCGGGCGGGGTGCGCGTCAGCGCGGCCTGACCGCCGTGACGACGAAGTAGTCGAGGATCTTCTCCTCGTACGCGCGCAGGAAGTTGCGCGGCCAGGTGCCCGGGGCCCACCAGCGGGAGAGCCAGGCGTCCCAGCCGTGCCAGACCTCCGGGCCGATGGACACGGTCCGCACCTCGGCCAGGCCCGCGGCCGCGAAGGCCTCGGCGAGGGCGGTCACGGGCCGGGCGATGTCCAGGCCGCTCGCGTACGTCTCCAGCAGTCCCGCGAGCTGTTCGGGGCGGCCGGGGACATCGTCCGCGGTGAAGAAGCTGGTGACGGCCACGGCTCCGCCGGGCCGCAGGACCCGTGCCGTCTCGGCCGCGAAACCGGCGAGGTCGGGGAAGTGCTGCACGGCCTCGACGCTGACGACGGCGTCGAACGCCCCGTCCTGCCAGGGCATCCGCTCCGCGGCCCCCTCGGCGAACCGCAGCCGGCCCGGCTGCTCCTCCAGCAGTACGGCATGCGTCTCGCGCGCCCGGGTCAGCTGGTCGGGATGGATGTCCATGCCGGTGACGGCGTCGGGCCCGTACTCCGTGAGGGCGACCGCGCAGCCCGTGCCCAGCCCGCAGCCCACGTCGAGCACCCGCCGCCGGCGCAGCGGCCCGGCGGCGTCCAGGACGTGCCGGTACAGGGCCTGCTGACTGCGGGCCCGCTCGTTCTCGCCGAGCGGTCCGGCCAGGTCGATCCCCTGCCAGTAACCGAAGTTGATGAAGCCACCGCCGAACATCGGCTGCCGCCCCAGGTCCAAGGGCCCGTACGTCTCCCGTACCGCCGGCCGGATGCCGGGGCGCTCCTGCTCGGCACCCGTGTCTTCCCTCGCCACTGCCTGCTCTCCTCCCGGGCACGACCCGTCCACTGCCACCGCCGCACGTGTACGGATCCCACGGATCCTGCCCCGGCGCCGTACGAGCATGCCGGAGGCCGCCACCCGGTACGAAAAGCTCGCCGTCCGGTACGAAGCGACTGCGCTGGTCGCAGCCCGTGAGGAGTGGTGGTGACGGGCACGCTGCTGAGACCATGCGCCGGTGAACTCAGGACTCCCCACCGGATGGACGATCGAACGCGTGCGCGCTCTTTCCGGTGACCCGAGCGCCGTCCCGCTCCCCTTCGATCGGCTCGTAGTCGTCGCAACACTCCCTGACCCCCGTGCCACTGCCTGCCGCCAGGGCCGCACATGAACATCGTCCGGCTCCCCGGCACGGACACCACCCTCCGACCGAGCCGGCTCTCCGCCCCCGGCGCCCCTCCGTGGAGCACCAGCCCGGCGGCATGCCACCGGTCGGAGTAATCCACCGTTCCGGCCCCGGCGGGGATCAAGGTGTCGGAGTGGACAACGCCAGCCCCTCGGCACCGCGCGCGGAGCGTCTGATCACTCTCTCCGACGGTATCTTCGCGATCGCGATGACGCTCCTCGCACTCGACGTGCGGGTCCCTCCGGGCCTCGCCACCGAGCAGTTCCACGAGGCGCTGCGCGCGTCCCTGCCGTCGCTCGCCGCGTACGCGCTGTCCTTCCTCATCTGCTGCGTCTTCTGGCGGGACCAGCGGCAGATCCTGTCGATGGCCGCCACCGTCGGCGGCGTCCCGCAGTATCTCGCGCTGGCGGTCCTCGCCGTCATCGCCATCGTGCCCTTCCCGACCTCGATGCTTGCCGAGTACGGGGCCCGCGAACCGGTCGCGGTCGCCGCCTACGCCGCCACCATCTGCTTGGTCGACCTGCTCCAGTTCGCGATGTTCGCCACCCTGCGCACGCGCCACGGGATCCGGACGGTGGGGGAGTGGGGGGACACCGCCGTCGATCTCGGTGCGACGATCCTCGTCTTCGGGCTCTCCGTGCCGCTCGCCTTCGTCGCCCCGCACGCGGCACTGTGGTTCTGGCTGGCGCTCTTCCCGGTGAAGGTGTTCCTCGGGCGGCGCGAACAGCGCAGAATGGCCGCCGCGCACAAGGACGGTACCGGGATCGGAAGCTCGGGCACCGAGGGGCCGGAGGGCGACGAGAAGCACAGGTGAAGCAGGGTGCGTCAGCCGCACCCGGGTGCGCCGGGCACGCTCCTCCCATGCGCCCGCGCGCCCCCGCACGGGCATGGCCCGCCGTTCCCCGCGGCCCCACCATGAGCGCGGAACCGGAATGCGGCCGAGGCCGCCCGCCGGACGAGGACCGGCAGCGATGCCGTACATCACGGGGGGACGTATGGGACGACGCTGGCTGGTGACCGGATGCTCGTCGGGTCTGGGCCGGGCGCTGGCGGAGGCGGCCGCCTCCGCCGGGCACGAGGTCGCGGTCACCGCCCGCAGCACCGCGGCACTGGAGGAGACGGCCGCCCGCCACCCGGGGCGGATCGTGCCGATCCCGTTGGAGCTGCGCGACGCGGCCCAGTGCGAGGAGGCCGTCCGCCGCGCCACCGCACGGCTCGGCGGCATCGACGTCCTGGTCAACAACGCCGGGGCCGGGTTGTTCGGCGCTGCTGAGGAGGTCTCCGACGCCGAGATACGCGACCAGCTGGAAACCCTGCTGATCGGCCCGTGGCGGCTGGTCCGCCTCGTCCTGCCGGGCATGCGTGCCCAGGGCCACGGCCACATCGTCAACGTCTCGTCGCTCGCCGGCCGGATGGCCTTTCCGGGCCTGGGCGCCTATGTCGCGGGGAAGTTCGCGCTGGAGGGCATGAGCCAGACGCTCGCCGCCGAGGTCGCCCCCCTGGGCATCCGGGTCACCGTGGTCGAACCGGGGGGCTTCGCCACGCGCTACGGGACCTCGCTGGGCCGGTCCGCACGGCGGATGCCCGAGTACGCCACCACGACCGCCGGAATGCTGGACGGACTGCGCGGCATGGCCGACGACGCGGCGATGGGCCGGCCCGAGGACTTCGCGGCCCGGGTGCTCGCTCTCGTCGCCTCGGAGAGCGCCACGCCGCTGCGGGTCCCGATCGGCGAGGACGCCTTCCTCTACCTCGAGGCCGTGGAACGGGCGACACGTGACGAACTGGCCGCCGCCCGCGCCCTGACAGACGCGCCGTCGCCTCCGGTGGTGGAGGGCACCGCCCACGATCCGACGTGACGCCGGACCCTACTGCTCCCTGAGCGGGCGAGGGCTCCGGGCTCCGACACGTGGGCTACCGGACCGACCGGGCCGGCGGCACTGTCCCCTGCGTGGCCCTGCCGAGCCGATACCTCCGGATTTCACCGCCGAATTCGAAGGATTCGAACCGGGGCCGCCGATACGCATCAGGAACAGGACCCGGTAGTAGTTGTCGTCGGCCGGCGGGACGGAGGCGACCAGCCGGAGCCAGAGCGGTCACCTCGGCGTCGAGCGCGGCGAGCCGGAGCGCGACCCGCCGCACCGAGCGGTCGCCGCGGCAGACTGCCGCGGGAGGAAGCCCGCCGCGCCGTGCGCCGGCTACCGGCCGCCGCGGGTCATCGTGGACGAACATTCCGTCCTCGGCGACCGGGACCGGCGGCAGGTTGGTGACCTCAAGGCCGTTCAGTCGCTGCACCGTGATCCGCGGCACCGCGGTGGGTGCCGGTCCGTCCAGGTCCAGTCGTCCGGTCACCGTGAACGGCTCCCCGGCGACGGCAGGGCCGTGCGTCACGTCCACGAACCGCGACGGGACCAGGGCCCTCCCGGGTCTGGATCGTGTGCAGCCAGAACCTCGTGCCCTCGTGGTTGGAGGTCACGACGAAGAGCTGTTGTCCCTCTCCGGAGAACTCCATGCCCCGCAGGACGACGCGGTGACCTGCGGCCCCGTTCCGCTCTCCAGAAGAGGTTGGACCGGACGGGAGACATGGCGGACCTCCACTCGGCCATCTCCGTCGGACGCGTCACGGTCGAGACGGTGGACCAGCGGCATGTCCAGCGGGCCATGTACCTGTCCGACTTGGCGATGGCGCTGTGGGAGCGCTACAAGCAGGCGGGGGCCAAGGAGGACCTGGGCGAGTCGGTCACACTGCTGGAGGAGGCCGTGGCCGTGACGCCCGACGGCGAGTTCGAGTGGGCCGGTCGACGGTCGAACCTCGCGGGAGCCCTCCGACTCCGGTACGAGAGCGAGGGAGCGCTCGCGGATCTCGACCGGGTCGTCACCCTGCTGGACGAAGCGGTCCGGGCGAGCCCGGCGAAGCCGTCCCACAAGTCCAACCTGGCGGCGGCGCTGACGGCGAGGGCCCGGCACACACATGCGTTGGAGGACCTCGACCGGGTCGTACAGGTGACCCAGGACGCACTGCTTGGCGCACCCGCCGAGTACGCGGACAGAGCCGTGCTGGAATCCACGCTGGCCAGGGCTCTGATCAGAAGGTCCCAGCGGACGGGGTCCGACACCGACCTGGACGAAGCGCTGGAGAGCACGCGCCGGTCACTTCAGGTCACACCAGCGGACCATTCCGGACGTGGGGGGGGGGGGGCGGGCCCCCCCCCCGCGGGCGGCGGGGGGGGGGGGGGAACCGCTGAAAAAAAAACACACAAAAACAGAAA
>NZ_JBFBJO010000040.1:0-15975 GCF_040702165.1 Streptomyces sp. NPDC086147 | reverse complement strand
GGCACGGGCACCAAGCTGGGCGACCCGATCGAGGCGCAGGCGCTGCTGGCGACCTACGGCCGGCGTCCGGCGGAGCAGCCCTTGTGGCTGGGCTCGCTGAAGTCCAACATCGGCCACGCGCAGGCCGCCGCCGGAGTCGGCGGCGTCATCAAGATGGTGATGGCCATGCAGAAGGGGACGCTTCCCCGGACGCTGCACGTGGATGCTCCGTCCTCCGAGGTGGACTGGGAGACGGGCGCGGTCGAGCTCTTGACCGAGTCGCGTGCGTGGCCGGAGACCGGGCGCCCGCGCCGTGCTGGCGTCTCCTCCTTCGGTGTCAGCGGGACCAATGCCCACGTCATCCTCGAAGAGCCGCCCGTACGGGAGGCGGCGGAGGAGCCCGCGACTCACGAACTTCCCGTCGTCCCTCTGGTCCTCAGCGCCAAGTCGGAGGCCGGCCTGCGGGCCCAGGGCGACCGGCTGGCCTCCTTCCTCAACGGCGAGGACGCGCCGCGTCCGCTGGACGCCGGGTACTCCCTCGTGTCGTCCCGGTCGGTGTTCGAGCACCGGCGGGTGACGCTGGGCGAGGCCGTGTTCGAGGGGGTGGCGGGCTCGGCAGGTCGTCGGGTGTTGGTGTTCCCGGGTCAGGGGACGCAGTGGGTGGGGATGGGCGCGGGTCTGCTGGAGACCTCTCCTGTCTTTGCGGCTCGGCTGCGGGAGTGTGCGGATGCGCTGGCGCCGTTCGTGGACTTCGACGCCGTCGAGGTCGTACGGACCGGTGCTTCTCTCGACCGGGTGGACGTGGTGCAGCCGGTGACCTGGGCCGTCATGGTCTCGCTCGCCGAACTGTGGCGTTCCCTCGGAGTCGTACCGGACGCTGTGGTGGGCCACTCACAGGGCGAGATCGCCGCCGCCGCCGTCTCGGGCGCGCTGTCGCTCGAAGACGCGGCCCGCGTCGTGGCCCTGCGGGCCGGGGTGATCGGTCGCGAGCTGGCCGGCCTCGGCGGTATGGCCTCCATACCCCTGCCGCGCGTCCAGGTCGAGGAACGCCTTGGTGTCGAATGGGTCGGCCGTCTGAGCGTGGCCGCCGTCAACGGGCCCTCCAGCACCGTCGTCGCCGGTGACGCCGACGCGATCGTCGAGATCGTCGCCGCCTACCAGGCCGAGGACGTCCGGGCCCGTCAGGTGCCGGTCGACTACGCCTCCCACTCTGCCCACGTCGAGCGCATAGAGACCGAACTCCTCGACGTCCTGGGCCCGATCCAGCCGCGTCGCTCCGAGATCCCCTTCTACTCCACCGTGACCGGCGAGCTGGCCGACACCACCACCCTCGACGCCTCCTACTGGTACCGCAACCTCCGCCGGACCGTCCGCTTCGAAGACACCGTCCGACTCCTCCTCGACCGGGGATTCGGCACCTTCGTCGAGTCCAGCGCCCACCCGGTGCTCATCATGGGCATCCAGGAGACCGCCGAGGGCAAGGACGTCCTGGTCAGTGGCTCCCTCCGGCGTCACGAAGGCGGCTCGGAGCGGTTCCTGACCTCCGCCGCCGAGCTGTTCGTCCGCGGCGTCGACCTCGACTGGGCCGCCCTCTTCGAGGGCACCGGCGCCCGGACCGTCGACCTGCCCACGTACGCCTTCCAGCACGAGCACTACTGGCACGAGCCGGTCGCCCCGGCCGTCGCCGTCGCCGCCGACCCCGCCGGCACGGACTCCTGGCGCTACCGCACCACCTGGAAGGGCCTGGGAGCGTCCGGCGCCTCCGCTCTCGACGGGCGGTGGCTCCTCGTCCTCCCCGAGAGCGAGAGCGAGGGCGCGTTCGCCGACGCGGCCGAGGCCGCGCTCGTCCGGCACGGCGCCCGCACCGAGCGCCTGACCGTCGACGCGCACACCGCCACCCGCGAGGACCTGGCCGCGCGGCTGGACGCCTACCGGACCGAGGGCGAGGCCCTCGACGGAGTGCTGTCCCTCCTCCCGCTGGCGGGCGGCACCGAGGCGGTCCTCGCCTCCCTCGCGCTCGTCCAGGCCGCCGCCGACACCGACCTCGCCCCGGCCGTGCTCTGGTCCCTGACCCGGCAGGCCGTGGCCGTCACCCCCGGCGAGCTGCCCGAGGACTCCGGCGCCCAGGTGTGGGCCTTCGCCCGGGTCGCCGCGCTCGAACTCCCCGCCCTCTGGGGCGGGGTCGTCGACCTGCCCGCCGAGCCCGACGCCCGCGCCTTCGACCGGATGGCCGCCGTACTGGCCCGGGGCGGACGCCCCGGCGCCGAGGACCAGGTCGCCGTCCGCGCCTCCGGCTCCTACGGTCGCCGGGTGACCCGCGCGGGCCGGACCGCCGGGACGCCCGAGGACGCCCGCTGGACGGCCCGCGGCACCGTCCTGGTGACCGGCGGCACCGGCGCCCTCGGCGCCCACGTCGCCCGCTGGGCGGTCCGCCGGGGCGCGACGCACCTGGTGCTCGCCGGCCGCCGGGGCCCGGACGCGCCCGGGGCCGCCGAACTGGCCGGGGAACTGCGCGCCCTGGGCGCCGAGGTCACCCTCGCCGCCTGCGACGTCTCCGACCGCGACGCGCTCGCCGCCCTGCTCGACGCCCACCCGCCCACCGCCGTCTTCCACACCGCCGGCGTGCTCGACGACGGGGTGATCGGCTCCGTCACCGCCGAGGCCTTCCACCGCGTCCGGGCCCCGAAGGCCGACGCCGCGCACCACCTGCACGAACTCACCCGCGAACGCGGCCTGGAACTGGACGCCTTCGTCCTCTTCTCCTCCGTCACCGGCACCTGGGGCAACGGCGGCCAGGCCGCCTACGCCGCCGCCAACGCCTCCCTCGACGTCCTCGCCGAGCGGCGCCGCGCCGAGGGCCTGCCCGCCACCTCCGTGGCCTGGGGCCTGTGGGGCGGCGGCGGCATGGCCGAGGGCGCGGGCGAGGAGAGCCTGAGCCGCCGGGGCATCAGGGCCATGGACCCCGACGAGGGCGTCGAGGCCCTCCACCGGGCCCTCGACCTCGGCGACACCTGCGTCACCGTCCTGGACGTCGACTGGGCCGACTTCGCCCCGCGCACCGCCGCGCTGCGCCCCGGACCCGTCTTCGACACCGTGCCCGAGGCCCGGCGCGCGCTGGAGGAGGAGCGGCGGCAGGCCCTCGCCGGAACCGACGCCGGCCCCGCCGACGGACTCGCCCGGCGGCTCGCCGGACTCACCGGGACCGAGCGGACCCGGACGCTGGTCGAGCTCGTGCGCGGCGCGGCCGCGGCCGTGCTGCGGCACCCGAGCACCGACGCCGTCCGCGCCGACCGGGCGTTCAAGGACGCCGGCTTCGACTCCCTCACCGCGCTGGAGCTGCGCAACCGCCTCGCCGCCGCCACCGGCCTGCGGCTGCCCGCCACCGTCGTCTTCGACCGCCCCAACCCGGGCGCCCTCGCCGCGTACCTGCTCGGGAAGCTCCTCGGCGACGCCCCCGCCACGGCCCCCGCGCCCCTCCTCGCCGCCGCCCGCGCGGTCGCCGACGCCGAGGACCCGGTCGTCATCGTGGGCATGGCCTGCCGCTTCCCCGGCGAGGCCGACACCCCCGAGGCCCTGTGGGACCTGGTCATGGCCGAACGCGACGTCATCGGCGCCGCGCCCGCCGACCGGGGCTGGAACCTCGACGAGGTCTACGACCCCGACCCGGAGGCGGGCCGCCGCGGCACCACGTACGTCCGCGAGGGCGGGTTCCTCCACGAGGCGGCCGAGTTCGACGCCGAGTTCTTCGGGATCTCGCCGCGCGAGGCCCTGGTGATGGACCCGCAGCAGCGGCTCCTCCTCGAAACCTCCTGGGAGGCCCTGGAGCGGGCCGGCATCGACCCGCTGTCCCTGCGCGGCACCCGTACCGGCGTGTACGCGGGCCTCACCCACCAGGAGTACGCCTCCCGGCTGCACGAGGCCTCCGAGGAGCACGAGGGCTACCTGCTCACCGGCAAGTCCGCGAGCGTGGTCTCCGGCCGCATCTCGTACGTGCTCGGCCTCGAAGGCCCCTCCGTCTCCGTCGACACGGCCTGCTCCTCCTCCCTGGTCACCCTGCACATGGCCGCGCAGGCCGTCCGCGCGGGGGAGTGTGACCTCGCCCTCGCCGGCGGCGTCACCGTCATGGCCGCCCCCGGACTGTTCGTGGAGTTCTCCCGGCAGCGCGGGCTCGCCGCCGACGGGCGCAGCAAGGCCTTCGCCGACGCCGCCGACGGCACGAGCTGGGCCGAGGGCGCCGGAATGGTCGCCGTCGAGCGGCTGTCGGACGCCGTCCGCAAGGGCCACCCGGTGCTCGCCGTCATCCGCGGCGACGCCGTCAACCAGGACGGCGCCAGCAACGGCCTCACCGCCCCCAACGGACCCTCCCAGGAGCGGGTCATCCTCCAGGCCCTGGCCAACGCCGGTCTCGGCACCGCTGACGTGGACGTGGTCGAGGCCCACGGCACGGGCACGAAGCTGGGCGACCCCATCGAGGCGCAGGCGCTGCTGGCCACCTACGGGCAGCGCCCGGCCGGCCGGCCGCTGTGGCTCGGCTCCCTGAAGTCCAATGTCGGCCACCCGCAGGCCGCCGCCGGCGTCGGCGGCGTCATCAAGATGGTGATGGCGCTCCGCGAGGGCGTGCTGCCCAGGACCCTGCACGTGGACGCCCCGTCCTCCCAGGTCGACTGGGAGGCCGGCGCGGTCGAGCTGCTGACCGAGACCCGCCCGTGGCCCGAGACCGGGCGCCCGCGCCGCGCGGGCGTCTCCGCCTTCGGCGTCAGCGGCACCAACGCCCACGTGATCCTCGAAGAACCGCCCGTACGGGAGGCGGCGGAGGAGCCCGCGACCCGCGAACTCCCCGTCGTCCCGCTGGTGGTGACCGCCAAGTCGCAGTCCGCGCTCAAGGCCCAGACCGAACGGCTCCGGGCCCGCCTGGAGACGGCGGACGCGCCTCGCCTGCTGGACGCCGGGTACTCCCTCGTGTCGTCCCGGTCGGTGTTCGAGCACCGGCGGGTGACGCTGGGCGAGGCCGTGTTCGAGGGTGTGGCGGGTTCGACGGGTCGTCGGGTGCTGGTGTTCCCGGGGCAGGGGACGCAGTGGGTCGGTATGGGCGCCGGTCTGCTGGAGACCTCGCCCGTGTTCGCGGCGCGTCTGCGGGAGTGCGCCGACGCCCTGGCGCCGTTCGTGGACTTCGACGTGGTCGAGGTCGTACGGGAAGGCCGCTCGCTGGACCGGGTGGACGTGGTGCAGCCGGTGACCTGGGCCGTCATGGTCTCGCTCGCGGAACTGTGGCGTTCCCTCGGAGTCGTACCGGACGCGGTGGTGGGTCACTCGCAGGGCGAGATCGCCGCCGCAGCCGTCTCGGGAGCGCTGTCGCTCGAAGACGCGGCCCGCGTGGTCGCCCTGAGGGCCGAGGTGATCGGTCGCGAGCTGGCCGGCCTCGGGGGCATGGCCTCCATCCCGCTGCCGCGCGTCCAGGTCGAGGAACGCCTCGCTTCCAGCGAATGGACCGGCCGCCTGAGCGTGGCCGCCGTCAACGGCCCCTCCAGCACCGTCGTGGCCGGTGACGCCGACGCGATCACGGAGTTCGTCGCGGTCTGCCAGGCCGAGGACGTCCGGGCCCGTCAGGTCCCGGTCGACTACGCCTCCCACTCCGCGCACGTGGAGCGGATCGAGGCCGAACTCCTCGACGTCCTGGGACCGGTCGTCCCCCGCCGCTCCGAGATCCCCTTCTACTCCACCGTCGACGGCGGTCTCCTCACCGACACCGCCGTCCTCGGCGCCTCGTACTGGTACCGCAACCTGCGTCAGACCGTCCGCTTCGAGGACACCGTCCGCAACCTCCTCGACGACGGCTTCGGGACCTTCGTCGAGTCCAGCGCCCATCCGGTGCTGATCATGGGCATTCAGGAGACCGCCGACGCCGCCGGGCTCGACGTGCTCGCCGGTGGTTCGCTGCGGCGCAAGGAAGGCGGCTCGGAGCGTTTCCTGACCTCCGCCGCCGAGCTGTTCGTACGCGGCGTCGACGTCGACTGGGCGGTCCTCTTCGAGGGCACGGGCGCCCGTACGGTCGACCTGCCCACGTACGCCTTCCAGCGCACCCGCCACTGGGCGCCGACCTCGCCCGCCGGGGTCGGTGACGCCGCCGCCGCCCGGTTCGGCATGGTGTGGGAGACCCATCCGCTGCTCGGCGGCGCGCTGCCGGTCGCCTCGACCGGCGAGACGGTGTTCGCCGGCCGGATCTCGCTCGCCGACCACCCGTGGATGGCCGACCACGCCGTACGCGGCCGGACCCTGCTGCCCGGCACGGCCTTCGTCGAGCTCGCCCTGCACGCCGCCGCCGCGACCGGCTGCGCCACCGTGGAGGAGCTGTCCCTTGAGGCCCCGCTCGTCCTCGACGGACGCCGCGCCGCGCAGGTCCAGGTGCGCGTGGAGGCCGCCGACGGGCAGGGCCGCAGGCGGCTGACCGTCCACTCCCGCCCCGAGGACGCCGCCGCCGGCGAGGAGGTCGCGTGGACCCGGCACGGCGAGAGCGTCGTCGCTCCCGCCGCCGCCCCCGCGACCGCCGCGGACTGGGCCGCCGCCTGGCCGCCCGCCGGTGCCGAGCGCGTCGAGCCCGCCGACGTCTACGGGCAGTTCTCGGACCTCGGTTACGAGTACGGCGAGGTCTTCGCCGGCATCGAGGCGCTGTGGCGCGCCGACGGCGAGGTGTTCGCCGAGGTGCGGCTGCCCGCCCGGGCCCGGACCGACGCGGCCAGCTACGGCGTGCACCCCGCGCTGTTCGACGCGGCCCTGCAACCCTGGCTGGCCGGCGGGCTGCTCGACGTGCCGGACGGCTCCGTGCTGCTGCCGTTCGCGTGGAAGGGCGTCACCCTGCACGCGGCGGGCGCGGACGCGCTGCGCGTGCGGATCACCCCGGCCGGGGAGGGCGCGGTGCGCCTGGAGGCCGCCGATCCCACCGCGGCTCCCGTCCTCACCCTGGACGCCCTCGTGATGCGGCCCCTGGCGCAGGACCGCCTGGACGCGCTGCTCGGCGCCGCCGACAGCGGGCTGCCGCTGCACCGCGTGGCCTGGCAACGGCCCGCCGGACGGCCCGGGGCCGCGCCGCCGGTCCGCCTGGCCGTGCTCGGGTCCGACGGTTCCGGCCTCGTCGGGACCGGAGTCGGAGTCGGATCCGAAGCCGGTACCGGTGCCGAGGTCGGGGTGTACGCGGACGTGGTGGCGCTGCGCGCCGCCGTCGACGCGGGCGCCGCGCCGCCGGACGCCGTGGTCGCGCCGTTCCCGGCCGGTCCGGGGGCCGCGCCCGAGGACGTGCGCGCCCTCACCGCCCGGGCCCTGGCCCTCGTACAGGACTGGCTCCGTCAGGGCGGGCCCCTCGCGGAGGTGCCCCTGACCGTGCTGACCGGGCGGGCCCTCGCCGCCGTCCCGGACGACACCGTGGACGGCCTCGCGGCCGCCGGTCTCTGGGGACTCGTGCGCTCCGCCCAGACCGAGCACCCGGGCCGGTTCGTGCTCGTCGACACCGACGGCACGCCCGCCTCGGCGGACGCGCTGGGCCCGGCCCTCGGCACCGGCGCACCGCAGCTCGCCCTGCGGGCCGGAGAGGTCCTCGTACCGGCCCTCACCCGCGCCGAGACCGACGGAAGCGACGGTGCCGCCTTCGACCCCGAAGGGACCGTCCTCGTCACCGGCGCGACCGGCACCCTCGGCCGGCTGCTCGTCCGTCACCTCGTCACCGCCCACGGCGCCCGCAGGCTGCTCCTCGTCAGCCGCAGCGGCCGGGACGCGGCCGGGGCCGCCGAGCTGGAGGCGGAACTGACCGCGCTCGGCGCCCGCGTCGTGCTCGGCGCCTGCGACACGGCCGACCGCTCCGCGGTCGCGGCCCTGCTCGCCGGCATCGACCCGGCGCACCCGCTGACCGCCGTGATCCACGCGGCCGGCGTGCTCGACGACGGGGCGCTCACCGCCCTCGACGCCGAGCGGCTGAACACCGTGCTGCGGCCCAAGGCCGACGCCGCCCTGCACCTGCACGAGCTGACGCGCGGCCTGCCGCTGTCCGCCTTCGTGCTGTTCTCCGGCGCCGCCGGCCTCCTCGGCCGCCCCGGCCAGGCCAACTACGCCGCCGCCAACACCTTCCTGGACGCCCTGGCGCAGCACCGCCGCGCCGCCGGGCTGCCCGCCGTCTCCCTGGCCTGGGGCCTGTGGGGCGAGGCCAGCGGGATGACCGGGCACCTCTCCGAGACCGATCTGCGCCGCATGCGGCGCTCCGGCATCGCGCCCCTGACCAACGCCCAGGGGCTCGCCCTCTTCGACCGGGCCCTCACGGGCCGGGGGGACCCGGGCGGCGACGCCCTGCTCGTACCGCTGCGCCTGGACGTCCAGGCCCTGCGCCGCGAGCGGGCCGCGCACGGTCCCGAGGCCGTCCCCGCCCTGCTGCGCGCCCTGGTCCCGGCCTCCGCCGCCCCACGGGCCGCGGCCGCCGCACCGGCCGCCGCGTCGGGCGGCGGCACCGCCGACGGCTCCGGCTCCGGTGAGGGCGCCGTCCAGGCGCTGGTCCGGCGCCTGGCCCCGCTCGACGCCGCCGCCCGTGCCCGGGAGCTGCTGGCCCTGGTACGGACCGAAGTGGCCGCCGTCCTCGGCTTCGCCGGGCCCGAGGCGGTCGAACCGGCCCGCGCCTTCCGCGAGATCGGCTTCGACTCCCTGACCGCGGTCGAACTCCGCAACCGGCTCAACGCCGTGACCGGACTGCGCCTGGCCGCCTCCGTCGTCTTCGACCACCCCACCGCCCAGGCCGTCGCCGAGCACGTCGGCGAGGAGCTGGACACCGCCTCGGGCGGCGGCCGGGAGGCGGGCGAGGCCGCCCTCGCGGGCCTGGAGGCCCTGGAGGCCGCCGTGACCGGGCTCGCCGAGGACGACATCCGCCGCGAGGTCGTCCACCGGCGGCTGGCCGCCCTGGTCACCGCCCTGGGCGGACCCCCGGCCGGCACGACGGCCGCCCCCGAGCCGGCGCTCGAACTCGCCGACGACGACGAACTTTTCGCTTTCATCGAGGAGCAGCTGTGACGGGAAGCGCCGCCAAGGACACGAGCGCCGCGACGGGAACGGGCGCCGGGAACGTGAACACCGGAAGCACGACCGCCGGGAGCACGGCCGCCGGAAGCACGGGCGCCGACGCCGGGAACAACGACAGGATCCGCGACTACCTCAAGCGCGTCACCGCGGAGCTCGTCGCCACCCGCACCCGGCTGCGCACCGCCGAGGAGGCCGCCGAGGCCGCCCGGGAACCGATCGCCATCGTCGCGATGAGCTGCCGGCTCCCCGGCGGCGCCGACAGCCCGGAGGCGCTCTGGAAGCTCCTGGAGTCCGGCACCGACGCCGTCTCCGCGCTGCCCGGGGACCGGGGCTGGGACCTGGAGGCGCTCTACGACCCCGACCCGGACGCGCACGGCACCAGCTACGCCCGCGAAGGCGGGTTCCTCCACGACTGCGCGGACTTCGACCCGGAGTTCTTCGGGATCTCGCCGCGCGAGGCCCTAGCCATGGACCCGCAGCAGCGGCTCCTCCTCGAAACCTCCTGGGAGGCCCTGGAGCGGGCGGGCCTCGCCCTCGACGCCGTGCGCGACAGCCGTACGGGCGTGTACGCGGGCGTGATGTACGACGACTACGGCGCCCGCGTCCCGCACGTCCCCGGCGGCCGGATCCCCGAGGGCCTGGAGGGCTACCTCGTCAACGGCAGCGCCGGCAGCGTCGCCTCCGGCCGGATCTCGTACGCCTTCGGCCTGCGCGGACCCGCCGTCACCGTCGACACCGCCTGCTCCTCCTCGCTCGTCGCCGTCCACCTGGCCGCGCAGGCCCTGCGCGCCGGGGAGTGCGACCTCGCGCTCGCGGGCGGCGCGACCGTCCTGTCCACGCCGACGATGTTCATCGACTTCTCCCGGCAGCGCGGGCTCGCCGCGGACGGACGCTGCAAGGCGTTCGCCGACGGCGCCGACGGCACCGGCTTCGGCGAGGGCGCCGGCATGCTGCTGCTCCAGCGGCTCTCCGACGCCCGCCGCGAGGGCCGCACGGTCCTGGCCGTCCTCCGGGGCTCCGCCGTCAACCAGGACGGCACCGGAGCGGGCCTCACCGCCCCCAACGGCCCCGCCCAGCAGCGGGTCATCCGGGCCGCCCTCGCCAACGCCCGGCTCACCGCCGACCAGGTCGACGCCGTCGAGGCGCACGGCACCGGCACCCGCCTCGGCGACCCCATCGAGGCACAGGCCCTGCTCGCCACCTACGGTCAGGGCCGGTCGGCCTCGTCGCCGCTGCTGCTCGGCTCCCTCAAGTCGAACATCGGGCACGCGCAGGCCGCGGCGGGCGTCGCGGGCGTCATCAAGACCGTCCTCGCCCTGCGGCACGGCGCCCTGCCCCGCACCCTCCACGCCGACGTGCCGTCCACGCGGATCGACTGGTCGGCGGGCGCGGTCTCCCTGCTCACCGAGCACACCCCGTGGCCCGAGCGGCCGGGCGAGCCCCGCCGGGCGGGCGTCTCCGCGTTCGGCGCCAGCGGCACCAACGCGCACGTCATCCTGGAGGAGGACCGGGCTCCGGCCGAGCCCGCCACGACCGATCCCGCCCCGGCCGGGTCCGCACCGAACAGGTCCGCCGCAACCGATCCCGCTCCGGCCCAGTCCGCCGCAACCGATCCCACCCCGGCCCAGTCCGCGCCGACCGATCCCGCTCCGGCCGGGTCCGCCCTGACCGACCCCACCCCCGTCGAGTCCGTCCCGGCGGTCCACCCGGCCCCCGGCATCCACGCCTGGGCCCTCTCCGCGCGCGACGAGACCGCCCTGCGCGCCCAGGCCCGGCGGCTCGCCGACCACCTCACCGCTGCCGCCACCAGCGACCGCACCGGGAACCCGACCGATACGACCGGCCCGGCCGGCCCGACCGACGCGACGACCGACCCGGCCGCTATCGCCTCCGCCCTCGCCCACCACCGCACCGCGTTCCCCCAGCGGGCCGTGGTGCTCGGGGCCGACGCCGGGGAGCTGCTGCGCGGGGTCGAGGCCGTGGCCGCCGGGGCGGGCGCCGACCCGGCCCGCGTGGTCACCGGACGCGCCGCCGCCGGCCGCCGCACCGCCTTCCTCTTCACCGGTCAGGGCAGCCAGCGCCCCGGCACGGGCCGCGAGCTGTACGCGTCCCGGCCGGTGTTCGCCCGCGCCCTCGACGAGATCTGCGCCGCCTTCGCACCGCACCTGGAACGCCCGCTGCGCGAGGTGATGTTCGCCGAGCCCGGCTCGGCCGACGCCGCGCTGCTCGACCGCACCGAGTACACCCAGCCCGCGCTGTTCGCCCTGGAGGCCGCCCTCCACGCCCTCGTCATCTCCCGGGGCCTGCGCCCGGACGTCGTGGCCGGGCACTCCGTCGGTGAGATCACCGCCGCCCACGTCGCGGGCGTGCTCGACCTCGCCGACGCGGCCCGTCTGGTCGCCGCCCGGGGCCGCCTCATGGGCGCGCTGCCCGGCGGCGGAGCCATGGGCGCCGTCGCCGCGAGCGCGGAGGAGGTCGCGCCCCAGCTCGCCGGCCGCGAGGCCGAGATCGACCTCGCCGCCGTCAACGGTCCCGCCGCCGTCGTCGTCGCCGGGGACGG
Organism: Streptomyces sp. NPDC086147; assembly: GCF_040702165.1. Taxonomy (NCBI): domain Bacteria; kingdom Bacillati; phylum Actinomycetota; class Actinomycetes; order Kitasatosporales; family Streptomycetaceae; genus Streptomyces; species Streptomyces sp. NPDC086147. The sequence goes on along the minus strand of NZ_JBFBJO010000040.1, from coordinate 4,385 downwards.
CGGCGCCGTCCGCGAACTGGTCGAGTTCTGGAAGAGCCGCGGTCGTGCCGCGAAGCTCCTGAAGGTCAGTCACGCCTTCCATTCGCCGCACATGGACGGCATGTTGACACAGTTCGAAACGATCGCTCGCGGTCTCGAATACCGGCTGCCGAAGATTCCTGTCATGTCGAACCTGACCGGAGAGCTCGCCGCGGGCGACGCGCTGGGCGCGGACCACTGGGTCCGCCACGCGCGCCGGCCCGTGCGGTTCCTCGACGGTCTGCGCGCCCTGCGCGCCGAAGGCGTCGACACCTTCCTCGAACTCGGCCCGGACGCCGTGCTCACCGCGATGACCCGCACCGTCCTCGACACCGAAACCGACGCCGAAACCGGCACCGGCACGAACACCGACGCCGACGGGCCGGAGCGGCGCCGGACGGGTCCGGCCCCGGTCACCTTCTCCGTGCTGCGCCGGGGCCGCCCCGAGGACACCGCCTTCGCCCGGGCCGTGGCCACCGCCCACGTGCACGGCCTGCCCGTGTCCCTCGCCCTCGCGCCACATCCCGGGACCGGCACCGCACTGGCCGCCGAACTGCCCACGTACGCCTTCCGGCGCAGCCGTTACTGGCTCGACGCCCCCGCCCCGCAGGCCCCGCTGTCCGCCGCCGGGCTCTTCCCGGCCGGACACCCCCTGCTCGCCGCCGCCGTCGCGCTCCCCGACGCCCGGGGCACCGTCTGGACGGCCGCCCTGTCCACCCGCACCCACCCGTGGACCGCCGAGCACACCCTCGCGGGCCGCCCGGTGCTCCCCGGCACCGCCCTCCTCGAACTCGCCCTGACCGCCGCCGGCGAGGACGGCGTCGCGGAACTCGCCTTCGAACACCCGCTCGTCCTCCCTGAGGACGCGCCCGTCCGGCTGCGCCTGTGGCAGGGCCCGGCCGCCGCCGACGGCACCCGGCCCGTCGCCGTCCACTCCGCCCCGGCCGGCTCCCGGGCCGACGACCCCGCCGACGACGGCTGGACCCTGCACGCCACCGGCCACACCGGCGGACCCGTCGGAGCGCCCGACCTCACGGGCCTGACCGGCACCTGGCCGCCCGAGGGCGCCGAACCCGTCGCGCTCGACGGGGAGTACGAGCGGTTCGCCGAGGCCGGCATCGGCTACGGCCCCGCCTTCCGGGGCCTGCGCGCCGCCTGGCGGCTCGGCGGGGACGTCTACGCGTACGCCGCCCTGCCCGAGCCCGAGGCCGCCGAGGCCCCCGCGTACGGGATCCACCCCGCCCTCCTCGACGCCGCCCTGCACGCCGTCACCGCCACCCGCGAGGACGCCCACGGGCTCGTCCCCTTCGCCTGGACCGGCGCCGCCCTGCACGCCACGGGCGCCGACGCCCTGCGGATCCGGATCTCCCCGGCCGGCCCCGACGCCGTCGCGGTCACCGCCGCCGACCCCGGGGGCCGGGCCGTCTTCGCCGCCCGCTCCCTCGCCCTGCGCCGGATCTCCGCCGACCGCCTCGCCGCTACGGACACCGCCGCCTCCGGCACCGCCCCGCTGCTGCGGCCCGTCTGGAACCCCCTCCCGGCCGCCCCCGACGCCGCCGCCGGGACGGCCGCCGTCCAGGACACCGACTGGTATCTCCTGGGCGACCACGACCCGGCCGTGGCCGAGGCCCTGACCGCCGCAGGCGCCCGCGTACGGCACCACGCCGACCCGACGGACCCGGACGGCGTGCGCGCCGGGGACGGCACGCCCGTCCAGGCGCTCGCCGACCTGCGCGGAGCCGAGGACCCGTACGAGGCCGGAGCCCGCGCCCTCGGACTCGTCCAGGCCTGGCTCGCCGCCCCGCACCTCGCCGGGGTCCGCCTCACCCTGCTCACCCACGGAGCCGTCGACTGCGCCGGCCCCGTCACCGACCCGGCGGCGGCCACCGCCTGGGGCCTGGTCCGCTCCGCGCGCACCGAGCACCCCGGCCGCTTCGCCCTCGTCGACCTCGACACCGCCCCGGCCTCCTACGCCGCCCTGCCCGCCGCCCTCACCCGCGACGACGCGCCCGGACAGCTCGCCCTGCGCGACGGCGTCCCGCACGCCCCGGCCGCCGTCCGCACCGCGCCCGCCCCCGCACCCACCGCGACCACCGGCCCCCTCCTCGACCCCGAGGGCACCGTCCTCGTCACCGGCGGCACCGGCGGCCTCGGCTCCGCCGTCGCCCGCCACCTGGTCCACCGGCACGGCGCGCGGCACCTGCTCCTCACCAGCCGGCGCGGCCCGGACGCCCCCGAGGCGGCCCGCCTCACCGCCGAACTCACCGAGGCGGGCGCCAGCGTCCGCGTCGCCGCCTGCGACGCCGCCGACCGCGCGGCCCTCGGCGCGCTCCTCGCCGACCTGCCCGCCGCCCACCCCCTCACCGCCGTGTTCCACACCGCGGGCGTACTGGACGACGGCCTGGTCGCCGACCAGAGCGCCGACCGCCTCGCCGCCGTCCTGCGGCCCAAGGCCGACGCCGTCCGGGTCCTGCACGACCTCACCCGCGACCACGCCCTCGACGCGTTCGTCCTCTTCTCCTCCGCCGCCGGACTCCTCGGCAGCGCCGGACAGGCCACCTACGCCGCCGCCAACGCCCACCTGGACGCCTTCGCCTCCTGGCGGCGCGCCCGGGGCCTGCCCGCCCTCTCCCTCGCCTGGGGGCCCTGGGCCGGCGAGGGCATGGCCGGCGCGCTCTCCGGGGCCGACGCCGCCCGGCTGCGCCGCGGCGGACTCGTCCCCCTCCCGCACCCCGAGGCCCTCGCCCTCCTCGACGCGGCCCTCGCCCGCGAGGAACCGGTCCTGCTGCCCCTGCGCGTCGACCCCGCCGCCGCCCGCGACGCCGGCAGCGCCCTGCCCGAGGTCCTGCGCGGCCTCGCCGGACCCGCCGCCCGCCGCCCGGCCGCGCGCACCGCGCGACCGGCCGCCGGGAGCACGGACGCCGAGCGGCCCGCCGGGTTCGCCGACCGGGTCGCGGACCTGCCCCGGGCCGAACGCGCCGCGCTCCTCCTCGATCTCGTACGCACCGAGGTCGCGGCCGTGCTCGGCCACGCCGGACCGGCCGAGATCGCTCCGGGCCGCAGCTTCAAGGAGGCCGGCTTCGACTCGCTCACCGCAGTGGAGCTGCGCAACCGGCTCACGGAGGCCACCGGGCTGCGGCTGACCGCGACCCTGGTCTTCGACCACCCGACGCCGCTGGCCCTCGCCGAACACCTCGACGGGGAACTGCCGGGCGCCGAGGCCTCCGTACTCGCCCTGCTGGACCGGCTCACCGAGGCCGCGCACCGGGCCGGACACGGCCTGCCCGGCCTCGGCGAAGAGGCCCGGCGGGCCGTCGCCGACCGCCTCGGAGCACTGCTCGCCGACCTCGGCACCGCCGCCGCGGACCCGGCCGCACCCACCCCGGATCCGGACGCCCCGGACACCGGCGACGTCACCGAACTACTCCATTCCGCCTCCGACGACGAGCTGTTCCAGCTGTTCGACAGTGGCTTCCGCACCGCCTGAAGTCCCGGCACCGACACCTCCAGGGGAGAGCTGTGTCCGCTAACGACACCCACAACGACGCCACCGGCAACGAGGGCAGGCTCCGCGACTACCTGCGCCGTGCCATGACCGAGCTGCACGAGACCCGAGAGAAGCTGCGCGCGGTCGAGGAGCGCGGCAGCGAACCCATCGCGATCGTGGGGATGGCGTGCCGTTTCCCGGGTGGGGTGGGTTCGCCGGAGGGATTGTGGGAGTTGGTGGCGTCGGGGGCGGACGCGGTGTCGCCGTTCCCGGGGGACCGCGGCTGGGACGTGGAGTCCCTGTTCGACCCGGAGCCGGGCACTCCCGGGCGTTCGTACGTGCGTGAGGGAGGCTTCCTCCACAGCGCGGGCGAGTTCGACGCCGGGTTCTTCGGCATCTCGCCGCGTGAGGCGGTGGCGATGGACCCGCAGCAGCGCCTGCTCCTGGAGACCTCCTGGGAGGCGCTGGAGCGGGCCGGGGTTCCGGCCGACTCGCTCAAGGGCTCCCGCACCGGCGTCTTCGTCGGATCGATGTACCACGACTACGGCACCGACCGGGCCGCCACCGACGAGGACGCGGGCGGCTACGGCGGCACCGGCACCTCCGGCAGCGTCGTCTCCGGCCGCATCTCCTACGCGCTCGGTCTGGAGGGCCCGGCGGTCACGGTCGACACCGCCTGCTCCTCCTCGCTCGTCGCCCTCCACCTCGCCGCCCAGTCGCTGCGCTCCGGCGAGTGCGACCTCGCCCTCGCGGGCGGCGTCACCGTCATGGCCACGCCCGGCACCTTCGTGGAGTTCTCGCAGCAGCGGGGTCTTGCGTCGGACGGCCGGTGCAAGGCGTTCGCGGAGGGCGCGGACGGCACGGGCTGGGCCGAGGGCGT
>NZ_JBFBJO010000039.1:0-23457 GCF_040702165.1 Streptomyces sp. NPDC086147 | reverse complement strand
GGGCGGCCCGCGCGCCGGCGCGGCCCGGCGCCCGGCGCCCGCCGCGGCGGGGGGGGGGGGCGCGCGCGCGGGGCGGCCCGCCGACCAGGCCGCCGCCGCCCCCCCCGCCCCTCGTGGTTCTCGTTCCTTCGTGGAGTGCCACCTCGCGGTGCGTCAGATGACGCGACCGCCGAAAGGCCCGCCCGGGCCGTAATAGATGCCCAGCTGGTCACGGTAGTCCGGGTCGCCGAGGTGCTGGTCCCGGTGGAACTCCGGGGCGTCCTTGATCTGCTCCTTGGTGCGGTCCACGAAGATCTTCCGCTCCTCCGGATCGATCCGGGTCACGGTGCTCGCCGGCAGGAGGACCTCCTTGCCGAAGATCCAGACCCCGGTGTCCACGACCAGATAGGAGTCGTCGACCTCGTCGGAGTGCTTGTCCACCTTCCCGATGCCGCCGTCGGTCGCCTCGACCTTGTAGCCGGTCAGGTCGGCACCGGCCAGATGCCCCGCGGTCGACCTGTAACTCCACGCGTGCTCGGTCATTCGTCCCCACTTCTCCGGTCGGGGAAGGACGGCCGGCGTTCCGCCGCCCCTCCGTCCGCGTACGCCGTGCGTGGCGGAGCGTGTTCTCCGCCCGGAATCCGCCTGCCCCGGCCCCCACGACTCATTCGCACCCGGCGGTCCCGTGGCGCCCGCCGCGCCCGTCGAGGAGGCCCCCGGATGGCTCCTGTCCTGCGGAAAGGCGGGATGCGGGACGGGGCTCCGGGTAGCCGAATCCCATGGACACCACCGATGACACCCCCCACCCCGTCCCCCCGTTCCCCGACCAGCAGCAGGAGCACCCCGGGTCGACCGAGCGGATGGATCCGCGGCCCGACCACGGCGAGGACTCCTATCGCGGCCACGACCTGCTCCTCGACCGGGCGGCGGTCGTCACCGGCGGCGACTCCGGCATCGGCAGGGCCGTGTGCCTGGCGTTCGCCCGCGAGGGCGCGGACGTCGTCTTCACCCACCTCCCCGAGGAGGCGGACGAGGCCGCCGAGACGACCCGGCTGATCCGAGAGGCCGGCCGCAAGGCGGTGCCCGTCGAGTGCGACGTCCGCGACGAGGAGCAGTGCGGGGCCCTGATCGACCGGGCCGTGGGCGAGTTCGGGCGCGTCGACGTCCTCGTCAACAACGCGGCCTACCAGATGGCCCAGCCCGACGGGATCGAGGCCATCACCACGGAGCAGTTCGACCGGGTGATGAAGACCAACCTGTACGGGATGTTCTGGCTCTCCCGCGCGGTCCTCCCCCACATGCCGCGCGGCGGGTCCGTCATCAACACCACCTCGGTGCAGGGCTACCGGCCGAGCCCGCCGCTCCTCGACTACGCGATGACGAAGGCCGCGATCGTCTCCTTCACGCACAGCATGGCGCAGCTCCTCGCCGAGCGCGGCATCCGCGCCAACGGGGTCGCCCCCGGACCCGTGTGGACCCCGCTGATCCCCGCGACGATGCCGGACGTGAAGGACTTCGGCGAGCAGTCGCCCCTGGGGCGCCCCGCCCAGCCTGCGGAGATGGCGCCCGCGTACGTGTTTCTCGCCTCGTCCGGCGCGAGCTACATCACCGGGGAGATCGTCAACGCCACCGGCGGCACGCCCCTGCCGTGAGGCCGCCCCGGAGACCGTGACGTGGGAGCCGCACGACCCGGAGGTCGTGCGGCTCCCGCGTCGTACGGGGTGTCGGCCCGGCGCGTCACATCGGGGCGCCGGCCGCCGGGGGCCGGCCGGCCCCGGAGTGCTCCGGCGTCCGGGTGAGGGGCAGGTGGTAGAGGGCGAACGCCTTGCCGATGACGGGCTGGGCGACGTTGCGGACACGCACCCCGCCCGCCGTCATGCCGTGCTCGGTGCCCAGGTGGGCGTGGCCGTGCACCGCGAGGTCGGCGCCCGCCCCGTCGATCGCCTCGGCCAGCAGGTAGCTGCCGAGGAAGGGGTAGATCTCGACCGGTTCGCCCGCGAGCGTGTCGGGGACCGGGGAGAAGTGGGTGAGGGCGATCCGCGCCTCGCAGTCGGCCAGGTCGGACAGGGCCTCGTGGAGGCCCTCGGCGGCCCGGCGCGTGGTGCGGACGAAGTCCTTCATCTCGCGTTCGCCGAACTCCCCGGCGCTGCGGCCCGCGAAGCCGCCGCAGAAGCCCTTCGTACCGGCGATGCCGAGCCGGCCGCCGTCCACCGGCAGGACCGTCCGGTCGCCCTCCAGGACGGTGACCCCCGCGTCGGTGAGGACGCGTGCGATGTCCGCCTCCTGGTCGGAGTGGTAGTCGTGGTTGCCGAGGACGGCCACCACGGGGACGCCGAGGTCGCGCACCTCGTCCGCGACCACCTCCGCCTCGGAGACCGTTCCGTGGCGGGTGAGGTCCCCGGCGAGGAGGAGCACGTCCGCGCAGAGCGGCAGGGTCTCGAAGGAGGGGCGCAGCAGGCCCCGGCAGTCCGGGCTCAGATGGATGTCGCCGACGGCCGCCACCCGGACGACGGCCCCGTCCTCCTGTCGTTCCGGTGCGGTCACAGCAGCTCCTCCGGTCGCTCGGGGGGATCGACACTGGCGACCACGAGGTCCGCGCGGACGGGAAGGCCGGTCAGTTCCGTCTCGGCGAGCCGGAGGATCTCCTCCCGGTGCTCCGCCGTCGGCACGGTGCCCGTCAGGAGCACGGCGGTGCCGCGCGTCTCGATGCGCACCCCGAGTTCGGCCGTGTCGTCGCGTGCGAGCCGCTCCCTGAACCGGGCGATCCGGTACTCGTTCTCGCCGGTGTCCATCGCGGTCCTCCGTTCTGTTGTCCTGCCACCGTGCGGTCCTGCGGGCCGACGCGTCCCGTCCGGGACGGCCGCCCTTCACCGTCACGTCTCCCCCGTCCCGTACGTACCATTCCTCCCCTCCCACGAAGCACGGGCAGGAGGAGGCCCCCGGTCCTCAGTCCTCCAGGGGGCGGGTGGCCGGGCCCTGGAGGACGCTGCCGTCGGCCGCGAAGCGGGAGCCGTGGCAGGGGCACTCCCAGGTCTGCTCGGCGTCGTCGAAGCCCAGCTCGCACCCCATGTGGGTGCAGCGGCGGCCGGTCCGCAGGCCGGCGAGGAAGTGACGGGCGACGGTGGCCTGGTGCCGGACGGCCCCGGGCGTCTCGCGGACGGGGAGCCGCCGGCGCGGGTCGAAGAGCTCCGTCCAGTCCGGGCGGGGCGCGCCCGTCAGGTGGGCGGTGAGCAGCCGGCCCGCGGCGACCCCGTTGCTGAGCCCCCATCCGCCGAAGCCGGTGGCGACGTAGACGTGCTCGGTGTCGGGGTGCTCGTGCCCGACGCAGGGCACCCCGTCGACCGTGTGGACGTCCTGGGCGGCCCAGCGGCGCACGGGCGCCCCGACGAAGCCCGGCAGCCGGTCGCGCGCCCAGGCCTCCAGGCGTTCGTAGCGGGCGCGGACGCCGCCGGCGCCCGGTTCGAAGGCCTCGCCCGAGACGATCAGGAGCCGCCGGCCGTCGGCGAGGGGGGCGGTGCGCACCGACCGGACGTCGTCCTCGTCGGTCCAGTACATGCCGTGGGGGGCCTGGCCCTCCTCGACGGGGGCGGCGACGACGAGTTCCCGGCGCAGTGAGAGGCGCATCAGGAGGGTGGGGTGGCAGCGGAGCGGGAAGTGGGTGGCGAGGACGACGTCACGGGCGCGGACCGTGCCCCCGCCCTCCAGAGCGAGGCGGCACTCGGCGCCCTCCTTGAGGCCGGTGACGCGGGTCCCCTCGTGGATCCGGCCGCCGTGCGCGACCAGGTCGTCGGCGAGGCCGAGCAGGAAGCGGCGCGGGTGGAACTGCAGCTGGTCCTCCACGCGGACCGCGGCCGCGACGGGGTACGGGAGCCCCGTCCCGGTCTCCCCCGGCTCTCCCGTCACCTCGGCGGCCCGCAGGCCGGCTCCGGCGGCGGCAGCCGCCTCGGCGCGGATCTCCCCGGTCCGCTCCCGGTCGGAGGTGTAGGTGTACGCGGGGCGGTGTTCGACCTCGGCGTCGATGCCGAGCTCCTCGCACAGCCGTACCACCTCCCGCAGGGCGTACTCCTGGGCTCCGGCGTACCGGACCGCCGCCCGGTCCCCCTGGTCGTGGCGCAAGGCCTCGTAGCGGAGGCCGTGGAGGGAGGTCAGTTTCCCGGTGGTGTGCCCGGTGACCCCGGCGGCGATCCGGTCGGCCTCCAGGACCACCACGTCACGTCCGGCGCGGTGGAGTTCACGGGCGGTGCAGAGCCCGGCGATCCCGGCCCCCACGACGACCGTGTCCGTGGTGAGGTCGCCTTCGAGCGGCGGGTGGACGCGGCCGGGCGGTGCCGACTCCGTCCAGTACGAGCTTCCGGATCCGGACATGGTCCCTCCTCCGGGCGGTCGGGCGTCCGCCCGGCGTCTGCCCGGGGCCGGGACGCGCAGTCGTCCGCGCGACGCCCGGCTCCTCCTGACGGGTGGGGGCTGGGCGGGTCCCGGGGCGTGTCCGGCGGATCGTGGCCGGGGACACGACGTCCGGCACCTCGCCGCGTCCTGCCCGGCCATGATCCGCCGGACACGCCCTAACCCTCCTCGGCCTCGCCCCTGCGGCCGTGCGGGCGGCGCTGTTCCTCGCGGCCCAGGCCCGGGGACTGGCACTTGGCGCTCATGCCGCCCTCGTCGTCCGGGGTCCCGCCCCGGCCGTCCCGTGTCGCCTTCTCCGCCTCCCGGCGCGCCTCGACGTCGCCGCTCTCGCCGACGGCCTCCGAGGGCGTGGTGCGCGGCGGGCCGTCCGCGGGCAGGGTGCGGCGGCGCTCGTGGTGGCTCATGGTCGTCCTCCTCGGTCGTGCGGTCGGGCACGTGGGCGGCTGCCCCCGCGCGTCAGGCGGAAACACCGCCGGTGGGGGCGAGCACGAAGGCGTGGCCGGCCGGGTCCGTGTAGCGGCGCGTGTCGGTGCGCCGGTCGAGACGGGTGCCGTTCTGGTCGGCGGAGACGGGGCGCGCGCCCAGGGAGACGGCTTCCCGCTCGGCCTCGTCGAGCGCGTCGGGCGCCACGAGGATGAGCAGGTGGGCCTGCTGGGAGTCGTCCGGCCGGGGCCAGCTCGGCGGTGCCTGGCCGGGGTCGCGGCGGATGCCCAGGACGAGGCCCGAGGAGCTGGAGAGCAGCAGCAGGTCGGGGTCGCCGCCGCTCGGTTCGACGGTGGCGTCGAGCAGGGCGGCGTAGAAGCGGGCGAGGGGTTCGGGATCGGTGCTGTCGAGGACGAGGACGCCGGTCTTGGAAACGGTCATGGGGAGCGTGTGCCCCGTCAGAAGCCTTTCAGGCAAGGGGAGTCGGCGCCTCCCGGCCGCGCTTCGGGCAGGGCCGGACGGAGCCGACGGGCCGTCGCGTGTCCGGCCGCATCGGGGGTATGCGGATCGGTACAGACACCGTCACAGGATGTGATCGGCGTGGTCCGCGAGGACGTCGACCGGACGAGGAGGGAAGCTCCGGCCCCCTTCCGCCGGACGCCTCGCGGACGACCCGCTCGGACGACGTACGAGTACAGGAGGCTCCATGTCCGCACTGTTGACCCGCATCAAGCACTTCGGCCGCAGCCCCCAGGGACGGCGCGCGATCGCGTCGGTGCGGCGCGCCGCCGCCGACCCCCGGAACCGGGCCCGGGCGCGCCGCTTCCTCGGCAGACTGCGGGGCGGTCGCCGCTGACGGCCCGTTCCGACGACTGTGGGCCCGGCTGGCGCCGGGCCCACAGTCATGCGTGCGGGGAGGCTCACGGCGGCGCGTCGGACGGGCGGATCTCGCGCAGCCGGTCGAGCCGGCGGATGGCCGGGGTCGCGCTCATCCCGTGGAGCAGTACGGAAAGTGCCACCGTGGTGGCGGTCAGGACCCACAACTCGTGGGCCCTGTCCTCGAATCCGTGGTGGCCCAGCGCGTAGGCGAGGTAGAAGAGGGAGCCGATGCCGCGCAGTCCGAAGACGGCGGTGACGACGCGCTCCCGGGGGCCGGTGACGAAGCCGAGCTGGGCGATCCACCCCGTCACCGGGCGGACGACCACGATCAGGGCCAGGGCGAGCAGCACCATCGGCCAGGTCAGCGACGCGAGGCCGGTGGCGACGAGGTAGTGGCCGAGGAGGAAGAGCAGCGCCGCCGTCAGGAGGCGTTCGATCTGCTCGGTGAAGCCGTGCAGCACCTTGTGGTAGCCGTGGCCGCGTTCGGCGGCCCGGACGGCGCAGGCGGTGACGAAGACGGCGACGAAGCCGTAGCCGTGGGCGAGTTCGGTGAGGCCGTACGCGAGGAAGGTCGCGGCGAGCGCGACGAAGCCCTCCATGTGCTCGGACAGCCTGAGCGACTCGGCCCCGGCCCGGAAGAACATCCATCCGAGCAGCCGCCCGAGGACGATCCCGATCACGACGGCGATCACCGCCTTGGCCACCAGGTCGACGCCGAACCAGCGCCCCCAGTCGGCCTCCGCCCAGACGCCCCCGGCTCCGGCGAGCGCGACGGCGGCGAGGACGAAGGGGAAGGCCAGTCCGTCGTTGAGGCCGGCCTCGGCGGTGAGCGTGAAGCGGACCTCGTCCTCGTCGTCGTCCTCGTCGGTCGGCTCCCCCACCCGCACCTCCGCGGCCAGCACCGGGTCGGTCGGCGCGAGAAGGGCTCCCACGAGGAGCGCGGTGGCCACGGGCCAGTCGAAGAGCCACCAGGTGAGCGCGGTAGTCGCGAGGACGGTCAGGGGCAGGGTGATGCCGAGAAGCCGCCACGGCCCGGCCCAGGAGCGCAGTCCGAAGCGCCGGTTCAGCGCGAGTCCGGCGCCCATGAGGGAGACGATCACGCAGATCTCGGTGACGTGCTCGACCCAGGCCCGGTCCGCCACGGGGTCGAGTTCGGGCATCGGGAGGGGCAGCAGTCCGGTCAGGGCCCCGACCGCCAGGAACACCATGGGCATCGAGAACGGCATGCGCCGTACGAGTCTGGGCAGCACCGCCGCCGCCAGGGCTCCGAGGCCCAGGGCCGTGAACACGAGATCGGCGGGGCTCACGGGCGGGGCTCCGTTTCCATGGCGGCGGGGGTGATGGTGGTGGTGGTGCCGGGGGTGGTGGTGTCGGGGGCGGTGTCCCGGTCAGTCGGCCGGTTCGTCGGGAGTGGGCTGTTCGGGGTCGACGGTCCCGTCCTCGGGGCGCCCCCGCGGGCCCGTGCCGGACTCGTCGGTGTCCGGGAGGTCCTCGCTGCCCGGGTCCCGTGTGACGGGTATGGCCAGCGGGTCCTCGCCCTCGGCGGCCTGTTCGTCCTCGCGGTCACGGGGTATCGGGTCCTCCGAATTGCCGGGGGTGTGCGCGTCGCTCATTCCGGTCTCCTCTCTCTGTCGGGCGATCAGGTGATCTGGTGGTACGGCGGTCAGCCCGCCACCGGGGACGCCAGGCGTACGCGCTCCATGACGTACCCGCTGCGCGGGAGCGTGGGTACGCGGTGCAGGGGGATCGACAGGTCCTGCTCGTCGGGCACGTCGTGGGGCAGACGGGCGAGGCGCGGGACCAGGGAGGTCAGGAGGGCGAGGGTGATGTCCTCGCCGGGGCACCGGTGGCCCGCCGCCGGATCGCCGCCGCCCTGCGGCACGAGGTCGTCGCGGCCGATCGTCGCGCCCGGACGGGTGAACCTGGCCGGGTCGAAGGCGTACGGCTCCGGCCACAGGTCGGGGTCGTGGTCGTGCCCGTACAGGTCGAGGAGGACCAGGCTGCCCTTCTCGATCGGGACGCCGCCCCACTGCGTGTCGGCCGCCGCGAGGCCGCCGGTGAACGGGGCGAAGGGGTAGAAGCGGCGGACCTCCTGGGCGAATCCCCAGGCGTACCGCTCGTCCGCCGCCAGGAGCGCGCGGTGCTCCGGCCGGCGGTGCAGGGCGTGGGCGGCGAAGGTGACGAACCAGGCGACCGCGACCGTGGGCCGCAGGACGTTCAGGAGTTCGACGGCCCCGGTGTGCGGATCGAGCTGCCGGCCGTTCGCGTCGGTGTGCGCGGCCACCGCCTGCGCGACCGTCGCCTGTCCGGACGGGGCGCCCGCGTACCGCAGCTCCTCGATCAGCGGGGCGAGCCGCTGCTCCTGCCGCCTCCTCGCCCGCCGCGCGCGCACGTGCCGGGGCCCGACGGCGGCGAAGCCGTCCACCATGGCCACGAGGTCCCGCGCGGCGGTCTCCTCCTCGCCCATGGGCAGCGGGACGCCGGCCCATTCGTGGACGGCCGCGGTCAGGACGCGGGCGGCCTCGTCGAAGAGCACCACCCGCTCCCGGTCCTGCCAGTCGGCCTCGGCCCGGTCCCACGCCCGCCGGGCGTGCTCGACCAGGGAGGCGATCCGATCCGGGTCCTTGAGCAGGGTCAGGAACAGCGCCTTCCGCCCGCGGTGCGGTTCCCCGTCGAGGGTGTGGATGGCCCCGCGGCCGAACAGGGTGTCCAGGACGGGCCCCGGCAGGGCGTCGTGCCGGCGGACGTGCCGCTCGTCGTAGAAGAAGTCCACCGCCTCCTTGCCATGCAGCGCGACCCCGCGCCGGCCGAGGATCCGCACGGGCACGGCCGGGGCGTTCCCGGCGCGTCGGCGCAGGTCGGGCAGCCAGCCGTATCCCTTCATCAGGAGGGGGGCGGTGCTGTCGAGCAGAGGGGTGCGGACGGGGTCGGACATGTCCCGGGGGGTCGCTTCCATGAGAGACGGGTTCCACGAAGTCGTGATTTCACACCGGTCCGCGTCTCCCGGCCGGGAGGCGGAAGGCCGCCCGGCCGGGAGACGCGAGCGGTGCGGGGCCGTTCAGCGGCCGGGGGTCAGCACCGTCTTGATCATGCCGTCCTCCTTGTCCTGGAACGTCTTGTACGCCTGGGGGGCGTCCTCCAGGGGGAGGGTGTGGGTGGCGAAGTCGTCGACGCCGAGCGGGTCGGCGTCGTCCAGGAGGGGGAGGATGTCCTCGACCCACCGCCAGACGTTGGCCTGGCCCATGCGGAGCTGGATCTGCTTGTCGAAGAGGCTGAACATCGGGACGGGGTCGACGGCTCCGCCGTAGACGCCGGACAGGCTGATGGTGCCGCCGCGGCGGACCACGTCCACCGCCGTGTCGAAGGCGCTCATGCTGTCCACGCCGATCCTGGTCATGATCTTCTGGGCGAGGGCGTCGGGCAGGAAGCCCGGAATCTTCTGCGCGGCCTTGGTGAGCGGGGCGCCGTGGGCCTCCATGCCGACGGCGTCGACGACCGCGTCGGTGCCCCGGCCGTCCGTGAGGTCCCGCACCCGGTCGCCGAGGTCCTTGCCGTGTTCCTTGAGGTTCAGGACCTCGACGCCGCGGCTCCGGGCGCGGCGGAGCCGCTCGGGGACGAGGTCCACGCCGATGACCTTGCTCGCGCCCCTGTGGAGCGCGATGCGGGCGGCCATGTCGCCGATGGGGCCGAGCCCGAGGACGGTCAGGGTGCCGCCGGGCGGGACGTCGGCGTACGCGACGGCCTGCCAGGCGGTCGGCAGCACGTCGGAGAGGTAGAGGTAGCGCTGGTCGGGGGCGTCCTGGCCCACCTTGATGGGCAGGGTGTCGCCGAAGGGGACGCGCAGGAACTCCGCCTGTCCGCCGGGGACCTGCCCGTAGAGCTTGGTGTAGCCGAACAGCGAGGCGCCCGTCCCGTACTCCCTGACCTGGGTGGTCTCGCACTGGGACTGGAGGCCCTGGCCGCACGTCCAGCACGTGCCGCAGGAGACGTTGAACGGCACCACCACCCGGTCGCCGACCTTGAGGTTCCGCACTTCGGGGCCGACCTCCTCCACGATTCCCATGGGTTCGTGGCCGAGGATGTCGCCGGGATCGAGGAAGGGCCCGAACACCTCGTACAGGTGCAGGTCGGAGCCGCAGATCCCGCTGGAGGTGACCCGGACGATCACGTCCGTCGGGTCGACGATCCGGGGGTCGGGCACGGTGTCCACACGAACGTCCCGGTGTCCGTGCCAGGTCAACGCCCTCATGGTCGAGCTCCTCACGTGCGGCTTTCGGGGTCACGGCGCGAGTGCCCCGGACCGCCGGGTCGTATGCCTCCGGCCGGCCCATCGGAGGCGGCGCGGCCCCGGCGGGAACGCCGTGATAGGCCCGCGCCTTCGCGGGTAGCGGCCCCGTAGGAGACGCGCGGGCGGTGCCCGGAACGCGCACGGAGAGGGAGGACGCGATGACGGACACCCTGAAGGTACGGGCGGGCAGGCGCACCGTCGCGGTCAGCCGGCCGGAGAAGGTGCTCTTCCCCGAGGACGGCATCACCAAGGCCGACCTCGCGGAGTACTACCGCGCCGTGGCCCCGCGGATGCTGCCGCACCTGCGCGAACGCCCACTGACCCTGGAGCGCCGTCCGGGCGGCATCGACGACCGGGGCTTCTTCCAGAAGGACGTGCCGGACCACTTCCCGGACTGGGTGGGGCGCGCCGAGATGCCGAAGGAGAACGGCACCGTCACGTACGTCCTGGCCGAGGACGCGTCCACCCTGGTCCTCCTCGCCGACCAGGGCTCCGTCACCCTGCACCGGTGGCTGTCGAAGGTCGACCGCCCCCACCACCCGGACCGGCTGGTCTTCGACCTCGACCCGTCCGGGGAGGGGTTCGGGCCGGTGCGGGACGCGGCCCGGTGGCTCCGCGACCTCCTCGACGAGCTGGAGCTGCCGTCGCAGCTGATGGCCACCGGCTCGCGGGGACTGCACGTCCTGGTGCCGCTGGACCGGAAGGCGCCCTACGACGACGTGCGGGCCTTCGCCGCCGACGTCGCCGGAGTGCTCGCCGCCCGGCACCCCGACCGGCTCACCACCGAGGTGCGCAAGAAGGCGCGGGAGGGGCGGCTCTACCTCGACATCCAGCGCAACGCGTACGGGCAGACCGCCGTGGCCCCGTACACGGTGCGGCCCAGGGCCGGGGCGCCCGTCGCGGCCCCGCTCGCCTGGGACGACCTGGACGACCCGGCGCTCGACGCGCGCGCCCGGCGCCTCGCCGACGTGGACCTGCTCCTGAAGGAGGACCCGTGGAGCCCGGCTCCGCGCGGGCGCTCCCTCAGGGCTGCGGCGGACCGCCTCCGTCGTACGGGTCTCCGTGCTCGTCCCTGAGGGGGTCCCCGCCGTCGAAGCGCCCTCCTTCGCCGAACGGGCGCCCCTCGTCGAACGGGCTGCCCTCGTTGAGGGGACCGCCGTCGTCGAACGGGGCGTCGTCGGGCGCCTCCTCCTCACTGCTCCCGTCGGTGAACGGCCTCTCCTGGTCGAACGGGTCCTCGTCGCCGCGCGGCGCGAGCGCGATGCACTCCACGTCGATCCGGTCGGCGACCTCCGTCAGCGCCCCCGCCAGGGCCACCACCGTCTCCGGCGCGAGGTCGAGGTCGTCTTCGCCGGTCGACTCCAGCCACCCGGCCGCGAGGTGCCGGAGCAGGCCCGTCACCTCGTCGGCGGGAAGCACGAGATGGCCGTCCGGCAGAAGCACCAAGGACATGGATGCGTTCATGATGGTCCGACCTCCGTGTCGCCGACGCGTATCAGGGGGTGTCGCCCGCGGGCGGGGTGCCGTCGGCCGTCTCCGGGCGGACGATGACGACGGGGCAGGAAGCGTGGGCGGCGCACTGCTGGCTCACCGAGCCGAGGAGCAGGCTCGCGAAGCCTCCCCGGCCCCGGCTTCCCACGACGAGCAGTTCGGCGCCGTCCGACTCGTCGATCAGCACCTGGGCGGGGTTTCCGCGCACCACGTGATGGACCAGGGGGACGTCGTCGTCCGGAGCGAGGACCGCCGCGAGTTCCTCGGAGAGCGACCGCCGGGCCTGTTCCTCGTCGAAGAGCACGTCCACGGCCGTCGCGGACCACCCCCCGGCTCCGGGAAGGTCATAGGCCCCCACGGCGTGCACGGTCGCTCCGGTGCGCCGTGCGTGGCGGAGTGCCCAGCGCAGGGCCGCGTGGGACGCCGGTGAGCCGTCCACGCCCACGACCACGCGGGAAGTGCCGTCATCGGTGCTCATGTCGTGCCCCTTCTCGCTCACGCCGGGAAAGGCGGTTCGGGCCCGGGCGGCGGGGTTCGGCTCCGTCTCTTCTCCGCCGGCCGGAAAGGGTCCTCCTGCCGACCGACTACCCGGCACCACGTGCCGTACGCGCGGGCGGCCCGGCGTGGGGTCGGCCGCCCCTCCGTACCAATGTGCCCCGGGAGGGCCGGGACCGCCCGGCAGCCGCCCTCGTACGCGTCCGTCCCGGGGGTGGTTCCGGGCCCGCGTTCCCCCGGGTCGCCGGAGGGCACGCACGGCCGGGGGCCGGTCACGGGACGTCGTCCGTCCGCGTGACCGGCCCCCGATCCGGAACCGGTGCCGTCCGCTGTTCTCCTCAGGTGCCCTCGGGGTTCCTCGGGCGTCCCCGGGTGTTCTCGGACGTCCTCAGGGACGGTCGGCGGGCGGCCAGGCGCCCGCGCCGTGCGAGTACCTGTCGACCTGGCCCGGGATGGTGGGGACCCCACCGGTCGGGCCCGTCGGCCCGGTCGTGCCCGGGGCGCCGCCCGTGGTGCCCGGGGTGCCGCCGGGCACGCTCCGCGTCCCGTCGGCCGGGAGCGGGTTCATGCCGTCCGTGGGGCGGATGCGGCCGCGCCAGCCGCCGGTCGCCTGCCCGCGCTCCTCGATGAAGCCCTTGAAGCGCTTCAGGTCGCCCTTGACCCGCAGGTCGAGGATCCCGAGGAGGTCGCCGGTCTTCTCCACCACGCCCTCCGGCTCCACCTCCATCGCGAGCCGGACCCTGGTGTGGCCCTCGTCGAGCGACTGGAAGGTCACGACGCCCTTCTGCCGGACCTCTCCGCCCACGGTGCGCCACGCGACGCGCTCGTCGGGCAGCTGGTCGACGATCTCGGTGTCGAACTCGCGCCGCACCCCCGCCACCTTGGTCCGCCAGTGGCAGTGGCGTTCGTCGACCTGCCGCACCTCCTCCACGCCTTCCATGAAGTGGGGGAACTCCTCGAACTGCGTCCACTGGTCGTAGGCGCTCCGCACCGGGACGTCCACATCGATGGTCTTCTCGACCGTGCTCACCGGTTTGCCTCCTTCGTTCCGTTGTGGTCGTCCCCCGCGTACCCGGCCGCTCCCGCCTCAATCAGGCCCCTGAAGTCCGGTGCGCGGAGCCGGAACGGGAAAGGTGCAGGCAGGCGCGTTCCTTGCATAATGGAGGGTGGCAGCCACCTGTCGAGCTGCTTCGGGCTGGACACAGAGCGTCCTGCGGCGGAGAACGGCCCCGGCGGCCGGCCCGCGCCGAGGATGCGGCGCTCACGGTGTTCCCGTCGAGTTCCACGAACCGCTCACCGTGCGCCGCACCGGGACCGCTCGCCGGTCCCTCCCATCGATCACCTGATCATCTGATCAACGCCTTTGATCACCGCCTTGTGCCGCGTCAGCGGCGCCCACCCGGTCCGGGAGGTAGACCATGCTCTTGAGCCATGCCTTCGAAGACGGCGTCCTGCACCTGAGGCTCCTGCGCGAGCTCGACGTCACCAGCCGTGCCGCGGCGGCCCTGGAGATCGAGGCGATCGTCTCCGCCTACCGTCCGGACCGGGTGCTCCTCGAATTCCCGTCCCCCTGCCCGTCCCCGGCGTCCTTCAGCGCGCTCGCCCGGGCCCGCAGGATGTGCGCGAGCCTCGGGATCGTCCTGGTGGTGAGCGGTCCGGGCTCCGTACCGCTCCAGGCGCCGGGGGGCGCGCCCCGGGCCAGAACCGCCTGAGAGGCTTCTGGAGAGCCCTCCGCACCGATGCACGCCGCCGGGGCGGACCGTGAACTCCTCACGGTCCGCCCCGGCGTCGCGGTTACGCGGAGTCCCCGTCGCTCCGGTCGTCCGCGTCGTCCTCGTCGCCCGCCTCGCCGACGACCGCCTCCTCCGCCTCCTCGCGCGCCTCCTCGTCGCCGCTCTCCCCCGGGGCCTCGGAGGGAGGAGTGGTGGTGCGCGGGTCCGGTTCGTCGTTCCTGTGCTGGGTCATGTCTGTCGCTCCTCGATCTCGGTCGGGTTCGGTCGGGTTCGGTCAGGACGGCGGGTACGGGGCGGACTTGAGGCGGCGGGCCAGGTGGGCCGTGTTGGCGGCGAGGGTCGCGGTGGTGCCGGCCGTGGACTCGGGGGTCTTGTCCAGGTCCTGGTAGTCGGTGCCCTGCATGGCCTCCCCCACCCAGTAGCTGACGGCGTTGGGGGCGAGGGAGAAGCCGACGTCGTTGAGGCCCTGGAAGAGGTCCGCGCTCACCTTGTGCGCGCCGTCCTCGTTGCCGACCACGCAGACGGCCGCCACCTTGCCGTAGGTCAGCATCCGGCCCTCGTCGTCCGTCTCGGCGAGTTCGGCGTCCAGCCGCTCCAGGACGCGCTGGGCGATGCTGGAGGGGTGGCCCATCCAGATGGGGGTCGACAGGACCAGGATGTCCGCGTCCAGGACGGCGTCGCGGATCGCCGGCCAGTCGTCCCCCTCCCCCATGTCGGTCTTGACGCCGGGCAGGACGTTGCGGTCGGCGATCCTGATGGTCTCACCGGTGACGCCGTGCTCGCCCAGGGCCGCCATGACCTGCTCGGCCAGGAGCTGGGAGCTGGACCGCGCGGGTGACGGGGACAGGGTGCAGACGAGGGCGACGGCGCGCAGGGGTGTCGTATCCATGGGTGTGCCGCTACCCCGCCGAGGGGGCCTTATGTCGCACGAGCGGCTCATGTCCCGCGTTTGCCGGGCAGCCGTTGCGACCATCGCGGTCGTCGTGTTCACAGCCGAAGGAACGAAGACGTCAGCGGGCCCGGGTGTCCCGTTCGGGCTCGCCCGCGGCGGGGACGATCCCCTCGGCGGTACGGGAGGAGCCGACCGCTCCCCCGGTCCCCCGGTAGTGCCACTGGCGTTCGGCGGCGGTGCCGAGCAGCGTCCCGAAGACCACGCCGATGCCGATGGCGGCCACCGACGCCATCGTGGACACCAGGTAGGCCCCCGCGCCCTCCACGTGCAGCAGCCATTGCAGCAGGCTCCGGTACAGGTCGGGCCCCGGCAGCACACCGCCGGCGATGCCGGGGATCACGAAGGCCCGGACCGGGATGCCCGTGCGCGGCGACAGCACCGCGGCGGCGAGGCCCATCGCCACCGTCGCGAGGCCGGTCGCCAGGGGCGCGGACCAGCCGAACGCGCCGACGCAGGCCAGTTTGACCCCCGCGCCCAGGACCGCGGTGGCGACCGCGGGCGGGACGATGCGCAGCCCTCCGCCCATGAACACGGTGTTCCCGAGGGCGCCGATCGCGCTGGTGAGCAGCGAGAGGACGATCGGGAGGGGGATCAGGGCGGTGGAGCGGGCGTCCGCGTCGGCGCCCCGCAGCAGGAAGCCGACCGCGAGGAAGCCGCAGGCCAGCGCGGTGAAGAAGGCGAGGAGGCTCACCGTGCGGCCCGCCGCCATGGAGCGGAAGCCGTCGATCGCGTCCTCGGTCAGCGAGATGATCGTGAAGATCGGCAGCAGCAGGATCACGTTCGCCGCGATCACACTGGCCGCCTCCGTGTGGCTCAGGCCCCCGGCCGCCGCGAGTCCCGTGACCGCGACGAGGAGCAGGGCGGTCTGGGCGGCGGTGACGAAGAACGACGGCAGGCCGCCCCGGGACAGGACCCAGGCGCCCCGGTCGGCGAGCAGGAAGACGAGGGGCGACACCAGGGCCGCGCGCGTGGTCCCGGAGGCCAGGACGCACAGCATCGCCGCCAGGACCGCGCCGCCGCCCAGACCGAACCACCAGGGCCAGCGGGAGGCCCCGGTCTCGATCCGGTCCAGGGCCCCGGCGGCGACCTCCCGGTCCAGCCGGCCGGAGGCGACGTGGGTGGTGAGGCGTTCGAGCGCGGCGAGCCGGTCCAGGTCCCGGGTGTCCTCCGAGCCCATCACCTTCAGCATGACGACGGGCCGCCGGCCCTCGGGGGCGTACTGCACCTGTATCGACCGGGCGTTGATGTCGACCTCCTGGCTGCCCATCCCCCAGGCGGCGGTGACCGCCACGACGGACGACTCGATCCGCCGGGTCTCCGCCCCGGCCAGGAAGAGCGCCCGGCCGAGGCGCAGCGCGAACCCCAGGATCTCCACCGCCTCGGCGTCGTCCAGGGGACGGGGCGGCGGGAAGGCGATGTCCTCGTACGGAGTCCCGTACAGGCGGTCGAGCAGCGTCCGGTCGTCCCGGCGGAGCCGTTCGAGCCGCTCCTGACGCGCCCGTGCGGCCTCCCGCCGCCTCCGCAGCACATGTCGCATTCCTCGTCCCGCCCTCGTGTCCGCCCGTCGCACGGTCTGGGACGTACCGTTCCCTCCTCCGGACGGGGTCTCCGTCCGCTGAGCGGGTGACACCGACCGGACACCACCGGCGCACGCGCCCTCACCGCCGACCGGCGCGCCGGGGGCCGCCGGTCCTTCCGGGGAGCGGAAGAGCAGTGAACGGCCGCCGGGAAAGGGGGCCTTCCACCGTGAGCTCCCTGCGAAGCACCACCACTCCCACGTCCGCGTCCGCTCCCACGCCCGTGCTCGTCCCCGGCGGACGGCCCGCTCGTGCGGTACGGGGATCCCCGGGGGCGCGACGAAGTCCGGCGCCGGCGAGGCGTGTCACGTCCCGTTCCGGCCCGTCGACCGGGCCCGGCGTGCGGCGAACGGGCCGCCCGGGGAGCGGGACGCGAGGCTCCGTGTCTGCCTCCGGGCCCACGGCGCCGAGCCCGCCGGCTCCCGTCAGGACCAGGACGCCACCACCAACGACCTCTCCGCCGCCGCCAGATGGACCGCCGAGGCGAGCCAGGCCCGGGCGTAGCCGTCGGCGGAGGCGTCGGTGAGGCGGCCGAAGGCGTCACGGGGACGGCGGTCCGCCTCCGCCGTCAGGGCCGCCGCGAGCTGCGCCGCCCCGCCGAGGCCCGCCCGGTGCAGCGGGGCCTGGAGACCGGCCGCGTCCGCCCCCCGGCCGGCCTCGGCCACGGCCCGCCGCCCGCCCGCGACCCCGGTCTCCAGGAGCCGCCGCACCCGCCACAGCGGAGCGTCCGCCAGCGGATCCGGTACGGCGGCCACCGGGGCGATCGTGTCGTGGCCCCCGGTCCCGCGCGGGAAGTGGCTTCCCTGGAGGCGGTCGTACCCCAGGTCGGCCCGGCCGAGCCACTCCTCCGGCAGCCGCAGCGTGTACGGCTCCCCCGGCACCGGGCCGACCGCCAGTGGCCGGAGCGTCGCCGCCCGGTCCGGGTCGGGGCGCCCGAGGACGCGCAGGACGAGCCCGGGGTGTTCCGCGATCCTGCGCAGGTTCGCGGCGTGCGGCAGCTCCGGATGGGGATGGGCCGCGCCCAGCCGCAGCAGCGGCCCGCCCCCGGCGACGCGGACCACCAGGTACTCGCCCGCCGGGCCGACCACCTCCACGGCACAGCCGAGGAGGGCGGCTTCGGAGCCGCCGGCCTCCGGCGAACCGGCGTCGAGCGCCGCGGCCACCGCCTCGCCCAGCGGGCCGGCGAACAACGCCGACGCGGGCTCCTCGGACCAGTCCACGCCGCGCAGCGGGGTCGCGCTCACGCCCCGCCCCGCCCCGAGCCGCCCGTCCGGCGAGACGGTGGCGCCGACGATCCGCAGTCCCCCCCGCGCGAGGCCCGCGTGGTCGAGGACGGCCCCGCCGAGCGCCACGGACGCGGAACCCGCTCCCCTGGTGCGGGCGAGACCGCCGGGGCGCACGTCCGAGATCGTGTAGCGAAAACCGTCCGGGCCCACCAGGTGGGTGGACACGCCCCCGTACCCGGTGGCGGAGAGCACCGGCTCCCGGCACAGGCCGTACACCCTGAGGCTGCCGCCCTCTTCGTAGGCGCGGCGCGCGGTGCCGGCCGCGCCGGGTCCCGCCGTCCCCGAGGCGAGCAGGGCGGCACCGGACAGGAGGTCCCGGAAGGCGCCCGTGAGGTCGCCGAGACGCTGTCCCCGACCGCGCTCGCGCGCCGCGCGCAGTCCCCGTACGACGCGCAGTGCGGCCGCTTCGGCACGGGGCAGCCCGGCCAGGCGCGCGGTGTGTGCGGCGCGCAGCAGTTCGGCCTGGACCACCGCCCCGCCCGCCGTGACCCCCGCGGACAGGGCTTCGGCGGCCACCTCCCACAGGGCGGTGGCGGCCCGGACCTGGGCGGCGGTGAGCGGGGGCGCGGTGCTCCCGGAGGGTTCGGGGGCGGGAACGGGGGCGGTGGTGGAGTCGGTCCGGAGCGGGGCGGCGGGGTCCGCCGTCGGCTCCGGAGCCTCCGGCTCCGTATCCGTAGCCGTGTCCATATCCGTATCGGCGTCCGCGATCGGTGCCGCGCCCAGGACCGCCGCGCGGTGCAGGCAGCGCGGGGCCAGCAGACAGGTGCAGACGGCCTGCCCCGCTTCGGTGACCGCTCCCGACGGGCCCGGGCGCAGGGTGACGAGGGCGTCCTCGCCGAAGCGCACGTCGAGGGAGCCGTCGGCGGCCCGGACGACGTGCTCGGCGCAGCCCGCGATCGCGGCGTCGAGCTTCTTGCGCAGCCGCGCGCTGAGCTGCTCCACGGCCTCGGCGAGGACGTCGGGGGCGACGGGCGGCAGGGGTTCGGGGCTCAACGGGGTTCTCCACGGAGGCGGTCGCCCACCCAGCGGGCGAGGGCGAGCGGGCTGAGGGCGGCCACCGGCATCCCGGCGGCGACGAGTCGGCGCGCCACCGGCACCGAGTAGCGGGGCGCTCCGGCGTCGTCGAGCGCCGCGCAGCCGAGGAGGTGCGCTCCGGAGGCGGCCAGGGCGCGGACCTCGCCGAGGAGGCCGGCGAGCGGGGCGCCCTCCTCGAAGTCGCTGACCACGACGACGAGGGTGCGGCTCGGCACGGTGATCAGCGAGCGGGCGTGCGCGAGCCCCGCCGCGATGTGCGTGCCGCCGCCGACCCGTACCTCCAGGAGCAGCGACAGGGGGTCCTCGACCCGGTCGGTCAGGTCCACCACCTGGGTGGAGAAGGCCAGGAAGTGCGTGGACAGGGTCGGTACGCCGCCCAGCACCGCGGCGGTCAGCGCCGACCAGATGACCGAGGCCTCCATCGAGCCGGAGACGTCGACCACGAGGATCAGGCGCCAGTCCGACTCCTTGCTCGCCCGGGTGCTGAACACCGGCCGCTCCGGCACGACCACGACCCGGCCGTCGTCCGTGCGCCGGGTGTGGGCGAGGTTGGCGCGCAGGGTGCGGGCGAGGTCGAGGCGTCCGCCGGGGCGGCGGGTGGGGCGCGGGGTGGCGAGTCCGGAGAGCGTCGGGCGCAGGCGGGTGGCCAGTTCCCGGGCGAGCTCGTCGACGAGCCGCTTCACCAGCGGTCGCAGCCGGGCGAGTTGGGCCTCGGGCATGCCGCCGACCAGGGAGAGCACCGAGCCGAGGAGTTCCACCGAGGGGCGTACCGCCGCCGGGTCGAGCTGGGCGAACACGTCGACGCGGCCCGCGTCGGCGGCCTCGGCCAGGACCTCTTCGCGCACGTCGGCGCCGAAGAGGGCCTCCAGCTCCTGGGACCACTCGCGCGCGGTGGGGAAGGAGGCCTCCTGTCCCCCGCCCCCGCCGGATCCGGCGTCCAGGTCGTCGGCGCCCTCGCCGCGCCCCCTGCCGTACAGCTCGTCCAGGGCGCGGGCGTAGCGGCGCGCGTCGGCGGAGAGCCGGTCCTTGTGGCGGCCGAGGAGAAGCCGCCAGCGGTCGGCGGGGGCGAGCCGCCGGTCCGGCGCTTCGGCGGGGGACGCGTCGGTTTCTGTGTCGGGTGTGGCTTCTATTGTGGGCTCGGCTTCCGCTTCCGCTTCGGGTGCGGGGTGCGGGTCGGCCGGGGCCTCCGGGGCGGCCAGGGCCAGGGACTTCAGCGCGGCGAGGCCGGCCGCGTCGGCCGCCGCCCACAGGGCGAGCAGTTCGGGCGGGGCGTCGAGGGAGAGGTCGAGCCGGTCGCCGAGCCGCTCGGTGACCGTGGTCAGGAGCCGGTCCCGGGCGGCCGGGGCGAGGGCGTCGAAGCCGCCGCGCAGGGCCGGGAGCCGGTCGAGGAAGTCCTGGTCGGCCAGGGAATCGACCCGGTCGAGGAGCGGGGTGAGCGCTTCCGGGGACGCCTGGAGCAGCGGGCCCGCGGCCGTGAGCAGTCCCGCGAGGCGCTTCGTCAGGGCCCGCCGGGTGTCGGGGGAGGTCGCGCCGTCGATCCAGCCGGCCGTCCGCTCGCCGAGGTCCGCGGCCGGGTCCAGGTCGAGCAGGACCCGTACGGCCAGGGCGGCGCCCTGGATCAACGGCGATCCGTCGGAGGCGAGTCCGGCGAGGGCCCGGTCCATCCGGAGGCCCAGGTGCCGGGCGGCCGAGCGGTCCGCGAGCGCCACGAGGGCACCGGCGTCCGCAGGGGTGTCGCTGCCGGCCAGGCCGGGCAGCGACCGCACGGCGGCCTCCAGGAGTTCACCGGTGAGCGCGCCGGCCGTGGCGCGGGCGTCCTCGGTGGTGCCGGGGTGGTGGCCGCGCCGTATGCCCTCCAGGAGGTCCAGCGCTTCGAGGAGTTCGGGCAGGCTCGCGGTGTCGGGCAGGACGGCGGAGGCCTCGCTCAGCCGCGCGTCGACCAGGTCGGGGAGGTCGCAGCGGGCGGCGGCGGTGAGACCGGTCAGGATCTGGGCCGGGGTGGGGCCGCCCTCGGCGGTCTCGCGGCGCGCGGTCTCGGCCAGGGTGCCGGCGGCGGCCTGGGCCGCGGCGACTCCCCGGACCCCTGCGAGGTCGAGCCGCGCGGGCACGGACGGGTTCCAGGTCAGGCGCCACTTGGTGCCGAGGGCGGTGCCGTCGCCGGTGGCCGCCACGGCGAGGGGTTCGCCGTAGGAGGCGCCGATGACGAGGAGGCGTTGCAGCAGGACCTCGCGGCGCCCGTCGAGCGGGGAGCGGAGCGGGTCGAGGCGCACCTCCCGGGGCTCGGGCTCCTCCGGGCGGGGCAGCCGCAGCCGGGTGAGCTCCTCCTCGACCGAGGGGCCCAGGCCGGAGCGGGGCGCGTGCGGGCTGATCCGGCCGCGCGCGGTGCCGACGAGCACGGCCTCCAGGGCGCGGGCCAGCGCCCGGCCCCGGCCGAGGGGTTCGCCCTGGCCGAGGACGGTGGTGACGGCCTCCAGGAGTTCCCCGCGCCCGGGGGCGGGGAGTCCGCGCAGCACGGCCAGGTCGCAGGCCAGCCGCAGCGTCTCGGCGGCCTCGCCGGTGCCGGCGGTGTGACCGGCGCGGCGCATCTCCCGGCACAGGCCGGTCACCGCGGCGGCGGCCGCCTCGCGGATCCGCTCGGGGTCCCCGGCCGCGGTGAGCACGGCCTGCTGCCACAGCGGGTCGCGGATCCCGGCGGGGTAGCCGGACCGGGAGTCGAGCAGGTCGAAGGAGTACGGGACGAACGAGGTCACCGCGACGCCCGGGCCCGGGGTCGTGGCCGGGGCCTCCGGGGCTGCGTCCGGGGCCTCCGGAACGACCCGGTCCTCCGTGCCCCCGTCGTCCACCGGCGCGAGCAGCGCGGGGGCGTGGAAGGCGCCGATCACGGCGGCGACGCGGCGGCCCCCGGCCGAGGCCGTGGCGATCGCCTGCCGCATCCGGGCCTCGCGGGCGAGGTCGGTGGCGGGCACGGCGCCGTCGTTCCGCAGGGCCCAGCCCACGCCCAGGGCGGCGCGGCGCACCGCTTCCGGGGAGCAGCCGGGGGCCAGCACCTCCACGGCGCGGTCCCACATGTCCTCGCCGTCCCGGCCGGTGCCGGCCGCGGCGAGCGCTTCGGCGAAGGAGCCGTGTCCCCGCGTCTCCCCGGCGCCCGGGCCGACGGGGCGGACACCGGTGCCGGCGCCCTCGTCCGTACCCCCGGCGGCGTCACCGTCGGAAGCGTCACCGTCGGAGGCACCGCCACCGGCGGCGTCGTCATCGACGCCGTCGACGCCCGGGAAGCCGCCCGGGCCCGTCAGGGACCAGCCGGGGTCGGACAGGGGGAGGTCGCAGCAGACGACCTCCGCGCCGTGGTCCCGGGCCCACCGCACCGCCGCCAGCTCCGGGGAGAAGTCCGCGAAGGGGTAGAACGCCAGGCGTCCGCCCTCGCCCGCCCCGGCCAGGGCGACGGGGGCGACGGTCTCCGGGTCCGCCAGGTGCTCCAGCCAGGGCCGGAAGTCGGCCGGGAGTTCCACGCAGACCACCTCGGCGCCCGCCTCGTCGAGCAGGGCGGGCACCACGGCGGCCAGGGCCGGGCTGTGGTGGCGCACCCCGAGGAGGTACGGGGCGCGGGACGCGGCCAGCGCGTCCACGGCCGCCCGGGGGTCGAGGGTCGTCACCGCAGGCTCCCGCGCAGGTCCCAGAGGCGGCGCCACATCGCCGAGCCGTTCTCGGCCCGGCGGCGGACCGGGCCGTCCCAGTAGCCGAGGAGGCGCGCGTGGTCGGCCGGGTCGTCCTTGCGGACGACGCCGAGGAGGTGGCCGGGCAGGAGGTCGAGGACGTCCCCGCCCGGGAGGTACGCGGCCGCGACCCCGAGGGACGCCGCTACCTGGACGGCCTCGGCGGTGGACATGACCGTGCCGGGGCGTTCCACGTCCCAGCCCTCGGTGGAGCGGCCGGAGCGCAGGTCGCGGAAGACGGTGACGAGGGCGTCGAGGACGGCGTCGTCGACGCCGAAGGGCGCGCCCGCGCGCTGGACCGCCGCGACGGCCTGGCGCCGGATCAGGACGGCCTCGGCGTCGGCGTCGGCGATCGGGTCGACGGTCTCGAAGTTGAAGCGGCGCTTGAGCGCGGCGGACATCTCGGAGACGCCGCGGTCGCGCAGGTTGGCGGTGGCGATGACGGTGAAGCCGGGCGCGGCGGCGACCACCGCGTCCTCGGTGGCGGTCAGTTCCGGGACGGTGATCCGGCGGTCGGACAGGATCGAGACCAGGGCGTCCTGCACCTCGGGCAGGCAGCGGGTGATCTCCTCGACCCGCACCACCCGGCCGGTGCGCATGGCGGCGAGCACCGGGGAGTCGACGAGGGCCTGCGGGGTGGGGCCCTGGGCGAGCAGCAGGGCGTAGTTCCAGCCGTAGCGGAAAGCGTCCTCGGTGGTGCCGGCGGTGCCCTGCACGGTGAGGGAGCTGGTGCCGCTGACGGCGGCGGCGAGCAGTTCCGACAGCATCGACTTGGCGGTGCCGGGCTCGCCGGTGAGGAGCAGTCCGCGCTCTCCGGCGAGGGTGACCACGCAGCGTTCCACCAGGGCGCGTTCGCCGACGAACTTCGGGGCGATCGCCAGCTTCGACGGCAGGCCGGCGCGGCGCTTCGGCAGGGCCAGTTCCGCGCCGTCGCTGCCGCAGACGAACGTGACGACCGCGCGGGGGGTCAGGGCCCAGCCGGGCGGGCGCGGGCCGGGGTCCTGGGCGGCGAGGAAGGCGAGTTCGGCGGCGTGGCGCTCCTCGGCCGGCTGGACCTGCCGGGCGGGTGCGGGCTGTTCGGTGACGGTCATGCGGGGTTCCTCCGGAAGGGGGTACGGGTGGGGCGGCGCGGCGCACCCGGGAGGGGCGTCGGCGTCCTCGGCACCGGCAAGATCGGGGAGGCCTTCACCCGGATCGCCCAC
>NZ_JBFBJO010000038.1:0-23956 GCF_040702165.1 Streptomyces sp. NPDC086147 | reverse complement strand
ACTCGGTCTCCGCCAGATTCAGTACCGAAGCGACGTCATCGACGGCTGCCTTACCGCGACCGGCCTCACACTCACGACATCACGCCTATAACCTCAGTAACGGGCATCGAGCACCTGGAGTTTGACCTGCAGCAGCACCCCGACGGAGGTTCCAGAACGTCGACCCCGCCCACCACCTGCGCGGCACCGTCGTCTACCTGCTGGAACAGCGTCATGCCGACTGCGCCCTGTCGGCCAAGGGCAACCAGGCGGCCGCGCTCGCCTGGGTCCACGCAGCTCTGCCACCCGCAGCCCCCGAAGCGGAGGAGCACGTCCAAACCGAGCATTCCCGGTCGGATCATCCGCTCGTCGGTCTGGACCGCCCCGCTACCTGATCAACTGACTTTGACGCTGCGCTGGGGGCACATGGCCGAATTCCGCGATTCGGCTATTCATTCGAGACGGCGGATGGCGAAGTGGAGCGGGCTGCGGGTGGCGGGCTCGGTCATCTACAAATGCGCATACCGAATCGATTCTCCGAACGGCCCTTCGATCAGGTGTCCGCTTTCGGCGGCCCGTAAAATACCTGAATCCCCGCACATAAAAGTGCGTTTGGCGGGCGAGAGGTGATCATTTCCAGGTGCCTGGTCGGTATTTTCCAGACGTTATGGCCGGATGAGTGTGCCACACGCACGTTCCGTATTGATGTTTCCGCGCCCCCACGCCTACTTTATTTTCCGTAACGGTACAGGGGCCCCGTATTTCCGCGGGCGCCTCACCCAACCGTGTCCACAGGCGGGAATCACCCATGGCGCTGACGGTCGACGAACTGGTTGCACTGTTCCCGGCGGGGGGTGCCGGTACGTTCGAGCTCGACACCGGGCGGCTCGGGCTGAGCGGCGAGGCCGAGTCCCTGGAGCATCTGCCCAGCGGCGTTCTGACCCTCACTGAGGCGACTGCCGACAGCGCTGCTCTGACAGTGACCGGCAAAGTCACTTTGGCCGGTGAGGAGATGCCGGCCAGTGCCCGGTTCTTCGCCACCGGCACGGCGGTCGACGCGCTGCTCTTCGAGGCGAGCCCGGCGACCTGGCTGCTCCAGACCGCCGTTGCCCGCGTCGACCTGTCCGGGCTGTCCGGCGGCCGGTCACTGCGGGTCCTGCTGGCCGTCGGACAGGCCGCGGCCTCGGCGGGACGGTGCCCCGGCACCGGGCCCTGGGTGGGGTTCCAGCTCGGCGGGGCGGTCGCCGACCCGCTGGAGTTCCGCGCCGGACTGCACAAGGAGTCCATCGGCACGGCCCAGCCCCTCGACGGACCGCCGCTGCTGATCACTCCGCTGCTCGAAGCCCTCGGCGAGTACGACGTCGAGCTTCCCGGACCGCTGGTCGACTGGTTGGAGCGGGTACAGTTGCACCAGCACCCGATGGGCAAGATGGACAACCTGATGGTCACCGCCGAAGCGCCGGTGGACCACGGCACCGGCGCGAACCCGGTGGAACTGCTGGTGCTGCGGACCACAGCGCTCGGCCGCACCGGCCAGGACGGCAAACCCAAGGCCACCACCGTCGCCATGGTCCGGGCCCGCACGGACTGGGACGGTTCCGGGCTGCCGGTGGTCGGGCCCATGATCGGCAACGGACTGCTGTCCCTGCCCGCGCTCCAGATCATGTACGTCTCCGAGAATCTCAGCGCCGAGGACGTAATCAAGATCAACCGGGTCATCACGGAGTACAACCTCGGCCCGCTCCAGCAGTTGCCGATGGTGAACGAGGCGGCAGGGGTCCCGCTGGGCAAGAACGTGAGTGCGGCGGTCCACCTCGCGGTCATGGGCAATCCGACCCCGGCACTGGTGATCACCGTCCCGCCGAAGTTCGGACCGGCTCCGGAAAGCCCGGACAAGCCGAAACTCGAATACGAGTTCGTCATCGGCAAGCAGTTCGGGCCGGTCTACCTCTCGTCGATCGTATTCCGCTACGATTTCAAAAAAGGTCTGCTGATCGAGCTCCAGGGCCAGGTCACGATCGGTTCTCTCACCTGGCAGGTCGCCGGACTCGGCTTCTACGTCGGCATGAGCGGCGGCTTCCCGCTGCTTCCCTTCCTGCACGGCATGAACATCGAAGCCACCGCCGCCGACGGGCTCATCGGCCTCAAGGGCGGCCTGCTCAACAAGACACCCGACGACCCCACCCTCGACTTCGAACTCGCCGGACTGATCCTCGTCCAGGCGATGGCGGTCGAACTCGGCGCCCAGGCCGTGTGGGCACGCAGCGTCGAAGGCTGGCACTCAGTCTTCATCTACGGCGAGATCTCCCTCCTCGGCGGCGCCTCGGTCTTCGGCCCGCCACCCTTCACCGTCACCGGCTTCTCCGCCGGATTCGGGATCAACAGCTCCTTCAAGAAGGCCCCCACCGGCACCGAGATCGCCGAATTCCCCCTGGTGGCACGGCTGGATGCGGCCCAAGCCCTGCCCGGCCTGCCGGCCCCGACGCCGTACACCCCCGAGGACGCGCTCAAGGCCCTCACCGGACCCACCGGCTGGATCCGTCCCACCGAGGGCCAGTACTGGATCGCCGCCGGAGTGAAGTTCACCAGCTTCGGCTTCATCGAGACCAAGGCCCTCGCCGTCATCGAACTCGGTGACTGCGTCAAGGCCATGCTGCTCGGCCGTACCTCCGTCAGCCTGCCGCGCACCCTCAACCCGAATGCCCGGGCCATTGCCAGGGTGAATATTGGCCTGAGTCTCGGTTTCAGCTCCGCCGAACACTGTCTGTCCATGGACGTGGCTCTGCTGCCCGGCAGCTATGTGCTCGATCCGTCGATCGAACTGACCGGTGGCATCGCCGTCTATATCTGGACCGGCGGAAGCCGCGCCGGTGACTTCGCCATCAGCCTCGGCGGCTACCACCCCGACTACAACGTCCCCGCCCACTACCCCCGGCCGAAGCGCCTCGGGTTCGTGTGGTCCCCGGCCAGCGACATCACCGTGCGGGCCGAGGCTTACGCCGCGATCACGCCCGCCGCGTTCATGTTCGGTGGCCGCCTGGCCGCCGTCTACGACAAGGGCGTCTTCTCCGCGTGGTTCACCGCGCACCTCGACGTGCTGGTCCAGTGGAAACCCTTCTACCTCGACGTCCGGCTCGGCATCAGCATCGGCGTCGCGGCCACCATCAAGGTCTGGTTCGTCCGGGTCCGCATCTCCGTCGAGGTCGGCATCGACCTCCACCTGTGGCTGCCGCCCTTCGGGGGCCGGGCCACCGTCAAACTCTGGTTCATCTCCTTCAGCTTCGGCTTCGGCTCCTCCCGTGACAACACCCCCACCGTGGACTGGCCCGAGTTCCGCACCCAGATCCCCGCACCCGCCCGGGTCATCCCCAACGAGGGCCTGCTCGCCGACGCCGACCAGGGCGAGATCGCCCGGCGCGCGGCCGCCAAGGAACCGACCCTCGTCTCCTCGGCCGGATTCACATTCACCACCGAAGCCGGCATCCCCGCCTCGCACCTCTACATCAACGACCGGCTGATCAAGCAGTCCGACGAGGGGAGCATCGACATCCGCCCCATGCGGAAGACCGGTGTCACTTCCGCCCACCGGGTCACCATTACCAAGGACGGCACGACCTTCCACCCCACCGACCATCACTGGGTGGTCAAGCCAGTCACCGGCACGGTCGCCCCCGGCCTGTGGGGCAAGCCCCTGGCCAAACCCGGAGATGCGCTCGGCGGCGACCAGCTGCTCGAAAACCGCCTCACCGGACTGAGGATCACCCTCCCCAAGCCGGACTACGGCACCGACACCGGGCCCGTCACCTCAAAGGCGCTCTCGTACGAAGGACTCCCGGACGGTCGCATGCCCCTGCGCGTGTCCGCCCCCGCCGGGCCCGAGCCGCGGGCCGACGACCAAAGCGTCCGGACCATCGTCGACACCGTCGCCGCCGACACCGTCAAGGACCGCCGCACCGCCGTGCTCAGCACCCTCGCCCGGCTCGGCGCGGGACCCGGCGCCGACACCGACAGTCCGCTCACCGGCTACGCCGCACTCGCCGGCCGCAGCCTGACCACCCCGCCCCTGACCACCACCGCGACGAGGTGACCGGCCGTGACCGCTGAACCGGATCTGCGCATCCACTTCCTCGACCACCTGATCCCGCGTGCCACCCCCGGCGACTACCGGGTCGTGGTCAAGAACACCCTCAGCGACTCCGACGGCGACCTGGACGCCGAGGACAAGCTGCTCCCGTCCGAGGAGACCTTCGAGATCAAGGCCGTCCGCTTCGTACTCGGCGAAGCGTCCGTCCACGCCTACTACCCGCCGCGCGAGAGCACCGGCGCCTACACCAGGACCCTGCCGCACATCACCCTGAGCCGGTCGATCCTGCCCTGGGAACGCAACCTCGCCGGAACCCTCGCCGAGCAGCCCCCGGCACGCCCGCCCTGGCTCGCCCTGCTCGTCTTCGGCGAGAACGAACTGCCCGACGACCCCGCCGCATCCGGGGACACCGTGCTGCGCACCGTCGAGGAGCTGCGGAACCCCGCCGAGGCGGGGGTCAAGGGCCCGGACCTGCCGTCCGGCGGCGTCGACGAGGCTGAGGCCCGAAGCAAGTGCCGGACCATCGACGTCCCGGCGGACCTCTTCAACGCGGTCGCTCCGCGCGACGACGAGATGTACTACCTCGCCCACGTCCGCAAAGTAGTCGACGCGAACAAGACCCGGGCCGACGGCGAAGTCCTCGAAGAAGGGGAGTACGCGGTCGTCAACGCCAACCGCTTCCCCCGCCACCCCGGTAACTACGCCGTCCATCTCGTCTCCCTCGAAGGCTTCGAGGGCCGCCTGTCCGGCACCCTGCCCGGCGGCACGACGGCCGTCCGCCTGTGCTCGCTGCACAGCTGGAGCTTCACCAGCAGCGAAGGGCCCGCCGCCGACCCCGGAGCGCTGCTGGAGAACCTCGTCGCCCCCGGCGCCGAGGACCCCGAAGAACTCGCCCTGCGCCTGCCGGTGACCGCACCGGTCACCGACGACCCCGAGGACGACTACGTCCGCGACCGCCTCGCACGTGGCTACACCGCCGTCCCGCAGCTGACCCTCTCCGGCGAACGCACCTTCGCCTGGTACCGGGGCCCGGCCACTCCGGTCACCGCTTTCGACGTGCCCACTGAGCACAGCCCCGGCCCGCACACCACCTCCGACCACGCACTCGTCTACGAGCCCGTGCACGGGATCTTCGACGTCAGCTATGCCGTCGCCTGGACGCTGGGTCGGACCATCGGCCTGGCCGACCCCGAATACACCACCGCCGTCGGCCGGGCCCGCCGCGAACTCGCCAACCGGGCGACGACGCTGATGGCGCTGGCCGCGGACCCGGCGCGCGCCTCGGTCGACCCGGATGCCCCGCCCGCCCTCGGCGCGCTGCGCGAACTCGCCTCCGCAGGGTTCCGCGAGCGGCTCAGCACCGGGCTCAAGAGCCCCCAGCTCCCGGATGACGGAGGACGCAGGACACCGCGGCCGAGAGTGACACGTACACAGTCGAGGTCCGTCCTCGCGGAAGAACGCGCCGTCTCCCTGCTGCGGACCACCGCGGAACGCAACGCCGAGGCCATTGCCGCCTGGCAGGCCCGCCTCGGCCTGCTCCAAGGCGTGCCGTTCCACCACCTCGTCCCCGACCCTCGCATGCTGCCCCTGGAATCCCTGCGGATGTTCCGCCTCGACCAGGGCTGGCTGGACGCGCTTGTCGCCGGAGCCGCCGACGTCGGTGTGCACACCTCCGTCGACAGCCGCCTCGCCCCCGAACTCAACCGGGCCACCACCCGGTCGGGCAGTGCGAAGCGGGCCGCCGGCGGGCTGCTCATCCACTCCGAACTCATCCCCGCCTGGCCTGACATCAAGGTCAACGCCTACCTCGAGGACGGAACCGTCCTCACCGAACTGCGTCGCGCCAAACCGGACAAGAGGATCCTGCTCGTCCTTTGGGACGGCGTCCCCGACAAGGTCGTCATCCGCGAACCGGGGCAGGGCATCCACTACGGCATCGACGCCGGGAACCGCCTCGGCCTGCGCAGCCTGGCCGCCGACCCGCCGATCGGCACCCCGTTGGAGACCTACTACCCGGCCACCGGCAGCCTCTTCGACCTCCACCTGCGCTCCGACCCGGACGCCGGACCCGCGGTGCTTCAGATGTTCGGCACCGGCGGCCTGGTGCCCGCCCTGGCCCAGGAGTTCGGCCTCACCGATCTTGACCCCGGACAACTGGCCCTGGAACTCGTCAACGCCCCGCTGGAACAGGAAATCCTCAGCCCCACCGGCACCGCTGCCCGGACGGAGACCGCCTGATGAGCGCCACGGACCTGATCGTCCCCGTCAAGGTGAACGCCCTTGTCGTCAACCGGCTGACCCGCACCACCGAGACCTTCAACCGGTGGACACCGAACTTCGACGCCATGATCGAGGAAGGCGCGGGCGCGGAACCGCCCCCCAGCGTCGGCACCGAAAGCATGGGCCCGGACAGCGAAGGCGTCTATGTCCAATGGCAGCTGCCTGAGGCGCTGGCCAACGGGCACTACGACCAGACGACGGGTGAGACGACCTTCCCCTTCGTCCCCAACCGGTGGCTGGTCGTGCGCTACAGCACCACAGAGGCGGCGGCGGACCGAAAGGCCGTCGGGTGGATCGTGCAGAGCGACTACCTGGAGAGCCGCCCGGTCCAGGACGCCGACGGCAACGACCTCTACGGCACCAACAAGCACCCGAACCCCGATTCACCGGAGGGCGCTCCGCTGGAGCTGACCTTCCTCGGCCGCCGCCACGACCTCACCCAGGCGCCGTGGACCGAACCACCCGCCCAGAAGCCGCACCTGACCGCGGCCGGGCCCGGACTGCCCGGCTTCGCGGCATACCAGCCTTACAACAAAGACGTGTTCTCCATCCACGACACCCTTGAGGACCTCAAAGGCGACCTGGACAACTACCCGCCCGACGCGACGCTGAGCTACTTCGTCGTCGGCTGGTACAGCGACGACGCGCTCGACTACCTCAACCACGCCGCGTCCGTGCCCGGCCTGCTCCCTCCGGACACGACCAAAACGGCCGACCTCCTCGAAGCCCTCGGCTGGGAAACCCCCGAAGGCACCGCCGCCGACGCCCTGGACCGCACCCTCTACAGCGGCACCGCGCTGGGAGTCGACTGGCAGCGCGAAGGCGCCACCCACGAGTCCGACAAACCGAGCAACATCGAACTCAGCAAGATCCTCACGCTGGGCAGCAGCAGCGCCGAAGCCCTCGGCCGACTGGCCGCCCGCCAGACCCGGTCCGCGCGCACCGGGGACCTCGTACGCTCCCTCTTCCACGGCACCCTCGAAACACTCGACACCGCCGACGGCGAAGAGGACCTCGACGCCCTCACCCATCACTCCTGGTTCTCCGGCTCCGCCGGTGGCCACACCTGGAAGGTGACCGCGCGCCCCGTCGAAGGCGACGACGAGCTGCCGCCCCCACCACCGGAACCCGGATGGCTGACCGAACTCAACGAGGTCCAAAGGCAATACGACGACCTCACGCCCAGGCTGCGCCGCTCTCAGCAGCGCCTGTGGAACATCTGGTGGCTGCGTAACAAGCCGGTGCCCCCGTTCACCCCTGAGCACCCCGCGGGCTTCGACGCCGCGGCCGACGCCCAGCTCGACGAGAACGACGAGACGAGCCTGGCCGGGCGGACCAAGGCCCTGCTGGACGAACAGTTCGTGTGGGCGAGGCAACTGCCCACC
This sequence comes from Streptomyces sp. NPDC086147, assembly GCF_040702165.1. NCBI lineage: Bacteria > Bacillati > Actinomycetota > Actinomycetes > Kitasatosporales > Streptomycetaceae > Streptomyces > Streptomyces sp. NPDC086147. Next base: position 16,228 of record NZ_JBFBJO010000038.1, on the reverse strand, counting down.
GGAGGAACCCCGGAGGAACTCGCGGCCGATATCAGGAAGTACGCGACGGAGCGCGGACTCGACCCGCGCTACCAGCTGGAGCGCACCGCCCGCGAGTCCTACTACCGCCCCGCCGACCCGGTCGTGCTCATCAAGGACACCGGTGCCAAGGATCCCCTCACCCGGGACACCCCGCTGCCCTGCCGCCTTCCCGAGGCCCTGATCACCCGGATCACCGTCGGCGGCACGACCTACGACCGGCCCACCACTCCGCCCAGCCCGGGACTGGCCGGTCTTCCCGATGCCTGCGCCCCGCTGCTCGCCGAGTTCGCCCTCCTGGACCAGGTGGCCCGGGTGCCCGGCGCTCTCGACGCGGCTCTCAAGGACCCCGCCGCCGTCACCGGGCCCGTCCCCGAGTACACCGCGCCGTGGCGGCAGCCCTGGCTGCCCATGCACCTCGAATACGAGCTGAAGTACTGCCCCACGCCCTTCCAGGCCGGCGACACCACCTACTGGGCCTTCAACGGCAGCCGCTACGAATGGTCCGGCCGGGGAGCCCAGCCCGGCGGCGGCGAAGCCGACCTGCGCTGGCTCACCTTCAAGAGCCGGGCGTTCCTGACCCCGAGCGCGCCGTTCGTCCTGCAGAAGCAGATCGACCGCTACCTCGACACCTACTCCGGCGCTCCCACCGAAGGCCTGCTCGCCCTGCGCGAGGAACTCGGCGACCCGGGAATGCTCTCCCAGCGCCTCGACGGCTTCCACGACTGGCTCGTCCAGCAGGACGGCGCCGCCAGGACCACCGTGCACGTACCCGAGGCCGTCGCCAGGCTCGTCGGCGACATCCAGAGCGTCCCGGAAGGCGGCCCGCTCGAGCCGCCCGCCGACGACCCCGGAACACCGTTCCAGCCGGTCCGGGCCGGCCAGTTCACCTTTCACGACCTGCGCATCGTCGACCGCTTCGGGCGTACCTACGACATCGTCAACAGCGGCAACTACGAACAGGTCTCCCTCACCCTCGCGGAGAGCGTTGCCCCTGACAGCGTCCTGCACGAGGACCTCATCGGCACGGCCCGCTTCGTCCAGCTCGGCCCGCGTCTCCTCCAGGGCGCCCGCGTGCGGCTGGAGACCGTACGCGCCGTGGACGGACAGCGGCTCTCGCCGATGGCACGCGCGGCCACGACGGAAAACCCCCTGGCCGGCTGGCTGCTGCTCAACCATCTCGACCAGACCCTCGTCGTCCACGGACCCGACGGCGTCTGTCTCGGCGAACTCCGCGTCGTCAAGGACATCGACGGCACGGACGACAGCGTGTGGCTACCGCTCCCCGGCTCGCCCCATCCCGACGTCGACGCCCGGGAATTCGAGGACGCCATGCCGCACCTGGCCCGGTTCGTCCGCACCCTGAAGGACAAACCCGCCGCCGCACTCACCGGTCTGCTCGACACCATCGACCAGACCCTCGACACCATCCTCGACGACGCGGCCCAGGAGGACGGCTCTGCGCTGCGGCTCATCGGCCGTCCGCTCGCACTGGTGCGCGCCGATCTGGGCGTCGAGCTCGAAGGACCGCTGCTGAGCAACCCGAGCTGGGACCAGGTCCTTGGAGAGTCGCAGGAGGAGTACGACGGCTACCGCTGGCCGGTGCGCCTCGGCAACGAGAAACGGCTCGGCGACGGCCTCATCGGATACTTCGCCGGGGCGACCGGACCTGACCAGGAGACCTCGTACGAGCTCTTCCACGCGGTCATGCCGAAGGGCGGCGGGGGCTATCTGACCCCGATCGACAAAGGCCACGGCCTGGCCGTGCCCGCGCGCACCCCGGACCAGCCGGTGAAGCACCACCTGACGCTGCTGATGGATCCGTACGCGGCGGTGCATGCCACCACGGACATCCTCCCGGTGACCAAGGTCCAGCTGCCCGACGACCTGGTGTCCGAGGCGATGCGGCGGATCCGGGCGTCCTTCCGGCTCGGCCCGCTGCTCGCGGCCGAGCGGGTCCACAAGGCCGAGGAAGCCCGGCGGGCGCGGGCGGGGGAGGAGCCGACGGAGGCAGGTGTGGTGCTGCCGCAGCCCGCGTCGTGGCACGGAGCGTGGAGTTGGGCCGAGCCGCGCGGGTCGGAGACCGAGTGGGTGGAGCTGCCGATCGTTCCGGCTGATTCCGCGGCGCACTTCGGGGATCCGCAGGCGGAGGCCCGGTATGGATACCTGCTGCTCGACGCGACCGAGACGTCCTGAACCTCCTTTTACAGAAAGGCTGTTGCATGAGCGTCGTCATGGTGAACGCCACCAACCTGCTGCCGTACGAACCGTCGACCGACCCGAAGCCGTTGCGGGTGAGCTCCGCCGAGGAAACCGAATACGGCTCCGTCAACATCAATGTCGGCGGCGGCATCACTACGTCGGCCTGGTGCAACAAAATCACCGTCCGGGTGCCGGTCGGCGCGGGAGCCGAGCACCTCACCACCGAAGGCGCCGGCATCAAGACCGGTGCCAGCACCGGCTGGACGCCGTCCGCCCCCACCGTCTCCGGCGGCTTCGCGGTCATCACCTTCACCCCGACCCGCGCGGTGCAGTTCACCGGGCAGATCATCACCCTCACCCTGTCCAACATCGCAGTCAACCGCACGGCGGGTCAGGTCTCCATCGCGATCGTCGAGAGTTCGTCAAGGACGAACGGGAGCTTCACCGACAAGGACGCCGCGGTCGAGGTGGACAAGTTCCCGGCCGGGTTCGTGTTCCGGAACTTCGCGCCCGAAAAGATCATGGTGGAGAACGGTGAGGTCGCCGTGCTCCGCTGGGAGGGCTCGGACGCGAAGTACACGATGCACTGGGGCGACACCCCCGCCGGAGTCTCCCTCGACAAGGAACGTGTCTGGTCCACCCCGCGCGGTCTGACCACCGTCACCGGCTTCATGCTCCGCGCCGAAGTCACAGCCGGCGGCGTCACCCTCACCCACACCCTGACCACGGCGGTCACCGTACGCATCCCTGACCTCGTCGTCAGGAACCTCACCGTCCAGGGCCCGGCCACATTCGCCGACAGCGTCAGCCTCACCAACACCGGCAAGGACCTGACGGTCGCCGGATCGGCGCGCGGCGCGGGCAGCAACCCGCTGCGGATCAGCCAGCCCGCGGGCCTGAAGGTCGACGCGGCCCTGAACGTCACCGGGGCGAGTACGTTCGCCGACAGCGTCAGCCTGACCAACGCCGCCAAGGACCTGACGGTCGCCGGATCGGTGCGCGGCGCGGGCGGCAACCCGCTGCGGATCAGCCAGCCCGCGGGCCTGAAGGTCGACGCGGCCCTGAACGTCACCGGGGCGAGCACCTTCAACAACAGCATCACGACCATCGGCGACGTCACCGTCGGTGGCACGCTCACCGCCAACGGCAACCTCAACGCCGTCGGGACAGGGACCGTCCGAATCGCCGACCTCCGCGGCCCGTACGGCGAACCGCTCAAAATCAACAGCCACGTCAACGTCTTGCCCGGCAACAACGTCACCATCACTGACAATCTCACCGTCGGCGGCAAGCGGGCTATCCGCGCCGGTGACCGCATCAAGCTGGAGGTCAACAGCCACAACAAGGAGCTTTACCTCTACTGTGAGACCGGTAACAGGGACAACGTCTACGGGGGCAGTAGGAACTACTCCAACGCCACCTGGCGAGTTCATTACTACGACTCCCTCAGCAGCGTGAACGATGCTGCGGACGGCCAAGGAACCATCGCTGAACCCAACGGAGGCGACATCCGCTCGGCGGATGACTGACTGAGCGTTTCGCCCTGTGAGGTGTGTTTGATCCCGGGTCAGGTTCCGCGCCAGTTGGGGGTGGCTTCGCCGGTGAGGCGGCGGGCCATGAGGTCGATCATCGCGAAGTGGGCCATGGGCTGGCAGCGGGCGGGGCACGGCGGGGACGGTGCTGACGCGCAGGGTGTAGCCCTGGCCGCGGCGTACGGTCATCCCCTGGTCGAGCGCGGCGCGCTCGGCGGGCTCCAGCTCGGTGGTGCGGAGGTAGTCGGCGACCTTGCCCGGCATGTCGAGGGTGACCGGCAGCTCCGGGGCGGGCGCGTCCTCCTCGATGGCGGTGTGCTCGGGAAGGAGGTCGGCGACGGCGGTGCGGATCGCGCCGCGGCTGACCCGGTGGTCGCGGGCGAGGGCGGCGATGGAGCGGCCTTCGAGGTACGCGGTGCGTACCTCGTCGGTCTTCGCGGCCGCCACCGCGGGGCGGCGCCCGCCCTTGGTGCCCTTGGCCTCGGCGGCACGCAGTCCGTCGTAGGTCAGCTCGCGCTGGAGGTCGCGCTGGAGGTCGTCGGCGGCGGCGAGGGTCTGGACGAGGAACTTGACCGTGGCTAGTAGTTCGCCGGTGCGCTCGTGCCGGGCGGTGAGGTCCATCGCGGAGAATGCCCCGTCGTGGATCTTCAGGTACACCCCCCGATCGTGGAGGACGTCGAGCACATCGAGGATGTGCTGGGTGCCGCGCACGAGACGGAACATCTCGGAGATGTGGATGGTGTCGCCAGTGCGGGCGTACTCCAGCAGGGCGGCGAACTTGGGGCGCTTGAGGGGGTGAAGACGGCTGGAGGTGCCGACCTCTTCCACGAACTCCTTGGGGTCTTCGATCCCGGCCTCGGCGAGCACGAGGTTCTGCCGGGCTGTCGGCTGCTCGTCGGTCGAGTCCCGCTTGTGGACGAGGTTGGCCATACGGCCGACCGTATGTGTCGTTAAACCCTGTCGGCAATCGGTATTGATCCGCATTGGATGATCATCCGCCCAATGCCCCGTCCTGCCCGAGTTCATCGAGCGGGTGGACCGAACTGCCATCAGGGGATCGTTTGCCGACAGGCGGGGCACTGTCTGATCCAGCCGTCCGGGTTCGCTGGGGTGGAGACGGGGCTGTCCGGCGGGGAAAGGCTCCGAGTGCTCCGCCGCCTTGCTTGCCTTCCCGGTTCTCAGGCGGGTTCGCGGCCCAGGGAAGTGGCGCGCCGGTAGTACTCGTAGAGGCCGTCGAAGACGGGGTTGGCGATGCTCATGGTGTGGGTGTCGTCGCCGGTCATGGACAGGCCCCGCAGGACGACGTCGAGGCCGGGTGCTTCGGGGGCGTGGAAGCGTTCGTCGTCGATGTCGGCTTCGTGGACGATGTCGGCGATCCGGCGCAGTGCGGGGTCGTCGGTGAGGTGGTGGACGCGCAGGATGGTCTCGAAGCTGCAGTCGCCGTGGTGGTGGCCGAGTTCGGCTCCGCGCATGTCGAAGGGGGTGGCGTCGGCGGGGACGTGGGCGGGGTCGGTGACGAAGACGAACTCGGCGTCCGAGTCGATGAAGCGGCGGATCAGCCAGGCGCAGGCGGCGCGGTCGATGTGGATGCCGGCGCGGGTGGCCCACTTCATGGGGTGCTCTCTTCCGTGGTGTTGGCGGGGTGCAGGGCGTTGACGGCCTGCTCGGCGGTGTCCCGGTCGGGTGGGGGGAAGTAGTCGCGGCGCTGGATCCGCCGAAGTTCGGCGCGCAGCCTGGTCAGCGCACGCCGCCGTTCGGCGTCGTGTGCCTGCCGGGCGGCTTCGGCCTCGGAGTGCACCTGCTGGTACTCGGCGGCGCGGGCCTGCGTCATCGTGTCGATGAGCTGCTGTTCGTCGCCGGAGGCGGTCGGGTGGGCGATCCACACGGTGGCGGTGCCAGCGGAGTCGGTGACCTCTTCGGCGATCCACTCCAGTTGCTCGCGGGTGCGGGGGTCGGCGGGCAGCGCGACGAGTCCGTCGCTGATCTGGGCGACGCCCAGGCGCTTGAGCTTGCGCCACACGGTGATCCGCGGGGTGGAGGGCTCCCGGGGTAGCCGGTAGGAGAGCAGCACCCACTGCCGCTCGGTGCCCGGCCCGCTCACGCGAAGAGTCCCGGGGCCCTGGTCGCGTCCGGCGGCTGCAATGAGCTGTTCATGTCCATCCCCCGAGAACCGCCTTCCTCCGAACCGAACTCTGATGTAACCATGGTTACACAGCAGTGGGCGGGGTGGGTGGCGCGGTCGCGCACACCCAGGCCGTCCGAACCCCGGCCGCCTCGTACGGCCTGATCAGGACGGAAAGGGGAGTGCCGGTGACCGCCACCGACCAGCCGCCCAGCCCCCGGGCCCGAGCCGACCGCGGCGCCGCCACGGGCGAGGTGATCCCGCTGCGGCAGGCGACCCGCGCCTGGTTCGCGATCTCCTGGCAGACCTTCGGCGGTCCCGCCGGACAGATCGCCGTGATGCAGCGGGCCCTGGTGGAGGAGAAGCGCTGGATCGGCCAGCAGCGGTTCAACCACGCCCTGTCCTACTGCATGCTCCTGCCCGGCCCCGAGGCCCAGCAGCTCGCCATCTACACCGGCTGGCTCCTCAACGGCACCCGCGGAGGCCTGATCGCCGGCACCCTCTTCGTCCTGCCCGGCGTCCTCGCCCTGCTCGCCCTATCCGCCCTCTACGTGGCCTTCGGCTCGACCGCCGCCGTCACCGGCGTCTTCGCGGGGCTGGCCCCCGCGGTGGTCGCGATCGTCGCCCAAGCCGTCGCCCGGGTCGCACAGCGCTCCCTGACCCACCCGCTGCTCATCGCCCTGGCGGCGGCCTCGTTCGCGGCGCTGGCCCTGTTCTCGGTGCCCTTCCCCGCGGTCATCGCAGCCGCCGCCCTGGCCGGCTGGCTGATCGGCCGCTACAAGCCCGACGCGCTCAAGCCCCCGAACGGCCACGGGAAGGACGGCGGAGCGCCGCCGCTGATCCCCGACGACGCGCTCCACCACGAGCAGCCCGGCCGCCGCCGCACCTGGCGCATCCTTGCTCTCGGCCTCGTGTTGTGGGCCGTCCCCGTGGCCGCGGTCGCCGTCCTGACCGGCACGCAAAGCGTGTTCACCAGGCAGGGCGTCTTCTTCTCCGGTACCGCGCTGGTCACCTTCGGCGGCGCCTACGCGGTCTTGGCCTATGTCGCCCAGCAGGCCGTGCAGACCTACGGCTGGCTCACGCCGAAGGAGATGGTCAGCGGTCTGGCCCTGGCCGAGACCACCCCGGGACCGCTGATCATGGTGGTGCAGTTCGTCGCGTTCCTCGGCGCCTACCGCGATCCCGGCACCCTCGACCCCTGGGCCGCGGCCCTGCTCGGCGCACTGCTGACCACCTGGGTCACCTTCGTGCCCTGCTTCCTGTTCATCTTCCTCGGTGCCCCCTACATCGAGCGCCTGCGCGGCAACCGGCGCATCTCGGCGGCTCTGGCCGGCATCACCGCCGCGGTCGTCGGCGTCATCGCCGATCTCGCCCTCTACTTCGCCGAACACGCCCTCTTCACAGACGTGGACGAGAAGGTCTTCGAGCCGGTGACCCTCGCGCTGCCGGACCCGGGCACGCTGCGGCCCACTGCCCTCGCGATCACCGTGATCGCGGCGCTGCTGATCTTCAAAATCCGGTGGAGCGTCCTGCGCGCCCTCGGCATCTGCGCGGCCCTCGGGCTGGGCGCCGCCCTGGCCGGGCTCCCCGGCATCTGAGCCGCCGAGGCGTTTCACCGAACCCCAGCAGCTGGGTGGATCACTGGGCTAGACAGCCATGATCGTTCTCACCGGTAACCGCTGTACCGATGTTCCCGAGGCCGGCTTCCCGCACAGCGGGGGGCGCCGCCCCTCGTGCCCTGGGGCTTCCTCGCAGGTGGAATCGCATACTCCCTTCAGGCCTACCAGCCGTTGAGGTGCACGACCTCAGAGACCGGGCGGCGGCGCACGGGGCCGAAGTTGCCCATCGGCCAGCCGACCGGTATCACGGCGAAGGTGCGCATGTCCTCGGGGATGCCGAGGGCCTCCTTCCATTCCTCCTCCAGCATCAGGTGCCAGATGGTGATGTTCGCGGCGAGACCGAGGCCGCGGGCGGCGAGCAGCAGGTTCTGCACCCCGGGGTAGACACAGGAACCTTCCGCGAGAGCCATGAAGCGCTCCTGCGTGTCTACCATGCGCTGGGTCGCGGCCGGGCCCAGGGCCTGCGCGGAAGCGAGATAGCCCTCTTCGGTCACCTGCGGTGCGGGGAACTGGTAGCAGGGGACGACCAGGACGGGGGTGTCGGCGAAATGGTCACGCTGGTGCTCGATCGCGGCGACCATGCGACCGTAGGCCGCCTCGTCCATCCCTTCCGGGGCCAGCGCGCCCGTGGTGGCGAGGTACGCGTCGACGCAGCGCTTCCACAAGGGGGCGAGACGGGTCATGACGTCCCGGTCGGTGACCACGACGTACTTGAAGCGCTGCATGTTGCCGCCGCTCGGACCCCATACGGCGGCCTGGACGAGCCGCTCGACGAGTTCCTCGGGGACCGGTTCGGGCTTGATGCGGCGCATGGCGCGCATGGTGGACATAGTGCCGAAAAGGCGGGGGTCGGTGTCCGCACCGATGGGATCGATCATGATCGCGGAGTGTAGGGGCCGCCCTCCCACAGGTCGAGGGGGCTGACGAAGGACGCCGTAGTCGCCTGCGGTGGTATTCAGCAGGAGCTGCCCACGTCCGACAGGAGGGTGTCCCCCACCGCCGGCCGGCTTTCGAAGTCCGCAGCCGATGTCATGGTTCGGCGGAACAGACCTGTCCTCCAGGGGCACGTTCGCCTTTCGGCTCGCTCGAACCAGCGCGAGCCCGGCGTGACGCCGCGCTTCAGGCTCGCGTCTTGGAGGTTCGGAGCGGGTACTCGTGGCTGGTGACGGGGGTGGCGACGTCCGCCGTGTGGGGCGGGACGACGAGAGGGGCCCTTGAAGCTTCGCGGGTGCGGGTGCGACACCGGAGGGTGATGCCGATCAATGCGGCTGCGGCTATCAGGAACGCGGTTACGGCGAGGACGGGGGCGCCGTAGGCGATGAGCCGGCGGAGCCAGTCGGCTGCCGCGTATCCGGCTGTGGATTCGACGCCGTCCCACAAGGGTGCGGCAATCAAGCTGTATGGAGCGATGCTGCGGTAGGGCAGACGGGTTGCCCCTGCCAGGTGGGGGATCAAGGTGCGTATGACATCAAGGTGCGTATGACGGGGACGAAGCGGGCCGGGAGGACGGCTTGTCCTCCGCAGCGGGCCATGAGCGTCTGGGCACGTTGCCAAGCGGCGGCCGGGATGCGCCGTCCGAGGCGCCCGGTGCGCAGGCGGCTTCCGAGCAGCCGGCCGGTGCGATGGCCGAGGGCGTCTCCGGCCACGACTGCGCTCGAGGCGGTGACGAGGGCGAGGTTCAGGTCGACGGTACGGGCCAGGGCGCCGGAGGCCGGCAGCAGGGTCAGCGTGGGGATGAACGCGCCGACGAGCAGCACGGACTCGGCCGGCACGGCGACCAGGATCCCGTAGGAGACCGGGCGGGGAACGTGACCGAGGAAAGCGGTCGGCGTGTTCACCGTGACACCCCGGCCGTGACGCCCAGCGATGCCGGGGTGGGCGCACGAGCGGGGCGGCGGAGCTGCCAGACGTCGGCCGGGGGCAGGTTTCCTCACACGGTCCAGCGGCCGACGGCGTACCGGCTCTGGTAGCCGGCGAGGACCTCCTCGACACCGCGGTGGCGGCGTAGCGAGGCACCGGAGGACGTCAGGGCCCGCGCGCTGAGGCTCCTGCTGGAGGACGCCGGCGCCCAACTCCTGGGAGTGGGCGGTGCTGCCGGGCCCCTCGCCGCCTCCCGCGCAGTCCTGAAGCGGGCCGGGGTGCGATGAGCAACCCGACCCGGCATGTCCCATGGACATGGCCGGCCTATACCCGCCCGCCCGAAGCCGCCGACGACGCCTCTTCACGGCCTGAGGGGGGAACGGCACGGGCCAGGGGGCCGGGGCGCCGTGCAAAGCGGCGGCCAGTTCACGCGCCCGCCGCTCGCTGTCCACATCGTGCAGCACGAAGTGGACAGGGCCCGTGTAGGAGTCGGGACGGACCTGACCGGTGCCAATCAGCCGGCCGATGGCCTTCAGTCGCCGAAGCTCGCCAGCAAAAGCGACGCAACACGAACTCTCATGAACGGTCCTTTGCGCGAGCAAGATCAGAAATCGGCCGCCGGACCCCGTTCGGCACCCGATCGGTTCTCGGAACCCGTTCTCACTCAAAAGAGAGGAAGCCCCCTTATGAGACTTGCATTGTGCGAAAATTCGGGCCCATAGCGGACACTCAGCAGCCCTCGCCAACCGACCGGTCGGACGCCGACGACGTCGAACAGCACGCCTGTCCGAAGTGTGACGCGCAGCCCGGCTCGCCGTGCCGCTCGTGCGGCGGCGCGGTCGCCTCCGCCTGCCACACCCGCCGCTTCACCATGGTGCCCCGGCTGAAGAAGGCACTACGGGTGCCGACCCCGGCCGACCGCGGACCGGGCCAGCCGTGGCGGCCGGGCACCCGCCGCCGGCGCCGATCGACCCGTACCTGCCGAGCGCGGACATCCGCATCGGCTACGCCCGCTACTCGACCCTCGGGCAGGAACTCGACTCCCAACTCGACGCGCTCAGCAAGCACGGCATCCCGAGGGACAAGATCTTCAGCGAGAAGATCAGCACCCGCGTCCGCGTACGGCCCAAGTTCGAGGAAGCGCTGCGGACCGCGCGGGAGGTCAAGGCGCACGCTCCGCACTGCCGAGTCATCTTCACCGTGTACGAGATGAAGCGCCTCGGCCGCGACGCTGCCGAACTCACCGCGCTAGCCGACCACCTCACCGCCCACGGCCTGGTCCTGGAGATGCTCGCCGGACCCCTGCCGGGCACCTACGACCCCACCGGCCCCGGCAAGCTGCTGTTCGTGTTCTTCGCCGCGATGGCGGAGACCGAGCGGGAGAACATCCGCGAGTCGACCCTGGAGGGGCTCGACACCGCGGCCCGCAAGGGCAAGCACGGCGGCCGCCCCCCGGTCATCACCGACGACATGCTCCACACCGTGCTCCGGCGCCGGGCGCTCGGCGAGTCCGTCGAGCAGATCCAGCCCGACCTGTTCATCCCCGCCGGTAAGCGCAAGGGACAGAACCCCTCGGTGGCCGGCGTCTACCGGGCGCTCGCCGAACACGCCAAGCGCGAGGCATACCCCGAAGCCGTTGAGGCAGCCCACGCCGACTTCGCCGCCCTCCAGGCGGCCGGCGAACTCCCCGGGCCCCGCCTTGCTCTCCCTGACCGAGCGTCGCTCTGATTACAGAGAGCTACTTGACACTTCGCTGTAGCTTCGGGAGAACAGGGCGACGATTCGACCGGGTCGAGCCCGGCGCCTGGAGCTAGCGCATCCCGGCCCGTACGGGCCGAAGCCGACACCTGCTGAACCACACTAGCGGGCGGATCGCCCCTGGCGCTTGAGGGACGCGACCCTTTACGCGGCCGGAGTGAGTTCGGCTCGGCCGAACAGCAGGGCCCAGCCGGTGGGGAGCCGGTGCAGGACGCGGGTGATCAGGTCGGGGCCGGCGCAGGTGGAGACGGCCGTCAAGACGGAACCGGTGTCCCAGCGGGTGGTGGCCGGGGAGGCGCCCGACCGTGTGGCGAGGTCCTTGACGAACGCCCAGCCGGTCAGCAGCTGGACATCGGGGACCTGGGCCGTCAGGATGCGGGCGGCTTCCAGGGGCAGGCGGGCGGCCAGGTCGACGCGTTCCTCGCCGGTCAGCTGGCGTCCCAGCCCTGCCAGGACAAGGCGGACTGCTTCCTCAGCCCTCTCGCGGGTGGGGTAGGCGCCTTCGTAGCGGACCTTCTCCAGCATCCGCTCGTACGCCGTCCCGTCCGGCTGCTGGAGTTCGAGCGGTGCGTGGGCGTAGGTGATCACTGTGGTGCATGCCTTTCGTGGATCGCAGGAGGGGAAGGCCTTGGGGATGCCGGTCAGGCGGGGTGGAAGCGGCCGAAGAGGAGGTCGTAGCCCGCGGGCAGCTGGAACAGGATCTGCCCCAGCAGGTCCTCCCCGGCCGCGTCGGCGACGGTGGACAGCACGGCGCTGACGTCCCAGGTCGCGGTCTGCTCGGTGGCGCCCTCGATCCAGGCCGCGGTCGCCCGCACGAACCGCTCCGGCGGCAGCGGTTCGGCGCTGGTCAGCGGGTTGAGCAGGATCAGGGCGAAGGTTTCCGGCAGGCGTGCCGCGAGCTGGGCGCGAACCTCGCCGACCAGGTGCGCGCCGAGCAGGGTAAGGACCACACGGGCCGCCCGCTCGGCTTCCTCCTCCGTACCGTACTCGCCGCGTTCCCTCACCCGGTCGAGGAACGCTTCACGTCGCAGGGTCATGGTGGCCGCCACCCCTTTCTTTCTCGGACTGCCCGCGAGGGTGCGGAGGGCGGGGCGAGGGGGAGATCGCGTGCCCTTCCCTCCGCACCTGTTCAGCCGGTGTCAGCCGGAGATCTCCTTGCGGTCGGAGCCGACGCCGATGGAGATCTTGCGGGGCTTGGCGCGCTCGGCGATCGGGATGCGCAGGGTGAGCACGCCCGCGTCGTAGTCGGCCTTGATGCGTTCGGTGTCAAGGGTGTCGGCGAGGACGATCTGGCGGGAGAAGGCGCCCAGGGGCCGCTCGGACAGTTCCATCTGTACGTCGTCGGCCTTCGCCACCGGGCGTCGCTCGGCCTTGACGGTGAGCATGTTGCGTTCGACGTCAATGTCGATCGCGTCCGCGGCCACGCCGGGAAGGTCGAAAGCCACCACGTACTCGTCGCCCTCGCGATAGGCGTCCATCGGCATCACCGACGGCTTGGACCAGGTGCCCGGGCCCATCAGCTGCTGCGTCAGCCGGTCCAGCTCGCGGAAGGGGTCAGTGCGCATCAACATCGTGAAAACACCTCCAGCAGGTTCAGGCAGTTGTGCCAATGCGCTGCACTGACACTGTTGTAGCATGTCATCCAATGGATGACAAACGCGATGTCGTCTGTAGGATGACAACGAGAGGGAGATGTCCATGACCGCAGCCGACCAGCTGCCCACGTCCGGCGCCGACGCCCAGAGCCCGGCGTCGTTCCTCGCCGCCGCGGCGGCCCTGAGAGCCATAGACGACGCCCTGCGCGACGCCCGGCACGAGCACCCCGACACCCCCGACACCCCCGCTCCCGGTCCGGAGGCAGCCCTTGCTTCCCTGATGCTGCTGCGGCAGGTACGTGAGCGGCTCGCCGGCTGGGAGACCGGACTGATCGAAACGGCACGGGACGCGGGCGCCAGCTGGGCCGACCTCGCCTCTCCCCTGGGTGTCGCCAGCCGCCAGGCCGCCGAGCGCCGCTACCTGCGCGGCCGCCCCGGCCCGGCCGGGACCACCGGTGAACAGCGCGTGACGGCCACCCGTCAGGCCCGCGCCGCCGACCGCGACACCGCTACCCGGGCCCGCCGCAACGCGGCCGACCTGCGCCGCCTCGCCGGCCAGATCACCGCCCTCGCCGACCTTCCCCCCGCCGCCCGCCGCCCGCTCGGCGAACTCCACGCGGCCCTCGCCCACGACGACCCCGCCGACCTCATCGCTCCCCTCACCGCCGCCCGGCCCCACCTGGAAACCGCCCACCCCGACCTCGCCGCCCGACTCGACGCCCTTACACACCCGTGACCCCGCCCGTCGACCGGCCCTTTGCGAACCCCTGTGGTTCTCTTCACGAGTCGTCGTTCTCATGGGCAGGGCCACCCCTGGCCACGGCGCATGGCCCCATTTCGGGCACAGGGACAGACCCGGATCGCCGGTCGCTTCGAGCGGCACGCGGTGCCCGCGTCGCAGGACCGAGGCCAGCGATCCGGTACGACACGGAGACCGGGAGCCGCGCTCATGGACTCGCCGCCGTGCTGCACGAGGGATGCGCCACCAGACCGATCCGAGCGAGCTCCGCGTCGGGGAGCCGCCGCTGCCGATCTGATCGTTGCTGTACTGCGAGCTGGTCACTCCCGCTGGACCGGGACGCGGCTCGGCTGGGGAACGCAGAAGAAGCAGGTGTAACGGTGCCGGGTCCGCGAGGATGCTCACTCAGCCTGCTAACTGATCGTTTCAGAATGAGGTTCGTAGGCGCCGCAAGCAGATGATGCTGCAGGCGAGTTGGAGCAGGCCGAGGTGGAGGTCGGCGCGTATCTCATAGCGGGTGCGGAGGCGTTTGAACTGGTGGAGCCAGGCGAAGGTGCGTTCCACGACCCACCGCGTCTTGCCCAGACCTGATCCGTGCGGCACGCCTCGGCGGGCGATCATCGGCTTGATGCCGCGGGCTCGGAGGACGCGCCGGTACTTGTCGTAGTCGTAGCCGCGGTCGGCGAACAGCCGGCCCGGCCGGTGCCTGGGTCTCCCACGGACTCCGCGGATGCGGGGGATCGCGTCCAGCAGGAACGTCAGCTGAGTGACGTCATGCCGGTTTCCGCCGGTCAGCGACACGGCGGGGGGCGTTCCGTGCCGGTCGACGATCAGGTGGTGCTTGCTGCCCGGCCGCGCGCGGTCGACCGGCGAAGGTCCGGTGTGAGCCCCCCTTTCAGGGCCCGGATGTGCGAGCCGTCGATCGCGCAGTCGTCCATGTCCAGCAGACCGGCCTTGCGCAGCTCGGCCAGAAGGACTTCGTGCAGGCGGGGCCAGAGTCCGGCCTCGGTCCAGTCCCGCAACCGCCGCCAGGCCGTCACCCCGCTGCAGCCGATCAGCTCGGCGGGCACGTCCCTCCAGCTCACTCTCTTGCGCAGCACGTAAACGATGCCCCGAAAAGCTGCACGGTCATCCACCGGCAGGCGCCCGGGGTACCGATGGCGCCGCGGCGGGCGGGGCGGCAGCAGTGCAGCGATGCGTTCCCACAGGTCATCAGGCACAAGATCATCCGACACCTGCACTACTCTGCCGCCGCCAAGCCCGGCCGCCAACCCCTTGCAGCGAACTCATTCTGAAACGATCAGTAAGCACGTCGAGGTGTCACTTCCCGGACAACGAGCACTACGACCTGCAGTCACAAGAACATCCCAAAACACCAACTACCTAGATCAGATGCTCTCTAAGGCCCTCGTCACACCCCGCGGCAGCACCGGCCGCCGGACCACTTCGGTGAACCTTCCCGGCCCCTTCGCCTGGCGCAGGGCCAGCCCCGGTCGGTCCGTGCGGCCGTGCTGCTGCTGAGGCCCAGGTCGGTATTCCGGAGCTCCCACGGGGAGTCAGAGGTCGATGATCCGGAGTGCGAAGAAGAGCGCAACGGAGAGCGAGCCGAGGAGGATGAGGGACACCCAGATCATGGGATGCTCCCAGATGCCCCCGTCGGGACGCTCGGGATGGGCGGAGGAGATGGAACCCTCGACGGGCGGGGTCTCCTCGGGGGGTACGAGCGGTTCGGCCATGACCTCTCCTCCGATCGGTGAGGCGGATTCGCTGCCGCCTCCACCGTTCCCCGACGAAGAGATGGGTGCCAGTCGCGTCGTTCTTGCGTCGAAACGCGATCGAGAGGCATGCGGCACGTGCCGGGCGCCCGTCACCCCGGGCAGCTCTCGCCGAAGCGTCGTCCCGGCTTCGCGCGATCGGCCCCGCCGCATCCGGGCGTGCGCCGCGATCGGGCCAGCCCGGCGGGCCTCCGCGGGCCACTCATCACCTGCGCCGCTCCTCGGTCGGCGGCTCGGGCGACGTCTCGGTGCGGCCGCCCAGGAGCCTGGTACGGCCTGAGTCGGCGCGTCGCGCCCGCGAACGGCGTCCGGACGGGGTGCCGGTACTCCGGCGTCCTGCCGGGTCGCCGGTAGATCGCGGGACGATGTGGCTGGGAGGCGGGGTCGGGGGCGAAAGTTCCTCGTCACTGATCATCGCGCCGAGGGGGAAGGCACCGATGATCACGGCCACGACGAATCCGACTGACGCCTGGGCCAGTCCCGTCTGCCAGAGGGCGGCGGCGTTCGTGAAGGGCGTGGAGCCCGACGCGCATACGCTCATGCCACGTCCCCGCGGTCGGGAGGGGGCGGGGCCGTCGCGTGCGTAACCCGGCGGTCGTCGTTCCTCCTGTGGTCGGCACCTCAAAAGTGCCGCTTCGAGCACCTCTCGAGCGATATGACCTTCTCGGATGCACCCTGTCATAGTGCGGTCGCGCACAGTTTCCGGGCACCACCCGTAGTGGGCGTAACACCGGACCACGCCCCTTTAACACCGAACCGTGCCCCTTACGGACAACGGAGGAACCAAAGCGCTGTTGGCGGCCGTTCGCGGACGAGGCCGGGTTACACGTCGCCCCCCGTCGCCCGCATCCGGGGAGACCCGCACGCGGAAGAAGGGGAACCACACCACGACGTTTCCGGAGATTCCCTTCCTCATGTCCGATCAGCACGATCCCGCCCCGTACGACGCCCTGCTGCTGCTCTCCTTCGGCGGCCCCGAGGGGCCGGACGACGTGGTCCCGTTCCTGG
>NZ_JBFBJO010000037.1:0-28542 GCF_040702165.1 Streptomyces sp. NPDC086147 | reverse complement strand
GGTGCGTCGTCATGAGCTGACGGATGTGGAGTGGGAAGTACTGTCCGGGTTGTTGCCGCGGTCGTCTTCGGGGCGGCCGCGGCTGGACGACCGGCAGGTGCTGAACGGCATCGTGTGGAAGCTGGGGACGGGGTCGGCGTGGCGTGATGTGCCGGAGCGGTACGGGTCGCGGAGGACCCTGTACACGCGTTTTCCCAGGTGGGCACTGGACGGGACGTTCACCCGGATGCTGGCCGCGGTCCAGGCGGAGAAGGACGCGGCCGGCGACGTCGACTGGCTGGTGTCGGTCGACTCCACCGTCGCGCGGGCTCACCAGCATGCCGCCGGCGCCCGAAAAAGGGGGCGGAGCCGGGGGACGAAATATGCGATCACGCTCTCGGACGATCCCGAGGCGGACTGACCACGAAAATCCACCTCGCCTGCGACGGCCGCGGCCGGCGGCTCGGCTTCGTCCTCACCGGCGGCAACGCCGCCGACCGCACCCGCTTCGAGGAGGTCATGGACACCATCAAGGTCCGCCGGGCCGGGCCCGGACGACCCCGAACCCGCCCGGACCACATCCTGGGCGACAAGGGCTACAGCTTCCGCAAGATACGCGCCCACCTGCGCAAACGAGGGATCGGCCACACCATCCCCGAACGCCGCGACCAGCGCACCCACCGCTCCCGACGCGGCCGCGTCGGAGGCAGACCACGCGCCTTCGACAAACAGCTCTACAAGAAGCGCAACGTCGTCGAACGCTGCTTCAACCGCCTCAAGCAGTACCGCGCGATCGCCACTCGCTACGACAAAACCCAAGAGTCCTATCAGGCGGCCGTCACCATCGCATCCCTCCTCCTCTGGCTCAACCCTCTTCGAAGACACCGCCTAGTGCCGCCGGGTTGGAGCCGGCTGTGGAGTATGACCGGCGGATGCGTGACAACTACTCCCGGATGGACGGTTGACTCTTCCTGGGACGGCGAAGGCTTTACGCGGGTTCGCATCTGTGGGCTACTACCGGCGAGGTGGTGATCTGCTCCGCAGGCGAGGCGACGATGTCGGATCCAGGCGGGTCATCCAAGTCTTGACCACTACGATCAGCGAATCCCCGGAGGCTACCTCTCCTGAGGGACTTCACCATCATGCGCTGTGAACTGGCAGGGCACCGCCACCGGAGGCCGGCCGTGCCCATGCCGACCTCAGTGCCCTGCACGCGGAGTCCGCGAACAGCTTCAGAAGGGTGGCACGGAATCGTGCGGCATCCACAGGATGCCCCTTCGGGCCGACGGCACGGTGGGGGCGACGCGACGGCATGTGTCTTCCGGTGACCTGCCCGAGGTCACCGGAGGACAGATACGGAAGACACCGTGGTACATGAGCGCGGGCGGCTGCCAGGGGCGTGGTTCTGGCAACGCTGATACAGGACAGTCACGTGGTACCCCACGATGTGCCGGGAGTTGGTGGGGGACCGGACCCTGTCCCTGAAATTCCGCACGATGTGCCCCGGGCCACCGCCGTCGGTCACAGGGCAGTGGCGGCGCGGACCAGTCCGGCGACCGCTGTCGAGCGGCTGTGCGGGGGCCAGGCGATGACCGTGGTGACGTGAGGGGCATCAGAGACCGGTACGGCTGTGAGGCCGTCGCTCAGGATGGTGCGGCCCGACTCCGGGACGACCGCGCAGGCGCGGCCGAGGGCGATGAGCTGGGTGAGCTGGGTATGGTCGCGCACCTTGGGGCCGGGGCCGTCCGGGAAGGTGCCGTCGGGGCGCGGCCAGCGGGGCAGGGGCAGGTCGGGAAGGCCGGTGACCTCGGCGAGCCGCAGGTGGGGGCGGGTGCTGAGAGGGTGGCCGGCCGGGAGGATCGCGATCTGGCTCTCGGTGTGCAGATCCTCGGTGTCGAACCCGGCCGTGTCGTCGAACGGACGGTGCAGCAGGGCCACGTCGGCCCGGCCACTGCGCAGTACCGGTGCCTGCTCGCCCGGCCCGCACAGCATGACGTCCACGGCGACAGCGCCGGGCTCGGCGGCGTAGGCGTCGAGGAGTTTCGCCAGCAGTTCACCGGAGGCTCCCGCCTTCGCGGCCAGGACCACGGCGGGTTGGCCCGTCGCGGCGAGGGCGGCCCGGCGTGTGCGTCGTTCGGCGGCCTCGACGGCGTCCAGCGCGGCTCGCGCCTCCTGGAGCAGCACCGTCCCCGCCCCGGTCAGGGCGACACCCCGACTGTCGCGCTCCAGCAGAACGATGCCCAGGCGTCGCTCGAGCCTGCCGATCGCCCGCGACAGCGGGGGCTGGGCGATCCCGAGCCGTTGTGCGGCCCGGCCGAAGTGCAGTTCTTCGGCGACCGCGACGAAATACCGCAGCTCACGTGTCTCCACCCCACCAGCCTAACGGGCCGGCCAGGAGCGATACCCGGGCGGTATCGCCGCCCACCCGGTCGGTCTTGGACGCCCCGCACGATGGGGGAGAAGTATCGGAGTCATGACTGAGACGAACACCGTGAACCACCCCAAGGTCGCGCTGGTGACCGGGGCCAACAAGGGCATCGGGTACGAGATCGCCGCCGGGCTCGGCGCGCTCGGCTGGTCGGTCGGCGTCGGCGCGCGGAACGAGGAGAGGCGCGAGGCCGCCGTGGACAAGCTGCGCGCGGCCGGGGCCGACGCGTTCGGCGTACCGCTGGACGTGACCGACGACGCGAGCGTGACCGCGGCGGCCCGGTTGGTGGAGGAGCGGGCCGGGCGGCTCGACGCGCTGGTCAACAACGCGGCGATCACCGGCGGCCACCCCCAGGAGCCCACCACGGTCGACGTGAACCGGGTACGGGCGGCCGTGGAGACCAACGTGATCGGCGTCATCCGCGTCACCAACGCCCTGCTCCCGCTGCTGCGCCGCTCACCGTCGCCGCGGATCGTGAACGTGTCCAGCAGCGTCGGCTCCCTCACGCTCCAGACCACTCCGGGCACCGATACCGGCCCGATCTCCATCGCCTACACGCCGTCCAAGACCTTCCTCAACGCCGTCACCGTGCAGTACGCCAAGGAACTGGCCGGCACGCACATCCTGATCAACGCCGTCTGCCCCGGCTTCACCGCGACCGACCTCAACGACTTCCGCGGGGTGCGCACCCCCCGACAAGGCGCGGTCGCCGCGATCCGGCTGGCCACCGTGGAGGGCCACGAGCCGACCGGCCGCTTCTTCAGCGACGAGGGAGAGATCCCCTGGTAACAGGCTTCCGGCTCACGCCTCCCCAGGGAGAGGGCGCATGCGCGTCCTCGTGACCGGCGCCGTCACGCCATGCCGGTGCGGCGGGCCACGGTCAGCGCCGGAGAATCCGGCCGGACCGGGCCACGCCCGCCGGGGCCGACTCGGTGCCGGAGACGTTCACCGGCACCGACGCTCCGGCGGAGACGCGGACCGTGGCCACCAACGGGCGTCCGAAGCTGCGGTCGGGACGGCACCCGAGGACACCCAGCCCTCCGCCATCACTCTCCCGGCCGCCGCGACCTCTCCGGCGAGTACCAGCAGGCCGACGTCGTCGTGCCGTCCCGGCGCACGCAAGTGGTCAGCCGCGCGGCGCCGGCGACCGTACGACCCTGCGGGCAGACGGTGCCGACATCACGGCTCCTGTTCGAAGACTTTAGAGATCTTTGATCAGGTAAAGGGCGTGGTGACCCACCACCGGGCAAGGCGCACCGCGTGATACGTGTGGTGATCGTCGTCCTCGTCCTCTGCGCCGCAGTCACGGCAGCCGTAGCCGGGACGGAGGCGTCGCCCCTGTGGTGGCTCGCCGCTGTTCCGCTCGCGCTCTCGGGTCTGCTGGGGGCACAGGATCTGCTGCAGCGCCGGCACTCGGTGCTGCGCAACTACCCCGTCCTCGGGCATGCCCGTTTCCTTCTGGAGCGGATACGTCCGGAGCTCCAGCAGTACTTCATCGAGCGGAACTACGACGGCCGCCCCTTCGACCGGGACGTGCGCAACATCGTCTACGAGCGTGCCAAGGGCACTGACGCGGAGGAGCCCTACGGCACCGAACGGGACGTGTACGAGGCCGGGTACGAGTTCCTCGTGCCCTCCATGGCACCCCGTGCGGTACCCGAGACGCCTCCCCGCGTATGGATCGGAGGGCCTGACTGCGACCGCCCCTACGACATGGCGCTGCTCAACGTCTCGGCGATGAGCTTCGGCTCCCTGTCGGCCAACGCGGTCCTCGCGCTCAACGGGGGCGCCGCGGCCGGCGGCTTCGCCCAGGACACCGGCGAGGGCGGTCTCTCCGACTACCACCTGCGCCCGGGCGGCGACCTCGTCTGGGAGATAGGAACCGGCTACTTCGGCTGCCGGACCGACGCGGGCGACTTCGATCCGTCCCAGTTCGCCGACAAGGCCGCCCACGACCACGTCAAGTGCGTGTCCCTGAAACTCTCGCAAGGAGCGAAGCCCGGCATCGGCGGTGTTCTGCCGGGGGCCAAGGTCAACGCCGAGATCGCCCGGGTCCGGGGGGTGCCCGAAGGCCGTACGGTCGTCTCCCCGCCGTATCACCGAGTCTTCTCGACCCCGCGTGAACTCGTCCGCTTCATCGCCCGCATGCGGGACCTGTCCGGAGGCAAACCCGCCGGATTCAAGCTCTGCGTCGGCTCGCGCCGGCAGTTCCTCGCCGTGTGCAAGGCCATGCTGGAGGAGGACACCACTCCCGACTTCATCGTGGTGGACGGAGCCGAGGGCGGAACGGGTGCGGCGCCACTCGAATTCGCCGATCACGTAGGCACCCCGCTCACCGAGGGTCTGCTCACCGTGCACAACGCCCTCGTCGGCGCGGGCCTGCGCGACCGCGTCAGGATCGGGGCGAGCGGGAAGATCGCCACCGGCACCGATCTGGTCAAGCGCATGGTGCAGGGCGCCGACTACGGCAACGCCGCACGGGCGATGATGTTCGCCGTCGGCTGCATCCAGGCCCAGCGCTGCCACACGAACACCTGCCCCACCGGCGTCACGACACAGGACTCCCGCCGGGCCCGCGCGATCGACGTCCCCGACAAGACGCTGCGCGTCCAGCGCTTCCAGGAAGCGACCGTGGCCAGTGCCTTGCAGATCATGGCCTCCATGGGCGTCACCGATCCCGCGCAACTGCGCCCGCACATGCTCCGCCGACGCATCGACCCCGTCACCGAACGCTCCTACGAAGAACTCTACGAGTGGCTCCGCCCGGGGCAGCTGCTCGCCGAACCGCCCGCCTCCTGGGCGGCCGACTGGAAGTCCGCCGATCCCGACCACTTCACCATCTGATCGCCGGAGGCCGGCACCACTGTGCGGCCCTCGGCCGCGCATCAAGCGGTGAACGCGCCTGGCGGTCCGCGCCGTACATGCGGCGGGTGGAGGCAGCCACGCTCTCCTCGACGGCGGTAACGGTCTCGGGCGACAGGTACTGGTTCAGGCCGGTAGGCACGGCAACTTCCGTCGCCGGATGGCCGGTTGTCCACCAGTACGGCGTCCACGAGGGTGCTGACAACCGATGCGACGGCGAGCCGTACCGTGAGCAGGGCAGTCATGCGCGCATCCCTACCTGCTGCATGGCGCTCTTGCCCACCGCGCAGGGCGCAGGGCCATGACTTCCTGAGCTCCTTGCCGCAGCAGGCCGGGCTCGGACTGTCGGCGGGGCGTTCTGGATCAGAATCCGGCGGTCGAAGTCGACGCTGCGGGCGATGGCGGCCTTGATGGCGCGGTGGTAGCGGTTCTTGCTCGGCAATCAACGCGAGGCATCTCCTGCTGTACAGCCCCCAGCGCTTGAGAAGGACTCCATACACACAGGGCGCAGATGCCGGGCGCGATCGCGATGATCCTGCCGCTGCTGCTCACGTCGCACAGAGCAGCCGAATCGCGGGTTCGTAGCCGAAGGGCTCTTACGCGATCCGTCGAGTCGCCCCCGTACTGTGGCGCTGTCGATAGCCGGGAAAGGCCCTGGCAAGTCCTGCGGAGTGATCTTGGTACAGCCACGCCACTGGACCCCGGTCCGAATTCGGTGCAGAATCCCGGCGATCAACTGCCGGTGATTCCGCCATCTGCCACAACGCCCTTTGCTGGCTGAACATCGAAGAGAGCGATGGAAGGTGGGGCCGGGGAAAGCACTGCGCGAAGGCGGGCGAGTATGGACCGCCACTGCTTCCAGTCCTCCGGGTCGACCCAGCTTGAAGCTAGCCCGTCCTCGTCGCTGGCGATGCGGGCGAGGGCTTCGTAGGCGAGGTCCCGTAGGTCGGCAGGGAACACGGGCATAGGTGTTTCCGGACCGTAAGGCATGTCGATAGGGTCGACTCCCGGGCATTGCGCTGCGATGAGTGCAGCTGCGGCCACCGCCTCTTCTGCTTCCGTGAGATAGCCGGTGGCGTCGATCGTCCGGATGAGGACGCCTCGGATCAGGGCTTCGCGCGCCTCGGGCTCGGCGTCGTCGAGAGCGTTGGCGAAGTCTGCGGCTGTGTCGTTGTCGAAGGGACCGGTATCCCAGGTACCCATGCTGATCTCCCTTGTGCAAGGTCGCCCGGATCCTCGCATCAGGGACTGACAATATGACTACGGGGCGAACAGGGCCCGCTTGCGTAGAAGCTGGAAGCCGGCGCGTCCGAACATCTGGCGCTTGAGCATTTTGATCCGGTTGACGCGGCCTCCTACGACTCCGGAGCTCCAGGGCAGCGTCAGGCCGGCGATGACCGCGTCGCGGTCTCGGTCGATGCCGGCCGCGAGAGTGTGGGGGCTGGGCAGGTCGTCCTGGCGGACGGCGTCGAGCCACTGCGGGAGTCGTTCCCCCTGGCGCTCGGTAAGCATGTGGGCGAAGAGCCGGACGTGACCGGTCAGGGCATCGAGTTCTGGGCAGTTGGCCAGGACGGACTTGAGCCGGAGCTGTTCGATCTCGGTCAGCGTCTCGGGTCGACTGAGGATCCGTCTCGTCACCACGCGGGGTGCCGGCGGTTGCGCGATCACCGCCCGCGGCGAGGTGTGCTTCTCTCGCAGGTAGGCGTGACCCGACCGTAGCTGCCGCGATAGCCCAAGGGAACGATCTCCTCCCAGAGCTTCCAGGCGTTGGTGCAGCCCTCGTCCCAACGTTCGTCCAGGTAGGGCTTGTACTCGTCGAGGACAGAGGTCCTGCTGTGCTGCCACTGGCCACGAAAGAGGTCTTCCGGCTTCGCAGCGTCGGCGAGGCTCTTGACGGTGCGGTGGGTCATCTGGAGCCGACGCCCGATGGAGCGGCGGCTGTGTCCGGCTTCCAGCAGCGCGTGGACCGTGGTGTGCCGGGTTCGGACGCGGTTGGCGAACCGCTCGCTCCGCCAGGGAGGGTCCGCCTTCTCCTCGGGCAGCCCATGTTGTTCGGTCTTCGCCTCGGGATCGGGGACCAGGACGCGAAGACACTGACGGTGGCGGGCGACCGCCCGCTCAGCGGCTTCCTCGAGGTTGTGCCACAAGTGCCAGCGGTCGGCGACCTGCGTCGCCTGGGGTGCCCCGGCAGTGGCGTCTTCCGCGAAGAACGGCGCGCGGTCCCGGCAGACGACCTCGATCCCGGGTCGTTGCCTCGTCCGACGCTTGGGACATCAGCGAGAAACCGCAGGTAGGAGCTATGAACCCGGGTCGAGTAGACCCCGCATCCCGGGCAGGCGGCGCCGGCAGCGGTGCTCTGCGCGTCAAGGCGCACATTCTCGATATCCACGCCCACCGACCGCACCGCGATGTCCGCGATCGCTGGGAACAACAGCGCCTTCAGCTGGAGTACAACGTCTTCCACGGCCGGACTGCCAGCCCAGCGTCACGGACCACCGTCCATTTTCGGGCGACTTCGCATACCGTCCAGAGACGCTCAGCCGTCACTCATCGTGGCCATTGCGCGAAAGCTCTGCCAGAACCCTTTGAAGTGAACGAAGCCAGTGCGGTGGAGCCGGATGGTTCCGGTATGCGCCCCGGGCGGCACGTGAAAGGCCCCCACACCCTGGGGGAGGGGGTGGGGGCCTGGTCTTGCGCGGTGCTCAGTCGGTGAGCGCGTCCTTGATCTTCTCCTTGGCCTGGCGGGCGTCGCCCTTGGCCTGGTCGGCGCGGCCTTCCGCGGTCAGGCGCTCGTTGCCGACCGCCCTGCCCGCCGCTTCCTCGACCTTGCCCTTGGCCTGCTCGACCTTCGCCTGAACCTTCTCGTCCCCGGCCATGACATCCGCCCTTCGCTTCGCAGAATGCTCTTCCCGCAGCCACGCCTTGCCGCCCGCGGCTCCGGCAAACCCCCTCGGGGCTGAACCGGTCGCACCACTTGCAGAGCAGCGACCGGCGTACCCCTCTGCTCCGCTTCGGCCGGGATCACAGCTGGTGGCGTACTCCCGCCTCCTGCTGTGCGGCGGTGAACTGCTCCCGCAGGTCTCCTTCGATGGACCTACGGGCGGCGCCGCGCCGGAAGAGCGGCAGGACGGTGCGCTGTTCGCCGTCCTCCACGAGGAGGGCGAGGCCGCCGTAGAGGGCGAACGCCCCGATGCCCAGGCCCGTCCAGCCGGCAGCCGACTGCCAGACCTCACCCGCGCCCGCCTCGTACAGACCGGTCAGGCAGAACCGCACGGCGGTGAGGGTGAGCAGCACGGCGAACAGGGGCTTGGATTTGACGGCGGCCCCGGCGAGCGCGAGGACGAAGGGTACGAGCGCCAGGAGGAAGACGGCCTGGGCGACGACCGGCTGCCCAGGTGGGGAGTCGAGCGACGTCACACTGGTCCCGGCCCAGGAGGCACCGAGCAGCAGCAGAGCGGTGCCCGCACCGGCGTCACGGGCGAGGAAGGCGAAGATTCCGGCGACGAACTGCAGCGGCACGACGAAGATCAGTATCAGGAGCAGCAGCACCTCGCTCTGCGCCAGGGGGACCCAGCCGATCTGGAGTGTGGACAGGACCGCACTGCCCATTCCCAGAGCGAAGAAGCCCAGGGGAAGGGGGCTGGCGACGGGACGCAGAACGATCCGGGTGACCGCGTCGACGGCCGGCGGATCGGAGGGACTGGGGGTACGGGAAGCATCGGACACGCCCGAAGCGTACGGGCCCGGCGCAACTCCTCCGTTCCGACCCACCCGCAGTGCCGAACTCGGCCCTTCCCATGCCGAGACGGGCGTCGGCCCGGTCAGGGTCGAGGGGCGAGGGCCCGGCCACCGGCGCGACCGAGCCGCCCGCGTGCTCGGGATCGATCCGGCCGCACTGCCTTCGTAAGCCCACGCTCTGGCCCGGCTGGTGGAACTCTCCCACGGGCTCCTTGCGGCAGCCCGCCTTGCCCCCGGCTGTGAAGGCGATCCACCCGACACCCTATTCGGTACCGTCTCGGCATCACCTGACCGGCCGCCTTCGCCCGGACAGCCCCCAGCACTCCAGCGCCCCTTCGCACCGGCCCGCAGCCGGCTGCGGTGTTCTGGCGTTCGGCCAGTATCCGCGAAGCCCCTGGGGTGTGGGTCAAGGCATCGGGGGCATGCGGGGGTGGAGCGCTTGGGGGTGCTCAGGGTATGCAGGGCCCGCCGGGCTTTCCCTCTTCCGGTGGTGCCTTGGGCGGATGAGTGGCTCGCACCGGTCCGGTGCGGGCCACTCGGCTTTGTGTCGGTCGGTGCCGTGACTCGTATCCGGCTGAGGGCCCGGAACTATCGCCTGCGCAGGATGGGTGATTTGCCGGATTCGGTGAAAGTGGTTCAGGGATGGCTACTGGTGAGGTGGGGGTGCAGGTCAGAAAGCTGCTCTCCGTACCTGCGGGGATGGGCCCACCCGGCTACCGCAGGGTTCGCCACCTGTGTCCTGCTCCCTGTTTGTGCGGAGACGAATCCGGCTTTGAGAGGGCGGCACTCATGCCGGCGGGGTGGCACTCATCTCTCGTGGCTCGGTGAGGAAAGGACCCGCATTGCGACAGGTCGTTTCGCCCGTGCTTCTGTCGCTTTGGTGATCCGGGTTCGAGTTCGAGTGAGGGGGCGTTGCCTTGTCTGGTGGGTCTGTTCCGGAGAGGATGGGGTCATGAACTGCCCGATGTGCGGAGCGGCGGCATCGCAGCAAAACGGCCAGTGGGTGTGCCTGAACTGCTACTGGTCGAGCGGCTGCATCCCTCCCTGCCACATGGCGTTGGCGGTACCCTCCCGCTATGTCCTCGCCTCGTAGCGCCCGTCAGCGGCCGGCGTTCTCGCCGCCGGAAATCACAGAGACCCAGTGCTCGGGGTGTGGGTGCCGGATCCGAGGCGTGAACGGGAGGTACGCGTGCACCCGGTGCGGGTGGGTCAACGCTTGGGACGAGGGGGACACCGAACTGCCGGCCGCCGAGGACGACCCCTGGCCCCGAAGTAAGTAGGCCCCGGGAACCCGTGAACGACGACACCGCCCCTCCCGCGCCGCGAAGACGCCGGAGTTGACGTCGGTGTTCAGTAGGGGTGATCTGACCCAGGGCCAAGACGAGGGAGGCCGCCCCCATCGGTTATGGCCGCGATGAACGGCAAACAGATGCCGGGACCGCTCCAGGCCACCGGAACTGGACTCGTGGCCGGCGGCCTGCCGACCGGTCTGGTCACCGTGCTGGACGAGCAGAGTCAAAGGCACTGCAGCTCGGTTGGCTCACCGACGACGAACCCGGCGGCCCTCACCGCCCTACCGTTTGCTCCTGAAAGACCGCTCCCTAACTCCCGACGCCGTTAGGCCGTGTGTCGGAAGTGGATCTTGCACATAGGGTGTCGGCATGCCGCTGAGCCGCATAGCCCTCTCGTCTGGACGTTCGATCGAGCTCACCGAGCTGCGAATGTCTTCGACCTATGGAGGGATGCTGGAGGGCTACCCGTGCAAGCGCATCAATGACATGAGGGTCAGGGGCCTCCATCTGCTCGACAGCGGTCGCCTCTGAACTCGACCCTGTGCTGCACCGTTCCGCTCTCACGGTGGTCTGGTTCCAGACCGGTTTGGATGTGCCGTCGGGGGAGGACGCCGACCTCGGGCTGCGCAGCATTCGCTGGGAAGAGCTGGCGCAGGACTACGAACTCTAGCGACGGGTGCCGGTCGGAACCACTCGTTGACGGCCGCTACGAGGACAGTCGCTTCGTAGCGGACCGCGAGCTTGCCGTAACGGGTGGCGACAGCTCGGTGTCTCTTGAGGCGGTTGATCCCGCACTCCACCGCATGACGCTCGCGGTAGTCGACCGGGTCGAAGCGCGGCGGCCGGCCACCGCAGGAGCCCCGCTTCCGGCGGTTGCGGGCCTGGTCGGCCTTGTCGGGAATGGTGCAGCGGATCCCGCGTCGGCGCAGGTAGGCGCGGTTCTTGCGGGAGGCGTACGCCTTGTCCGCGCGGACTCGATCGGGGCGGACCGGACCGTTACCGGCCTCGTCGCCGACCCGGAGAAACTGCTGACCGTCCTCGCCCTCGACATCCAGGCCGTCCGGGACATCGCCGCCGCCTTCACTCTGGACCACCCGCCGGGCCTCGACTTCGACGCCTCCTGCGGACAGGTGAGCGCAGTGTGGAGCGCAGCCGGCATCGTCCAATGAACGGGCTCGAAAAGGGTGCGGCTACGGCTGGCCGACGATGTCCTCCCTGGTCCGAGCCCTGCACCGACCGCTCCCGCCCCCGCGCAGGAGACAATCATGTACCTCGGACCCCTCGCATTCGTCCTCCTCGTCCTCGTCCTCGGAGTTCTCATGGAGCTCCGGGAGCGCTCGCTCGGGCGGGCGTGGGACGGCCAGACCCTGTGCTGCATGGGTCTTGCAGTCATCGTGGGCGTGGCCTGGCTGTCCACCTGACGACCGCACCCGGGCCCGGCATCAGGCCCACGGCGAAGCCGTCGCGCACCGTACGGGCGAGGAAGCCCAGGACGTCGTCATGACCGGTGCGCCCCGGGCTCCGTGTCGTACGGTCCGACGTCGCGGTCGTCCCCGTCCGCAATGGACCCCGCCGAACCCGGACGTGCTGCCGGGGTCGGTCGGGAGATCCGAACCGGCACCGGAAATCAGGCGGCGACGAGATCCTGCTCGTGCTCCGGCGTTTCGACCGCGGGCTTCTTGTTCGGCAGCGAGAGCCTGAACACCTTGCGCCAGGCGGAGAACACCTGCTGGGGCAGCGAGCCGGTGACGTACTCCAGCTCGTACTTCTCGAACAGCGCGCGCACCCGCACCGCGACCTCGGCGTACCGGTTGCTCGGCAGGTCCGGGAACAGGTGGTGCTCGATCTGGTGCGACAGGTTGCCGGTCATGAAGTGCATGGCCTTGCTGCCGCTGATGTTCGCCGAGCCCATCATCTGGCGCAGGTACCACTGGCCGCGCGTCTCGCCCTCGATCGACCGGCGCTCGAAGACCTGTACGCCCTCGGGGAAGTGCCCGCACATGATCACCGAGTGGGACCAGACGTTGCGGACCAGGTTCGCGGTGAACGTGGCGGCGAGCGTGGTGAGGAACGACGGCCCCGACAGCAGCGGGTGGATCACATAGTCCTTGAGCACCTGCTTGCGGATCTTGCGACCCACGGCCTTGGCCTGCGCGCGGAACTCCGGGTTCTTGCGCCGGCGCTTGTGCAGGTTCTTGCCGAGCTCCAGGTCGTAGGCCGCGATGCCGTACTCGAAGAAGCAGGCGTTGAGGAAGTTCCACAGAGGCTGGCCGAGGTGGAACGGGTGCCACTTCTGATCCTCGTCGACGCGCATGATGCCGTAGCCGAGGTCGTTGTCCTTGCCGAGCACGTTGGTGTACGTGTGGTGCAGCTCGTTGTGCGAGTGCTTCCACTGCTCGGACGGCGAGACGTGATCCCACTCCCAGGTGGTGGAGTGGATCTTCGGGTCCCGCATCCAGTCCCACTGGCCGTGCAGGACGTTGTGGCCGATCTCCATGTTGTCCATGATCTTCGCCACGGACAGCCCGACGGTGCCGAGCAGCCACGCGGGCGGGAAGATCGAGAACAGCAGAACGCCTCTGCTGACCAGCTCGAGCTTGCGTTGCGCCGAGATGACCTTACGGATGTAGGCGGCGTCCTTCTCGCCGCGGCCGGCGATCACCTCGTCGCGGATCGCGTCCAGCTCGCGACCCAGCTCCTCGATCTGCTCCGCGGTCAGGTGGGCGGTGGGGTCGATGGCGGTCAAGGTGCTCCTACCGTTCGATGTCACAGGCGCCCGCCGCGGCGGACACGCAGGTCTGGATGAGGACGCCGGGCTCGGCCTCGATGATCTCGCCGGTGCGCAGGTCGCGGACGGCGCCCGCCTTGAGCGGCGTGACGCAGCCGAAGCAGATGCCCATGCGGCACCCGGAGGGCATGAGCACGCCGGCCTCCTCGCCGATGTCCAGCAACGGCGTGGCGCCGTCCGCGTCGACGGTCCTGCCGGTGGCGCTGAACGTGACCTCGCCGCCGCCGCCGTTATTGACGGTGGTGATGCCGGGACGGAAGCGTTCGGTGTGCAGGCGTCCTCGGACGCCGTGCTCGCTCCAGTGCTCTTCGGCGGCATCGAGCAGGCCCGCGGGCCCGCAGGCCCAACTCTCGCGCTCGGTCCAGTCGGGCACGAGCTCGTCGAGACGGGCGATGTCGAGCAAGCCGTCCGTGTCGGTGTGCACCTCGGTGAGCCGCAGCTTCCCGCCCGCGACCAGGGCGTGCAGCTCGTCGCGGAAGATCACGTCCTGCGGCCGCGGTGCGCAGTGGATCATGACGACGTCGTCGAGCTCGACGTCACGCAGCATGCCCATCACGGGCGTGATGCCGCTGCCGGCCGTCAGGTAGAGCACCTTGGCGGGCTTGGCCTGCGGCAGCGTGAAGTCACCGGTCGCCTGATCGAGCTGGACCAGCGTGCCTGGTCTCGCCCTACGGACCAGGTGGTTGCTGACCCTGCCGTCCGGGATCGCCTTCACGGTGATCGCGACGCGGCCGTCCCGGCGGTTCGTCGGCGAGGTGATGGAGTAGGCACGCCACAGGCGCACCCCGTCGACATCGACCCCGATCCGTACGTACTGGCCGGCCGTGTGGCCGCGCCAGCCCCGTCCCGGTCTGATCACGACAGTCGCGGCGTCACCCGTCTCGGGGCGCACGGCCTCGATGCGCCCCCGCAGGTCGGCGCCCGCGCGCAGCGGGCTGACCAGGTCCAGGTAATCCGACGGCAGCAGCGGCGTCGTGATCATCTCCAGCATTTTCCACGCCCTGCTGCGAAGGGCTGCACTCGTCATCACTCCAGCTTGCTGCGCCTCAGGGCGTAAAGTCCTGACCGCAGGACGTGAATCTGATCGGCCGAATTGTTCGTAGGAAACAAAAAATGAGCCATGCTATCCAGAGGGCCGGCGAACTGGCCCTGGACGAGACGACGGTCACCGCGCTTCGGGCCGTGCTGAAGACCACCGCCGACGAGGTCGTCCAGGCGATCATCGACGAGGTCCCTCCCTACGCCAACGCCCTTTCGGGCCGCATGGGCGGCACCATCCGCCGAGCCGTCCGCACCGCCCTGGGGCACTACCTGGACCTCGCGAGCGGAAACGCCACAGGCGGTGACGCCGGTGACGCGGCCTACGAGCTGGGCCGCGGCGAGGTGCGTGACGGCCGTTCGATGGACGCCCTGCTCGGCGCCTACCGCGTCGGCGCCCGCGTGGCCTGGCGATGCCTGGCAGCGGGTGCCGTGCCCACAGGGCTGCCCGCCGCCGAGGTCGCCAAGTTCGCCGAGCTGACCTTCGCCTACATCGACGAGCTCTCCGCCGCGAGCGCCGCGGGCCACGCCGACGAGCTGGCCGCCCAGGGCAGGGCCCACGAGCGCCACCTGGAACACCTTGCCCGCGACCTCCTCGCCGGCGCCAGCCCGGACGTGCTGCTGGCCTCCGGCCAACGGGCCGGGTGGCACCCTCCGGTTTCACTGACCGCGGTCCTGCTGCCCGCCGCCCAGGCCCGCCCCGCCTACCGCACGCTCGACCCGAACACCCTCGTCCTCGACGACCTGCCGGACGCCACCGGTGTGCTGCTCGTCCCCGATGCCGACCGGCCACGTCTCCTGCGGCAGCTGACCGACCGCACCGCCGTGATCGGCCCGGCCCGGCCATGGACCCGTGCGTCGGCCTCGTACGCACGGGCCATACGCGCGCGCTCCCTCTCCTCAGAGATCCGCGACACCGAGGAGCACTTGCCCGAGCTGGTGCTGAGCGCCGACATGGACGCGTTCGCGGACCTGCGTGCCCGAGCCCTCGCCCCGTTGCAGGCCCTGCCTGCCACGACCGCGCGGCGGATGGAGGAGACGTTGCGGGCGTGGCTGCTGCACCAGGGCAGGCGCAACGAGGTGGCGGCGGCCTTGTTCGTCCACCCCCAGACGGTCCGTTACCGGATGTCGCAGCTGCGGGAGCTGTTTCCGGACCTCGAATCGCCCCACCGGGTCCTCGAACTGACACTGGCGGTCGGCCTTCGGGCCGGCTGACGCGTGTGTCGACCGTCCACGACCGCGTCAGCGAGCGGTTCGCGGACCGTACCTCGTTCTCTGGACCGCCCGTCGGCTCATGCGCCCCGGGGGAGAGCGACAGAAACCAGCCGGCCGGGGTCGATGCGAAGACCGGACAGGGCCCGGAAAGCCTGTCGAGGGAGCTGCCGCCGACAAGTGCGGTTGCGGTACGCCGAGAGTGTCTTCGAGACCGCACAGGGCTGACCGGACCCGGCACCGCACGAAGAAGGGCGGTACTCCCTCGCAGAGGGTGCCGCCTTTCCGGCTGTCTCGGCGCCCGGCTTCGTTCATGAGTGCCGGTTGTGGCACAACTTCTGTGGAGCTACGCAGACCGGGCTTGCGCCTGCCTCAGGCCAGACCGGTCGATCTACCGGTTCTCCGGGCTCGCTGACCTTGAGCGCCGAGGATCTGTCCGACTCCACAGAAGTTGTGCCAGAACCCGAGAGCGGAGAGCATTTCTGCGTCGGTCCGGGAGGCGGTCGGCGCTCGCATCCTGGCGTGAATGTTCTCGATTTTCGACAGCACCGGGGCTTTCTGAAAGTTCCCCGTTGAGCAAGGACGCGCAGTCCCGGTAAGAGCCCGTGGCTGGGCGGAGGCGCGCCGTGCTGGGCTACGAGTACACCTGCCACCAGCGGTCCGACCCGGCACGAGCCACTTCGGCGGCAGTCAAGATCATTTGGCAATCGGTCAAGATTGTCTGTCAGAGGACACCGGCAGGGGTGGAGAGGGTCCGTGTGAATGGGTGTGACGGTGGCACTGGACGGGTGTCGGCAAGGACGGCACGATCTAGCCCCGCGTGCGTTGTGCAGCGACGCTGATCACGGCTGTCACGAGGTGGCCAAGTTGCTGCGGTCAGGCGTCCATCGGGAGTGTGGCTGGCTGCCATGGGCGTGCCTGTTCACACCACCGGTCCGCGCCGTACCTGGGGCCTATGGCGGAGTGGTGGGCCGAGGCTTCCTCGTCGGTCGGGCACGCGCAGCGCTGCCGCTGGGTTTCGGGGAGCGGTGCAAGGTGGCGGTGTTCGGCAGGACACGGGTTCGGGCGGGCCGCGGGTACGGTCCTCGGCCCTTGGCTGCGCTTGTGGCTCAGGAGTAGGTCATGGGGCAGCCATATCGCATGGAGTACTGCGCGGCGCGCAGATAGAGAGCCACGTAGAAGGCTGCGTCCCGGTCCTCGGTCCACGGTCCCGGCCGTGCCCGAGCGGTTCGTTCCGCTCCGCCGTCCAGGAACCACAGGCTCAGTGCGAGGTTCTCGCCCGTGGGTATCGCGTCCACGGGCAGTGCGAAGGCGCCGGCGAGCCGCTCGGCCAGGGCGAGCACCCGCGGGGCCCCGGCGACCACTGTCTCCTCGCCGGAGTACGCAGTGCCGACAGGGAGGACGATCTCCTCCTCCAGTGAGAGGGGGACCAGCACGCTCCAGTCGAGGAGGGCCGACAGCTCCGCATCGGTCAGCCGCATCCTGCACAGCGCCACGAAGCCCTCCATGGACGGGCTGACCTTCTCCTCGAACCAGCCCGACGCATCCCGCGCGGCCCGCGGCACTTCGTAAGGGGGCAGCCCGCGCCGCTGCAGCTCGGTGTTCAGCGCGGCGGCGACGTCCCCGTACCCGTCCTCCCCGGGCTGCGACCAGTCCTGTGCGGTGACACTCACCAGATAGACACCCATGACCGCAACGTACCGTCCGCTACCGACAACATCCCCGGCCCCTCGCGCCAACCAGCGGCCGAGTTTGGCGAGTTCCTTCGAAGTGATCCGTGACGGGACGAGATGGTTGGCAGTTGGCCGCGACGCCTGAGTCGCTTGTTAGCGTATTGACGTGCACATCCTCGATGATCCTTGCTTGTCGCCCCGCGTCGCGACTCTCCTGGCGCGGGCACGGCGTAGCCCTGGGATGCCCACCGACCTCATACGTGCACTGGCCCGCGCGGAGACTTCCGACGGGAACGAGGCAGCGGTTCCGCCCGGGGCCGTCGAGGCGATGATCCGTTTTGAGGAACGCTACGGCGGCCTGTGGTACCCGCTCCTCGGCCCCAACGGTATGGAACACGGCCTGAACGGCGAGGCCATCATCTACCTCAACACCGACGGCTGGACCTTCCCGGGCATCCTCGACGGCGACCAGACCTGGCCGGTCGACGTCCTCCTGGACGAGCGCACCGTCATGACACTCGCGGGACGCCCCCGGGTCGTCAACAGCAGCATCCTTCAGCGACTGGAAGCCCACGCCCAGCTGTCACAGGTCCGAGACCGTCCCCATGTGACCTTCGCGATCGCCACCGAACCCGGCCGGGAGCCGACGGTCGCCGCAACCGGCCTCCCCGGCCTCGACGCCGAGGCAACCGGGCCCGCCGACAGATGGTGGGTCGACAGCGAGACGGCGATTCACCTGAAGCTTCACAAATGGTGGGGCGAAGAAGACGTCTGGATCGCGCGTTGCTTTACGGAGCGTGCCGAGAACCTGGCGACCACGGCCGATGCGCTACGGCACGCGGTGACGGGCGGCGTGTGGAGGAACGAGGACTGGTGCGGGCTGTGCACCCAGGTCAGGCAGCCGGCGCAAGCCTGCCTTCCCGACACAGGGAAGCAGAACAGCTGACCCCGCACAAGCAGCCCGATCTCAGAGGTCGTTTTCGCCCAATATTTTATCCCGAGATCAGGTCGTCTGCGCGCTTTTCGGGTCGCGCCAGGAGATGGTGCTCTCACTCGTGAGGCGGCGGGCCGTGAGGTCGGTCATGGCGAGGTGGATCATGGCTTCGGAGCGGGTGGGCAAGGTTTCGTAGTCGCGGGTCAGGCGGCGGTTCGGCATGAGCCAGCGGTAGGTCCGCTCGACCGCCCACCGCTTCGGGATCGGAGTGAAACCCCCTGGTCCCGGGCTTGCGGGCGGTGATCTCCATGTCGATGCCGAGAGTGGCGGCATGTTCCACGAGGTGTTGGCGGTAGCCGCCGTCGACCCACACCTTGCGGATGCGGGGATGGCCGGCGGCGACCCGGTCGAGCAGCGCGGCGCCGGCGGTGGAGTCCTGCACGCTCTCTGCGGTGTCGGCCGACAGGCCGACAACACCGGCTCGACCAACTCCCAGCGGGCAATCGAGAGCGGCACCCAGGATGCCAATCAGTATGGACAGACCGAAGAGACCACCGACGACGATCCGGATGATCGCGTCGACGCCCATGCGCTTCTTCGGCGGCCGACCGACGGAACCGACGACATGACGAAGCGCCACCGAACCAGCGCCAACAGCCCCGGGCCCGGTTCGGAGCGCACCATCCAAGGATGCGGCGACCTCCGCCGTCACACCGTGGCCAGCTGCGGCTCCTCCAGCACGCTGGCGACCTTCCGCGCGAGCGCCGCCACGAAGGACAGCCGCAGGCCGGCGCGTAGGATGCTGGACCTCCGGCCCGGGTACTGCCGTGTCCCTCCGGGGCAGCGCCGTAGGCGTGCGGATCAGCGGGTGATCGAGATCGCGAAGGGCATGAATCCGCTGGAGCGGATCACGTGAGGTACGAACAGGACTGCGGCCTCCGTGGCGCGGGCGGTGCGGATGCCGCCGAGGTCGGTGATCCACTCCTCGCGCCAGCCGAGGTCGACGAGCAGTTCGCGTACGGTCCCCTTGGCCTGCGGGTCCTCACCGGACAGGAACGCGGTGGGCTTCTCGGTGAGCGTGTCCGGTGCGGTCATCACCGGGAAGAGCATGGTGTTGAGCGTCTTGACGACGTGCGTTTCGGGAAGGGTCTCCTGGAGCTTTTCGGCGAGGCTCGAACCGGGGTGGAGCAGGTCGGCGGGCAGTCCGTCCGGTCCGTCCACGGTGGCGTTGGAGACGTCGACGAGGATCTTGCCCCGCAGTTCCGCACGCAGGGCCGCGAGCCGCTCCGGCGAGCCGGCGCCCGGGGTCGCGTTGATGACGATCCGGGCCGTCCGAGCCGCCTGGGCGGCGCTGCCCGGCGTGCGGTCCGCCACGGACACTTCGTGCCCCGCCCGGGTGAGTGCCGCGGCCAGGTTGCCGCCGACGCGGCCGTTTCCGAGAACTGCGATCGTGGTCATGATGACGGGGTCCTTCCATGGGTGCGGATCGTGGTGCGGGGTCAGCGGGAGAGGGTGGCGACGGCCTCGGCGTGGATGCCGGGCGCGGCGGCCACGAAGCTTTCGCTGTGCGGGGTCCAGGGGCGGCCCTCGGCGTCGGAGATTCGTCCGCCGGCCTCGGTGACGAGCAGTGCCCCGGGAAGCAGGTCCGCGCGGGCCCCGGAGAACTGCCAGAAGGCGTCGATCCGACCGGCGGCCACGTCCAGCAGGTGCAGGGTCGCCGGTACGGAGGTACGGACGACGAGCGCGTCGAAGAGCATCGCGGTGATCGAGGAGCCGATGCGCCGCACCACCTTCTCGTCCTCGTCCGGCCGGGCCTGGCTGGTGGCCACGATGCCCAGTCCGAGGTCCGTCGTCGCGGAGACGCGCAGCGGTCGGCCGTCGAGGTGGGCGCCCGCGCCGGTGAGCGCGGTGTAGGTGTCGCCGGTCAACGGCAGGTGGACCGCGGTGAGCACCGGCTGGTTGTCGCGCACGAGGGTGGCGGTCACCGCCCACTCCGGCAGGGCGTGCAGATGGTTGACATTGCCCTCGGCCGGATCCACGACCCACCACTCGCCGGGCGGCAGCGCCCCGCCGTCCAACTCCTCCTCCACCCAGCCGGCGTTCGGGCGCAGGCGCGTCAGGCGGGGTCGCAGGATGTCCAGAGCCGTGTCGTCGTTGGCGGCGAGCGCGCGCATCAGCTCTTCGCGGGTCCGATAGGGAACCGTTTCGCCGAAACGCTCGCGCAACGCCGAACCGGCGTCGCGTACGGCGGCCGCAGTCCGGTCGAGCAGGTCGGTGTCGGAGGCGGCGACATCGGTGGCCCGGAGTGTTTCGGACATGGTGGTGCTCCCGTCGGAAGAAGGAGGAGTGATCGGGGCGGTCGAGCCGAGCTGTGCGGCCCGCTTGCGCTTCGTTTCGAACGTATAGAGCCCCATCGTTAACTTCAACTGCATGTCAGGAACGCCTAGGATTACTGCCATGCAATTGGACTTGAATCTGCTCACCGCGCTCGACGCGCTGCTGGAGGAGGGCAGTGTGGCCGGGGCGGCCGCGCGCCTTCATGTCACCGCTCCCGCGATGAGCCGGAGCCTGGGCCGGATCCGTCGTACGACGGGGGACCAGATCCTGGTTCGAACCGGCCGCACGATGACCCCGACGCCGTACGCGATCGCCGTACGGGAACAGGTGCACGAGCTGCTGCACCAGGTCCAGGGGGTGCTGGCGCCGAGCCGCGCGCTCGACCTGGCGACATTGGAGCGCACCTTCACGCTCCGCTGGCACGATTCCCTGGTCGCCCTCGGCGGCCCCGCGCTGCTCGCGGCCGTACGGGAACAGGCGCCGGGCGTGCGGCTGCGCTTCCTCGCGGAATCGAGCGTCGACACCCCCGGGCTGCGGCGCGGTGAGGTCGACCTGGAGGCGAACGCCAACCACCCCGGCGCGCCGGACATCCGCGTCGAGAACGTGGGGGAGACCCGTCTTGTCCTCGTCATGAGGCGGGAACACCCCCTGGCCCGCGCCGGGGCCGTCACCGCACAGCAGTACGCCGCCGCCGAGCACGTCACCGTCTCGCGACGCGGAAACTTCGGCAATGCCCTCGACGAGGCACTCGCTCGGCTGGGCCTCACCCGCCGCGTGGTGGCGACCGCGCCCACGGAAGCGGCCGCGCTGGAGTTCGCGCGCGGCTCGAACCTCCTGGTCGCCGTCCCGGAAGCCACCACGCGCTCCCATGCCGCCACCCTCGGACTGGTCGCGTTTCCCTTGCCGTTCGAACTGCCGTCGGCACCGGTGTACCTGTCGTGGCATCAGCGCTACGACACCGATCACGAGCACACCTGGCTGCGCGAACTGGCGCGAACCGTGCTGACCGCGTGCGCGGCGCCATAACCTGCGCCGCCCGGCCGCTCGGCCCGCACCTTCGTACGCCCCGCCTCAAGATCGCGCGGCTGGTCGGGACAACGACCCGTAAAGAATCACCGGCCCTTTACGGAAGGCGGGCATGACCACCGCAACGTGCCCGCGTAGTCCGAAGGGGCACGGGACACCGACGTAACCGCGTTGCGGGCGGGGGGGATCAGAGGTTTGCCTCTTCCTGTGCGTCGAAGGCATCACGGGCGCGTGTGATGGCCGGCATGTTCTCCGACACCCATGCGAGCAGCACGTCGACAGGGGGACGCAGGGTCTTGCCCAAGGGCGTGATCCGGTATCTGACCGCCACCGGACGGGTGGACACGACCTCGCGCTCGATCACGCCGTTTCGCTCGAGTCGCCGAAGTGTCGCGGTCAGCGACTTCTGCGTGACGTGCGGGATCGCCCGGCGCAACTCGTTGAAGCGGCATGGCCGTTCGCACAGTTCGCTGAGAACACTGAGTGACCATTTGTCGAGAACCTGGTCGAGCAGTTCGCGGTGCGGGGGGCCGATGAAAACGGTATCCATGGAGAAACCTGGTCTCGTTGAAGTGTCCTTAATCCACTAAGTATCTTATGGATACCCCGTACAGGAGGAGGGCACGATGGCTGTCCAGCACTTCACGCCGGAAGGCATGCTGCAACCGGTTCCATATCACCACGTCGCGGTCGGCACCGGATCGAGACACGTCCATGTCAGCGGACAGATCGCACGCCGGGCCGACGGAACCCCGGTCGCGCCCGGCGACCTGGCCGGGCAGGTCGCCCAGGCACTGCGCAATACCTCCGTCGGACTGGCGAGCGCGGGGGCGTCGTTCGCGGATGTACTGCGCCTGACGTTCTACGTCACCCGGTGGAGTCCTGAAAAGATCGGCGACTTCATGGCGGGTGTGGAGGCCGTCGCCGATGAAATCGGGCTCCGGCTCCCTTTGCCGCCCGCCTCTCTGATCGGCGTCGACCACCTCTTCGAACCGGACGTGCTCGTAGAAGTGGAAGCCACCGCACTGCTCGACTGACCCCCGCGCCGGCGCAGCGGCACGGCGTCCACGGCACCGTCGGCGGCCTGACCGGGGTGGTGCAGCGTGCCCTTCGGGTTGCCGGACAGGTCGACCGGCAGCCCGCGGGTGATGAACCGGCCGACCACGAAGGACGTCACCGCCGTCTTCTGTCCGTGCACGTTCGGTGTGTGTCGAGCGCCTCGGCGGTCCGGTTCGCCGCTGCTCCGAAGATCGGCTCCTCGATCGTCGCGGCGGCCCGCACGGAGCCGGTGTCCAGCGCTTCGACCGACGACCCCGCCCGTCGTCCCGGTAGCGCGCCCGGCTGCCCGTCCCGCCGACGGCGAGCCCGCCCGCCGGACCTTGTCGTCGCCCACCCGGCGCGCGAGGCCGGCCCGCTGCCCGGCACCGGGCACGTGTCGGTTGTGCCCGGGCGCGGCGCGGCCCCTTCGCCGTCGGTGCGTACAGGAAGGGGCCGCGAGGGCCGGCACCCGGAATCGCCGGGGCCGGTGGGGGTCGATCCGGGGAATCTGGTGTCAGGGCGAGGGGCAGGGGCCCGGGGTCCGGGTGAGGGAGGCGCGGGCACCGCCGACGACGATGTCGGTGCCGTCGGACAGCCGGACGTGCAGGGCGTTGACGACGAGACCGCGCCCGTCGCCGTACACCCGCTGCTCGTTGAGGGTGACCGTGCCGAGCTGCGGGAGGGTGATGACGGTGTTCGGCGCCGGGTGGGTAGCGAGCGTGGTGTTGCCCACGCGGGCTCCGGTCAGGGTGGTCGCGCCGGTGACGGTGATCGTGCCCAGTGCCGTGGGTGCGGTCGCGGTGGCCGTGGCGGTCGCCGTGCCCGCGCTGACCAGGCCGCCGAGGAGATGCAGTCCGTTCACGGTGGCGGTGGAGGTGGCTGTACGGGCGCCGCCGGTGCCCGTGGTGCCCGCCGTGTGGGTCGTGGCGGAGGTGAATGAGCCGGTGGAGGAGCCGACATGGGTGTTGCCGAGCTGGGCACCGTCGGTGGCCGGGTCCTCGGTGCAGGTGACGTCCGCAGGGGCCAGCGGCGCGATCGGGGCGGCCGTGACGGCCCGGGCGTGTGCGTCCATGAGCAGTGCCACGAACGTCACCGAGGTGCAGCCGGGCGGGTCGATGCCGTGCCGGGCGGTGGTCGCCGTGGCGCACAGGGTGTACGTGCCGCTGCGGGCCGAGGTCACCCGGACCGTGATCGTGCAGGACTCCTGCCCGGCGGCGAGGTCGCCGCCGGAGGCGAGACCGTGCCCACCGGGGGCGACGGTGACCGTGCCGGAAAGACAGTTGGTGGTGGCGGAGCCGGGGTCGGCGACGAGCCCGGGCGGTAGCTGCTCGGTGAAGGACCAGCCGCGCTTCGCCGCCTTCTCGGTGGTGTTGGTGACGGTGAAGGTCAGCGTGGTCAAGTCGCCGACGCCCACCGGGTCGGGGGCGAAGGCCGTACTGAGCTGCGGTGTGGCGTCCAGGATCCGGAGGTTGTCGATCGCGCCGTCGTTGCCGGTCCCGCTGGCCTGCGCGTTGACCATGCGGACACCGGCCGAGGTGCCCGAGAAGAGCACGGCGTCGTCGCCCGCGTAGGTGCCGACGTGCGTGCCGTTCGCGGTGACCTTATCGGCGTCGGTACACGTGTCGATGGGATCGGTGAACGCCGGGACGGCCTGCTCTCCGTCGAGCAGGGAGAACTCCAGCAGCGGGTGCGCGGCGAAGCAGTTGACGGCCGCCGCGTCCACCGAGAAGGTCAGGAAGCGGCCGGTCGCCGCCACCGGTACCGGCTGCACCGTCTCCAGCTGTGTCTTTCCGGCTCCCGGGTTCCCCGCGGTGTACGCGGTGACGGCGTGGTTGACGGCCGGGTCGCCGCCGGCCCATTCGGCCAGTGCCGAGGCCATGGCCTGCTGAGAGGGCCAGGACGTCCCGCAGCCGCTGCCCGCCGGGGCGGTGGCGGGGTCGGCCGCTGAGACCAGCCAGCCGTTGCAGGCGGTCAGCCAGGCCGGGTCGGCGGTGTACGTCTCGGCGAGCGGCGGAGCCCCGGTGTACGAGGTCAGCAGGCGGGGAGCCCCCGGGGCGTTCTCGAACCCCTCCTCGAAGAGCACGGTCGCCGCGCGGGGTACCGGCGCGGACACGGTCGCGGTTCCGGTTCCGTTGGGCGCGGGTGCGGCGGCCGCGGGCAATGCGGCGGCCAGTACCGCCACGCACGCCAGGCCGGACGTCGCGACGGCATGCAGGAACGGTACGGTCCGGCGCGGCCGACCCGGTAAGTGTCTGTACACGTCTTCCCCTCCTCGATTCACCCCGCAGACCGCAAACGCGGTGTGCGGGAAGCCTGTTGTCGAGCGGCGCGGGCCGCCCGACGGCCGTGGCCCGACCCGGCAGGCGATGCCCAGCCGCGAAACGGTAACCAGTCTGGCTGCCACGCCCGGACCCGGCAGCAGCGCACACAGGAGGGCAGGGCGGCGCGCGCCGGGCGCATGCGCCGTCAGATCCTCTCCAGCTACGCCAAGGGACTGCCGCCTCGGGTATCCGGCCGCGACGGGCCTGCCGACGACTACCGCCCCGGCCGCATCAGCCCCGAGAGGAACCAGCCACCGTCTCCCAGGGCAGCCGCCTCTCTCGCCTGCCCGGCCTCCACGCCGGTTCTGACACCGCCTTCGCTTCCGTCTTCGGGAGGCAGCGTGCCGAGCGCCTCGGCGATCCGGTCCGCCGCCGCCCCACCGGAGAGCGGGGCTTGGTCCATCGCGGCCCGTACGGTACCGGCATCCAGCCCCCTGAACCGCTGCCTGCGATCACTGCTCTGAGGAGCCGATGGCGAATCTCCGGTCAAGCCGCGCTCTTCAGGGCGCAGCGTGGCGTGTTCGGGGAGGGCCGGCTGATCACTGCCTGCCTCGGCGGAATCCGCGACGACGAGGAGACCGAACGCTGGTGGGGCCACCGGCGATCGAGCACCTGCGCGGCCAGGCCCGCCCCGGGTGGCTGCTGCTCGCCTCCGACGGCGCCTACGAACCCCACGAAGACGCCGACCACAACCTGACCGGCTACCTCACCGGCGGCCCGCGCGAGGCAGCCGAGCGCCTGCTCGGCAACGCCGTCCACCGCACCTGCGCGCAGCGGGACCCGTACGCCGACAACGCCACCGCCCTGATCTCCCGCATCACCTGATCGGCTGTTGGAGGCGCATGGTTCCGGCTGACCAATGAGGAGGCCGGGCAGGGATGACCCTGCCCGGCCTCGGCGGCTACTCCCACAGCCCCCTGACGAAGTCCCCAGGGAGCTGAACCAGTCAGGCGGTTCGGTAGGGAACTCTTCCGTCGGACGGGTCGTGAGAGTCTGCGACGTGCCCTGGGCGGTACCCCGGACTATCGCGGTGGCCACGCCGACGGCCACCTGCTGCACGGCGGTGGCAGGTCGCGGGTGCTTACGTTTCGGCCTGGATCGGGAGGGCCTCCTTCACCCCCTAGAGCCGTCTGGAAGCCCCCGAACAGCAGCGGCCGGGAAGGAAATTTCCCGAGGCATGACGAAGGCCCGGACCGGGTGGTCCGGACCCAACGCCCTTCATCCTTCAAGTGAACGGGTCGAATGCCTTACCGGCAGCCGGTGGCGGACAACCACCCGAGGTCGGTCGGCTCGACGGAAATCCCGCTGGGTGGCTCCTTCTGGAGGTCCCTCTTTTCGCCGCCCCGGCGGCGTGCTGGTGGGCCCGGCAGACGGTAAAGTCCACGTTGACCTCCCAGGTGATCGGGCCCTTCGCGTCCGCCTCGGCCTGGAGCCGGGTGAGGATCGCGGCCCTCCCCGCCGCAGCGCATCGCCGCC
Source organism: Streptomyces sp. NPDC086147 (assembly GCF_040702165.1). Classification (NCBI taxonomy): domain Bacteria; kingdom Bacillati; phylum Actinomycetota; class Actinomycetes; order Kitasatosporales; family Streptomycetaceae; genus Streptomyces; species Streptomyces sp. NPDC086147. Next base: position 2,400 of record NZ_JBFBJO010000037.1, on the reverse strand, counting down.
CACACTGTCTCACGTACAGCATCTGGTCAGTGAGCCTCTTTCATCCTGAATAGCTGCAGGTCAGCAGGGTGTGGACGGCTTGGACGATGGTGCCGATGCGTCGGGTGGAGCATCGGGCCCGGCGGAGGGTGCGCCAGGACTTCAGCTGCGCGAAGGCGCGTTCGCCGGGAGCTCTCAGGCGGGTGTGGTCTCGGTCGAACTGCTGGTAGTGCTCGGGTTTGTTCGCGGTGGTTCTTGTACGGGGTGCGGACGGTTGCGCCGGCGCCCTGATGGGCACGGTCGGCGAGGGTGAGGATCCCTCTGGTGAGACAGGCCTGCACGATGCCGTGGGCTCGGGCCGCGGTCAGGTCGCGGGTGCGGCCGGGTGTCGCGCGGGAGAACCACAGCGGTGTGCCGTCGGGCCGGTCGATGACCTGCACGTTCATACCGTGCTTGCGGTGCTTCATCGAGTAGTACGGCTCATCGGCGGCGATGCAGTCGATGGGAATCAAGGTGCCGTCGACGATCACATGGTCGCCCTCGCGCGGGCCGGTCGGGGCCTCGTGCAGGCCTGACACCCACGCTGCGAGGGTGTCGAGGGTCTCGCTGACGTAGCGCCAGGCCTTGGTTGTCTAGACGCCGAAGCCGGCTGCCGGAACGGGCAGCGTCTCGTTCTTGCGCAGGTGCACCAGCGCGAGCAGGGCCTGCTGGCAACAGTCCGGCCTCCGCCGCCGGGAGCGGTGTTCACACCTTCGTGCGTAGATGAGCCGGGAAACATGCTCAACCAGCTCATGCGGGACGTCGACCGTGGCACGGTACGGGACCGAGCGGGGCTCCTGGGACGATGCGTGGTGGGTAGAGAACACCACCGCAACAACCAGGGGCCTCGCCTCGTCACACCACCCCGCTGACCTGTCATTTCACTCCACAGAGACAGGATGAAAACGGCTCAGTTGGCGAGTTGGTCCGCAGAAACCAGCCACCGCCAGCGCCGACGCTCGGTGACAAGGGCGCTGACGGCCAGCGGGGTTACGGGGATCGCTGCCCAAGCGGGCCAGGCCAGCCACGAGGAGATCACAGCCGCGGCGAGTTGGAGCAGCACCAGTAGGACCGTTGCCCAGCCCGGCACCGCAATGATCACGTTGGCCTTGTCCCCCCGGGTGGAGAAAAGAGTCGGAAGGCCGATCAGGGGCACTACGGACACGACGGCAAGGAGCCATGAGCGGCTGGTCAGGGCCCAGGGGGTGGCCACCTACGCGACGAGTTCCGTCGCGAAGCGCAGGGTGGACGCGGCGCGGTCGTCCGGTCGTCCCGAGGTCGTTTCTCCACCAGCAACGTCGGTCACCTGCGGACGATCTCAGGGCGCGCGGCCAGCTACCAGGGGTTTGGGGCGTCGCCGTCGCGCCATGGCTTCTCCTGTGCCCGAGCAGCCGGGGACGCACGGGACGCTGAGTGTTTAGACCGTGTCCTATGTGGTGAGGCGGATGAGTCGTTTGTAGCAGCAGATGGCTGCGGCGAGGCCGAGGAAGGCCAGGTAGTTACGTGGGTGGCGCTCGTAGCGGTGGTTGAGCCGGCGGTATCCGGTCAGCCAGGACATGGTCCGCTCGATGACCCATCTGCGGCGTCCAAGTCGCTCGCTGGACTCGATGCCCTTGCGGGCGATGCGGACGCCGATGCGTTTGCCGCGGAGCCATTTCCGCAGTTCAGGTATGTCGTAAGCCTTGTCGGCGTGCAGGCGCTGGGGTTTGAAGTGACGGCCGCGATGGGGGTCGTGTCTCGTTTGGTGGCCGAGCACCATGGGCTTCAGGGCCTGGCTGTCGTGGGTGTTGGCGGCCGAGATGCCGACGAGGAGGGGCAGTCCGTTCGCGTCCGACAGGACGTGCATCTTGGAACCCGCCTTGCCACGGTCCACGGGGCTCGGACCGGTGAGATCGCCCCTTTTTTCGCCCTGACGTGGGCGGAGTCGAGGACGGCGCGTGAGAGGTCGAGCAGGCCGGCGTCGTCGAGGCGGTGCAGGATCTCCTCGTGCAGCCGGCCCCACACCCCGGCCCTGGACCAGATCAGGAACCGGCGGTGCGCGGTCGACTTCGATATCCCGAAGCAGGGCGGAAGAGACCGCCAGGCACAGCCGGACACCAGCACGTAGGTGATCGCGGCGAACAACGTCTGATCAGGCGTGTCCTGCGTCCCACCGCCCTGCGGCCGCACCCGAGAGGGCGGGATCAGCGGCTTCGCGATCTCCCACAACCCGTCCGGAACAATCCAACTCCACGTACCCCGCCCCATGACGTGCCCAACGACCGCCTCACCACATAGGACACGGTCTTACTGATCTTTTCGTTAGTTCCATGGGTATGGCGGCCGTGCTGGTGGGATCCTGGTGTGGTGTCTTTCAAGCCTTCGTCTGTGGTTCCTCCTTTG
>NZ_JBFBJO010000036.1:0-30914 GCF_040702165.1 Streptomyces sp. NPDC086147 | reverse complement strand
TCCCGCCCGGGCGGGAGGGCGACGTGCCGTGTCCGGGCCGTCCGGCGGAGGCCCCGGCCCTCAGAGGTGGTCGTCCAGGAGGTCCCGGACCTCGGCGGTGGTCACGCGCCCCGTGCCGTGTGCCACCGCCTCCCCCTCCTTCAGGAGGACGAGGGACGGGGCTCCGGCGACCCCGTACCGCCTCGTCGCGGCCGGGCAGCGCGTCATGTCGGCGCGGACGACCGTCAGGCGGTCCGCGTACTCCTCGGCGATGCCGCCCACGACGAGGTCCGTCGCCCGGCAGGCCTCGATCGCCTTGGGCCAGGTCCCGACGAAGTACGCGAGGACCGGGGTCCCGCTCACCCGGAGGACGAAGTCGAACTCCGCGTCCTCGCGGGGCTGGTGAACCCGCTTCGCCATGGAAGCTCCTGACCTCGTGTTCCGGCTTTCCGCTCCCATCATCCCCCGTACGGCGCGGCGGTCCGGACGGCGGCCTCGACCGGATGCCGCCCGACGGGTGTGCGATAGGTTGCCCGCCATGACCGGACCGGAGCCCGCCGCCTGGCCGCCCGCCCCGATCACGACCGCGCGGCTCGTGCTCCGCGTGTCCGAGGCCCGGGACCGCGCGGCGTTCGTCGAACTGTTCTCCTCGCCGGAGGTGGGCACCCACATCGGCGGGTCCCGGCCGCGCGAAGTGCTCGAACGCATGATGCCCGAGGTGCCCGGACGGCATCCCGGCCTGTTCGTGGTCGACCTCGACGGAGCGATGATCGGCGTGGTCACGTTCGACCGGCGCGACGCGGAGCCTCCGGGGTCCGGAGGAGCCGAACTCGGCTTTCTGCTCCTGCCGGAGGCGTGGGGACGCGGGTACGCCGCCGAGGCGTGCGCGGCGGCACTCGACTGGTTCGCCGGCGCGTTCCCCGGGGAGCCGTTGACGCTCCGCACCCGGACCGCCAACGCCCGCGCGATGCGCCTCGCGGCGAAGCTCGGGTTCACCGAGGTGGAACGGTCCGAGGAGTACGGCGCCGAGCAGTGGTCCGGCGTGCGGCCCCCGGCCACGCCGTCCGGCTGAGCCCGCCCGACGGGGCGGATCCACGAGGCCGCCGCCCGGCACACGGGTCCCGTGTCCGGGCCGGACGGTCACCGGGGGGCCGAGGCGGAACGGGTTGCCGCGGATCCCCATCGGCCTGTCGGTCCGGCTCTTCAGCACGTGCGCGACCGTGGGCAGCCGGTGGCAGCCGTCCGGGTCGCCGTGGACGTCCGGCGCCTGCGCCTCGGTGGAGGAGACGACGGCACCGGCCCGGGCGGGCGCGGCCTGACCCGGTGTGGAATCCGCCGTGTCCGAAGCCGTTGTCAGTGGCCGGGGATAGGTTCGTCGACGTTCCGCCGATCAGGCGTGAACACCCCCTTCGACGTGCATGGGAGAGGTACGTTGCCGGTCTGGGAGAGGTCGAGTACGGCGCGGGTGGTACCGCCCGCGCGACCGCGGAAACTCGCCAAGGTGCCGTTCGTCGAGCTGGCCGACGGACGGTTGCAGGGCGTCGTGTCCAGCGGGTCCGACGCAGGACGCGTGTACGTGTCCTCGATCGCCGCCGGGACGTACGCGTTCGCGTGCAGCACCAACAACAACCGCCCCTGCGGCGGCGCGCGCGGCGGCTTCTGCAACCACATCCGCGCGCTCGTCACCGAGGCCGTCCTCCAGTACGGCGCCGGGCGCGTCGCCCGCTACCTGAAGGCCGACACGCCCGACGCGGAGCCCGACGCCCCCGCGCTCGTCTCGGCGATGACCGCCACGCGCCCCGCGCAGGGCGACACTTCGGCCGCCGCCCCGGTGTTCAGCCGGTTCCTGCGCCACCTGGCCTACCTCGAACTGGAGCCCACCACCCTGCCGGTGCCCGAGATGCACTGGTTCCCGCCGACGAGGGCGGTGGCCTGATGCGCACGGACCTGCTCGCCGACCCCCTCGACGGCCTCGACGAGGCCCTGGACGCCGTCGACGCCTTCGACCGGGTGCTCGTCGCCGGACTGCTCCGCCCCGGGCCCGACCAGGCCGACGGGCTCGCCGTCCTCGTGGACGCCGTCGCCGGCACACCGCTGGCGGCACGGGTCGCCGAAGCGGCCGACAAGGCCGCGGCCGGTGCCGCAGGGGAGGACCACTTCGTCGCGCTCGCCGCCGCCCGCACCGCCCTCATGGGCTCCGTGCACGACGCCCTGACGGCCCGCGTCGCGGACGTCACCGGCCGCCCGGCCGCCGGGCCGACGGCCAGGGAGGAGGCCGAGGGGGAGGAACCCGCCGAGAACCTGCTGGCCGCCGCCCGCGCCTGGCTGTGCGACCTCGCCCGCGCCGGCTGGCGGGGCATCGGCCACGACCTCGTCGGCGGCGCCGCACCCGTCGTCTCCGCCATGCTCCCGGACCCGCTGCTGCGCCGGCAGGCCACGCTCCTCGACGGATTCGCGGCCGAACTCGCCGCCTCCTGCCCGGGAGCGACCCTGGAGCGCGTCCCGGTGCGCCGCTGGGCCGACCTGTGGGCGCGCGCCCTGCTCCTCACCCTGCCCGGCGCCACCCGGCCCGCCGCCGTCTCCACGGCGACCGGCCGCCTCCTGCCGCTCGGCGTCGACCTCCAGGAGCACGCCACCGCCGTACAGGCCCAGGTCCACGCGGTGTTCGAGCCCGCCGACGGAACGGCGCCCCGCCTGGTCCGGGCCGCGGTGTCCGCGCCCAAGCCGGACACCGTCGTCGGCGCCGGCCTGTGGCAGCTGCTCCGGCCCCGCATGTCACTGCTCGCCGCCGCGGGCGAGGGCCGCTCCGTGGAGCTCGACGCCATGCCCGTCACCGCCGGGGGCGACCTCCTCTGGGACGACGCGCGGGCCCGTACGGGAGAGCCCGCCGACCCCTTCGCCACGGCCCGGGTGATCCTCTCCACCGCGACCGACCCGGTGACCGCCCCACTGGACCGCCACCCCTCCGGCATCGCCGTGCCCGTCCTCCTGGAAGGGTACGGGGCGGAGTCCGCGGACGAGGGAACGCCGGTCTTCACGGTCGCGGGACACCGGCTCGCCGTCGACGCCGACCGGATCCCGGCCGCCGGACCGCTCACCCCGGAAGCGCTCGCCGCGTCCGGCGCGTGCCTGGGGCTGCTCCGCTGGGACGCCGGGGAGTTCGTCCTCCAGCCGCTCGCCGTCGAGACGTCCGTCCGGAAGAAGACCGTCGCCGTCCACGCGGGCGCGTGGGCCGGGGGCACCGCCGACAAGACTGGGATCCGCGCGGAGAAGGCGGCCACGGACGCGGTCGCCGTCCTGCGCGAACGAGCCGGAAAGCTGCTGCGCGCATGACCGACCCCACCGCCCCGGCCCCCGGCGGGCCGCCGTCCGCCACCCCCGCGGGCACGGCTCCCGCCGGTACGGGACCCGTCCCCGATCCCGACGACAACCGCCGCCAGGTCCTCTACTGGCGTCTCCTCGCCCGGCTCTTCGACCCCGAGGAGCAGCCCGCCCTGGAGTCGGCGAGCCTCGCCGTCGTCGAGGACATCGGCCTGCCGCCGTCCCTGCTCGACCCGGGCGCCTCCGTCGACTCCGTCGTCCAGCGCCACCCGGAACTGGCCGCCGCGTTCGACGGCCTGATGACCCCGGAGGCCGAACCGGACGGGACGCGCGACCGGGCCGCCGAGGTCCGGCGCGCCGCCCTCGCCTCGAAACTGCTGCTCAACGTCTTCTCCACCGGCTCGGGAGCCGTGTCCGCCGGGCAGTTGGCCCGTTGGCAGTCCGACACCGGCTGGCTGGAGCGCGCGCTCGGGCAGCCGCCCGGCGGACTGCGCGGCGGACGCACCGCCGGGCCTGCTGTCACCGGTGGCCTCGGCTCCGAACTCGGCGCCCTCGAAGCCGGCCTCGTCAGCCGCATGCGCCTGCGCGAGGTCCTCGCCGACCCGACGCTGGCCGCCCGGCTCACCCCCAGCATGTCCCTGATCGAGCAACTGCTCCGCGACAAGGGCAACCTCTCCGGAGTCGCCCTCGCCAACGCCAAGTCCCTCATCCGGCGCTACGTCGACGAGGTCGCCGAAGTCCTCCGCACCCAGGTGGAGAAGGCCACCGCCGGCGAGCTGGACCGCTCGGTCCCGCCCAAGCGGGTCTTCCGCAACCTGGACCTCGACCGCACCATCTGGAAGAACCTCACCAACTGGAGCCCGGAGGAGGAACGGCTCTACGTCGACCGCCTCCACTACCGGCACACGACCCGCAGGACCACGCCCCAGCGGCTGATCGTGGTCGTGGACCAGTCCGGCTCCATGGTCGACTCGATGGTCAACTGCACGATCCTCGCCTCGATCTTCGCCGGGCTCCCCAAGGTGGACGTCCACCTCATCGCGTACGACACCCGCGCGATCGACCTCACCCCCTGGGTGCGCGACCCCTTCGACGTGCTCCTGCGCACCAACCTCGGCGGCGGCAACGACGGGCCCGTGGCGATGGCCGTGGCCCGGCCGAAGATCGCCGAACCGAAGAACACCGTCATGGTCTGGATCTCCGACTTCTACGAGTTCGACCGCTCGCAGCCGCTGTTCGAGGGCATCGAGGCGGTCCACCGCTCCGGCGTCCGGTTCATCCCCGTCGGCTCGGTGACCAGCTCGGGACGGCAGGAGGTCAACCCCTGGTTCCGGGAGCGGTTCAAGGCCCTCGGCACCCCGGTGGTCTCCGGCCACATCGACAGACTCGTGCACGAACTCAAGACCTTCCTCACCTGAGAACCCGAAAGGCCCCTCGCATGTCCGACCTGCTCCGCGCTCCCGCCGAGATCAAGTACGCCGAGGAACTCGACTGGCTGGAGTCGATCGACGACAACCCCAAGCCGTTCTCCTGGCGCCTGTCCCCGAAGATGGTCCGCCTGTTCGTCCTGGGCTCCGAACGCGCCGACGGCCTGGACCGCGAGGTGGCGCAGAAGTGGTTCGGCGACCGCAGCCTCGTCGAGCGCTCCATCGTCACCCTCGCCTCCGACCGGGGCCTCCTCCTCATCGGCGACCCAGGCACCGGCAAGAGCTGGCTCGCGGAACTCCTCGCGGCCGCCATCAGCCGCAACTCCACGCAGGTGGTCCAGGGCACGGCCGGCACCACCGAGGACCACATCAAGTACTCCTGGAACGTCTCCATGGTCATCGCCAAGGGGCAGTCCCGCGAGTCGATGATCCCCTCGCCGATCATGACCGCCATGGAGACCGGCACCATCGGCCGCTTCGAGGAGCTGACCCGCTCCACCAGCGACGTCCAGGACGCCCTGATCTCGATCCTCTCCGAGAAGTACGTCTCCGTCCCCGAACTCGACGGCGCCGACGGCGGGAACATCGTCTTCGCCAAGCCCGGCTTCTCGATCATCGCCACCGCCAACAGCCGCGACCGGGGCGTCAACGACCTCTCCTCCGCGCTCAAGCGCCGGTTCAACTTCGTCCGCATCCCGGTCGTGACGAACAAGAGGAGCGAGGCCGAGATCGTCCGCTTCCGCACCGAGGAGCTGCTGCGCCGCCACCGGATCGAACTGGACGTGCCGCCCACCCTCCTCGACGTCCTCCTCCAGAGCTTCGCCGACCTGCGCGCCTCCGCCGCCGCGGCCGGCAGCGACGACGAGAAGCTGGAGTCCGCGCTCTCCACCGCCGAACAGATCGGCGTCCTGGAGGACTCGATCCTGCACGGCGACTTCTTCGGCGAGCGCACCCTGACCGCCCGCACCCTCGCCGCCTCGCTCGTCGGCACCCTCGCCCGCCGCGAGCCCGAGGACCTCGCCATCCTCAACAAGTACCTGCACGGCGTCGTCGAGCCCCGGGGCAAGGAGGAGGGCGGCCCCTGGCCCGAGTTCCTGGAGGGCGGCCGCGAAGCGATCGCGAAGCTGGCATGAGCGCGGCCCCCGAGACCGGCGCGGCACCCGCCACCGGAGCCGGCGCCCCTCCGTCCTTCGCCGCTCTGCGCGGCCAACTGCATGCCGCCGCGCAGGAGTTCGCCGGAGGTCCGGACGCCCTGGAGGGCATCCTCCTCGGCATGGTAGACGACGTCGACCGGGCGGTCCGCGAACCACTGGAGATCTTCCCCGTCTGCCACCACTCGCCCGCCTCCGCCCTCGCCATGGCCCGCCGGCTGCGCGAGAAGCGGCCCAAGGTCGTCTACCTGGAGCTGTGCGAGGACATGGCCCCGCTCCTGACCGAGCTGCGCAACTGCCGGCTGCCGGTCGCGGTGCAGGCGTTCGCGAGCGACATCGACGGCTTCCCGCCCGACTGGGCCCCGCTGTCCGTCGTCGCCCCGATCACGGAGGCCTCCGCCGAGTACCAGGCCGTCGCGTACGCCCTCGACACCCCCGGTGTGGAACTCGTCCTCGTCGACCGCTCCTCCGACCACGTCTTCCAGTGGGACGCCCGTCGCCCGGCCGGGGACGACGCCCACGAGGACGGGACCGGGCCCGAGCCCGAGGCCGCGCTGCACGGCGAGGCCGTCGGCGTCGAGATCGGCGACCTGCGCCCGCGCTTCGCCGAACTGGAGGAGCACCTGCTGCGCCACGGCAAGGTGCGGCACTGGTCGGAGTGGTGGCACCAGTACGTCGAGCTCCCGCTCGGCGACGGCGACCACGACGCCTACCGCCAGGTCATGTTCCTCGTCGGCAGCCTCTTCCGGCGGCTCGCGCCCGGCGACGGGGACCGCGTCCGCGTCGACGAGGACCGCGAGCGGTACATGTGGACCCGGATGCGCGAGCACCTGGCCGCGACCGGCACCGACCCGGCGGACTGCCTGTACGTCTGCGGCGCCTTCCACGCGGCCAGCCGCGTCGAGGAGTTCGGCGTGCACGGAGCCGACGGCTTCGCGATCTCCCCGCGCACCGCCACGACCTGGCAGTACGGCCTGATCCCGTCCAGCCACGCGGCCATCGAGGCCCAGTTCGGCCTCGCCTCCGGCTCCGTGTCGATCGCCGCGGCGCAGTGGACGAAGAACCTCAGGCGCACCGGCGTGAAGCCGTACCGCCTGGAAGGCCAGGCCGGCGCGAAGAAGACGCCCGAGAAGAAGACCCGGGCGGAGAAGACGACAGCGCCCGCCGCGGCCCCGGCCCCGGCTCCCGCCGCGACCTCCGCCCCGGACCCGGCTTCCGCCTCGGCTCCCGCCGAGGACAGGCTCTCCGGCTTCCTCCGGCGGCCGCCCGTCCTCGACGCCCTCGACGAGGCCGAACTGCTCGGCTGGTCCGTGGACGTGGTCCGCGCCGCCCGCCGCGCCGGCCACCTCGCCTCCACCGCCGACGCCATCGCCGTCTTCGAGACCTCGATCCTGCTCGCCGGGATGCGGGACCGGGCCAAGCCCACCCCGTACGACTTCCAGGACGCGGCTGTCACCTGCATCGAGAAGGACGCCGTGCCCGGGCGGCGGGACGTCCGCAGGATCGTCGAGATCATGATGGGCGGCGACCGGATCGGCCAGGTCGGCTACGAGGCGCTGCCGCCCCTCGCCCGCGACGTGCACGACCGGCTGGCGCCCCTGGAGCCGAACCTCCAGCAGCGCGGTGTGCGACGGGCCCTCCTCGACATGGCCTCCCGGCCGGAACTGCGGGCCTGCTCCGACGTGCTGTGGATGCTGCGCCGCCTGATGCCCCCCGGCGCGGCCCGGCCCGTCATGGGGGAGCGGCGGCTGGGCGAGCGGTCCGTCCAGGAGTCCTGGGACCTCGCGCTCGGCACCCACCAGCGGGCCCTCATCGAGCTGGGCTACGAGGGCGTCAGCCTCGAACAGGTCCTGGAGCAGCGCCTGCGCCGCACCGCCCACGGAGCGCGGGCCACGACGGCGGAGGTCCTCGCGGCCGTCGAGGACGCCGTGCTGTACCTCGGCGGCCGACGGCTCTCCGACGAGCTGGGCACCCGCGCCCTGGAGGTCCTCGCGGGCGAGCGCACGGTGGACGGGGCACCGGAGGTGCTGCGCCGGGTGCGCGCCCTCCTCGCGTACTACCGCACCGCCGAACCGGTGCTGCCCCCGTGGATCGAGTCCTTCGTCCGCACCGGGTACGCGCACTACTGCACCCTGCTCCCGACGGCCTTCCAGGACGAGGACGCGACGGCGGGACAGGTGGCGGCCATGCTGGGCTTCCTGTTCGGCATGGAGGGCCTGGCCCTGTCCCTGGGCTGCGACAGGACCCAGCTGGAACTGGCCGTCGCCCAGTCGCACCCGAAGGACCCCGCGAAGACGGCGCTCCTCTGGGCGGCGCAGGTGCGGATCGGCACCCTCTCCCGGGAGGAGCTGCGGGCCCGCTGCGACGAACTGCTCGCCAGCCCCCTGGTCGTGCCCTCCTACCCGCGCTACCTCAGCGGCTTCGTGCACGCCCTCGAACCGGTGCCCGGCCTCGCGGACGTCGTGGTGGAAGCCGTGTCGAACGCCTTCGGGCGGCTGCCGGACGCCGTCCTGCTGCCCTGGCTGCCGGTGCTCGTCACGACCCTCCGCTCGAACGCCGCGGACCTCGCCCCGCTGCTCATCCGGGAGGCGGGCCGGATCTTCCCGGCCCGGCTCCCCGCCCTGGACTCCTGGATCCCGCCGTGGCGCCTGCCCCCGGCCCCGCCCCGCACCGCCCGCCCCGGCCCGGCGACCGCCGCCCCGCGCGGCGCCGCGCTCCTGCCCGCGCACCCGGCGACCTGCGACGCGCTCGCGGAACTCCTGGGCTGTGCGGAGGAGTGGGCCCCGGCCGGCGGACCGCCCCCGGACGCGACCGGCGCGAAGCTCCTGCCCGCCCACCCGGACACCTGCGACGCCCTGGCGCGGCTCCTGGGCTGCGACGGACCCTGGGCCCCGGCCGGCGCGGCCCCCCGCCCGCCAGCCCTGGCGGACCGCCACCCGGCCACCGCCCGCGCGGTGGCGGCCCTCCTCGCGGACGGGTGACCCGGCCGGTGACGTTCGGCCCGGCCCCGTCCACCCACGGGGCCGGTTCACTCGTCACGGTGACACGGGCCGTGCCGCCTCCCCGTCCCGTACGGGGTCGGGCAGCGTGGCCCCATGCACGCCCGCCGCACCGCGTACCTCCTGACCGCCGCGCTCCTCACGGCCGGTTGCGTGGCCGTCCCGCACGGCCCCGACCCGGGCCCGCCGGACCGCCCCGCCGCCCTCGCCCCGGCCGCCGAACGCGCCCCCTCGCCGCTGCCGGCCCGGCCGGAGCCCACGGAGGGGACGCCGCGCGAGGCGCTCGCCACCACGGAGCCCCGGGCCGAACCCGCCCGGGCTCCGGCCTTCCGCCGGCCGGCGACGGGAGGCGACGGAACGGTAGCCCGGGCCCCGAAGAAGACGAAGGGAACGCAGAAGACGGGGACTCGGAAGGAGAGGACGCAGCGGAGGGAGGGGACGGAGAAGGGCCGGACGCGGGCCGTCCCCCGGCCCCCGGAGAAGACCCCGCCCCTCCGGCCCCGCAGCCGTCCGACCGCCCCCGCCGCCGGGCAGCCCGAGCTGCGCCGGCTCTGCCGTCAGGCCCGGGAGATCGACGCCCCGATGGGCGCGGCCGACCTCTGCCGCCGGATGTACGGCCGTTGAGCACGCGCCTCCGGAAGCAAGGACCGGCCTCAGACCTCGCCGAAGGGCCAGGACTCGATGTCGCGGTAGCGGATCGGCCCCGGCCCGCGCCCGAAGTCGCTGCCGACCAGGTGCAGCCGCCCGGCCCGCCACCGGCGCCCGGTGAACCCGGCGAGCCCGGCGGCGGCCTCCAGTACGGAGGAAGGATCGTCACGGCGGGCGCGGGCCAGCGTCAGATGCGGGCGCAGCGGGCGCCCCTCGAAGGGGATCCCGCACTCCGCGACCACCGCGCGCACCTCGGTCGCGAGCCCGTGCAGCCCCTCCAGGTCCCCGTCGATCCCGCTCCACAGCACCCGGTCGTCGAAGTGCCCGCCGCCGCGCAGCGCCAGTTCGAGCGGCCGGCGCGCGGCCGCGAGGTCCGCGAGCGGCGGCCGGAGGAGCGGAACGGTCGCGACCGGGAGCTCGCCGAGGAACGCCAGCGTAATGTGCCAGTCCTCGATGCGGTTCCACCGCATGCGGGGGTACGCCGCGTAGGCCGGGCCCAGCGCGTCGGCCAGCTCGTCCTTCGCGTCGTCGGGCGGCGCGAGCGCGATGAACACGCGCACGGTCGCGGACCGCGCCCGCTCGTCCCCGCCGGACCCCTCGCCCATCTTCTGTCCCCGCTCACCCCGGCCGCGCCGTACCGAGGCGAGGGTACGCGGTCGGCGCGCCGCGACCGGCACCGGCCCCGGGGCACCCGGACGGGGCCGCGGCCCACGGGCTCACGCCCCCGGCGCGCCGCCGGGACCGCCGAGGGTGATCGCCTGTACGGGGCAGGCGCGGGCGGCCTCGCGGACCAGCGCCCCGCGCCCGTCCTCCCGGCCCGGCAGGACCGTCCCGAAGCCGTCGTCGTCCTGGGTGAAGACGTCCGGCGAGGTCAGGGCGCACTGCCCGGCCCCGATGCAGACACCCCCGTCGATCGAGACGTGCACGCGCGTCGCCCCCCTCACCAGGTCACGGGGAGTTCGAGCATCCCCTGGATCGTGTCGCCCGGCTTGAACGGGACCTCCTCGGCGGGGACGGCGAGCCGCAGCCCCGGCAGCCGCCGCAGGAGCGTCCCGAGCGCGATCTCCAGCTCCGCGCGGGCCAGGTTCTGCCCCAGGCACTGGTGGATGCCGAAGCCGAACGCCACGTGGTGGCGGGCCGAACGCTCCCAGTCGAGGGTGTCCGGATCGCTGTAGGTGGCGGCGTCCCGGTTGATGACGGAGGTCGAGAACACCACGCCCTCGCCCGCCCGGATCACCGTCCCGTCGACGTCGACGTCCTCGCGCGCGACCCGCAGCAGCCCGTCCGCGATGGACAGGAACCGCAGCAGCTCCTCCACGGCGGCGGGCACGAGCCCGGGGTCGGCCCGCAGCTCGGCCAGCCGCTCGGGGTGGCGCAGCAGCGTGTACGTGCCGAGGGAGATCATGTTCGCCGTGGTCTCGTGCCCCGCGACGAGGAGGATCGTGGCGAGCTGCACCAGCTCCTGCCGGTCGGGCCCGCCGCCCCCGTCCGCCCCGCGCGCCACCAGGTCGTCGAGGACGCCCTCGCCGGGATCCCTCCGCTTCCGGTCGATCAGGTCGCCGAGGTAGCTTTCGAGCCGGGCGAGCGCCTCCTCGGTGTCCGCGCCCGTCGGCCCGCGCAGCAGCCGCCGCGACTGCTCCTCGAAGAAGTCGTGATCCGCGTATGGCACGCCCAGCAGGTCGCAGATGACGATCGACGGCACCGGCAGCGCGAACGCGCTCACCAGCTCGGCCGGCGGACCCTGGGCCTCCATCGCGTCGAGCAGCCGGTCCACGGTCTCCTGGATGCGGGGCCGGAGGCGTTCGGCGCGCTTGAGGGTGAAGCTCGGGATCAGCATCCTGCGCTGGACGTTGTGCTCGGGGTCGTCCCAGCCGAGCAGCGCCGCGCGCCGCCGCCTGCGCAGGCTCGCGACCCGCTCGGTCGGCAGCGGGAAGTCGTCCCGGGTGGAGTCGGTCGACAGGCGCTGGTCGGCGAGCAGCGCCCGGGCGGTCGCGTGGCCGGAGACGAGCCACACCGCCCGCCCGTCCCAGAGGGTCACCCGCGACAGCGGGCCCTCGTCCTCGACACGGGGGTAGGCGGTGGGCGGGTGGTAGGGGCAGGTGCGGCTCTGGGGGAACGCCACGGGTGGTGTCATGGCGCGCGTCACGGGATGCGTCACGGGGACCTCGCTGAGGGGAGGAGGATCGGCGGCTCCGACGTCGTTTCCTCCTCCACTACATGCCTCAGGCACCTATCCGGTCTACGCGTAGTTCGGCCAATCCACCGGAATGGCCCCGTCCCCTCCGTCTTCGCCCTGTTCCCGCGGGTTCGCCTCGCCCGAAAGGGGGAGCGGGGCGCCCGATCGGGGCGTGGAAACCCTGCCCGACCCGATGTCAGGAGTGGCCGATAATCCGCCCCGCCGTCCGTCCGCAGCCCGGTGTCCGTCCGCTCCGGAGGGGGAAACCCGTCCTCCGGAGCGGACGGGGCCGGGATCAGTGCCGGCCCGTGGCCCGGCGACGACGGGTGAGCACCAGGATCCCGGCGCCGACGGCCCCGAGGACACCGGCGGCCACCGCGTACGGGGTGAACCGCGCCCCCGTGGTCGCGAGCGAGCCGCCGCCGTCGTCGGTCGAGGACGGCGACGGCGCCGTCGTGCCCGGCACGGCGGGCTCGGAGGCGTCCTCGGTGGGCGGGGCGGAGGGCTCCGAGGTCCCCGGCGCCGTCGTCTCCGGGGCGCCGGGGGTGGTGACTCCGCCGGTCGGAGGCGTAGCGGAGGGCGTCGGGGCGGAGGGCTCGGTCCCGGGCACCGTGGTTGTCGGAGTCGGCGCGGGCGTGGTGCCCGGACCGCCCGGCGTCGGCTTGCAGGAGAAGGTGGAGGAGCCGTTCCACGGGTAGTTGTGGGTCTCGTTGCCCGAGCCGTGGGTCCGCAGGTCGCCGCCGACGTAGACGCGGCCGTTCGTGCTGGCCGTCAGGTCGGCGGACGCCTTGGGCGCGAGGATCGAACCCATGAAGTTCCCGCCGCCGCCGAGGGTGAGCGACGGGGACGCCTCGAAGTTGTAGAGGATCCGGGACGCGGCCTCGCCGAAGCGCGCCGAGTCGTACACGTCCACGCGCTCGCCGTTGAACGCGGCGGACAGCGGGGAGACGCCGACCGCCCCGCCGCCCGTCACGTTCACCACGACCGACGCCCCCTCGGGGATCGACCGGAAGTCGAAGGACGAGGCGCCGTCGAGCTTCTCGGCGGAGATCTCGAACACCTGCGGACCGCCGGAACCGCCGCCCGTGAAGGTGACCGTGCCGCCCGAACGCACGCTCGTGCCCGTGGGCTTCAGCGCACCCAGGGACGCCGACTCGCCCCGTACGGTGTCGCCGAAGGTGTCGTACGGGGTGAGGGCGCCCCGCGCGCCCAGCCCCGAGGCGCGGCTGCCGCCGTTCGTCTCCAGTTCGCCCCGGTCGTCGATCTTCCCGCCGACGCGGACCGCGCCGCCGTAGCGGGGGCCGGCCGTGAGGCCGTGGCCGACGTCGATCCGCGTGCCCCCGGCGATCGTCAGGTTCCCGCCCACGGAGAGCATGACCGCTCCGGAGTCGGGCAGGATGCCGGAACCGGCGCCGACGCGGCCCACGTTGAAGGTGCCGCCGGACCCCTTGGCGAAGGTGGCGTTCCCGCCGACGACGAGCAGGCCCTCGGCCTCGGCGGTCGCGCCGTCGGCGGTGTAGTCGCCGCCGGTGTAGAGCGCCACGTTGGCGTCGAGGAACCGCGGCTCGTGACCGATCCGGGGCTCCTGGCCGGGGGCCGGACACGTCCGGGCGGTCCCCGTGGCGGGGGCGGAGGGCACGGCCAGGGCGTTGCCCGCGGTGGTGAGGCCGAGGACGAGTGCGACGGCCACGGCGCTGCTCAGCCGCGTGCGTGCTCTTCCGGTGTCGCTCATGTGCGTGAACCTTTCTGGATTTTCCTGTGAGGGGTGGGGGCGGAGGCTGTTTCAGTCGGTCTCGGCCCGCAGCACGGCGCGGGTGAGCGGGCCGTAGGTCCCGTCCTCCTGCGGGATGTACCGGGACGCCTGGTAGCGGCGCAGGGCCGCCTCCACGGACCCGCCGAAGACCCCGTCGGCCGGACCGACGTACAACCGGAGCCGCTGGAGCCGCCGTTGGAGGTCGACGACCTCGGGACCGGTGCTTCCCCGCCGGACCTCGTCCCGCCCGCCCTCGTCCCGGCCGGGGCGCGAGGGGCGGTGGTGGCGGTGCGACGAGGACGGCGTGGGCGTCGGGGCGGTCACGGGGGAGGCGGTGGCCGCGCGGGTGGGGGAGGGCGTGGGGGAGGTCGCGGTGGTGCCGGGGGTGGGGGTCCCGGAGGCGGAGGGGCGGGCCGGGGCCGAGGCGGAGGGCGTCGTCCGCGCGGTGCTCGCCGCGGGGGGCGGGGGCGTGTCGGAGGCGGTGTCACGGGCGGGGGCCGGGACGTGCGTCGCGAGGACGGGGAGCGAGAGGGACGGGTGCGACGCCGGTACGGAGTCGGGCTCGGCGGAGACCCACACCGCCACCGCGGCGCCGATCCCCGCGGAGAGCGCGCCAGCGAGCATCAGGGGAAGCGGCATGGACCGCCACACCGGAGCCGTCGCGCGGGCGCGCCGGGACCGTCGTGACGCGTGGGCGGGCGCCGCCGTGTCCCGGGCGGGGACCTTCGGCAGTCGGGCGGTCACGTCGAAGAGCTCGATGTCCTGCCCCCGCGCCCCCGTGCCGTTCCGGTCCGGCTCCGCGACCTTCCCGAAGACCCGGTCACCCCGGTGTTCCGCGCCCGTCGGCTCGTGGGTGCCGGAGGTGACGGCCGTGTTCGGGGCAGCCCTGTTGCGCATCGAAGTGCTCCAGATGAGGTGAAGCCGAGGGAGGGTGTGGTGAAGTCGTGGAGATATTGATCGCTGTTCAAAGCAAGCGTCAACTGGCCTCAAAACAGCCCAGAATGGGCTTTCTGAGACCTTGTTTCTTAAAGGACTTTTAATGCGTGACGCAGGTCACAGGGGAAAGTGACGCCGCCGCCCTTCCGAGCGCCGCCGACGGCCTTCCCGGGTGGTGCCGCGGACCGTTCCGGACGGCGGCGCGGACCGTCTCGAACGGCATCCCGGACGGCGGTACGAGCCGTCCCGGCGCTCTCCTCAGGACGGATCCCCGTAGCGGGAGACCAGTTCGGCGGCGCGGTCACGCAGGGAGGCGCGCAGCGACGGCGGGGTCAGGGCCTCCGCGTCCGTGCCGAGCCGCCACAGCGCCCACACGGCGTGCCGGAAGTCCTGGAAGGTCACCTCCAGCCGCAACCACCCGTCCGCGTCCGGCTCTTCCGCGCGCACGGCGAGCGCGGTGTCGAGGAGTTCCTCCCGCCGTGCCGGGTCCATCCGCACCAGCACGGCGAAGTGGTCACCGCCGGAGAGGAACCGCGCGGAGCGCTCCCGCCAGATCCGGTCCAGGTCGACCCGGTCCGGCCGCTGCGCCGTTTCGGGCAGTTCCTCGGCCGTCAGCACCCGCGACAGCCGGTAGGTGCGGTCCTCGCCCGACCGCGTGGCCAGCAGATAGGCCCGGTCGCGCACGGTGACCAGGCCGATCGGGTCCACCGTGCGCCAACTCGGCTCCTGGCCCGTGGCCGCGTAGTGGATGCGCAGCCTGTGCCCGGCGAGCACGGCGCGCCGGACCACGCCCATCGTGGTGCCGGGCACCTCCTCGGTGACCAGCCGGCGGGAGAGCAGGTCGGTCTCCGGGTCGACGAGGAAGCGCCGGGCCGCGTCGTCCGCCGTGGCCCGGTGGCCCTCGGGCAGCGCGTCGACCACCTTCCGCAGGGCCGAGGCGAGTGCCGGCCCCAGGCCGAACACCTGCTCGCCGCGTCCCGATCCGGCCGCGAGCAGGGCGAGGGTCTCGTCGTGGTTCAGACCGGTCAGCTCGGTCCGGAAGCCGGGCAGCAGCGCGAAACCGCCGTGCCGGCCGCGCTCGGCGTAGACCGGGACGCCGGCCGTGGACAGCGCCTCGATGTCGCGGAGCACGGTACGGGTGGACACCTCCAGCTCGCGGGCCAGCGCGTCCGCGGTCAGCCGGCCGTGCCGGCGCAGCAGGAGCACCAGGGAGACCAGCCGATCCGCGCGCATCAGGGAACCGTACCGAATACATGACGGAGGGTGTCACGTATTCCCGGAAGGCTCGTCATCACGACGCGAAGGCCGGCGCCCGCCGGGCCGCCGGCGCGTGCCCTCCTACCGGAAAGAGCTGATGTGGCGATGGAACGAACGGCGATCAACCCGGTGACCTGGTCGCAGGAGATCGGCTTCAACCAGGGCGAGGTCGTCTCCGGACACTCACGGACCCTGTACGTCTCGGGGCAGACCGCGACGAGTGCCGAGGGGAAGCCCGAGCACGAGGGCGACATGGCGGCGCAGCTGGCGCTGAGCGTCGACAACCTGGAGGCCGTGCTCGCCGGAGCCGGCATGACCCTCGCGAACCTCGTCCGCCTCAACGTCTACACCACCGACGTCGACCTGCTCTTCCCGCACTACGGCGTGCTGGCGGCCCGGTTGGGCGCCGCCGGGGTGGCGCCGACCAGCACGATGCTCGGGGTGACGCGACTGGCGATCCCCGGCCAGCTGGTCGAGTTGGAGGGGACCGCCGTGGCGTGAGGCGACTCCGCCGCGCTTCCCGGCGGGTCCCGTTCCGGGGGAGGAGATCGCGCGGCGGTATCCGACTTGTGCGGCGGACCACGCGGCAACGCCCCATGACGACGCCCCGGGGCGTTGTCAGACCCATGGGCAAGGATGTTCCCATGACGAACATCTCCGCCGTCGAGGCGTCTTTCAGCATGTCCGGCCGCGCCGCGTACGAGGCCGCCGTCCAGCGCCTGCGCGAGGCCTCCCGCACCTATTACGGGGCGGGTTACAGCCTCATGGACGACGCCGCGTACGACCGGCTGCGCCTGGCGGTGCTGGACTGGGAGGCGGAGCACCCCGACGAGGCCGTCCCGGACTCGCCCACGGACCAGGTCGCCGACGGCGCCGCCCCCGCGGGCGACGTCGCCCACACCTCGCGCCTCCTCAGCCTCGACAACGTCTTCGCACCCGAACAGCTCGTCGCCTGGGGCGCGTCGCTCCGGCGCCGCCTGGGGCACGAGCCGGCGGGCGGGTTCACCGTCGAGCCGAAGATGGACGGCGCGGCCGTCGCCGCCCGCTACCGCGACGGCCGGCTCGTGCGGATCATCACGCGCGGCGACGGCACCCACGGCGAGGACGTCAGCCACGTCATCGGCACCGTCGTGGGCCTCCCCGAGCAACTGCCCGTGCCCGCCACCTTCGAGGCGCGGGGCGAAGTCCTCTTCACCCAGGAGCAGTTCGAGGCGGCGAACGAGACGCGGGCCGCGCACGGCGCCGGCGTCTTCGCCAACCCGCGTAACGGGACGGCCGGCACCCTGCGGGCGAAGGACCGCCCGTACCGCCTCGCCATGACCTTCTGGGCGTACGGCGCCGTCGAACTGGACGGCGTGCCCTTCCTGCCCGCCGGCGCCGGCCACGCCGAGACCCTCGCCGCCGTCGCGCGGGCGGGCGTGCGGACCACGGCGGACACCCCGGCCGGGCTGTACACGGTCGCCACGCTCGCCGAGGCGCAGGAGAAGGTCGACGCGATCGCCGCGCTGCGCGCGGGCCTGCCGTTCGGCATCGACGGCGTCGTCGTCAAGGCCGACAGCGCCACCGAGCAGGCCACGGCCGGCTTCGGCACCCGCTTCCCCTACTGGGCCGTCGCCTACAAGCTGCCCGCCGTCGAACGGCAGACCGTCCTCCAGGACGTGTTCTGGGAGGTCGGCCGCACGGGCGTGCTCGCCCCCACCGCGGTGCTCGCCCCGGTGGAGCTCGACGGCTCCACGGTCACCCGCGCCACCCTCCACAACCCGGCCGACATCCTCCGGCGCGACCTCCACATCGGCGACACCGTGACGGTCCACAAAGCGGGCGACATCATCCCGCGCGTCCAGGCGGCCGTCGTCGAGCTCCGCCCGCAGGACGCCGCCCCCGTCCCGCTGCCCCACGAGTGCCCCCACTGCGGCGGCGGGATCGACAAGAGCCAGGAGCGGTGGCGCTGCGCGAAGGGCACCGCCTGCGCGCTCGCCCCGCTCATCGAGTACGCCGCGGGGCGCGACATCCTCGACATCGACGGCCTCGGCAGGAAGTACGTCGACGCGCTGATCGCCTCCGGCGACGTCGGTGACGTCGCCGACCTGTTCACCCTCACGGAGGAGCAGCTCACCACCGCCTCCGGCAGCGCCAAGCGCGGTGCCAGACTGGCCGAGCAGATCCGCCTCGCCAAGACCCGCCCGCTGAGCCGCGTCTTCTGCGCCCTCGGCATCCCCGGCACCGGCCGCAGCATGTCCCGGCGCATCGCCGCCCACTTCGGCACGATGGAGGCCATCCGCGCGGCCGACGCCGACACCCTCCAGGACGTCGAGGGCATAGGTCCGGAGAAGGCCCCGGTCGTCGTCGAGCAGGTCGCCGCGCTCGCCCCGGTGATCGACAAGCTGATCGCGGCCGGCGTCGGCATGACCGAGCCGCGGCCGGAGCGCGCGGAGGACGTCGTCGAGGGGCCGCTGAGCGGGAGGACCGTCGTCGTGACCGGGAAGATGACCGGCCCCCTGGAGGGCTGGGGACGCTCCGAGATGGGCGCCCTCATCGAGAAGGCCGGCGGCCGGATGGGCAGCGCCGTCAACTCCCGGACCGCCTTCCTGGTCGCCGCCCCGACGGCCGGCGGCAAGCCGAGCTCCAAGGCGGTCAAGGCGCAGGAGGCGGGCGTCGAGGTCCTCACCCCGGAGGACTTCGCGACCCTGGTCGCCGACTACCTGGACTGAGCCGGGGCCGGCCCCCTCCCGCACGCCGCTCGCCGTGCGGACGGCCCGGAGCCCGCATAGGGTCGTGGTGCCGTCGCGACCGGACCGGAGGCACGACGCGGGGGAGGGGCACGGCCCGGCCGACCGGAGGAGACCCGTGTCAGGACAGTTCGAAGCGACGACCGAGATCGACCGGCCGGTCGAGGACGTGTTCGCGTACCTCGCCGACGGGCGCAACGACCCGCAGTTCAGCCCCAGGGTCCTGCGGATCGACCGGGTCCCCGAGGGCCCGACCGCCGTGGGCACGGTCTTCCGGAGCACCGTCAAGGACGCCGGGATGAAGTCCGCGCGGGAGTTCCGCGTCACCGCCCTCGAAGCCCCGACGCGGATCCGGTGGGCCGAGGTCTCGAAGAACAGCGTGACGGCCCGCGAGGGCGGCTACGACCTGGAGCCCCTCCCGAACGGAGGGACGCGGGTCCGCATCTTCAACGTCCTGGAGGGCCACGGCATCGGCAAGCTCCTCGTCGGCCTCGCGCTCGCCGCCGTCCGCAAGGACGCCGACGCCTTCGGCGCCCGGATCAGGGCAGCGGCCGAGGCGGCGATCCCTCCCCGCTGACGGCCCTGCCCCCGCCCGGCCGGGGACGCGGCACGGAGACCCCGGCCGGGAGCCGGGGCGGAGCGCCGAACCGCACCGGCACGCCCGGCGAGTAGAGCACGCTGACGGGCTCCCCGAGCGGCCGGCGGAGACCGGCGGCCGCGAGCAGCGTCTCGTCGCAGTGGAGCAGCCGGGCCCGGTGCAGCGGCCAGCGGGGATGGGTGTTGGGCAGATAGAGCGGGCGCCCGCGGAACGAGCTGTGCATGCCCCAGCGGGCGGTCAGGAAGTGTTCGAGCGCGGTGGGCTCCCCGACCGGCTCCCCGACCTCCACGGCGATCGAACTGCGCGCCCCGCGCGGCCCGGGCCACCGTCGGCTGCTCTCGTACGCGACGGTCGTACCGTCGTACCGGACGGACATCCGCGACCACACGTACGGGATGCGGAAGGCCCACCGCCCCACGGCCACGGGGACCAGCCGGGACGCGTCGAGGGACCGGAAGACGACGCCCCGGCGCCCGTGGGCGTCCACGGAGTACAGCCGCACGTTGGTCTCGGGGAAGGTCCCGAGATAGGGCAGCCCCGGCAGCCGGAACCACCCGACGCGGTGCATCCGGAAGGCGACGAGCCCCACGTACGTGACCCCGTCGAGGGTGTCGGGCACGGTCCCGGCCGGCAGCAGCGGCGCCACCTCCGCGGGCTCCACCGGCCAGTGCAGGAACGCCAGGTCCAGCCAGGACTGGGTGAGCAGCGTGCGGTGCGTACGGGACGGAGGCTCGGCCGACACGGGCTCGGGCTCCGGGGCGGGTGGCGTCTGCGGCATCGCAGAAGTATCCGGCGGGACGGGCGGCCGGGGGAAGCGGCGGGAGTGCGGAACCGGGTTCCTCCAAGGCACCGCACCCCGAGCCCCGCGGCCGACAGGCGTACGACGGCAACCGACCGGAATCCGCCGGCGCCCTTCGCCACACCTGCGACACGGGCGGCCGTGTCGTCGAGCGGCGCAGGAAGCGGATGTCCCGCAAGCCGGACGTCTGGCGCTACGAGGGGAACACGGCCGACCGGTCGACCGCCTGCACCACACCCGACGGCACCCGGTGGACCTACCGCCACGACCCACTCGGCCGCAGCACCGCCGGGCGACGGCACGCCGACGACGGGACCGTCGTCGCCGAGACCCTCTTCACCCGGGACGGCAGCCGCCTCGCGGAACAGACCGACTCCGCCACCGGGCCGGAGCGTGCGGCGGCCGTCAGCGCGGCTCCGGACCCGGCCACGCGCGCGGGTACGGCACCCGCAGCGACCCGGCCGGTACGGGGGTGTGCTCGGCGGACGCGTGCAGGCGCCCGTCCCGCAGGACGACCGCGCCGCTGCCGAGCATGGACGTGACCAGCTCGGTGGCCAGTGCCTCCGGAGCGACGTCCAGGAGGCGGGCCGCGTCGGTCAGCCAGGCCCTGGCCTGCAGATAGGGCTCGACCTCGCCGGCCGGGACGCCGTCGCGGATCATCAGGGCGAACGCGAAGATCCGGCGGGCGCCGTACCACACGGCTCCGGCGGGGTCGTCGACGAGGCGCCGCGCCCGGCGCAGGGCGGCGGCGAAGGCGGCGGCCGGATCGGCGGGGACCGGACCGTGGGACGGCAGGACCACGCGCGGGCCGAGGTCGGCCATCCGCTGGAGGGAGGCGAGCGCGGTGGCGGCCGCCCCGGGGCCGTCGAGGGCGAGGTTCACCCAGCCGACGTCGTAGTCCGAAAGCGCGTCCCCGACCACGAGCAGCCCCTCGTCCGGCTGCCACAGGGCCAGGTGGCCCGGCGTGTGACCGGGCGTGCGGACGACCTCCCAGTCGGCGTCGCCGAGCCGGAGCACCTGCCCGTCGTCGAGCGACACGTCGACCGTGTACGGGGCCACCGGCTGGTCCAGGTACTCCGCCGCGCAGCACCCCGGGTCCCGGCGCGCGATCGCCTCGGCCTCCGGCGCCCCGGCGGCGACGCCCGCGCCCCGCGCCTGGAGGAGGGCGTTGCCGCCGACGTGGTCGGAGTGCCAGTGGGTGTTCACGACGAGCTCGACCTCCCCGGCCCGCTCGCGGACCCAGTCGGCGGTCTCCTCGGCGTGCCCCGTGAAACCGGAGTCGACCAGGGCCGGCCGCCGCCCGTGGAGCAGCAGCGTGCTGGCGTCGGGGAAGGGCCGCTGCCACCAGGTGACCCAGGAGGGCAGCGGGGGCGGGGCCTGTCGCGCGCTCACCGTCCGGCCCCTTCCGGCCGTATCCGGTCTTCCACGTGCTCTCCTCCGATGGCAGCCGACGGACGTCACGGACGACGTGTGGGCGGCGGTACGGGTCCACCGGCCGCGGCCACCCACCCGCGACGATCATCATGTCACCGGACCTCACCGGACCTCACCGGACCTCACCGGACCTCACCGGGCCCCGGGCCTGCGGGAACTCCGGCTCATTCGTCCCCACCCCCCTTGTTGCACATATATTGCAGTTGCGGAAACAGTGCAGAAGGAGTGAAGCGGTGGGCGGACCAGTAGTCCTCGGGATCGAGTCCTCGTGCGACGAGACCGGGGCGGGGATCGTGCGGGACGGGAAGCTGCTCGCGCACGTCGTCGCGACCAGCATGGACGAGCACGCCCGCTTCGGCGGGGTCGTGCCCGAGATCGCCGCCCGGGCGCACCTGCACTCCTTCAATCCCGTCGTCCGGGAAGCGCTCGATCAGGCGGGGCTGCGGCTGGGCCAGATCGACGCGGTCGCCGTGACCACCGGACCCGGCCTCTCCGGCGCCCTCCAGGTCGGCCTGGCCGGGGCGAAGACGCTGGCCTACGCCGCCGGGGTGCCGCTGTACGGCGTGCACCACCTCGCCGGGCACGTCGCCGCCGACACCCTGGAGCACGGCCCGCTGCCCAGCCCCTGCGTCGTCCTGATCGTCTCCGGCGGCCACACCTCCCTGCTCCTGGTCCGGGACCTGGTCCGCGAGCCGATCCTGCACCTGGGCGACACCCTGGACGACGCGGCGGGGGAGTGCTTCGACAAGGTGGCCCGCATCATGGGCCTGTCCTATCCGGGAGGTCCGGCCATCGACCGGGCCGCCCGGGACGGGAACCCGCGCGCCGTGGACTTTCCCCGCCCCCTCGCGCGGCCCGGTGACGATCCGTACGCCTTCTCCTTCTCCGGCCTCAAGACGGCCGCCGCCCGCTGGGTGGAGAAGCACCGGGCCCAGGGCGTCGATCTGCCCGTCGCCGACGGCGCCGCCGCGCTCCAGGAGGCCGTCGCCGACGTCCTCAGCCGCAAGGCCCTCGCCGCCTGCAAGGCGTACGACGTCAAGACGCTGGTCGTGGTCGGCGGCGTCGCCGCGAACTCCCGCGTCCGCGCCCTCACCGAGCAGCGCTGCGCCGCCGCCGGGGTCGAACTGCGTGTCCCGCCGATGACGCTGTGCACCGACAACGGCGCCATGATCGCCGCCGTCGGCGACCTCCTCGTACGCTCGGAGGCGGAGCCCGCCCCGCTGGACGTGTCCATCGACCCCTCCGCACCCCTGGAGTACGCCTCCCTGACCCCGCTCCCCGCCCCCTCCGCCCGCGTCGCCTGACCGTCGCCCTCCACCGGAACCCGATCGTCCCCCACCGGAAGCAGTGAGAACCTTGCGTACCGCCGACATCCGCCAGCGCTTCCTCGACTACTTCGCCGCCCGGGGACACACCGTGGTGCCCAGCGCGCCGCTGCCCACCCCCGACCCCACCCTGCTGTTCGTCAACGCCGGCATGGTCCCCTTCAAGCCGTACTTCACCGGCGAGGCGGCTCCCCTGTGGCAGCGGGCCACGAGCGTGCAGAAGTGCGTGCGGACCCTGGACATCGAGGAGGTCGGGAAGACCACCCGGCACGGCTCCTTCTTCCAGATGAACGGCAACTTCTCCTTCGGGGACTACTTCAAGGAGGAGGCCATCGCCTTCGCCTGGGACCTGTCCACCAAGCCGTGGACCGAGGGCGGGTACGGACTCGACCCCGAGAAGATCTGGGTGACCGTCCACCACTCCGACACCGACGCCCGCGGCATCTGGCGCGAGGTCGCCGGCCTGCCCGACGAGCGGATCGTGGCGCGCGGCGACGAGGACAACTTCTGGTCCATGGGCGTCCCCGGCCCCTGCGGGCCCTGCTCCGAGCTGTACTACGACCGCGGCCCGTCCCTCGGCCGCGAGGGCGGCCCGGCGGTCGACGAGGACCGCTACATGGAGTTCTGGAACCTCGTCTTCATGCAGTACGAGCGCGGCGAGGGCCCCGGCAAGAGCGGCTATCCGATCCTCGGCGAACTGCCCCGCCGCAACATCGACACCGGCATGGGCCTGGAGCGGATGGCCACCCTCCTCCAGGGCGTCGACAACCTCTACGAGATCGACGAGACCCGCCCGGTCCTCGACCGGGCCGCCGCACTCGCCGGGGTCCGCTACGGCGACGACGAGCGGGCCGACGTACGGCTCCGCGTGGTCGCCGACCACGTCCGCACCGCGCTCATGCTCCTCGCCGACGGCACCGCCCCCGGCAACGAGGGCCGCGGCTACGTCCTGCGCCGCATCCTGCGCCGCTCGGTCCGCTCCATGCGCCAGCTCGGCTTCCAGGACCCCGCCCTGCCCGAACTGCTGCCCGTCGCCCGCGACTGCATGGCCCCCAGCTACCCCGAGGTCGTCGAGTCCTACGCCCGGATCTCCGACCAGGCGTACGGCGAGGAGGACGCCTTCCGCGCCACCCTCAAGCAGGGCACCACCGTCCTGGACACCGCCGTCGCCGGGGTGAAGGCGGACGGCGGGCGCTCGCTGCCCGGCGCGCAGGCCTTCCTCCTCCACGACACCTACGGCTTCCCCATCGACCTCACCCTGGAGATGGCCGCCGAACAGGACGTCGAGGTCGACCGCGAGGGCTTCACCGCCCTCATGAACGAGCAGCGCGAGCGGGCCCGCGCCGACGCCCGCGCCCGCAAGTCCGGCGGCACGGCGGACACCGCCGCCCTCCGCACCGTCCTGGACGCGCACGGCCCCACCGACTGGCGCGCCTGGGACACCCTCACCACCGAGTCCCGCGTCCTCGCCCTCCTCGGCGCCGAGGGCCCCGTCCCCGTGGCCCGCACCGGCGACCTCGTCACCGCCGTCCTCGACCGCACCCCCTTCTACGCCGAGTCCGGCGGCCAGGACAGCGACGCGGGTCTGCTCTCCGGGGCCTCGGCCGAGGCCGAGGCCGTCGACGTCCAGCGGCCCCTGCCCGGCCTCGTCGTCCACCGGATCAGGATCACGGCGGGCGAACTGGCCGTCGACGACACCGTGCACGCCGCCGTCGACCCCGAGTGGCGCCTCGGCGCCCGCCAGGCCCACTCCGGCACCCACGTCCTGCACGCCGCCCTGCGCGAGGTCCTCGGCCCCACCGCCCTCCAGTCCGGCTCCTACAACCGGCCCGGCTACCTCCGCCTCGACTTCCCCTGGCGCGGCGCCCTCTCCCCGGCCGTCCGGAGCGAGGTCGAGGAGGCCGCCAACCGGGCCCTGCGCCGCGACCTGCCCGTCGGCGTCCGCTGGACGACCCTGCCCGAGGCCAAGGAGCTCGGCGCGCTCGCCCTCTTCGACGAGACGTACGGGGAGAAGGTCCGGGTCGTCGAGATCGGCGGCCCCTGGTCGCGCGAACTGTGCGGCGGCACCCACGTCGACCACGCCTCCCAGATCGGCACGGTCGCCCTCACCGCCGAGTCCTCCGTCGGCGCCGGCATGCGCCGCCTGGAGGCGGCCGTCGGCATCGAGGGCTTCGGCTACCTCGCCCGCGAGCGCGACCTCGTGGGCCGGATCGCCGAACAGCTCAACGCGCCCCGCGCCGAACTCCCCGAGAAGATCGCCGGCCTCCTCGACCGGCTCAAGGCCGTCGACCGCGAGAACGCCCGCCTCAAGGCCGCGGCCACGGCCTCCCGCGCCGCCGAACTCGCCGGAGGGGCCGTCGAGGCGGGGGACGCGCTGGTCGTCACCGCGACCGTCGACGGCGCCGCCGACGAGGCCCGCGCGCTCGCCCTCGCGGTCCGCGACCGCCTCCCGCACGCCCGCCCCGGCGTGGTGGCCGTCGCCACCTCCTCGGGCGGACTCGTCCTGACCGTCAACGCCCCCGCCCGCGAGGCAGGCCGCAACGCCTCCGCGACCGTCAAGCAGCTCCTCGGCGGCCGGGGCGGCGGCTCGCCGGAGATCGCCCAGGGCGGAGGCGTCCCCGCCGGAGACCTGGCCGCGATCCTGGCGGACCTGCCCCGGGTCGTGGCCGGCGGCTGAACCGGCAGGAGGGGGGTGGGTGACGCCTCGTCACCCACCCCCCTCGGGCCCTCCGGATCAGCCGTGGACGAACCCCGGAGGACGCTTCTCCACGAACGCGGACATACCCTCCTTCTGGTCCTCCGTGGCGAACACCGCGTGGAACAGGCGCCGTTCGAAGCGCACGCCCTCGGCGAGCGTGGTCTCGAAGGCGCGGTTCACGGACTCCTTCGCCATCATCGCGACCGGCTTGGACATCGCCGCCACCGTGCCGGCGACCTTCCACGCCTCGGCGAGGAGCTGGTCCGCCGGCACGATCCGGGACACCAGCCCGGCCCGCTCGGCCTCGGCGGCGTCCATGGTCCGGCCGGTCAGGCACAGCTCCATGGCCTTCGCCTTGCCGACGGCCCGGGTCAGCCGCTGGGAGCCGCCGATGCCGGGGATCACCCCGAGCCTGATCTCCGGCTGCCCGAAGACCGCCGTGTCGGCGGCCAGCAGGACGTCGCAGAGCATCGCCAGCTCGCAGCCGCCGCCCAGCGCGTACCCGGCGACCGCCGCGACCGTGGGCGTACGGACCTGTCCGAGCCGGTCCCAGACCGTGAACCAGTCGGAGAGGTACATGTCCATGTAGCTCCGCGGGCGCATCTCCTTGATGTCGGCGCCCGCGGCGAACGCCTTCTCCGACCCGGTCAGGACGACGCAGCCCACGCCGGGGTCCCGGTCCAGCTCCTCGACGGCCGCCACGACCTCCTCCATCACCCGGAGGTTCAGGGCGTTGAGGGCCTCGGGGCGGTTGAGGGTGACGAGCGCGACGCGGTCCTTGCGCTCGACCAGGATGGTCTCGTAGGTCATGGGGCCGTTCCGTCCGTAGCCGTTTCCTCCGTGGCCGCCTTGGACGCCCGGATCGTCCGTAAGATCGCCGAGAAGTCCAGGCCGGCGCCCTCCCCCTCCGCGAAGGCTGAGTACAACTCGGCTGCTTTCAAACCGAGTTGAGCGTCCACGCCGCCGGCCCGCAGGGCGTCGGCGGCGAGGTTCAGGTCCTTGGCCATCAGGGGCGCCGCGAAGCCCGGTGCGTAGGCGCGGTTCGCCGGGCTGCCCGGCACCGGTCCCGGCACCGGGCAGTTGACGGTGAGCGCCCAGCACTGCCCGGACGCGGTGGACGCCACGTCGTACAGCGCCTGGTGGTCCAGGCCCAGGCTCTCGGCGAGGACGAACGCCTCGCTGACGCCGATCATCGAGATCCCGAGGATCATGTTGTTGCAGATCTTCGCCGCCTGCCCGGCCCCGGCCGCCCCGCAGCGCACGACCTTCCGGCCCATGGCCGACAGGAGCGGCTCGGCCTCCGCGAACTCCTCCGCGCCGCCGCCCGCCATGAAGGTGAGCGTCCCGGCCTCCGCCCCCATCACCCCGCCGGACACGGGCGCGTCGAGCGCCCGGTGCCCGGCGGCGCGGGCCGCCCCGTGCGCGGCGCGGGCGTCGGCCACGTCGATGGTGGAGCAGTCGACGAACAGCGTGCCGGGCCGTGCCGCGGCGAGCAGGCCCTGCTCTCCGTAGAGGTCCAGGACGTGCCGGCCGGTCGGCAGCATGGTGATCACGGCGTCCGCCTCCGCCGCGGCCCCGGCCGCGGACCCGGCGGGCTCCACCCCGGAGGCGGCGGCGGTGGCCACGGACTCCGGCACCACGTCGTACCCGAGGACGCGGTGTCCGGCCCTGACGAGGTTGGCGGCCATCGGCCCGCCCATGCGGCCGAGCCCGACGAAGGCGACGGTACGGGTCACCACGGGACCTCCTGGGAGGATGCGGGCCCGGCGAGCCGCAGTTCGCGGTCGCCGAGCGGGGCGAAGAACCGGTCCACGTCCGCCGCGCCCACCTCGGCGAGCGTCGCGGGGGACCAGCGGGGGGTGCGGTCCTTGTCGATCACCTGGGCCCGGATGCCCTCCATCAGGTCGGGGGAGGCCAGGGCGGCGCAGGAGACGCGGTACTCCTGCTCCAGGACCCGTTCCAGCGGGCCGAGCCGCCGCGCCCGGCGCACCGAGGCCAGGGTCACCTTGAGCGCGGTCGGGGACTTGGCCAGGAGCAGGTCGGCGGTCTGCTTCGCGGCCGGGACGCCGCTGTCGAGCAGCCGGGCGTGGATCTCCTCCACGGTGTCCGCCGCGCAGCAGGGGTCGATCCACTCCCGGGCGCTGGCCAGCCCGCCCGGCGGGGGCGTCTGGACGTGCCGGGCGAGGGCGCCGTGGACGGAGGTCCGCGCGAGGTCGTCGGCCAGCTCCGGGAGCCGCTCGGAGGGGACGAAGTGGTCCGCGAGCCCGCACAGCAGCGCGTCGGCCGCGCCGACGACGGCGCCGGTCAGGGCGAGGTGGACGCCCAGCTCGCCCGGCGCGAGACCGAGGAGGTATGTGCCGCCGACGTCGGGGACGAAGCCGATGCCGGTCTCGGGCATGGCGACCCGGGAGCGTTCGGCGACGACGCGGACCGTGCCGTGGGCGGAGACGCCGACGCCGCCGCCCATGACGATGCCGTCCATGAGGGCGACGTACGGCTTGGGGTAGCGGGCGATCCGGGCGTTGAGCCGGTACTCGTCCCGCCAGAAGTCCGCCGACGCCGTCCCGCCCGTCCGGGCGTCCTCGTGGATGGCGCGGATGTCGCCGCCCGCGCACAGGCCGCGCTCGCCCGCTCCCCGGATCACGACCGTCTCCACGGCCGGGTCGTGCTCCCACGCGGTCAGGGCCTCGTCGATGCGGAGCACCATCGCGTGGGTGAGCGCGTTGAGCGCCTTCGGACGGTTCAGGGTGAGGTACCCGGCCCGCCCCTCGGTGCGGAGGAGGATGTCGTCCCCGGAACCGGGGTCCTCGGCGCTCACCGCAGCGCCTCCGTGAGTCCCCGGGCGACGATGACCTGCATGATCTCGTTCGTTCCTTCCAGGATCCGGTGCACCCGCAGATCGCGGACGATCTTCTCGATGCCGTACTCGTTCAGGTAGCCGTAGCCGCCGTGGAGCTGGAGCGCCCGGTCGGCGACCGCGTACCCGGTGTCGGTGGCGAACCGCTTGGCCATCGCGCACAGCCGCGGGGCCTGCGGGTCGCCCCGGTCCAGGGCGTCCGCCGCCTGCCGCACCAGCGCGCGGGCGGCGGCCAGTTCGGTGGCCATGTCCGTGAGCCGGAACTGGAGCGCCTGCGCGTCGAGGAGCCGGGCCCCGAAGGCCTCCCGGTCCGCGAGGTGCGCCAGGCTGCGGTCCAGGGCGCTCTGCGCGCCGCCGAGCGAGCAGGCGGCGATGCCGAGACGGCCGCCGTTGAGCCCGTTCATGGCGATGCGGAAGCCCTCGCCCTCGGCGCCGAGGCGCCGGTCGGCGGGGATCCGCACCCCGTCGAGGACGACCTGCCGGGTGGGCTGCGCGTTCCAGCCCATCTTCCGTTCGTCGGCGCCGAAGGAGACGCCCGGGTCGTCGCGCTCGACGACGAAGGCGGTGATCCCGCCGGGGCCCTCGGCGCCCGTACGGGCCATGACGACGTACACGCCGGAGGCGCCCGCCCCGGAGACGAACTGCTTCACCCCCGTCAGGACGTAGTCGTCGCCGACCCGTTCGGCCCGGGTGCGCAGGGCGGCGGCGTCGGAGCCGGCCCCGGGCTCGGTCAGGCAGTAGCTGCCGAGCCGGCGGGCCGAGCACAGGTCCGGGAGCCAGCGCCCGCGCTGGCCCTCGTCCCCGTACCGGTCGATCATCCAGGCGACCATGTTGTGGATGGAGAGGTACCCGGCGATGGAGGGGCAGCCGGTGGCCAGGGCCTCGAAGACGAGGACGCCGTCGACCCGGCCGAGACCCGAACCGCCGTGCTCCTCACGGACGTAGACGCCGCCGAGGCCGAGCCCCGCGGCCCTGCGCAGGACGTCGACCGGGAAGTGCTTGTCCCGGTCCCAGGCGACGGCGTGCGGGCTCAGCTGCTCCTGCGCGAAGTCGAGGGTGACCTCCGCCAGGGCGAGCTGGTCCTTCGTGAGCATGCTGGTGGCCACTCCGCTCACCCCATCGTCGGCATGGTGAAGCTCGCGCCCTCCTTGACCCCGGAGGGCCAGCGCGAGGTGACGGTCTTGGTGCGGGTGTAGAAGCGGATCGAGTCGGGCCCGTGCTGGTTCAGATCGCCGAACCCGGACGCCTTCCAGCCGCCGAAGGTGTGGTACGCCACGGGGACCGGGATCGGGACGTTGACGCCGACCATGCCGGTGTCGACCCGGCGCGCGAACTCGCGGGCGGTGTCGCCGTCCCGGGTGAAGACGGCGACGCCGTTCCCGTACGCGTGCTCGCTGGGCAGCCGCAGCGCCTCCTCGAAGTCGGCGGCGCGCACGACGCACAGCGCCGGGCCGAAGATCTCCTCGCGGTGGATCCGCATCTCCGGGGTGACCCGGTCGAAGAGCGAGGCGCCCGCGAAGAAGCCGTCCTCGTGGCCCGGCAGGGTGAAGCCGCGCCCGTCGACGACGAGTTCGGCGCCCTCCTCCACGCCGATGTCGACGTAGCGGGTGACCCGTTCCAGGGCGTCCCGGCTCACCAGCGGCCCGAAGTCGGCCTCCGGGTCGTCGGAGCGGCCGATCCGGAGGGCGGCGACGCGCTCCTTCAGGGCGGCCACCAGCCGGTCGGCGGTCTCCTCGCCGACGGGCACGGCGACGGAGATCGCCATGCAGCGCTCGCCCGCCGAGCCGTAACCGGCCCCCACCAGGGCGTCGACGGCCTGGTCGAGGTCGGCGTCGGGCATCACGATCATGTGGTTCTTGGCGCCGCCGAAGCACTGGGCGCGCTTGCCGTGGGCGGCGGCCGTCGCGTAGATGTGCGCGGCGATCGGGGTGGACCCGACGAAGCCGAGGGCCTGTACGCGGGGGTCTTCGAGGAGGGTGGTGACGGCCTCCTCGCCGCCGTTGACGACGTTGAGGACGCCGGCCGGGAGCCCCGCCTCCAGGAACAGCTCCGCGAGCCGGAGCGGTACGGAGGGGTCGCGTTCGGACGGCTTGAGGATGAAGGCGTTGCCGCAGGCGAGGGCGGGCGCGGCCTGCCACAGCGGGATCATCGCGGGGAAGTTGAACGGGGTGATGCCGGCGACGACGCCGAGCGGGCTGCGCAGGGAGTGCACGTCGATGCCCGTTCCGGCGTTGTCGGTGAACTCCCCCTTGAGGAGATGCGGAATGCCGGCGGCGAACTCCACTACCTCCAAGCCGCGTTGGAGATCGCCGTGGGCGTCCGCGACGGTCTTGCCGTGCTCGGCCGACAGCAGCCTCGCCAGCGCGTCGCGCTCGTCCTCGACGAGCTGGAGGAACCGCAGCAGGACGCGGGCGCGCCGCTGCGGGTTCCAGGCGCCCCACTCCCGCTGGGCGGCGACCGCGTCCGCGATCGCGTGCTCGGTGTCGGCGCGGCCCGCGAGCGGGACGCGGGCCCGGACGGTGCCGGTGTTGGGGTCGTACACGTCGCCGAAGAGGCCGGACGTGCCGGCGGTGTGCTTCCCGCCGATGAAATGGGTGAGTTCACGGACCATGGGGGCCTGCTCTCGTCAGGTCGGATCCGGGGACGGCACGGCGGACCGCCGGTCGCACCGGGTGGGTGCGGTCGTGCGGGAACGCCGTGGGACAGGGCGGCGCGGGGCCGCCGAAGAGCTGGGGCGTGTGTCGAAAGTGGCGTCGTCTGCCCGAAGGGCAGGCCCGGCGGTGTCCGGTGCGTGCGATCGCAAGGCGGAGGGTCGCCCCGATACTGG
>NZ_JBFBJO010000035.1:0-31231 GCF_040702165.1 Streptomyces sp. NPDC086147 | reverse complement strand
CCCTGCCTCCCTTGGCGGTCCGCCGTCCCGTTTTTTTTTGTTCACACCGCGCGGTGTGAACAAAAGCAGACGGACCGTTGCCGTACCCACGGTGGTGGGGAAACGTCGAAATCCGCGAACGGAAGGTACCTTCTGATGCGCCCGACAGAGCTGACGACAGAGCGGGCGGAAGCCCGCATCGAGGATGCGGACAACATCCTGGTCGCGCCTTCGGCGTCGCGGGATGACGAGCTGGTCCGGGACTTCTTCGGGTCCGTCGTCACACCGGAGGAACTCGCCTCCGGTTCGCTCGGCCTCGCGCGGAAGACCGTCTACCTGTACGGCGACACGTCCGGAATCAGCGGCGGCCCGCTGAAAGCCGCGGAGCGGGTCTTCGTCGTCCGGGAGCTGCCGCACGGTCACCGCGAAGGTGACGACGAAACGTGGATCCCCGTCGACCCCGGCCGGGTCCCCCGCCGCGTGCACGGCGTCGGCGTGTACTACCCCCGCTTCTTCGGACTCGACGCCGATCACTTCGGACGGATCCGTGCGGAGCACGCGTTCCAGTCCCTGACGGAGTCCACCAAGCCCGGAACGGCCCGCCGCAGCGGAATCTATCTGACGCCCGTCACGCGGGACGGTGACGCACTGCGTTTCAGCCTGCTCCGGTGCTCCACGAACCTCTCGGGGCCGACCGAGAACTTCCGTCCGACCGACACGCACATCGTCGGGGCACTGAACCGCGAGGCCGCCGCCGTCTTCCGAGACCAGGCGCCGCTCAACCACGTCCTCGCCCAGACCTACCACAACACCCGTGCCACGGCCGAGCGCAAGCAGTCCAAGGCCAGGATCTCGTCGCACGCCGACAAGACCAAGGACATGCCCGTCAACGGCATCATGGCCTTCTGCACCTTCTACGACCGGCTCGACGGCCTGCGGCCCCTGGCCGAGGACGGCGGAGACGGTTTCGACTACGGCGTGAAGGGCGTCAGCGCGCTGACCGGGCTTCACTTCCGCCTCAAGGAGTCGGCCGAGGAGTTCGACGGGGGCACGCTTCCCCGGCGGTTCACCCTGACCCTCCATCCCGGGTCCGTGTTCTTCATGCCGCTGTCCACCAACCGCCTGTACACGCACGAGGTCCGGCCCTCGGCGCTGGACGCCGCACTGCTCCCGACCCGCCTGGGATACGTGGTGCGCTGTTCGAGCACGGAGGCCGTCCACAAGGACGGTCGCACGTTCCTCGAAACGGCCGGTGGACCGGTGGCGCTGGAGCCGCCCACCGAGGACGGTATGAACGAGCTGCGCAGGCTGTACGCCGAGGAGAACAAGTCGTCGTCCTTCGTCGATTACGGCGACGAATTCCTCTTCAGCATGAACACCGGAGACTATCTTGCCCCCCGAATCTAGAATCCCCGACGGGATCATCTCGTGCGCCCTGCCACCCGAGGTCGACCTCTTCGCGGAGCTGTCCGCGTCGGCCCGCCTGGAGGACCTGGGAAAGGGCCGGCGCGGCACCGTGCTCACCAGGGTCGACGAGGCGGGCGGGGTGCCTCTCGTACGCACCACCACGCGATACGGCAGTCCGGCGCGGCGTTTCCGGGCGGTGCACGAACGGCTGGCGCGGCGGGTCCAGGAAAGCGCGGCGCTTTCGGCCGGATTCAACAACGCCCTGGTCGAGATCTACACGAACGCCTACACGACCATGGGCAGCCATTCCGACCAGGCCCTCGACCTGGCCGACGAGTCGTTCATCGCCGTCTTCTCCTGCTACCGGAATCCTGAGGCGGACCCGCCGAGAAAGCTGGTGTTCGGGCCCAAGGGGCCCGGTGACGAGCAGTGCGAGATCCCTCTCGTCCACAACGGAATCGTCGCGTTCTCCGTGGAGGCGAATCGGCGGCTCAGGCACAAGATCGTGTTGGACGCGCCCGGACGGGCGGCGGACAACGAATGGCTGGGCGTGACGTTTCGTACGTCGAAGACCTTCGTCCGATTTCACAACGGACACGCGCACCTCCCGCAGG
This sequence comes from Streptomyces sp. NPDC086147, assembly GCF_040702165.1. Taxonomy (NCBI): domain Bacteria; kingdom Bacillati; phylum Actinomycetota; class Actinomycetes; order Kitasatosporales; family Streptomycetaceae; genus Streptomyces; species Streptomyces sp. NPDC086147. The sequence goes on along the minus strand of NZ_JBFBJO010000035.1, from coordinate 29,231 downwards.
GCGCGCGCCTCACGGCGGCCGACGACGAGCAGAGGCAGGAGTTCTACGGGCTGCGGCGCCGCGAGAACAGGGAGACGGACTTCGCCTATCCCCCGCTGACGTACACCATCAGCGAGAGCGATCTGATGCCACCCGTATGACCTCGCCCGTGTGACGTCGCCCGTGTGGCCTCGCCCTTGCGACGGCGGCGGATCCGCGCCGGGTGCCGGTGAAGTGCCAGCGATGTGCCAGCGGACCGCCAGCGGAAAGTGCGCCGGTGGTGAGCGGAGGGCGGTGGAATGGTTCCGTACCGGTACCCACGAGGTCACCGGCCGCGGCGATCCGCCCTGACTCATCGGGAGGCACCATGAACAAGGACCTGAGCACCCTCGCGGACGAGATCCTGGAGCTCGAGGCCGAGACGTTCGAGATCTCGGACTACTCGGACGCCAGCGAGGTCGTGCTGGCCGGCTGCACCAGCACCAGCTCCACCTCGACCTCCAGCTCCACCTGCAGCACCACCTCCTGCTCCGCCTGACCTCCGTCGGGGCCCCGGCGCCCGGTCCGCGCACGTCTCCGTGAGGAGGCGCGCGCCGGCCGGGCGTTCCGCATGCCGCCGTGCTCCGCCCCCGGCCCGTGTGAACACCGCGGCAACGCCCGGGAAACGACATGCGGATGTCAATTCGCTTACAGGCCAAGCGAGTTCGACTGCCCACGGGTGAGGACGCCTCCACCAGTGACGCCGCCGGCCCGCGGCTCCGCGCCCTCCTCCCCGCGTGCTCCTGCGGCATTTCACGGCCCCCCTTGACCGTCCGATCTACGCAGGTAGACACTCACCACTGCCACACGGCCGAACCACGCGTGAAGACGGCTTCACAGGCGCTCCGTCCTGCCTGCGGCCGTGGGACACGTCTCCCGGGAGCGCCGTGGCACGCAGGCCCGGCAGGGGTTCAACCGTCAACGGAGGGAACTCGGTGCGTTTCCAGTTGCTCGGTCCGCTCAGCATCACCGACGGGCGTGACGTGGTGGTCCTTCCACCGGCCAAACCGACGTCGCTCCTCGCGGCGCTCCTGGTCCGCCCCGGCGAGGTGGTCCCGGTCTCCCGCCTCCGGCAGGCCGTCTGGGGCGAGGAGCAGCCGGCGACGGCGAAGGCGGCCCTGCAGAGCTGCGTCCTGCGGCTGCGCCGCCTCTTCGCCAAGTACGACATCGAGGACCGGGCGGTGGTCGCGGTGGCCGGCGGCTACCTCCTCCCCGCCGACGACGAGAGCCTGGACCTGCTGCACTTCCGCCGTCTGACCGCCGAGGCCGAGGGGGCGGGAGAGGCCGAACTCCCTCTGCTGCGAAGGGCTCTCGACCTGTGGCGGGGCCCCCTCCTCACCAACGTCCCCTCCGAGCTCCTGCACCGCGACGAGGTGCCCCGGCTGGTCGAGGAGCGGTTACGCGTCCTGGAGCGGGTCTGCGAGATCCAGCTCGCCCGGGGGCGATGTCGCGACGTCCTGGTCGACCTGTGGGAGGCCACCCGGGCCCGCCCCCAGCACGAGGGGCTCGCCGCCCAGCTCATGCGGGCGCTCTACCGGGTGGGACGGCAGAACGAGGCCCTGGCCGAGTACCGGAGGATCAGGGCGCACCTCCGGGACGAACTCGGCGTCGACCCGGGCGCGGAACTGCAAGAACTGGAACTGGCCATTCTGCGCGGCGACGAACCCCGGGGGCACGTTCCGGCCACCGCGTCGCTCGTGTCGGCGCCGCTCGCACCCGCCTCACCCGCGCCCCCACCCGCACTCCCCGGACCCGCGCCGCTCGCGCCCGCGTCGTCCTCCCTCCCCTCCTCTCCTCCCTCCTCCTCCGACGCCTCGGAGACCGCGGGACCACGTCTGCCCCACGTCCCCGGCTTCACCGGCCGCACCCACGAGACCGCCGCCCTGGTCGACCACCTCGGCGAGGGCGCGCGGGGCGGCTCCGCCCCGGTGCTCGCGGTGGTCTCGGGCGGCCCCGGCATGGGCAAGACCGCGCTGGCCCTGCACGCGGCGCACCTGATGGCCGACCGCTACCCGGCGGGCGCCGCGCTGCTGCCGATGAGCGGGGCCGACGGCACGCCCCGGCCGACCGACGAGGCCGCCGCGGAACTGCGCGCGCTCCTCCCCTGCGGCGCCTCCCCCGGCTCGTCCCTGGTGGTGCTCGACGACGTCGTGCACCCGGACCAGGTACGGCGGTTCCTGGACGCGACCGGCTGCGGCGCCGTCGTCGTCACCAGCCGCATGGGCCTGGCCGCCCTGGTCGCCACGCACGGGCCCGCGGTGGTCCAGCTCGGCGCCCTGTCGCCGCCGGAGTCCCGCGCGCTCCTGACCGCCGTCCTGGGGCAGGAGCGGGTGGCGGCCGAGACCGCCGCCGCGCACGCCCTCACGGAGGCCTGCGGGCACGTGCCGCTGGCCCTGCGGATCGTCGCGGCCCGGCTGCTCACCCGGCCGAGGATGCGCCTGGCCGACCACTCCGCGTGGCTGCTGCGCGACCTGCCCGCCAGGCTCGCGCTGCCCGACGACCCCAGGATGTCCGTGCCGCTCGCCCTCGACGGGGCCCTGCGCCGGCTGCCCGCCCCGCTCGCCGACGCGCACCTGCGGCTGGCGCGCCTCGACGGGCGGATCACCGCGCCGGACGCGGCCGGGGCCCTCTCCGTCCCCGAGACGGACGCCGAAGAAGTCCTCGAACGGCTCCTCGACGCCGGGCTCATCGAGGAGGACCAGCCCGGCGCCCTCCGCATGAACCCGCTGTTCCGCGCCCACGCGCTGCACCGGTCCCGCCGTCCCGGCGGCGCGCCGCAGTCCCCCGTCGCCACGGCCCGGCACGCGCTGCCGTCGGGAGCCACCTGACCCGCCCGCCCCGCCCCGATCCGTGACGGAGAGCGGCCACCCCGCCCGTCCTCCACGACCCCGCACGTCCCGCCTTTCAGTCCCGCGCGGCCCACAAGGCCCCGACCCGGAGGTGCGTTCCCCGCATGCCCACGACGCCGTACGAGGAGACCGCCGGCACCCGCCCCAGGGTGCGCCGCGACGTGCTGTTCACCGAGACGCCCAAGGGCGTGATCTTCCACAACGCCGACGGCGGCTTCCAGGTCGGCTCCCCGTCCGCCTACCGCTTCGCCACCCTCCTCGTCCCCCACCTGGACGGCAGCCGGACCGTGGCGGAGATCTGCGAGGGCTTCAAGGAGCCGCAGAAGGCGATGGTGGGCAGTCTGGTCAAGGCGCTGTACGCCCGCGGCTTCGCCCGGCCCGTGCCGGACCCGGCCGAGGGTGACGCGTCCGTGGAGCCGGCGGTCGCGGCCCGTTTCGCGCGGCAGATCGCGTACGTCGACCACTACGTCGACGGTGCCGAGAGCCGGTTCGCCGCCTTCCGGAACACCCGCGTGGCCGTGCTCGGCGACGGTCCGGTCGCCCGCTGGTGCGCGCTCTCCCTGATCCGCAACGGCTGCGCCTCCGTCGGCGTCGAGGCCGCCCTGGCCGAAGGGCCCGCCACGGCGGCGGAGTTCGGCGCGCTCCGGGCGGAGGCGGAGGAGTTCACCGCCGGCGGCAGCCCGGCGGAGGTGACGGTGCTGACGGGCGCGGGACCCGACACGGTCGGCGGGGCCGGCGGCTGGGACGCGTACGCGGGGTACGACGTGGTGGTGGCCGCCGCCGGGCGCGACGCGTTCGGGACCTCGGTCGCCCTGCTGCGGCGGGGCGTCCCGGAGGGCCGGCTCCTGCTCCCCGCCTGGACGTTCGGCGGACGGGTCGTGGTCGGGCCGGCCGGGACTCCGGACTCCGAGGGCTGTGTGGCCTGCGCGGCCCTGCGGCTCGGCGCGGCGGGGGACGCGGCGGTGGCGGCCGACCTGTGGAGCGATCTCGCCCTGAACGGTCCCGCGTCGCAGGGGAGTTTCGCGCCGGCACCGCGCGGTCCGCTCGCCGCGATGCTCGGGAACCTGCTCGGGTACGAGGTGTTCCGGCTGGTGACGGAGGCGCTGCCGGCCGAGACGCGGGGGCAGGTGCTGCTCCAGGACACGGCCTCCTTCGACGTACTGGCGGAGCGGCTGCTGCCCCATCCGCGCTGCCCGCTCTGCCGGACTCCAGCCGCCCCCGCCGGGCCCGTCGACCTCGCGGAGGCGGCCGGGCGGCCCGCCTTCCGGCCGGTGGTCGCCGCCGCCCCCGAGGACGGCGCGACCGAGGGACCGCTCGCGGACCTCGACCGGCGTTCGCTCGCGGTCCGGCCGTCCGTCGGGGTGTTCACCCGGTACGCGGACGAGCCGGTGACCCAGACCCCGCTGAAGGTCGGCGCCGTGGAGGTCGGCCTCGGCGCGGCCGGGACGCGGACCGTCGTCGCCTTCGACGTCCAGCACACGGCGGGCGCCCGGCTGCGCGCGCTCGACGCAGCCGCCGAGGTGTACGCCGAGCACGTCGTCCCCACCGTTCCCGCGGTGACCCTGCCCCCGAACCACGGAGAGGCGTCTCCCCGGGTGGATCCGGACGCGCTGAGCACGGCCACCGGTGCCGGTGGCGATCCGGTCGCCTCCTGGGTCCTGGCCACGTCGCTCCTGACCAAGGAGCCGGTCCGGGTGCCGGCCGGCGCCGTCCGCCCCTTCGGTCCGGACAACCAGGACCGCCGCTTCGAGCCGTCCCGCGCCGGGGCGGGCGCGGGCGCCGGTCTGCCGGAGGCCTCGGCGGCCGGTCTGCTGTCCGCGCTCGCCCACGACGCGCTGCGGCGGTCCGTACGGGGAGCGGGGCACACGGCGGTGATCCCCCCGGCCGTGTTCGACGAGGTCCCCGAGACCCGCTTCCTGCTGCGTTCCGCCGGGCACCTGGGCCTGGACGTCGAACTCCTCGACCTCCGGGAGGAGGAGCGCACCGGGGTGTCCGTGGTCCTCGCCAGGACCCGGCCCGCGGAACGGAACGGAAAGGACGGGCCCGCAGGGGCGGACGGGCCGGGCCGGTGGGCCGTCGGCGCCGCCCTGGACCGGTCCGACGCGGCCACCGACGCCCTGCGCGACCTGCTTGGCGCGGCCCAGCTCGCCGCGGAGGGTGTCCTCGGCACGGAGGGGGTGCCCGACACCGGCGACCCACTCCTCGCGGACCTCGACGCGGCCCTGATCCCGGTGACCGCCGACGGCCCCGCGCCCGCGCTCTCCGCCGTGACCTGGACGGACGTGCTGGAACGCCTCGCCGCCGCGGGCCGGGACGCCCTCGTCGTGCCCACGCACGCCGCCGACCTGCCCGCCGCCGGGATCCACACCGTCCGGGTCCTGCTCACCAGGGCGGCCGGCGATGACCGCTGACCTCGCCGAGGCCCCGGTCGACGGGGCCGGGGAACCGCGGCGCGAGGCCTGCCGCCTCTTCGCCGAGGACCTTCGCGACGCCCTGGTGGACCTGCCGTCCGCGCCCGGCCGCCCGGTCCCGGACCTCGCGGTCTCGGCGCTGGGCGTCCGGGACGCCTTCCGGGTACGGCGGGAGGGGGCCGCCGCGCGCTCCGCGCTCCCCGTCCACCTGTACGGCGGGCACGTCCTGGTCGGGCCCTGGCCCGTGGCGGACCGGCCCGGCTGCGGCGTCTGTCTGGAGCGCCGCTGGCAGGGCGTGCGCTCGGTGGGGCTGCGGGAGGGGCTCGAACTGCGCGGCGGCACCCGGGAGGCGGGGCCCTGGCCCCACCGGACGCCGTTCGCGGCGCGGGCCGTCGCCGCCCTGGTCGCCGGGCTCGCCGCCGCTCCCCCGGACGGCCGGGGGCCCTTCCCGGACGTGTGGCTCGTGGACCTGGAGCGGCTGACCGTGCGGCACCACCCGCTGGTGCCGGAGCCGGACTGCCCCGGCTGCGGCGTCCCGGAGCCGGTGACGGCGCAGGCGGCGGCCCTCGTCCTGCGGCCCGCGCCCCCGTACCGGCCGGGCGCCGGGCGGGTGCGGCCGGTGGAGGCGTACGGCCTGGCCGTGGACGCGTTCGCCAACCCGCACTGGGGCGCGGTGGGTTCGTCGGTGGTGTGCGACGTCACCTCGCCGACCACCTCGGCCACCGTCGGCTGCTTCTCCAGCCGGTCCGGGGAGTACCTGCGGGAGACGTTCTGGGGCGGTCACGCCGACACGTACCGCGCCAGCACCCTGATCGGCGTCCTCGAAGGCCTGGAGCGCTTCGCGGGGATGCGGGCGCGGGGGCGCGCCGTCACCCTGACGGCGTCCCTGGACGAGCTGGGGCCGACCGCCGTCGACCCCCGGGAGACCGGTCTCTACACGGAGGAGTTCCACCGGGCCAACCCGTGGGTGCCGCCGTTCACGCCGGACCGTCCCGTCCCGTGGGTGTGGGGCTGGTCGCTGCGGGACGGGATCCCCCGTGCCGTGCCCGAGGTGCTCGCGTACTACCACAAACCGGGGATCGAGCACCGGTTCGTGCAGGAGAGCTCCAACGGCTGCTCCTCCGGGGGAAGCCTGGAGGAGGCCGTGCTCGGCGGCCTGATGGAGGTCCTGGAGCGGGACGCCTTCCTGCTCGCCTGGCACGGACGGCAGCCGCTCCCCGAGATCGACCCGGCGACCAGCACCGACCCGCGCACCCGGGTCATGGTGGACCGGATGGCCCTGTACGGGTACCGGGCCAGGTTCTTCGACACCCGGATCACCTTCCCGGTGCCCGTGGTGACGGGTGTGGCCGAGCGGTTCGACGGGGGTCCGGCCCGGATGTGCTTCGGGGCCGGGGCGTCTCCGGACCCGGAGGCGGCGCTCGCCGCGGCCCTGTGCGAGATCGCCACCGACTCGGTGCAGCTGCTCCAGCGGTTCGAGCGGAACGAGGCCGGATACCGGGCCATGGCCGAGGACTTCGGGCGGATCACCGGCCTGCACGACCATCCGCTGGTCTATGCGGTGCCGGAGATGGGCCGTCACGCCGACTTCCTGCTCCGCAGGCCCGCGCCGCCCGAGCCCGTGTCCGTGGCCGCTCTGCGTCCGCCCGGCTTCGAGGAGATCGGGGCGGACGTGCGGGACGACCTGCTCATGGCGGTGGAGGCCGTGACCGCCGCCGGGTTCGACGTGGTCGTGGTCGACCAGACCGCGCCCGAGCAGCGGGCCCTGGGGCTGCACACCGTGAAGGTGCTCGTGCCGGGCCTGCTGCCGCTGGACTTCGGCTGGACGCGGCAGCGCGCCCGGCACATGCCCCGGACGCGCACCGCGCTGCGCGAGGCGGGCCTGCGGCCGGACGACCTGACCGGGGCCGACCTCAACCCCGGCCCGCATCCCTTTCCGTGACGTCCCGTCATCCGAGGCCATCGGCCATGGCCGTCCGCCAGGGCCGTCCGACCGGGCGAGTGCGCCCGACGCCCGGGGAGACCCGGAGAAAGGGGGGAACCCATGGGGTACGCGCATGAGTACGCGCACGCCGTCCTGCACCGCGGCCGCGTTCCGATGGAGCCCGCCGACCACGTCGTGAACTGGGCCGACGGCCCGCGCCGGGGCAAGTACTACCCGGACGCGGAGGCGTTCGCGCTGCCGGAGACCGAGGACCTCGCGGACGTCCCGATCGCCCCCGGCCTGCTGCCCGGCGCCGGAGACCTCGCGCCCGGGGACCACCCCGGGTTCGGCCTCCCGCTGCTGTCCGCGATGCTGAAGGACTCGTACGGGCTGACCGGGCGCCGTCTCGGGATCCAGGCCAACACCGATCTGGCCGGGCTGCCGTACTACCACCACGCCAACTGGTCGCGCGGCACGGCGGGCGGCGGCGGGCTCTACCCGGTGAGCGTCCACTGGGCGGCCGGCCCCTCCGGCCCCCTCACCCCGGGCCTCCACCACTACGACGTCCAGCGGCACGCCCTGCAACGGCTGCTGACCGGCGACGTCACGGGCCGGGTCCGCGAGGCGCTGGGCCCGGACGCGCCCGACGGGGCCCTCGACACCGACCAGTACCTGATCCTCGGCGTCAAGTACTGGCAGAACTCCTTCAAGTACAACAGCTTCTGTTTCCACGTGGTCTGCACCGACCTCGGCACCCTGGCCCAGACCTGGCGGATCTGGGCCGCGGCCCGGGGGCTGCGGCTCGCGCCCGCCCTGTGGTTCGACGAGCCCGCCCTGAACGGGCTGCTCGGGGTGGCGGGCGAGCAGGAGGCGGTGTTCGCGGTCGTGCCGCTGCGCTGGGACGGGCCCCGGGCGGAGAGGGCCGAGGTCCCGCGCACGGACCCGCGCCACCGGCCCGCCGTCCGGCACCGGGACGCCGAGCGCTCCCGCACCCTGCTCGACTTCCCGCAGGTGCGCGCGATGCACCGGGCGACCCTGGCGGGCGCCACCGCCAGGCCCGCCCCGGACGCGCTGGCCGCCGCCGCGGCCCTCACGGACACGGCTCGCACGGACGCGGTCGACGGGGGCGTGCCGGTCCCCCTGCCCGCACCGGCCTTCCCGGACACCGGGGTGCGCCGGGCGCTGCGGGAGCGGCGTTCCAGCTTCGGACGGTTCGACGCGCGCCGGAAGGTGTCCGCCGAGCACCTGTCGGCGGTCCTGGCGACCTGCGCCGGGACCCGGCTGGCCGGTGACAGCGACCCGGCCGGGAAGCACCGGCTCGCCCGGCTCTACGCCTTCGTCAACCACGTGGAGGGGATCGGGCAGGGCGCGTACGCGTACGACCCCGACCGCGGCGACCTGCGTCCGGTCGTCACCGGGCCGCAGGGCCCCTTCCTCCAGGAGAACTACTTCCTGGCCAACTACAACCTGGAGCAGGCCGGGGCGGTCCTGGTGCCCACCGTGCGGACCACGGCCGTCCTGGACGCCGTCGGCGACCGCGGCTACCGGCTCGCCGTCGCCACCGCCGGGGCCGTCGCCCAGGGCTTCTACCTGGCGGCCTCGGCCCTGGGCCTGGGCGCGGGCGTGGCGCTGGGCTTCGACAACGTCTCGTACGCCGAGCGGCTCGGGCTCACGGGCGGCGACGAGGCCCCGCTGCTCGTCATGGCCCTCGGTCACGAACGGCCCGGGCCCGCCGACTTCCGCCACGAGATCGCCTGACGGCCCGGAGGATTCCCCATGACACGCACAGAGTCCGGCGCCACGGACGCCCGGGACGGGACCGAGGCCCACTGGGAGCCGGGCAGGCGCTTCGTGCTCCGCGCGGCCGGCCTCCCGGTCGAGACGGTCCACGGGCTGCGCTGCCCCGGCACGCGCCGCTGGGCCGACGCCGTCCTGGACGAGGAGGAGCGCCTCGCCGCCGAGGGGGCGCGGCTCAGCGACCTCCTGCACGCCCTGGTCGGGTCGACCGCCGCGCCCGGGGACGAGAACGGGGACGGGGACGGGGACGCCGGAGTGCGTCGCGCCCTGCTCGACCTGCGGCGGCGGATCTTCAACAACCGGCTGCCGGCCGATCCGGACTCCGCCGTACGCCTGGTGGAGGGGCTCGACCCGGAGGCCGGCGAGCGGACCGCGCGGTGGCTGCGGGACCGGGCGCGGCTCGCGGAGCTGACGGCCGGCGGCGCGGAGCTGCTCGACGGCGAACTCCGGGAGAGCCGGGACGCGTTGCGGCGCGCGCTGTCCGAGGAGCGGCTGCGCCGCGGTCTGCTGCTCGCCTCGCCCGCCCTCGACGCGCGCCTCGACTCCTATCTGCGCGACACGAGCCCCAGGCCGGGCAACCGGCTGCGCAAGATCGAGCGTTCCGCGCTCGCCTACCTCTACCGCACGGCCTGCAAGACCAGCCCCTTCAGCACCTTCACCGGCGTCGGCCTCGCCTCCTTCTCGGGCGATCCGGCGGACGACCGGGCCGATCTGCGCGTGGACGGGGAGTGGGCGGGCCGCGTGCGGCTCAACGTGGTCGTGCTGACCCGGCTGACCGAGCTGATCACCGGCGACCCGGAGCGCCGCCGGGACCTGCCGGTGGTCCTCTCGCAGGGCTGGGAGCGGGACGCCGACCGCATCCGGTACGTGCGCCACGAGACGACGGCGGGCGACGACGGGGCCGCCGTCACCTTCGACGCGGTCCGGGACCGGCTGTTCTTCCTGCGCGGCAGCGGCACCCTGGACCGGCTCCTGGAGTGGCTCGGCGGCCGGGACGGGAAGGTGCGCCACCGGGAGCTGGTGGACTGGCTGGAGGCCGAGCACGGGGCCGGCCGCGAGGAGTGCGAGCGGTACGCGTCGGCCCTCCTGAACGTCGGCATGGTGCAGGTCCCGGTGCTCCGCACGGACGTGCACGGCGGCGATCCGCTGCGCTCCTACCAGGACGCCCTGCGTTCCCTGGGCGTGCCGTGGGCCGACCGGCTGGCGGGCCTCCTGGACGGCCCGGCCGACTGCCTCGCCCGCTACCCGGGGGCGGACGCCGACGAGCGGCGCGCCCTGCTGGGCGCCCTGCGGAGCCTGCTCCAGGACGTGCAGCGGGAGCTGGGGGCCGCCGAGCCGTCCCTGCCGCAGACGCTGGTGTACGAGGACGTCGACACGGGCGGCGGCCCGGTCTGCGGGTCCGGCGTGCTGGGCGGGGAGACCGGCCGGGCGCTGCGGGCCGTCGAGGGCGTGCTGCCGCTCTTCGACCTGACGCTCCCGCAGCGGATCACCCTGCTCGGCTTCTTCGTCGCCCGCTACGGGCGCGGCGGCCGCTGCGCCGACCTGCTCGGCCTGGTCCACGACTTCCACGAGGACTTCTTCGACCAGTACGTGTCCTTCACCTCCCGGCGGGTCGCCTTCGACGAGGACGGCGCGTACCGGCCCGAGGAGAACTGGCTCGGGCAGGAGGAAATGCGGACCCTCGACCGGGCCCGCCGCCGCTTCCACGGCGGCGTGCGCGCCCTGTGGGAGCGGGAGGCGGACCGGGACGCGGAGGAGGTCGAACTGCCGGGCGGACTGCTGGCGGAGACGGCCGGGGAACTCGCTCCGCTCACGGGGCACTTCGTCCCGCAGAGCCACCACCTCCAGCTCTCGCGGCCCGCCGGGGGCCGGCCCCTCGTCGTGCTCAACAAGTCGTACGGCGGCCTCTCCTTCCCCTTCAGCCGGTTCACCCACCTGTACGACGGGGCCGGGACGTCCAGCCCGGGGCTCTCCGACGCGCTGCGCGCGGAGACGGCGGCGCGGCGGCCGGAGGGGGCGGTGTTCGCGGAGGTCACCGGAGGGCCGGTCAGCAGCAACCTGAACCTGCACGGGCGGCTGACCGACCACCAGATCGTCTGTCCGGGCGAGACCAGCACCGTGCCCGAGGAGGCCCGGATCCACCTGGACGACCTGTACGTCGAGCACGACGAGGCGGCCGGGCGGCTGGTGCTCCGTTCCCGGCGCCTCGACCGCGAGGTCGTGCCGGTCTACCTCGGCTACCTCGTGCCGATCGCGCTCCCCGACATCCCCCGCACCCTGCTGCTGCTCTCCCCCAGCACCATGGCCCCCTTCGACGTGTGGGCGGGGGTGCCGGAGGGCGCGGCCGTGGACGGGGTCACCCGCAGGCCCCGGATCCGGCACGGGGACGTGGTGGTGGGCCGGCGGAGCTGGACCGCGCTCGCGGAGGTCCTGCCGGTCCCGCGCCCGGGGTCGGGCGAGGAGGAGCACTATCTGGACTGGCAGCGGTGGCGGCGGACCCACGGGCTGCCCGACCGCTGCTTCGCCACGGTCTCCCGGGCGGACCGGGGGCCGGTCGGGGCCAAGCCGGCGTACGTGGACTTCGACAGCCCGCTCTCCCTGGCCGCGCTCGACGCCCTGGTGGAGCGGAGGCCCGGCGTCCGGGTGGTGTTCCAGGAGATGCTGCCCGCCGAGGACGGTCTCCACGTCACCTCGGAGCGCGGTCGGCACGTGGCCGAACTCGCCGTGGAGACCTTCACCACCCGCCCGGCCCCGCAACACCGGCCCGCCGACCGGTCCCGTACCGCTTCCCCGTCCCGTACCGCTCCCCCGTCCCGTCCCGTTCCTTCGTCGTCCGGCCCGGAGGTCGCCCCGTCATGCCCGAACTGACCGAGCCCGCGGCCTTCCGTCCGGCCCCGGAGGGCGGCGGCCCCTCCCCCTGGCTGGCGCTGCACGTCTTCTACGCCGCCAACCCCCGCCCCCTCCTGGTCGACTGCGTCCGCCCGCTGGTCGACGGGCTCACCGGGGACGGCCTGCTGGCCGGGCACTTCTTCATCACCTACTGGCTGGAGGGGCCGCACGTGCGGCTGCGGCTCCGCCCGAGCGGCCCCGGCGCCGAGGCGGAGGTCCGCCGGCGGGCCGAGGAGGCGATCCGGGACTTCCTGACGTCCCGCCCCGCCCTCTACGAGGTCGACTCGGGCTTCCTCAAGGACTTCTACAACTCGCTCTTCGACATCGAGTTCCCGGGCGAGGACCGGGCCAGGTACATGGGCCCGGACGGACGGATGAACCTGCGGCCGAACAACTCCTTCTCGTACGAGGTGTACGCCCCCGAGTACGCCAAGTACGGCGGCCCCGCCGGGGTGGAGCTCGCCGAGTGGCACTTCCGGCACTCCAGCGACCTGGTCCTGGAGGCGTACCGCAGCATGAACCTGCACCTGCGGACGGTGCTGCTGGGGACGTCCGCGCAGCTCATGATGGTGATGGCGAGCTGCTTCCTCCCCGAGGAGGAGCGGCTCGCGGACTACCTCGACTCGTACTACGCCTTCTGGCACCGGCTGTTCCCGGGGACCGGCTTCATCGGGTCCACCGAGTACGAGCACACGTACGAGCGGATGGCGCCCGCCCTCGGGGCGCGGTTCGCGCGGATCAGGGAGGCCGTGGCGGGCGGCGATCCGTCCGGGCTCCCGGTGTTCCTGCGCCGCTGGGCCGAGCACTGCCTGGAGCTGCGCGAGCGGGTGGTGGACCTCACCGGGCGCGGCGAACTCGCCTTCCCCGCCTGGGAGGGGCCGGCTCGCGAGGACACCGGCCAGGAGCGCGCCGAGGACCCGGACGCGGCTCCCCTCGTGCCCGTCACGCACGTGCCGGCGGTGCTGCCCCGGCTCCTCTCTCCGTACATGCACATGACGAACAACCGGCTGCACGTGACGATCCGGGACGAGGCGTACCTGTCGTTCGTCCTGGGCAGGGTCCTGCGGGAGGCCGACCAGGGGAAGCGGGGCGTCTCTTGAGCGCCGTCGACCGAGCGAGCGACGACCGTTCCGCCGCGGGCCGTTCCGCCGCGCGCGCCTACCGGCCCGCGATGCGGCCGGGCGTGCTGGTCGGTCCCGCGGTGCTGCGCGGCCCGCGCACCGTCCACCTCGTCAAGCACCCGGTGAGCGGCGCCGCGTTCGAAGTCGGGCCCAGGGAGCACTTCGTCATCGGGCTGCTGGACGGCACCCGGGACGTGGACGACGTCGTGGCCGCGTACGCCGAGCGGTTCCGCCGCCGGCTCCCCGAGGAGCAGTGGACGCGGCTGCTCGGGCTGCTCGGGGCCCGGGGGCTGCTCGCCGGGTCCCCGGATCCGGCCCCGCCGGATCCGCCGCCCGCCCGCACCGGCACCTTCTGGAAGGGCAGCCGGCGGACCGTGGCCGACGCGCACGGGACCGCCGGGCGCCTGCACCGGCTGCTGTCGCCGCTGCTGCGGCCGTGGGTCCAACTCCCGCTGGCGGCGGCGTCCCTGCTGATGACCGTCGCTGTGCTCGCGGATCCGGCGGCACTCCTCGACGGCCTCGCGGCCCTGCTCGCCCGGCCCCTGGTCCTCATCCCGTTCGCCGTCCTGCTCTGGTTCAGCGTCTGCCTGCACGAACTCGCGCACGGCGTCGCGGCCCGGCACTACGGCGGGGTGGTCACCGAGATCGGGCTGCGCTGGCGGTTCCCGGCGATGATGATGTACTGCACGGTCGACAACTACCCGTTCCTGCCGGGGCGCCGGGCGAAACTGGTGGTCGCGGCGGCCGGCGCCCACGTCAATCTGCTCCTCCTGCTGCCCCTCGCGCTCTGGTGGGCGCTCCTGGACGCGGCGGACCCGGCGCGGCCGGTGCTCACCGGGATGCTCTTCGTGGGGATCGTGCAGGCGCTGGGCAATCTGGTCCCGCTGCCGCCGCTCGACGGCTACCGGATCCTCAGCCACCTCCTGGGCACCACGCACCTCGCCCCGGAGACCCGGACCTATCTGGCGCTGCGCCGGCGGGGGCGGGAGGCGGTCGCCGCCTATCCGCCGCGCGCCCGCCGCGTCCACACGTCCTACGCGGTCGCGTCGGTCGCCCTGGTGCTGCTCGCCGCCGGCGGCACCTGCGCGGTCGTCGTCCTGCTGCTGCTCCGATGACACGCCCGCCCCGAAGGTGAAGGACCCGCAACTCATGAATGAGGTACCCGTATGAGCTCCTCCCCCACCACCGACCCCGCCGGGCCGCCCCCGGCCGTCGAGGTCACCGGCGTGACCAAGAGCTACGGCGGCCGGAAGGCCGTCGACGGGGTGTCCCTGAGCATCCGGCGCGGTGAGTTCTTCGGGCTGCTCGGGCCCAACGGGGCGGGCAAGTCCACCCTGGTGGAGATCATGGAAGGGCTGCGCAGGGCCGACTCCGGCACGGTCTCGGTGTTCGGCGAGCCGCCCTGGCCGCGCAACACCGCCCTGCTGCCGCGCATGGGCGTGCAGACCCAGTCCTCCGCGTTCTTCGTGCGGCAGACCGTCCACGAGCACCTGCGGACCGTCGCCGCGCTGTTCGGGGCGGACCGCGCGGCCGTCGACGCCACCCTGGAGTCGGTGGGGCTCGGCGGGCGGCACGGCGTCCGGGTGGACGACCTCTCCGGCGGGCAGCGGCAGCGGCTCGCCATCGCCTCGGCGCTGGTCCACGGCCCCGAGCTGATCTTCCTGGACGAGCCGACGGCCGCGCTCGACCCGGAGGGCCGGCGCGATCTGTGGGAGGTCCTGCGGGGGCTCAAGGCGGCGGGCCGGACCATCGTCTACACCACGCACCACCTGGACGAGGCGGAGGCGCTCTGCGACCGCGTCGGCATCCTGGTGGCCGGCCGGCTCGTCGTCACCGACGCGCCGCAGCACCTGATCGGCACCTTCGGCGCGAGCAGCCGGCTGCTCGTCCCGCTCGGCCGGATCGACGAGGAGCGGGCCCGGTCGCTGCCCGGCGTGGACGGCGTGGCCGTGCAGGGCGGGCACCTCGTCCTGGAGACGCGTTCCACCGGCAAGGTGCTCTCCGCCCTCGACGCCGTGACGGGCCTCGACGGCGTGCAGACCCGTACGCCCAGCCTCGAGGACGTCTACCTCGAACTCACCGCCCGGCGGGACCCCCTCGCCCCGAACACCCAGGAGCAGCAGGCATGAGCGCCTACTCCGCGCTGACCGCGGCGGGCTACCGCGCCCAGGTCCGGGACAGGACGACGGTCTTCTTCACCTTCGCCTTCCCGCTGCTCTTCCTCGTCGTCTTCGGGCTCGTCTTCCGGGGCAAGGCCGTCGAGGAGAGCGGGTTCTCCTACCTGTCGTACACCGCTTCCGGGGTCCTCTCCTGGGGCGTCGCGAACGCCGCCGTGTTCGGCATCGCGTTCACCCTGATGCAGTGGCGCGCGGACGACATCCTGCGGATGATCCGGATGTCGCCCGCGCCGCTGTCCTCCGTCATCGGGTCCCGCTACGTCCTCGCGCTCGGCGTGGGGCTCGTGCAGTCGGTGCTGTTCGTCGGGGTGGCGATGCTCCCCGGGTTCGGGCTCGTGCCCGCCTCGCGGTGGCCGCTGCTGATCCCGGTCCTGGTCCTGGGCATCACGACCTTCCTGCTGCTCGGGGTGATCATCGGCAGCATCGCCGACACCCCGGAGTCGGTCGCGGGCATCGCCAACTTCCTGATCCTGCCGATGGCGTTCCTCTCCGGGTCGTTCTTCCCGCTCGACTCCATGCCGGAGTGGCTGCGGAACGTCTCGCGGGTGCTGCCGCTGCGCTACCTCAACGACGCGGTGTCGGCCGCCCTGACCGGCCGCGGCGACCTCTCCGACATCGGGGTGGGGTGCGCGGGACTCGTGGTGTTCGGCGTGCTCTTCGGGGCCGTCGCGGTGCGCTTCTTCCGCTGGACGAAGAGCTCATGACCGCCGTCGCGCTCCCGCAGCCGCTGGCGGAGGCCCGCGACGCCCTCCAGGCCTTCCTGGACGGGCGGTTCGGCGCCGGCGCGCCCCGGGTCGTGCCGGTCGGGGCCGTCGGCGCCGGGGGCGGCCGGGCCCCGGACCCGTGGGCCGCCGAACGGCCGGCGGCCCTCGTCCACCTCAGCGCCTCGGCGGTGCTGCTCGGCCCCTGGGGCGGCGACGGGAGCGCGCCCGCCTGCGGCCGCTGCCTGGCCCTGCGGTGGCAGCGGCTGCGCAGCCGGAGCGAGCGGGACGCCCTGGAGACCGGCGGCCCGGACGGGCCCCGCCCGGCCGCCGCCTGGCCGCCGCTGACCGGGCACGTGCACGACACGGTGGCCGCGCTGTGCGAGGCCCTGCTGCGCGGGCCGCTCCCGGCGCCGCCCGCCTCGCTCCCGGCGGACCGCGCCCTGCCGCAGGTGACCCGGGTCGACCTGGCGAACCTGCTCGTCAGGACGTACCCGCTGCTCGCGGACCCGCTCTGCCCGCACTGCGGTCCGGGAGGAGGGGACGGCGGCCCGCCGCTCGGCCTCGTACCGCGTCCCAAGCCGGATCCGGATGGCTACCGGCTGCGGTCGGCCTCCTCGTACCCGCTCCCGGTCGACGCCCTGGCCAATCCGGTCTGCGGCGCGCTCGGGGCCGGTACCTGGGCGGACGTCACCTCGTCCACGACCGCGCCGGTGGCCGGGAGCGTGTTCGTCCGGGGGTACGCGGGGCTCCACGACGTGACCTGGAGCGGTCAGGAGAACTCCTTCGCCACCAGCCGCCGACTGGCGTTCCTGGAGGGGTTGGAGCGGTACGCGGGGACCCGCAGGCGCACCGGCCGGGCGCCGGTCGTCGCCGCGTACGACGCGCTGGGGGACGAGGCGGTCGACCCGGCGGCGTGCGGTCTGTACGCCCCGGAGACGTACCGGGACGACCCCATGGTCAGGCCCTTCGACCCCGCCCGGCCCATCCCTTGGGAGCGGGGCCGGTCGCTGCGGGACGGGCGTCCCGTCCTGGTGCCGTCGCGGCTGGTGTACTACAGCATCCCGACGGCCGACGACGACTTCGTCTTCGAGTGCTCCAACGGCTGCGCCATCGGCGGCTGCCTGGAGGAGGCGGTCCTGGGCGGCCTGCTCGAACTCGTCGAGCGGGACTCCTTCCTGAACGGCTGGTACGGGGCGGCCCGGCTGCCCCGGATCGACCTGGCGACGGTCGGCGGCCCCACGGTCGCCGCCATGGTGGAGCGGGCCGCGCTCCAGGGCTACGACGTGCACGCCTTCGACAACCGGATCGACCTCGCGGTCCCGGCGGTCACGGTGGTGGGCGTGCGGCGGGATGGCGGTCCGGGCACGCTGTCCTTCGCGGCGGCGGCCTCGCTGGACCCCCGGTCGGCCGTCGAGGGCGCCCTGTCGGAGGTGCTGAGCTACCTCCCGCACCTGGCCCGCCAGACGGCCGAGCGCCGGTCGGAGCTGGAGGCGATGGCCGACGACTTCTCCCTCGTACGGCACCTCAAGGACCATCCGCAGCTCTACGGGCTGCCCCGGATGTCCGCGTACGCGCGCGCGTACCTGGAGCCGTCGGAGGCGCGTCCGTTCGACGAGGTGTACGGGGAGTGGGAGAGCGGCGGGCGGCCCCGCACCGGGGACCTGCGGGACGACGTGGCCGTGGTCGTGGACGAGCTGGTCGGGGCGGGCCACGACGTCGTGGTCGTCGACCAGACCACGCCCGAGCAGGAGCGGGCGGGGCTGCGGACGGTCGCGACGGTGGTGCCGGGGCTGCTGCCGATCGACTTCGGCTGGAACCGGCAGCGGGCCCTGCTGATGCCCCGGCTGCGCACGGCCCTCCGCCGGGGCGGCCACCGGTCCCGCGACCTCACGGAGGCGGAGCTCGTACGGGCTCCGCATCCCTTTCCCTGATTTCCCCGGTCGGGTCGCCGGAGTCCTAGCGGCCTATTCCGTGGGACTTGACCGTCGACACGACGGGGGCGCGGGACAGCTTCACCGCCGTGCCCCGGGCGGTCTCGAAGGCCTTCGCCGGGTCCTCGTCCTTGCGCCAGGGCTCGGCGCCGCACCACGGGCCGATCAGGCGGAACTGTTCCAGGGCGGGTCCGTACAGCCTCGCCCGGAGCATGTAGTGCGCGAGGAGGTGGCGCAGGGCGGGCAGGCGCTCGTCGTCGGGGTCGACCTCGGCGAGGGAGGCCGCGACCCGCTTCAGGAGGCCCCTCGTCGCGGGCGTGACGGAGAAGGTGGAGACGGGGCGGTCGGTGAGCTCGTTCAGGGCGTGGAGGTACATGCCGGCGAGCGGGCTGCCCTGCGGGGCCTTCAGGACCGCCTTCCGGGCGAAGCGCGTCATCAGCCTGTCGCTGCCGAACCACTTGGCGCACCAGTACTGGAGGGCCTGCCAGTGCCCCTCGTAGTGGTGCGGCGCCCGGGCGACCAGGCCGTCCCAGAGCGGCCGGAACCGGGCGCGGTCGTACTGGGCGCCCCGGGCGGCGGTGACCATGACGACCCAGGGGCCCGGGTTCGCGGGGTCGAGCAGCGCGGCCCGCTGCGCCTCCTCGATCGCGGCCGGGAGCATGGAGCGGAAGCTGTTCATCCGGTCCGTCGGGACCTCGTGGGCGTAGCCGCCGCCCCGGATCTCCCAGGCCCGGTGGACCATGATCCCGGCGTGGAGGGTGGCCGCGTCGCAGTTGCCGGGCTCGGCCGCGCGCCACGCGTCCAGCCAGGCGTCGTCCTCGCGGGCGATCTCCTGGAGGAGCTCGGTCCGGGACCAGCGCTCGTCCCAGTCGTCGCCCGCCGCCCGGACGTAGGCCTCGGCGGCCCGCCAGTCCCCGCCCCACGCCGCGTCGGCGACGGCCTGCCGCTCCTGACGCCGGTGCGGCGGCGGGGGCGGGCCGGCGCGGCGCGGGTCGAGCTGTTCGCGGGGCGCGAGCCCGTAGTCGGAGGCCACGAAGTGCTCACCGACCCAGCGGTCGGCCCGCCCGGGGGCGAGGAAGAGGCGGTGGAGCACGGAGAGGAGCACGCCGAGCACGACGGCGAGGAAGATCGTCACGGCCGGGAATCATCCCCCACCCGGTGACTCTCCGCAATATTCAAGGCCAACGATACGGCGAGGTCAGGGGCGGAACGCGGAGGGATCGGCGGCCCGGGTCCGCCCGCGTGTTTTCCCCGGGAGCCGGAGGGCAGGCGCGTTCGTGCCAGTAGTTCTGTCGACTTTTCCGCACTTTCACGGAACGGATGCGGGTGATCCCCATGACCACGGCACGCGAGATGATGACGCCGGACGCGACCTGTGCGAAGGCGAGCGAGACCGTGCGCGACGCCGCGCGGAAGATGGCCGAGCTCGGTGTCGGCGCCCTGCCGATCTGCGGCGCCGACGAGAAGCTCAAGGGCATGCTGACGGACCGCGACATCGTCCTGAAGGTGGTGGCCAAGGGCCTCGACCCGGCGGAGTGCCGGGTGAGCGACCTCGCCCAGGACGAGATCGTCTACGTGCGGGCCGACGCCGAGGCCGACGAGGTCCTCGACGTCATGAGCGAGCACCAGGTCCGGCGCGTGCCCGTCATCGACAGTCACGTCCTCGTCGGCGTCATCGCCCAGGCCGACGTGGCCCGCGCCCTGCCCGACCGCAAGGTGGGCGACCTGGTCGGGGCCGTCTCGGCGGACTGACCCGCGCACGCCCGCGCCGCCCGGCGGGCCCGTGTCCGACCTCCGCCGGGGCCCTGTGGCAGGCTGGCCGCGTGACGTCGGAGACCGCACAGCCCCTCGCCCCGGACGACGGCGCCGACGCCTCGGCCGCCGAGTTCACCGTCCACCGGCCCAGGATGTTCGGCCTGGCCTACCGGATGCTCGGCTCCGCCGAGGAGGCGGAGGACACCGTGCAGGACGCGTACCTCCGCTGGAGCGGAGCCGACCGCGCGGCCATCGCCCACCCCGCGGCCTGGCTCGCCACGGTCGTCACCCGCCTCAGCCTCAACCGGCTCGCCTCGGCCCGCGCGAAGCGCGAGGAGTACGCGGGACCGTGGCTGCCCGAACCGGTCTTCACCCGCGACGGCGCGCTCGGCACCCTGGAGTCCGCCGAGCGGCGCGACGCCGTCTCGACGGCCCTGCTCGTGCTCCTCGAACGGCTCACCCCGACGGAGCGGGCCGTCTACTTGCTGCGCGAGGCCTTCGCGTACACCCATCGCGAGATCGCCGGGGTCCTCGAACTGGGCGAGGCCAACTGCCGCCAGGTGTACGGCAGGGCGGTCCGGCGCCTGGAGCGGCCCGAGGCCCGTTTCGCACCGGCGGAGGAGCAGCGGCACCGGCTCGTCGAGTCCTTCGTCGGCGCCGCGCGCGAGGGCGATCTGGCCGGTCTGGAGCGGCTGCTCGCCGAGGACGTCGTCTGGTGGAGCGACGGCGGCGGCAGGGTCTCGGCGGCCCGGCGCCCGATCGTCGGCCGGGACGCCGTGCTGCGCTTCCTCGCGGGCGTCGGGCGGCGCACGGAGGAGGGCACGGAGGTCGCGCTCGCCGAGGTCAACGGGGCGCCCGCGCTCGTGAGCCACCGGGAGGGGACGCTCCTCGCCGTCACCGCCTTCGAGGTGCGCGACGGCGCCATCAGTTGTGCGAGGGCCGTGATGAACCCGGACAAGCTCGCCTTCGCGGGCCGGCAGTTCGCCGGGGGAAGCGTCCTGGGGTGAGGCCGTGCGGCGCCGGTTGTCACATTTCCGGGGGCCCGCCGGTTCTCAGCTGACGACACGCGTTCCACCGGGGAGCGCGCACCCTGCGGAGGGAAGAAGCACGATGACCACGATCCTGGTGACCGGGGGTACGGGAACGCTCGGACGGCTCGTCGCCGAGCGCCTGCGCGAGGACGGCGCCGAGGTGCGGGTGCTGAGCCGCCACGCGCGGCCGTACGCGGTGGACCTGCGCGAGGGCACGGGCCTGGACGCGGCCGTCGAGGGCGTGGACACGGTGGTGCACTGCGCGAGCACGCCGCGCGGGGGCGACGACCGGGCGGCGCGCCATCTGATCGAGGCCTCGCGCCGGGCCGGGGTCCGGCACCTGGTCTACATCTCGATCGTCGGCGTCGACCGGGTGCCGCTCGGCTACTACCGGACGAAGCTGGCGGTCGAGAAGATGATCGAGGGGTCCGGGCTCGGGTGGACCGTGCTGCGGACCACACAGTTCCACGACCTGGTGGTGGAGTTCCTGCGCAACGCGGCCAGGGTGCCGGTCGTGCCGCTTCCCGCCGGCGTATCGGACCAGCCGATCGAGGTGGCGGAGGTCGCCGCCCGCCTCGCCGAACTCGCGGCCGGGGAGCCCGCGGGCCGGGTGCCGGACATGGGCGGCCCGGAGGTGCGTACGCTCGCGGAGCTGGCCCGGACGTACCTGGACGCGATCGGTCAGCACCGCCGCCTGGTGAACGTGCCGCTGGCCGGAAAGGCCTACCGGGGGTTCCGGGCGGGCGGACACCTGACGCCGGAGCGGGCCGTGGGCAAGGTGACGTTCGAGGAGTTCCTCGCGAAGCGCCTCCCCCGACGCGGCTGACGCGCGCCCGGGGCGCACTCGGCCCCGCCGCATACCTACAGGGCCCGGCCCACCGGGCCCTGTCGCACGACTCCGAGGGAACGGGCCGCCGGACGACCGGCGGCCCGTTCGGGTGTCCGGGCATCTGAGCGTTCGGGCGTTCGGGGCGGGCGCGACCGTCACCGCAAGGCCGGCGCCACGCGGTCGGCACCACGCGGTCGGCGTCCGGGACCGTCACCGCGAGACCGGTGACCGTCGGCGTGTTTTTGGTATGGACCTGCCAAGTCAATGACGCTAGCGTAACGGCCGACGCTCCGTGAGAGCGCTCTCAAGCGTTCTACACCCCCACACCAGGAGGCTTCGTGAAACGCACCACTCCCCTGGGCTCCGCCCTCGCGGCCCTGTTGCTGGCACTCGGTCTCGGCGCCGCCCACGTCGGGGCGGCGAACGCCGCTCCGCTCCCCGCGCCGCCCGCCGCCCCCTCCGCCTCGGCCGGACTGCTCGACGCCCTCCAGCAGGACCTCGGCCTGACCCGGACACAGGCCGAGGAGCGGCTGCGCGCCGAGAAGACCGCGACGGAGGTCGAGAAGGCCGCCCGTCAGACGGCCGGAGGCGCGTACGGAGGCGCGTGGTTCGACTCCTCCTCGGGGCGGCTCGTCGTCGCCCTCACCGACCGGGCCGAGGAGGCCGAGGTGCGGGCGCTCGGCGCCGACACCCGGGTGGTCCGCCACAGCGCCGCCGCCCTCGACCGGGCCAAGGCCCGTCTCGACGGGCTCTCCGCGCCGAAGGGCGTGGCCGGCTGGCACGTCGACCCGAGGACGAACAGCGTCGCCGTCACGGTCGTCCGGGCCGAGCGGGACGTCCCCGCCGTGCGCGCCTTCGTCGAGAAGGCGCGGGCGAACGGGCCGGTCACCGTCACCGAGACGGCCACCGCGCCCCGCACCTACGCGGCGGGGACCGTCGGCGGCGACCCGTACTACACCGGCAACGTGCGCTGTTCGATCGGCTTCTCCGTGCACGGCGGGTTCGTGACGGCCGGCCACTGCGGCCGGGCCGGAGCGGCGGTGCGCGGCTGGGACGGCTCCGCCATGGGGACCTTCCAGGGCTCCTCGTTCCCCGGTGACGACTACGCGTACGTGAGCATCCACAGCGGCTGGTGGACCGTACCGGTCGTCCTCGGCTGGGGCGTCACCCCGGACCGGCTGGTGCGCGGCTCCGCCGAGGCGCCCGTGGGCGCGTCGATCTGCCGCTCGGGCTCCACCACGAAGTGGCACTGCGGCACCGTCCTCGGCAAGAACCAGACGGTCAACTACAGCCAGGGCGCCGTGCACCAGATGACGAAGACCAGCGTCTGCGCGGAGGGCGGCGACTCCGGCGGCGCGTTCATCAGCGGCGACCAGGCCCAGGGCGTCACCTCCGGCGGCTGGGGCAACTGCTCCTCCGGCGGCGAGACCTGGTTCCAGCCCGTGAACGAGATCCTCGGCCGCTACGGCCTCACCCTGCACACCGCCTGACCCGTCCGACGGGAGCCGGTGCGCGGCCGTTCCCGGCGGCCGCGCACCGGCGCTCGCGCGCGCCCCTCCCCGTATCCCACCGGTTCCTCCCCGTCCCGCGCCGGGCGGCGGCGTCCCGGTGCCGCCCGTTATCCTGGAGACGCGACCGCCCCCGGGCCGTCGCGCGGCGGTGGGGCCCGCCGTACCCGAACCGCGGCACGCGCTGTCGCCAACGGTCCCTACTCGTGACCCGTCCCCGCCCGCATCCGCGCGAGCGGAGGACCACGCGTAGGGAGAGGCATGCGTTCCGAAGAACCCCCGAAGACCACGGCCTCCGAGCCGGTCGATCCCGACGTCACTCCCGCGGACGTCCGTCGGCGCCGGGCGTCCCGGCGCGCGCGCCGCGGCACCCTCGCGGTCGTCGCGGTGGGCGGCTCGCTCGGCGCCCTGGCCCGTTTCGGGGCGTCGCTGCTGTGGCCCACGCCCACAGGCGCCTTCCCCTGGACGACACTGACGGTGAACGCCGCCGGGTGTCTGGTGATCGGCGTCTTCCTCGTCGCCGTCACCGAGGTCTTCACGGCCCACCCCCTCCTCCGCCCGTTCTTCGGGACCGGGTTCCTGGGCGGGTTCACCACCTTCTCCACGTACTGCGTGGACATCGAACGCCTCGTCGACGCGGGCCGCGCCACCACGGCGCTCACGTACCTCGTGGCGACCGTCGCCGCCGCGACGGCGGCGGTGGCCGCCGGTGCGTTCGGCACGCGTCGCCTCCTGTCGCACCGGAGCACGTCATGACCTTCCGCACGGATCCGACGGTCCGCCCGACCGTCCTCGTCGACGACACCGAGGAGCACGTCCGGGCGTTCCTGCCGCGGCTGGAGGAGCTCGGCGTCGAGGGGCCGATCACCCCGGAGCCGGTCGAGACCGTGCGCTTCGACGACGCCGGGGAGGGCCCGCGGTGAACGACGCCCTCCTGGTGGCCGCCGGCGGCGCCGTCGGCGCGCCCCTGCGCTATCTGACCGACCGCGCCGTCCAGGCCCGTCACGACACCGTCTTCCCGTGGGGCACCTTCACCGTGAACGTCGTGGGCTCCCTGATCCTCGGCCTGCTCACGGGGGCCGCGCTGTCCGGCGCGGCCGGGCACTCCGTACAGCTGCTCCTCGGGACCGGGCTGTGCGGCGCGCTGACGACGTACTCGACGTTCTCCTACGAGACGCTGCGGCTGGCCGAGTCCGGCGCGCGGTTCTTCGCCGTGGCGAACGTCGTCGCCTCCGTCGTCGCCGGGCTCGGCGCCGTCTTCGTCGGCCTCGCCCTCGCCCGGGTCCTCTTTCCCTGAGCCGCCGGACGGGCCCGGGGCCCGTCCGGCGGTCGGGTCCTAGCGGCCCTGGAGCTTCTTGACGTTGTCGCCGAAGGTCCAGCCCTTCGAGCCGTCCCAGTTCGCCGACCAGGTCATCAGGCCCTTGAGGGCGCCCTTGTAGTGGTTCCACGCCTGGGCCACGGCCGACGGGGCCATGTGGCCGCCGCCCGCGCCGGGCTGGGCGGGCAGGCCGGGCACCTGCTTGTCGTACGGGACCTTGATCGTGGTGCCCTGGATCACCAGGCCCTTGTTCAGGCAGTCCGTCTGGGCGACGAACCCGGCGACGGTGCCGGCGGAGTAGGAGTCGCCCGAGCAGCCGTACATGCTGCCGTTGTAGTACTGCATGTTGAGCCACCACAGGCGCCCGTTGTCGGCGTACTTCTTGATGACCGGCAGGTAGGCGCCCCAGATCGAGCCGTAGACCACGCTGCCGCCGGTGACGTACGCGGTCTCCGGCGCCATCGTCAGGCCGAAGCCCGCGGGCATGCGGGCGAGGACGCCGTCGATGATGCGGATCAGGTTGGCCTGGGAGGTGGAGAGGGTGGTGATGGAGCCGCTGCCGACCAGGCCGGTCTCGATGTCGATGTCGATGCCGTCGAAGTTGTACTTCTTCAGGATGGGCACGATGGTGTCGACGAACCGGTCGGCGACGGCGGTGGAGTTCAGGTCGATGCCCGCCGTGGCGCCGCCGATCGACATCAGGACGGTCGCCCCGGCCGCCTTGGCGCGGCACATCTCGGCGGGGGTGGCGACGCGGACGGTGCTGTCCATGCCGTCCTCCCACAGCACCGTGCCGTCCGAACGGATCACGGGGAAGGCGGCGTTGATGACGTTGTAGCCGTGGGCGGCGAAGCGCGGGTCGTCGATGGGGGCCCAGCCGAAGGGCGGGTGGACGCCGTTGGCCGCGCCGTCCCAGTTCTCCCAGTACCCCTGGAGCACCTTTCCGGCGGGCTTCGGCTTGAGGGCGCAGGTGTCGGCGGCCGCTCCGGTTCCGGAGGCGGGGGCGGACACGGCGGTCCGCGCGGGCTTCGCGCCTTCGGCGGCGGCGGGCGCGGCGAGGGCGGCGGCCGTGAGCAGGGCGGTGAGCCCCGCTCCGAGGACACGGGGGATCCTGGGGCCTGGCATGCGTGCTCCTTGGGACGTGGGGGGGATGGGTCCTGGGGGTGGCGCGCGCTCCAGCAGACCGTAGGTTGGTCCAGACCATTCGTCAACCACTGCTGCGTACAGGAGAGTTGACCTCTCTTCGCCGAAGCACCGCACGCGACCGGCGACCTCGTGAACCGTCCGCCTTCCGACCGGTGCCCCCGTGCGCCGTCGGCCTCCCGCACCGGCGGCCTCGTGCGCCAGTGGGTGCCGTGTACACCCGTATGGATGAGACCCCGCCGGACCCCGCTCCGCTTCCCCTCGTCGAAAGGGGGCGCGTAGGAAAGTGGTCGGACGATCCGCCGGCCTCTTCCAGCAGGGAACCACATGGGCAGTCGCCTGATCCTCCGATGCCGTCACGTCCTCGTCCTCGTGGTGCTCGTCATCACGGCGGCGGTGGCGCCCGACGCGCTGTCCCCCCGGGGCGGGACCGCGTCCTCCGCCGCCGCGCCCGCCTTCGACCCGGCGCCCGCGCGGGCGAGCCTGGAGCGCCTGCTGTCCTCGCGGGCCCGGCAGTTCACCCTGGTCCCCGTCGAGAGGCCGGAGTCCGGCGACTACTTCGAGGTCTCCGGCGAAGCGGGCAGGATCCAGGTGCGGGGCACCTCGCCGGCCACCCTGCTCGCCGGGGCGGGCCGGTACCTGGAGCGGGTCGCCGGGGTCGACATCGGCTGGCCGGGCGACAGCCTCGGCCGGCTGCCCGCCGTGCTCCCCGCGGTCCCCGGGACCCTCACCCGGTCGGCCAGCGTGCCCCACCGCTACGCCCTGAACGACACCGACGAGGGCTACTCGGGCGCCTACCGGGACTTCGAGACGTACCGCCGCGACATCGACCTGATGGCGCTGCACGGCGTGAACGAGGTCTTCGTGCCGACCGGGGCCGAGTACCCGTACTACCGGGCCCTCCAGGAGTTCGGCTACGACGCCGCCGAGCTGCGGGACTGGATCCCCGCCCCCGGCCACCAGGCCTGGTGGCTGCTGCAGAACATCTCCGGCTTCGCGGGCCCGGTCTCCGAGCAGCTGATCGAGGGCCGCGCCGCGCTCGGCGCCCGGATCGCGCGGCAGCTCCGCTCGCTCGGCATGACCCCCGTCCTGCCGGGCTACTTCGGCACGGTGCCGCCGGGGTTCGCCGAGCGCAACCCGGGAGCGGTCACCGTCCCGCAGGGGAAGTGGGTGGAGTTCGAGCGGCCCGACTGGCTGAACCCGACCGGTCCGGTCTTCGACCGGCTCGCCGCCGCCTACTACCGGGTCCAGCGGGAGCGGTTCGGCGACAGCGACATGTTCAAGATGGACCTGCTGCACGAGGGCGGCGCGGCGGGCGGGGTCGACGTGGCCGCGGCCGCCGGGGCCGTCCAGCGGGCCCTGGAGGCCTCCCACCCCGGTGCCACCTGGGTCCTGCTCGGCTGGCAGCGGAACCCGACGCCCAAGCTCCTGAGCGGGGTGGACCGCGAGCGGGTCCTGATCGTCGACGGCGTCTCCGACCGCTACAACGGCCTCGACCGCGAGAAGCAGTGGAACAGCACGCCCTACGCCTTCGGCACCATCCCCAACTTCGGCGGCCACACCAGCATCGGCGCCAACACCGCCCTGTGGGGGGAGCGCTTCCACACCTGGCTGACCAAGCCGGGCTCCAAGCTGCGCGGCATCGCCTACCTGCCGGAGGCCACCGGCGGCAACCCCGCCGTGTTCGAGCTGTTCACCGAACTCGCCTGGGAGCCGGGCCCGGTCGACCAGCGGGCCTGGTTCGCCGACTACGCCGCCCGCCGCTACGGGGGCGCCGACCCGCACGCCGCCGCCGCGTGGGAGCAGCTGCGCCTCGGCCCATACAGCACGCCCGCGGGGACCTGGGGCGACCCGCAGGACAGCGTCTTCGCCGCCCGGCCGAGCCTCACGGCGACCACGGCCGCGCTCTGGAGCCCGCCCTTCTCCCGGTACGACGCCACCACGGTGGAGCGGGCGCTGTCGGAACTGCTCCGGGTCGCGCCCGCGCTGCGGACCACGGACGCGTACCGCCACGACCTCGTGGACGTGGCGCGCCAGGCGCTCACCAACCGCGGCCGGGTGCTGCTGCCGAGGATCAAGGCCGCTCACGACGCCGAGGACCTGGAACGCTTCCGGACGCTGGTGCGCGAGTGGAACTCCCACCTGGAGCTGCTCGGCCGGCTCGTCGGCTCCGACCGGCGCTTCATGCTCGGCCCGTGGCTGGAGAACGCCCGTTCCCGGGGCGCCGACCCGGCCGAGCGCGACCGGCTCGAGTACGACGTGCGCTCGATCCTGACCACCTGGGGCGGCCGGGGGCCGAGCGAGGGAGGGCTGCGCGACTACGCCAACCGCGAGTGGGACGGACTGGTCCGCGACCTCTACGCGCCGCGCTGGGCCGCGTACTTCGCGAGCCTCGACACCGCCCTGGCGACCGGCCGGGCGCCCGTCGCCGTCGACTGGTTCGCGAAGGACGACGCCTGGGCCCGTGACCACCGGCGCTACCCGACCGCGCCGACCGGCGACTTCCAGGCGCTGGCGGAGGAGGTGCGGACGGTCCTGGCGGAGACGCCCGCGGCCTGAGAAACGCCTCCCGGCACCGGGGCGCGGCCCGTCCGCGTAGGCTTCGACCGGTACGACGGACGGGGCAGGGGGCGAGGCGCATGTCGGAGGAGACGGCCCGGAGGTGGGGTTCGACCCTCGATTCGGTCGTGGTGTACGCGCAGGGGGCGGTCTGCCGCCGTCTGGCCCGGGGCGTCGTGCCCCGGGACGGGCGGGTGCGGGTCGCGGGACTGCCCCGCACCCTGGACCCGGGCTCGCTGCGGGCCCGCGTCCTGGGCCCCGCCGGCGTCCGGGTCACCGAGGCCCGGGTGGAGGTCGCGTCCGAGCCGCTCGACGGCGGCGCGCCCGACGAACTGCGGCGCGAGGTCGAGCGGCTGCGCGACGCGCACGCGGCGGCCGAGGGACGCCGGGACCGGCAGCGGACCCTGATCGCGGAGGTCGAGGGCCTGCACCCGGTCCCTCCGGCCCGCAAGCGCGAGGACCCGCACCGCCGCACCGCGGTCGACGCCTGGCTGGAACTCGCCGACTTCGTCGACGGGCGGCTGGCCCGGCTGCACGCGCGCCTTGCCGAGTCGGAGGAGGAGCTGCGCCGTGCCGAGCACGCGCTCTCCGTCGCCTTCGACCGGCTCGACCGGGCCTCCACCGACGCCCCCGCCGAACACGTCGAGACCGGCGTCCACGCCGTCCTGACCCTCGACGGCGCGGCCGTCGGGGAGGCTCCGGCGGAAGTGGAACTGGAGCTGGAGTACGGGGTGCCGGGCGCCGTCTGGGTGCCGGCCTACCGGCTCTCCCACCGCCGGGACGAGGACGGCGGGCGCTTGGTGCTGCGCGCCTCGGTCGCCCAGCGGACCGGCGAGGACTGGACCGGGGTGCGCCTCGCCCTGGCCACCGCCGACCTGCGGCGCCGCACCGACCTGCCGCGCCTGCGTTCGGTGCGGATCGGACGCCGGCAGGCGGCCCCCGCGCCGTCCGGCTGGCGCGAGCCCCCGGCGGGCCTCGCCGACCTCTTCGGCGGGTACGAGGCGGCCGGCCCCCGGCCCGTCCCGGCCTCCTCCCTGCTCGGCGGCGCCGCGGCGGGCTCCGTGGCCGTGCCGGTCGCGGCCGCTCCCGTACCGGCGCCGCCCCCGGCCCCGGCGCCGCCGGGCTTCGCCGGACCGCCGGCCCTCACCGGAACGCCCCCGCCGCCCGGCGCCGTGTACGGCTTCGCCTCCGAGGCCTTCGGCGGGGCGCCCGGATCCGCGCCGCAGGGCTACGGCGCCGCGCCGGGCTCCGCGCCGAAGGCCGCCCA
>NZ_JBFBJO010000034.1:0-32106 GCF_040702165.1 Streptomyces sp. NPDC086147 | reverse complement strand
AGCGGGAGCGCAGGTGGCTCGCTGCGCGAGCCCCTCACTTCCCGTGCTGCGCACTGGAGGTGAGGCCCTGTCCGCTGCGCTTCCAGGGCTGTGGGTTTCCCCTTTACTTCACCCGGGGCCGGCGGGTTCGCTGCGCTCTCCCGCCTTGACGGTCCTTTCGGCTGCGCCTTCAGTCCCTTGGGGCCCGCTGGCGCGGGCTTGGCTGGCGGTGAGGGAGGGCTGGGGCGGGGGTTTTGGTCTGCTGGCCTCGTGGCTGAGTGGGTGTCACGCGCTGTGCGTGTGTCCCTGACTGGACGCCGGGCCTTCGGGGGGTTGGGGTGAGGTGGTTCGAGAAGGGGGTGACGGGACTCTGGAACCAGTCCGCATATCCCTTGTATCAGGCTGATGCAGCATGTATTGATGGCAGAAACTAATGCCACCCTGGAGTGCTGACCGGTGGGGTGCAGATCAGGTGATCTCTGCATCGAGAGGCGCCATGGCCTGGAGGACGCAAAATGATTTGCCCCCGTGGGGAGGGCGCTCTGCGCAGGCCTACTCTGCGTTTTCCTTGCCTGTGGAGATCGCCGCGTGCATCATGTTCAGTTCTTGACGTCCTGCTTGATCTGAATCAGCGCCTCGTCCCACACGTCCCCTCCATTCGCCCACGTCCACAGCCATTGGCGCAGGGACGGTGCTGCGTAGCGCAGGCCATCGTGAGGGTTCTGGCCCCAGTCTGGTTCCCAACCGTCGGCGTCCCAGAGAAGCACCGGGTTGTCGATCGCTATCAAGGAGACGTGCCACTCCATGGTGCAGCCGCCCCCTGTCAGGAAGAACCACGACGCCGGTGGCTCCCATCCTGGCCGCTGGTCCTGGCCGCTGGTCGTGGACGGTGGTTGCGCAGTGCCAGTCCTGGACGTGCCAGTGCGGAATGCTGCGCGGTATCAGTGATGCGAGGCCGCCCTCCGGTCCGAATCCTCCGTCACCGATCTCGGTGTAGATGCGCCGAAGCAACTCGGGCAGCCGATGCCCGAGCTTCTGTTCCGCGTGCTCGACCTCGGCGAGCGTGACAGGCGGGAAGGGCTTATCAGGGAGGCTTCTGCGGGAGGGGATCGCGCCTTTGGCGCCCCATGCGAGTGCGTACAGTCTCTCCAAAAGCGCGTCGTCGTCCGCAGCAGTGCGGGGGGTGGCATCGGTCACGAGCCGGAACTGTAGTGGAAAAGGGCTGTTGCTTCCCGCCGACGAAAGGTCACTCTGCAAGGCGAACGATCACGCGAAGAAGGACAGTGAACCGCCACACCGGCGGAACAGACCCCAGACCCCATCTACACCCCATAGACACCACAGCCCACTGTCCAGCGACAACGCACACCGATGACTGAACCGTCCCGGGTTCGGTAGGGACTCGATCATTTGAGAGGATCGAGTCATGGCACGTCCTTCCCCTTACCCGCTTGAGCTGCGCCGTCGTGCGGTGCGGATGGTCGCCGAGGTGCGGCCCGACTACGACACCGAGTGGGCCGCGATGAAAGCGGTCGCGTCCAAGCTCGGGATCGGCACGACCGAGACGCTGCGCAAGTGGGTCCGGCAGGACCAGATCGACGCCGGCACCCGGCCGGGCACCACGACCGAGGAGTCGGCCGAGCTGAAGCGACTGAAGAAGGAGAACGCCGAACTGAAGCGGGCGAACGAGATCCTGAAGGCCGCGGCGTCTTTCTTCGCGGCCGAGCTCGACCGGCCACACACGCGCTCGTAGCGTTCATCGACGAGCACAAGGGCCGCTTCGGCGGCGTCGAGCCGACCTGCCGCGTGCTGACCGCACACGACTGCAAGATCGCACCCTCCACCTACTACGCCCACCACAAACGCCGGACCGCGCCGTCCGCCAGGACCGTGCGGGACGGCGAGCTGAAGAAGCTGATCCAGCACGTCCACGACACCAACTACCGCGTTTACGGGGCGAGGAAGATCTGGCGGGAGCTGAACCGCCAGGGCCAGGCCGTGGCCCGCTGCACCGTCGAGCGCCTGATGCGCGAACTCGGCATCGCCGGAGCCGTCCGCGGCAAACGCGTGATCACCACGTTCCCCGGCGGCCAGGCCGACCGGGCCCCGGACCTGGTGGGCCGGGACTTCGTCGCCAGCGCCCCGAACCGGTGCTGGGTCGCGGACTTCACCCACGTGAAAACCTGGGCCGGTGTCGTCTACGTCGCCTTCGTCGTGGACACCTTCTCCCGCCGGATCGTCGGCTGGTCCGCGGCCACCGTGAAGGAGACGGTCTTCGTACTGGACGCCCTGGAAATGGCGATCTGGCAGCGCGACCGCGACCAACACCCCGTCTAGCCCGGCGAGTTGATCCATCACTCCGACGCCGGGTCGCAGTACACGAGTTTCCGTCTCGCCGAACACCTGGACGCCGCCGGCATCGCCGCCTCGATCGGATCGGTCGGCGACGCCTACGACAATGCGCTGATGGAGAGCACGATCGGCCTGTTCAAGACCGAGCTGATCAAGCCCCGACGGCCATGGAAGACGCTCTCCGACGTCGAGCTCGCCACCGCCGAGTACATCGACTGGTACAACCACCGCCGACTCCACGGTGAGATAGGGCACATCCCACCCGTCGAATACGAGACCAACCACTACCGCGAAACCACGAAACCCCAGGTCACAGTCACAACCTAGAGTCTCGATCGAACCCGGAACGGTTCAGGGACCGCTCCCGACAACACAGCAACCACCGCCCATCAGGGGACACTCACGCATCGGCCTACCCACAGACTCAGCGCCAACCCCACCCCCGCTTCAGCTCCACTCTTCACCGGTAAATCGGCGTCAAACCATCAGCAAACCCAGCCCCACCACCACAAAGCAGCAGGTCGCAGAGCCACAACACCTACTGAAGACAAGACGCCGAACCACTGAAGAGCAACCGCCGAATAGCACGGAGGAGCTGGCGCGTATTTCTGTGGTCAGGCGGGCCACTGGACTCACCGTGAACGAGGTGGAGGAGCAGCACCAGGCCGCCCGGGACCGTGAAGAGCGGGCGTCTGCTGGACCCGGGGAACCTCGGAAGCCCAGCGAGCTGGACATCGCCTCGTGCCAGCGGCTCGAATGGGCCCGGATCGAGCAGGTCATGACGAAGCAGCACATGAGCGTGTACTCGCCGGACGAGGACCGTCGAGTGGCTCGCCGGGAAGAGCTGCGTGCGCAGCGCAAGGCCATCGAGGCTGCCCGGAGTGAGCAGTCGGGGGGTGGGCTGCCGGTGGAGGTGCTGCGGCACCGCGTCTACCGCATCACCGCCCGGGCGGTCTCCGCCCTCATGGAGGAAGAAGCCGTGGTGCGCCACGTCTTCGCGGCCTCCGCCGGCGCGGCCGTCGAGCATGCCCACAGGATGTTCGGCCAGCCCGGCGGCGCCTACCGGGACAGCGAATACCGAATTGATTCCGTCGAGCAGGTCCTTCCTGAACCGGGAAAAATCTTTTGATCCAGCTCCGAGAACACCAGGTCGACCAGAAATCAGCCTTCCGGAAATGGATCAGATTCCCTGCAAGATCTCCTGTGAGCTCGTAACACGATCATGTTCGGGGCACGCCTGCGGGAGATGACCGGCAGGATCCGGCGTTTTCGCGGTTCGCGGCGGTGGGGGTCGGAGTCGTAGCCCTTGTCGCCGGGCAGGGCCTCAGGGCGGTGGCACGGTCGGCCGGGGCGTCCGGCGACGGGTGGGATGCCGTCGGCCAGGGCGAGGGTCTGGGCGGATGTCGTTGACGTTGGCCGCGGTGGTGATGACCTTCAGCGGGGTGCTGTGTCCGTCGCAGATCAGATGGTGTTTGCTGCCCGTCTTGCGCCGGTCGACCGGCGACGGACCGGTGTCGGCTCCCCCTTTCTCGCGCGGACGTGGGAACCGTCCACGCATGCTCTGGACCAGTCCAGCTCGCCGGCCGCGTTCAGCCTGGCGAGCAGGATCCGGTGCAGCCGGTCGAAGACCCCGGCCTGCTGCCACCGCTCAAGGCGCCGCCAGCAGGTCTGTCCGGAGCCGAATCCCAGCTCCAGAGGGAGCAGTTGCCAGGCGATGTCGTTGTGCAGTACGTAGAGGATGCCCTGTAGGCACTGCCGGTCCGGCACCGGCCGCGGGCCGGGAGCCCTCGTCGGCCAGGGTGGCAGCAGCGGCTCGATCAGCGCCCACAAGTCGTCCTCCACGATCCACGGCCGAACACTCACACCCTCTGAACGGCCGAATCGTCACACCGGTCACGCCAGACCAGGGCAAGTTCACAAGATCGCGTTACGAGCTCTTAGCCGTCAAAGATAACCATGTGCGTCGGAGGCTGTCCGGGAACTAGTGCTGGACGACGGAACTCACCTTTGACGAGTACGTCTTGCAGAATTCGGTGAACAGCTCTAACCTTTTCATCTCTGTATTCCCTAAATGAAGAAGTAACTTGAAGAAGCACTGCACCGTTAGGAAGAGGAGAGACCGACTGGAAAGCACCCGATTCACGCAAGGCACCCACTCCGCCAATTTTATGCAAAATTTCGCCGGACGCAACCATTAGCCATGAGTACCCTCGAAGCTTTTCGCGCCATAGCGGAGTATTCCGCCAGGGAATACCAGAAGGCGGACGAAGATACCGTTCGAGCTCCGTAACGCCACCTGAATGGTCATAAGAAAAGTGACCAAACACCACATTGCAGTGGCGGCACGCCCAGTTTGCCAATGAAAGCAAACGCGCATGTTCAATCTGCATTGTCTCCGACCCAGAGAGCAGGGCATCATCGATGCAGTACGTCAACTTTACATAATCCGTCAAATCTTCATCGAAAGACACGGAAAATCGAAGAGCAGGATTCGCGATTTCTCCATCTTCTGAAAACTTGCCAATTTTTACGGCCATCGACTCCGGACGTTGGCGAATCTCACGTTTAGCCCAAGACGTCGACTCATCTACATAAGGATTGTAGAGCACTTCGAAGGTATCTTGTGGGGATACCGAGTAGTACCCCCACCATTCCCCTTTCCTTGCATTTACAACCTCCATGACAGAATTAAACCCTGCATCAGATACAGGCAACCCTTTTTGAGGACGCTCCACCCGTCCTGCAGTGATGGCCTTAGCGACACCCTGCGTAAGCCAATCAATCGCCGAGGAGGTCAATTCTTCTTGACTCTCTCCATGTACAGTGAATTCCATCACGAGATCACGACTGAGGCCTGAATTCGACGAAGAGAATGCATCCACGTAGCCACTCCAAAGATATCCAAGTCGGCAAGAAAAAAGTTGGGACATCAGGCGCGACCCTTGACGCCCTAACGAAGGTTCTACTTAATCCTACCGGACTTTAATGTTTCCTCATTGATCCTCTTTCATCCTGAATAGTCACAGGTCAACAGCGTGTGGCTGGCCTGAACGAGGGTGCTGATGCGGTGGGTGGAGCATCGGGCCCGGCGGAGGATTCGCCAGGATTTGAGCTGCGCGAAGGCGCGTTCGCCGGGGGCTCTAGGCTTGGCGTGGTCGCGGTTGAACCGCTGCTAGTGCTGGGGCTGTTCGTGGTGGTGGTAGGAGGAGGTGCGGAAGGTGGCGCCGGCACCCTGGTAGAGGCGGTCGGCCAGGACGAGGATCTGGCGGGTGAGGCAGCCTGGACGATGTCATGCGCCCGGGCCGTGGTCAGATCGTGAGTGCGGCCGGGTGTCGCACGCGAGAACCACAGCGGTGTGCCGTCGGGACGGGCGATGACCTGCACGTTCATCCCATGCTTGCGGTGCTTTATCGAGTAGTACGGCGCATCCGCGCGGATGCGGTCGATGGGGATCAGGGTGCTGTCAATGATGACGTGGTCGCCTTCACCGAGGCCGATAAGGGCTTCATGAAGGCCTGGTGCCCAGCCGGCCAAGACGTCCAAGGTCTCGTCGACGTAGCGCCAGGCGGTGGCTTGCGATATCCCGAAACCCGCTCCCAGCTGGGAGAATGTCTCGTTCTTCCGCAGGTGGACCAGCGTGAGCAGAGCCTGCTTGAAGCACCCGAGCCTGCGCCAGCGGGTGTTACGGGCCTGGCGATGCTCGTGCAGCAGCCAGGCAATATGCTCAACCAGCTCATGCGAGACATCGAGCATGGCAGGATACGGAAACCTTCAGGGCCCCTTCGGTCGCCGGTGTGATGAGTGAGATCACCACGCTAACGACCAGGGGCCCTGCCTCGTCAGCACTCCGGCTGACCAGCCCATTTCACCCTTCAGCACAGGATGAAAGAGGCTCATTCAAGGCTACTTCAAAAAATTTCTAGTTCACCCTGAAAGCCCGGTCGGATCGCTCACCATCTTTCCAAGCACATACATTGCACCCGCAGCAATTGCACCCCATGCGATACTTTGCTGCTGTTGCGGCGTTGGCTGCCAGACTTGAACCGTTACCGGCGCCCAAACAGGAGCAGGCTCCATACCCGACGGAGGCTTATCTCTCTGATTGCGCGTCCACCAGCCGACAACGCCTTTATACTCCTCGCTAGTACGCTTAGAACCCGTTCGCGTGCGGGTCGACTGAGCGACGACTTGCTGACGAGGATTAAGTGGATCAATCGTTGCTACTTGCGGAAGCTCCCAGCCCCGCTGTACGAATCGCCCACGGCCGTTCTTCTGTTCGATCTTGTTCAATGCGTTGATGTAGCGATTCAGGGTTGCGGACCCCTCTGTCTCAGCCTGTATAGTCGACTTCATTTCCCAGACGTAAATATCGTCACCAAAGAACATTACGATGTCCGCCCATCCTCCCTTTCCCGTTGTTCGCTGACCCCCAGGTATCCAATATTCAGTTTCTACCCTCACCTCGGGATTCTTGGCCCAGTGAGCGCGAAGGTACGCAGCCGTGGCTTCTACCGCAGCATCGTGCCGGATCTTGTCGCTCCGAATGTCTTCGCCCGGACGTCCCTTCGGTTTTTCAGAGGAGCCATTTGTCCCGCTGTTCGACTTCCGGCTAGGTCCTCCGGTGCTGCCACGAGGTTTTCCAGTTCCTTCTCCAGTTACTTTTTCAGGTCGTTCAGTGTGCCCAGTGCCATCATCGAGTCCAAGCCCTGTGGGATCGGAGAAAGTGGTGGGGTTTTGAGCCGCGTAGCTATATCCGTTGAGAGTCTGAGGTTTGTCGATCTCAAGGAGAGGGTCAACACTGATGAATTGGCCGAGGTTGGGGTCGTATTCACGGGCGCCGATGTGGGTGAGGTTCGTGGTGGTGTCGATGTTGCCGCCGACGAAGCCCTTAGCCCCAGGCCAGAAATACGGGGCGGCTCCGCGCTGCCCGCCGTAGGGGAGGGTCTTACGGCGGTTGACCGCGAGGCTGCTGGCGGAGATGGACAGGGTGTTGGTGTTGTGGTGATCGGAGACCAGGATGCGGACGCTGTTGTCCCTGCTGGTGCGAATCACCGAGCCACCGGGAATGCCGTAATAGCGGGTGCCGTTGGCGAGGGCGGCGGGGGTGGTGCCGACCTTGCGGGTGAGTTCGAGTTCCTGGCCTCCAGGCAGGTAGAGCGTGGTCTTGGTCGGCTCCCGCTTGATGATGCGGGTACCTTCGGTGTCGTAGAGGAAAGAGGTGGTCTGGGCGGAGACGGTCGAGGTCTTGAGCTTGCCCTCCTCGTTCCAGGTCAGGTCCTGTACCGGGCCGTCGGCAGGAGTCTTCTTGGTGAGGTTGCCGGTGTCGTCGTAGGTGTAGGTGTCGGTTCCGGTCGTGCCACCGGTGGCGGTCACGGAGCGGACGGCGTGCGCCTGGGCCGCGTCTGCGGCGGTGGGGTAGGTGTACGTGCGGGTGGTGTCCGCGGTGATCGAGCCCGCCTTGTAGAGGGTCTCGGTCTTGCGCTGGCCGGTGTCGGTGAACGTCCAGGACGTCCGGTAGGGGTCGACCGTGCCCAGGTTGGGGCTGCCCACTCCGTTGACGGACTTGGTGGCGCAGGCGTCTCCGGAGGACCAGGCGTCGGTGAGGCGGCGTGCCCAGTCGTAGGTGAAGCACTGGTCGTCGGTGACGGTGCCGTCGTTCTGAGCGTCCCGGATGGAGGTGATGTTGCCGGCCGGGTCGTAGCTGTAGGTGATGTTGGACAGGGTGGCGGGCCCGGTTGCCGCGCGGTTGATCTGGTTCTTGACCAGGCGGCGGGTGGAGGTTTCGTAGGTGAGGGTCTGGGTCACCAGGCTGCCGGAGTTGCCGAGCTGGGCCTGGGCCAGTTCGCCGTAGGGGGTGTATCCGGCGCCGCGCAGGTAGGCGTGGTCGAGCGAGCTGTCGACGATGGCGAGTGTGTCGTTCGAGCCGTAGTGGCTGGTGACCGTTTCGTCGGGCAGGGTGGTGGTGGCGTTGGTGTTGGTGGTGCTGTAGGCGGCCGTCTTTGGCAGACCGCTGACCGGCGTGGCCGTGGTGGCGACGGTGTAGGTGCCCGCGAGGAGTTCTTCACCGGTGATGCTCGGGACCGTCGCCTTGGTGCCGGTGGGACGGCCGGTGGTGTCGTAGCCGGTGACCTCGGTGGTGTAGGCGGCGTAGGCGTTTGCTGTGTCGTACCGGGTGGACTTGTGGGGCAGGCCCTTGCCGCCGGTGGCGGTGTCGTAGGTCCACTCCGCCAGCTTCGTACCCGTCACCGACCCTGAACGCAGGGTGGTCTTGCGACCCAGCTCGTCATAGGTAATCGCCAGGGTGCCACGAGTGTCGGTGACGGTGTCCACGCGCCCGTTGGCGTCGTAGTGGGTGGTGGTCCGGCCCTTGTCGGGGTCGGTCGTGCTGAGCTGCCGTCCGCGTAGGTCGTAGGTGTAGCGCCAGGTGTTGCGGCCGGAGGAGTCGGTGAGCGACGCGAGAAGGCCGGCGGTGTTGTAGGTGCGAGCGGTCTTCTCGTACTGGGCGGGGGCCGCGTCCGGAACGGGGGTGCGGTCCTTGTACTGGCGCTCCTCGACGGTGCGTCCGCGGACGTCGGTGAGGGTGAGGGTGGCGGTGCCGCCGTTGGGCGGCACTGTGGCGGTCCAGTAGTCGCCGTACGTGTGGGTGGTCTTCCACTGCGGCACGTTCTGGGAGAGCTGAATGCTCTCTGTGACGCGGCCACGGCCGTCGTACAGGGTCTGCTGCGCCTGCGGGACCAGGTCCGGGGTGACGACGAGCATGGTCGTCGTCAGGGCGCTGCTGTTGTAGTAAGGCGCGTTGGTGAGGTAGGCGCGGCCGTGTGTGTCGTAGAAGCTGTCGGTGACGACGCGGCCGGTCACTCCGATGGAGTCGGTCTGGGTCTGGCGCTCACGCAGGAAAGAGTCGTAGAAGGACACGCTGGTGCCCCATAGGCCGTCTTCATGGAGCTTCTTGGCGATGACGGTGGAGGGGATGGTGGCCGAGAGGTTGTAGGTGAAGGTGGCGTTGGGCTGAAGTGTCTTCGCCCGGCCGGTGCTCCATGCCTTGGTGACGCGTCCCAGAGCGTCGTATTCGCTGGTGGTGGTGCGACCGTTCGCGTCGGTGGCGGTCAGGGCGAGGCCGCGCATGCCGTCGAACGTCGTGGAACTGCTGTGACCCTTGACGTTGGTGACCTTGACCGTGGTCGGCTGGGCGCCGGAGGCGGGGGTGTAGACGGTGGTGACGGGCTGGCCGTCCTGTCCCTTGGTGGTCAGGACTCGGCCGTACTGGTCATAGGCGGTCTCGGAGGTGGTCTCCCACACCGGAGTGGTGTCGCTCTCATGGCGCGCGAGCTGTTCGGCCTTGGTGACGTTGGCCTTGCCCCCCTCCGGGGCGGTACCGAGAGTTTGTCCGTCGTAGTAGGTGCGGGTACGGCTGGTGATTTCACCGGGTTGGGTGCGACAGGCGGTGTTGTCGGTGGTGGCGATCTCGCTGGGGTAGGAGATCAGCCAGTCGGTGGTGTCGGGGGTGACGTAAGTGGTGAGGGTGCAGCGTGCTTCGACGGTGCCGGCGCCGTCGTCGGTCTCCTTGGTGAGGAGGCCGTAGGTGGTGTCATAGGTACGAGTGGTGGTGAGGGTGCGCCAGGTACTGCCGTCGTCGAGGAGAGTGCTGCGCTTTTCGCTCGTGGTGCCGGAGAGTTGGGCAGTCTTCGCGGGGAGGGTGGGAGCGGGTGTGCCGGGTAGGTCGGGATCGGTGATGCCCTTAACGGTCTGGGTGGCCGTGGTGCCGGACTGCCAAGGCACGTAGGTAGTTTTGGCGACGGCTATGCCGCTGGAACCGGCTTTGTCGTAGGTGGTGCTGGTGGCGACGCGACCGGTGAAGTCCTCGCGGTCGGTGATGCCGTTGATGGTGGCGACCTGGCGGGTGCTGCCATCTGCGAGGGTGTCGCCGGCCATGCCGAGGTAGTAGGTGTTGGTGGTCCTGCTGCGGTTGCTGTCGCCGCCGTTATAGGTGTGGACGGTGGCGTAGCCGCGGAAGACGTTCCAGGTGCGGTGCTTGTCGAGGGTGAACTCGCCGGTGTCCCGGCGCCAGTGCGGGCCGCCGGAGTAGGTGTAGGAGGTGACCTTGGTTT
Source organism: Streptomyces sp. NPDC086147 (assembly GCF_040702165.1). Classification (NCBI taxonomy): domain Bacteria; kingdom Bacillati; phylum Actinomycetota; class Actinomycetes; order Kitasatosporales; family Streptomycetaceae; genus Streptomyces; species Streptomyces sp. NPDC086147. The sequence goes on along the minus strand of NZ_JBFBJO010000034.1, from coordinate 21,667 downwards.
CGGAGCCGCTGCCGCCCGTGGTGTCGTTCTCGTCGATGCGGCTGATGAGGTACTTGTGGAACCAGTCCTTGACCGGGTCCACGGCACCGTCCGGGGTCCACCAGGATGGGTAGCACCGCTTATTGTTTTTGTCCGCCGCGGGAAGGGTGGTCGGGGTGCATTCCTTGGCGGTGTAAGTGACGAGAGTCTGGCCACCGGTCTCGTTGGTGATCTTCGTAATGCGCTTGCGGTTCAGTGCTGGCCGGCCTTCGGCGTCGTCGACCCGGTTGGGCATGAGTTCGCCCTCGAAGAAGACCTTGTCCAGCTTGATGTCCATAGCCGGTCCTGCCTTGGCCGTGCGCTGGACCGAGTCGAGCCACATCGCGGGCGTCGATGTATCGCCAGTTGGCGGAAAGGACTGACTGAGGGACCAGGTGTCGACGTCTACCATGCTGGCGCCGACCAGAGAGGAGGTGTTGATGCTGGTCAAACGCTGCTTGGACCAGAAAGACGGCGAGCCTTGGAGGCATTTTCCGCTGGAGGTGCAGTTCAGGTCGACAGGAGTGTCCGGCCAGTTGGTGGCATTGCTCTCGGTGAAGGCACAATCGGTCGCGGTGCACCGGTCGTCGGTGGTGAAGGTGACGCGGCCCGCGGGGTTGGCTGTGGTGTAGACGGCGCCTGCACGCAGGCCGTAATCGATCCGGTTCAGGTAGCCGCCCCGGGTGTAGGCCTGGGGGGCGTCGGTCTTGTTGTTCTGCGCGTAGTAGCCCTCTTCCTTGGTGTAGTAGAGGGCCATGGCATTGCCGTGCGGGTCGACGACGTAGTCGAGGTTCCAGCGCCAGCCCTGCTTCTCGGCGGAGGAGGCGAAGTCGGAGCCATTGCCCTGCTCACCGGTGTGGTTGCCGTACACCGGGACGGAGAAGACTGAGTTCGTCTCAGCCTTGCCGCTGCTCCAGCCCGGCAGGTGGTTCTTGCCGAACCAGTACTGGGTGCCGTCGAGGGAGGTGACCCTCCAGTACTCGGAGTCATCGTCGCCGGAGTTGTTCGAGGCTGTGTCGTAGAGCCGCTCGACGAGGGAACCGTCGTCGTTCGCCAGTTTCCAGGTCTTTTTCGCGGAGTCCCAGACGAGTTCGTTGGAAGAGCCGTTCAGGGAGAGGGTGGCGTTCTCCGACTTCCAGCACAGGTCACCGGTTTTGGCAGCGTTGTTGCCGCCCTCCTTGTCGTTCTCGCAGGAGGCGTACCGGCGCTCGATGAAGCCGGGTGAGTACTCCCAGCCCTCACCGATCCAGGAGGACTGGTTGTTCGTCGAGGCGGTACGGCCGTCGACCGAGGAGGAGTTGTAGGACAGGGCGACCTTCGGGGCGGGGCCGCCGGGCACGGCGGGGACTTCGATGGGCACGCTCCAGCCGAAGCCTCCTGAGTTTCCGCCTGCGGACCATGATCCGGACAAGGCGAGTGAGGTTGCCTTGAATGAACCGTCGCTGCCGCTGGCGCCGGCGGTGGCTGCCAGCACAGTCGCTCCGGCCGAAGCCGGAGCGGAAACGGAGGAGGTTGGAGCGGTCGCCTTCGGCAAGTCGCTGGCGGCCTTCACCGGCGCGCCCGGTGCCGGGATAGTGAGGTCGGCGGTCAGGGTGTGGGAGGAAGTGTTGTTCTCGGTGGTCAGTGGAGTCTGTTGACGGCACTCGGCCTTCTTGGGCGTCGTCAGGGCGCAGGCGGGGAGGGTCACCAGGCGTAGGCGCGAAGTCCAGCCGGCCGCGTAGGCGCCGCGTATGGAGCTGTAGTCGACTTCCACCTTGACCGGTCCACCGGAGGGTGCGGTGGTGACGGTCGGGCGCAGGGTCACCAAGAGGCCCTCGACGCCGGCGGCGTGGGCGGTGGTGCGGTCCTTTACCGCAACCTCTACTCGGGTGGGCGAGCCGCTGGTCTTCTGCCCGGTGCGAGGGGAAGACGGTGTGAGGTGGATGGGCAGCCCGCCTACCGTGATGGTCTTTTTCGCCGCGGGGTGGAGCTCGAGCTCCTTGGTTGCGGGGGTGGGCCAGGTGGCGGACGGGGCCTTCCACGGAGGGGATGGCTGTGGTCTTCGTTTCAGGCCCTTGGGTATGAAGTCGGTGCCTGCGACGGACTTGGTCTGGGGTACGGCCGGAGGGCCGGGGGTCTGGGCGGCTGCGGTCCATGTGGGCGCGGTGAGCAGGGAGATGCTCAGCGCTGCTGAAAGCGCGCCGGCTATTCCTGTCCGCGCGGACTTCGTCAGTTTATTTTTTCTGCGCCTGTAAAAGGGCATGGCGAAGCCATTGCGGAACAACATTGAGATCCCCACCCAGGTCGTACACGAAAAATTTATGATCAAGCGGATCCAACACCACCCAGGGCCGGGTGGCAAGCATGACCAGAAGGAGACTGATCAAGTCTGTCAGGTCCGGGAACTCCCTCTCGCGCGTAGCCTCCATCAAGCCGATCCAACCGTCTGACCAGCAGTTTTATGGGTCATGAGCACATAAAAGCCACATCTCCACAACTATCCACATGCGGATTTCTAGATTCCGTTTACCTTTTCGAGGGAATCTTCCGCAGGTTTTCGACACCGGATTGAAGCCTGCTGTACGGGGATGTCCGCCCCTCGGGTTAGAGTCCCCGCCGGAGAGGAGCAGAGAGCGTTTCTCGACCGCTGTAGAAAGCCATGCACTCCGGAAAGGCACCAGTACATGCGCACTACCAGATTCAGACGCGGCGGCAGAGCGATAGCTCTGGCGATAGCCGCGAGTATGACCCTGCCGGTCTCCGCAGCCATCGCCCTGCCGGCTCCGCCCATGGCTTCGTCCCCGGCTGCGGCCGCGGCCGGGGTGGCGGAGACGGACGCGCCGCAGACGCCGTCCGCGATGTTCGAGGAAGCCGCGTTCGACGAGGCGGCCAGGACGGGCAGGCAGATCGAGATCCTCGACCGCAGACAGGAGAGCACCGAGTTCTTCGCCAATCCCGACGGCTCGACCACCCGCCGCTCCTACGGCGTCCCGAAGTGGACGCGGTTCGACGGCATGTGGCGCCCGACCGACCCCTCCCTCGTGCGGCAGTCGGACGGCTCGGTCGGGCCGGCGGCGTCCACCTTCCCGATCGCGTTCTCCGGGGGCGGTGACCAGTCGCTGGCCACGATGGTCAAGCAGGGTAAGAAGCTCGCTCTGACCTGGCCCTCCGTGCTTCCCGCGCCGGTCCTGGACGGTGACACGGCCACGTACCCGTCGGTCCTGCCCGGTGTGGACCTCGAACTCACTGCCGAGGTCGACGGCTTTGCTCAGCATCTGGTCATCCACACGCCCGAAGCAGCGGCCAATCCCGCCCTGCGCAGCATCGAGCTCGGTTACGAGGCCGACGGCGTCGCCCTGACCAAGACCCCCGACAACCAGTTGCTGGCCAAGGACGAGAGCGGCGAGACGGTCTTCAGCGCCCCGAGCCCGAAGATGTGGGAGCAGCCCGCCGTTCCGGCGGACGGGGGGCAGGCTGGCACCGCCTCGAAGACGGCTTCCCGCTCCGCTGCTGCGATGACCGCGCAGCCCGACAGTGCGCCCGTGGACGTGGACATCAGCGGTGACACGCTCAGTCTCGTGCCGGACTCGGGTCTTCTGGCCGCAGCCGATCAGTTCCCGCTGGTAATCGATCCGGTCTTCAGCGGCGGTTACCGTGAGAAGTGGGCAGTGGTCTACTCGGCCACTCCCAACGCCGCCTACCCCAACGGCTCGGGCTGGAACTCCTCCAATCCCGCGGACGAGCCCCGGGTCGGGTACAACGGGACCGGTGACACCGCCTCGTTCTTCGCGATGAACACCAACGGCCTCGAGAACGCGACCATCAACAGCGCCACGTTCGCCGTCATACAGACGCACTCCTACGTCTGCGACTCCTCCGTCGGCCCGACCGAGCTGTGGTCGGCCGGTGACATAGCCACCACCCCCACCTGGAACACCCAGCCCTGGGGAAGCAAGCTCGCCTACGGCTCGTTCTTCGGCGGAAACGACCAGTACTGCCCCGGTGACAAGGGCCACGACTTCACCAGCACAGCGCTGAAGGCCTACGTCCAGAAGGCCGCCGACAGCAACTGGGGCACCCTCGTCTTCGGGATGAAGGCCCCGGACAGCTACGCGGGCAACACCAGGGCCTACAAGCGTTTCCGCAACAACCCCGTCCTCGAGGTCGACTACAACTACAAGCCCGCCGTCACCAGCAAGTCCGCCTACGAGGGCTACTACGTCGAGTCCGGCGACGGCAACGTCCCGGTCGCCTGCGGCGGACGCATCGGCAACAGCGGCATCACGCTGAACGCGAAGATCAAGGACCAGGACGGCGGCAATGTCACCGCCTACTTCTCGGTCAAGAACTCCAGCGGCGCTGCTGTCCCCCTCTCGCCCAACTACGACACCGTGAGCGGCTCCGGCGAGGCCAGTGTGCTGGTGCCGGCCACGAAGCTGGGCAACGGCACCTACACCTGGAGCGTCTACGCCAAGGACAACGAGAACACCACCAGTGCGTCCACCGCGGCCTGCTCCTTCAGCGTCGACCTGATCGGCCCGAACAAACCCGTCACCGTCCTTGACGCCGACGGCACGAAGGCCGGCGAGCCCGCCGACAGCTACACGGCCCGGGCACCTCGTCAGTTCAAGTTCACCAACCCCGTCAGCGACATCGACGGCTACTGCTGGGCCATGGACCAGCCCCTGTCCTCCGCGACGACTCCCCGCTGCCCCAACGGCACCTGGGTCGAGGCCGGCACGGACGCCAACCACACCGCGACCGTCACCATCACTCCGTTCGCACACCCGGTCAGCAAGCTGAACGTCGTCGCCTACGACACGTCCGGCAACCGTTCCGTACTCGCCGGCGGCGACGACCAGATCTCCCTCACCACGGAGGAACCGGCTTTCATATACGAGAAAGAGAACTCCGACCCCAGCATCGAGAGCACCAAGCGTGACCGGCCCGGCGACCTCAACGGTAACGGTTTCGCCGACTTCGTCGCCACCGGCCCCGACGGTCAGCTATGGCTCTACCCCGGCAACGGCGACCTCGGCCCCATGGGAGCCCGCCAGAACGCAGGTCTCGGTGGCTGGAGCGGAGCGCTCATCGCCCACCGCGGCGATTTGAAGGGCATGTCTTTCCGGGATTCGGATCCCGACGGCTACGAGGATTTCGTCGTCCGCCTGTCCAACAACAAGCTCTATGTCTACCCCGGCAACGGAGCGGGCTCCCCCTGGTACTACACCCGCAAGGAACTGCTCCACCCCTCCCAGGGGTCCAACTGGAGCGGGCTGCGCCAGGTGCTCCTCCCCGGAAACATCGACGGCAAGGCCGGAAACGACCTCATCACCGTCGAATGCGTCTCCGACGCGAAAACCGACTGCGGCAACGCCCGGCTCATCCTCTACAGCGGCCTCGCCGTCGGCGGCGGCGGCCAGAACCAGGCGCAGCCCTTCGACTGGGACAGTCCAGTCATCCTGGGCACCGGCGGCTGGCGTGACCTCACCAACCTCGCCGCCGACGACGTCAACGGTGACTCCCACGCCGACCTCATCGCCCGAGACCCCGCAGACGGCAAGCTCTACCTCTACCCCGGCTGCCGCAACGACACGGTCAAATGCCCCGGCAGTGAATACAAGCTCCTCCAGCGCAGCGTGTACGGCACCGGAGGCTGGACCCAGCGGCCCTTCCTGACCTCCCCCGGCAACACCCAGGGCACCCTGCAGGACGCCACGGTCACCACAGAGCCCTCGCCCGACCTCCCGCCCGGCCCCGGCAACGAAGCCAAGACCTACAACTTCAAGCGATTCATACCGACCCCCGGTCAGGAATCCGGAGACTTCTGGGCCACCACCCCCGCCGACCCGAACACCCCCGTCCAGTACATGGATTCGGCAGGGAACTGGACGAGTAGGATCTGCCCCACCGGATGCCTCCTCACCTACCCCGGCACACCCACCGGCCACGGAGCACCCCGCCTCGCGGGCACCGCCGGATGGGCCACCGCGATCACCGGCATCTTCTAGTCCGACCTGCTCCATCCACCGACCAGCCGGCTTGCCGTACCCCTCGGAAGGTACGGCAAGCCAGCCCGTCTTCCGTCCGTCGTCGCCCGGCCGTCTGGAACGGCCCAGCGCGCCGGCAGCACACTCCTTGTGAAGGACGTATGAGACACATGATCCGCCGTGCGGCCGTGCTCGGCGCGGCCACCGGACTGCTCACCGCGGCGACCCTCCTGGCCCCGCACTCCGCGACCGCCACCGGCGAGCTGCGGCTGTCGGGATACGACGCGGTGGTGGCGCCGGGAGCGATGCCCCGGTTCTACCCGATCGTCGCGTCCGGCACGACCCTCGCGGGGAAGGTCGTCATCGCCGTCGGCACGCAGCCGATGACCGACCCGCAGGGCGCGGGCGCGGGCTTCCCGGAGGGATACCGTCCCGGCGTCGGCCAGTGCGCGCAACCCGCCGGATACACCGGGGTCTTCGTCTGCGAAGGGGCCCCGTACCAGGCACCCAACGTCCTCGTCCCCACCACCGCCGCGGACGCCACCCTGTACTGGGGCTTCGCCTACATACCGGCCGGCGGCGACCTCGCCGCGGCGGTGAAGGCGGCCCGCAGCGCGGGCTCCCGCCCAGCCGACGGGCGGCACGGCACCGGCAAGGTCACCGTCAAGTCCCGCGCGCACGCGCTACTGAACACCGTCGGCTTCGACCTCCCGGCCGTCCCCGACGGCGGTACGGTCCGCCAGCGGCTCCGCGTCCACGCCAACGACGCCGGGAGGCTGACGCTCCGCTTCGCCTACGCTCCGCACCAGATCCTCCGTGACTCCCCACCCCTGCGCATAGGCCGCGTCACCGCCGGTTCCGGTGCCACCTGCGAAGTCCGTCACACGACCCTGCCCGACACCATCCCCAACGTCGCCTGTTTCCTCGCCCCCGGAGACCACGTCGTCGAGTACGAACTGACCGGCGGACCGGGGCAGTACGCCCACAAACTCCAGGCCCACACCCGCTACAACATCTACGACCAGGGCGTCTGGGACGAGTCCGACGTCAAGCAGAGCAGCGCGCCGTTCCTCGCCCAGGGGCGTACCGTCCAGCCGTGGCACGGTCTGCACGCCCGTGACACCACGGGCAGGCTGTGGGAGTACGACGGCACCCACAGCGCAACCGCCCCCCTCGACACGCGCAGCGAAACGGGAACGGGCTGGCAGACCTACACCGCGATCAGCTCCCTGTCCCCCTACACGCAGGGACCTTTCTCGTGGGACACCATCCGTCCGTCCGCCACCACCCGTGGCCTCGGCGACCTCGTCGCCCGCGACGCGTCCGGGACCCTCTGGTACTACGACCGGCAGGCCGGTAGCGGCAGCACCTACGCGGCCCGCGTCCGTATCGGTCCCGGCTGGAACGCCTACGACCGGATCGCCGGGGCCGGGGACCTCGACCGGGACGGGCTGACGGACCTGCTGGCCCGCGACAAGTCCGGCATCCTGTGGTTCTACGCAGGCACCGGCAGGCTCACCGACAACAACCGCTTCACGGCGCGCGTGCGCGTGGGCGGTGGCTGGCAGGCCTACGACCGGCTGGCCGGCGGCGCGGACCTGAGCGGCGACGGACGCGCCGACCTGCTGGCCCGCGACAAGTCCGGGATCCTGTGGCTGTATAAGGGCACCGGCAACGCCACCGTGCCCTATGCGACCCGGGTCCGGATCGGCGGGGGCTGGCAGGCCTACGACCAGCTCGTCGTGACCGGCGACCTCACCGACGACGGACGCCCCGACGCCGTCGCCCGCGACAAGGCCGGGACCCTGTGGCTGTACAAGGGCACCGGCAACGCCACCGCTCCCTTCGCCACCCGCACCCCCGTCGGCGGAGGATGGAACACCTACAACCAGCTCTTCTGACCCACACCCCCAGGGCGCAAAGCCCTCTGCGGCATGTCACCCGGACACGGACCGACCGCCGCGCCACCCGACGGCATGCCGGACGGGCCCGCACCATCCGGTGCGGGCCCGTCCGACCACCCCAGGGCCCACCGAGGGGGGAATTCGGCCAGGCCCTGCCTGTCCAGAGCGGTCCCACGCGCTCACCACCCCACCTGCCCCCGATACCCTCCCCCACACAGGGACTGTCCCGGCTTCGGTGTGTTCAGCGGCCGGCAAAAAGACCGTTTACCGCAAGAGCCCCACGATCTTCTCTCCCGTGCATCAGCTGTAGGAACCAGCCTCGTACTCGAAGGGCGCGCTCACCCGCGCTGCCCCGGTACCGGTACCGGTACCGGCAGCGGCCGGGCATTCCTCGCCGTCGCCCTGGCCTGCCTGACGCGTCGGGAGGTCCATGCCGTGTAGCTGATGAACGCCGCAGGCACGACCCAGAGACGCCAGAATCGCACAGCGAGCCTCGTGGCCGTTCTCGACCTGCCGCCGCCCCCCTTTCGTGGATCCGCCCGGAGCCGGGAGCGGGTCCTCACGACATGAAGGGGCTCACCGAGCGGGCCCGCTCCCACATGCCCGCCACCTGCTCCTCGGCACGCTGCTGCTCACCGTGCAGGGCATTGAGCACCACCAGGCACCCGGTGAGCGCGGGCACCGCCCACTGCGCCCAGGTCAGCTGTCGACGGGCCTTGTCCAGGTCGATGGGGTGATCGGCCGCTTTCTCGGTGTCTTCCGGGTCGGTGGAGGCAGCCAGTTCGACCTTCTTGCCCAGGACGCGGGCGTAAGCGGTGGCGGCCAGGGCCGCGGCGGTGACGACCGTCTTGGCCGTGGTGGAGGCGGCCACCCCCTGCTGAGTGGCGACGCGGTGGGCGTTCACGGCCAGCAGCCCGCCGCCGCCGAACAGGTGCGCGCCGATGGCGGCGGCGTTGACCGGTGCCCACTTCGCCCATCCGGCAGAAGCGATCCGGTCCGTGGCCGTGTCGGTGCCGCCTTCATCCTTGGCGGCGCCGTTGAGGCCGACCGCACCCATGAGTGAGCCGCCGAACCAGGCGGCCAGACCGACATCGTGCAGACTCCGGATGAGCGTGTTGCGTTCGGACACAGCAATACTCCTCGAAGAAGTGGGACGGGCGAGCAACCAAGACACCAAGCACCTGCCACCCTCGCCGGACCCGGCTGCCACCGCCATCACGGCTGACCCGAACGGGATCACCGAAGACCCGGAGGAAGCAGCCCCGGACTGATCCTCTTCCGGCTCCCCGCGCATGACGCCGAAGCCGCGTCCACAGCCGGCGATCATCCCCCTCACAGACCGCCTGACAGAACCCCGACAAGCTCGGGATAGGTCCGGATCAATTCGCAGCAAGCAGGATCCCTGCAGTAGTTGCCAACCTGAAGTCCATCAGCTGCCAGAGGGGTGAGTGGGTGGTGTGGTCGTCGGCGCGCTGGTGCTCTGTCGCATCCGGGGTAGCCGATCATCAGTGATCTCGAACGAAGACGGGTGGCTGTGCGTGGGCGATGGTGAGGACTTCGGCACCTTCTACACCCGCTGGCATCCAGAGGTGAGGTCCTGGGCGCGTGGGCGACTGCGGGACGAGCACGAGGCGGAAGATGTCGTCCAGCAGGTCTTTATTGCCGCCTGGCAGTCCCAGACCGCCTACCGCGCGGGCCGCGGTACGGTCAGAGCATGGCTGTTCGGCATTACGAATCACAAGATTCATGATGCGCTCGATGCGCATTACCGCCGGCAGGCCCGCCAGCAGCGGGTGATGGAGCGCACCCTTCCGCAGTACGTGGACGACTCCATGGCCCAGGCGGTCGCCGGGCGCCTGCACGCCGACGGGCTCCTGCGGTCCCTGCCGGTCGCGCAGCGCCAAGTGCTGCATCTGGTCTACTGCCACGGGTACAGCCACCAGGAGATCGCTGTCCGGCTGGGGCTGCCGCTGGGCACGGTCAAGAGCCATGCCCGGCGTGCCTTGCAGCGCCTGACGCGGCACCCGGCTCTCGCCTCCGCATCTGTGTAAGCGGTGTGGAGACCGGGGTCGTTCAGGGCGCGGAAGCCGATTCGTTCTGTTCGTCGTGTGCGATGCCGGCAGCTGTATGGGTGGCGCGGGCGTCCTGGGTGAGGTGGTCGGCGATGCCGGTGATCTCGAGGACGCGCGTCATGTAGGCGGGCTGCTGGTCCAGGTGCAGGGTGATGCCTGCGGGGTGGGTGCGGCGGTGCAGGAGGAGCAAGACGGTCAGGGCGCTGGAGTCGATGCCGGTCAGGCCGCTGAAGTCCAGGTGCAGGTCCTCAAGGGCAGGCCCGTGCTGTTCGCGGTGGGTGTCCAGTGCCTGGTTGACCTCGTTGGTGAACCAGTTGCTCGTCTCGTAGTCGAGGTCTCCCGCGACGTTCAGGTGCAGCGCGTGTGGCTGGGCGCTGCGGATGGTGATGGTGAAGTCGGCAGGCAGATAAGTCATGCGGTGATTCCCGGGCCGGTGTGATCGGAACTGAGCTGCGGGCTGTCGGCAGCGGTCTTGAGGAAGGTCAGGGCGCGGGGGAAGTCTCGTAGGTGTCCGGCCAGTACGTCCAGGCCCAGGCGCAGGCTGGCGGCGGGTACATGGCGGGCGGTGAGGATGCCGGCGGTCCAGGTGGTGAAGGTGGTGAACAGCTCGGCGTCGTCGACGTAGAGGGCGGTGGCGAGGAAATCGACGATGTGGGCAAGGTCCTCGATGGTCCGGTCGCGCTGGGCGGTGCTGTAGGCGCGCATGGCCGGGAAGCGGTCTTCAAGATCCGCAAGAGACTGCTTGATCAGTTGGGTGCGGTTTTGGACGACGAAGGTGTACTCCTGGTCGTCCAGGTGCGGCAGGTCGTCGACAGTCTGCCGTATCGCCGCGGGGGTGGGCTGCCTCAGTCCTGCTTCAAGGACGGTGGCCGCGGTGCGGGCGTCGGGGGCCCAGTGGTCGGCGCCGAGCGCGTGGGCGTAGCGGCCGTCAGGGCCGAAGGCGCGGCCGCCGGCCATGACGGGGACGCCGATGGCCTGGCAGGCGGTGATCGCCGCGTGGGCGGTGGGCAGGTGGGTGGGGATCGAGCTGGAGAGCAGGACGGCGTGGGGGCCGGTGCGGTGCAGGTGTGCGACCAGGTGCGGGGTGGGTGTCTGGGCGCCCAGGTAGTCGACGTGCCAGCCGCGCAGGCGCAGGGTCTCGGCGACGAGGCGGGCGGGAAAGGCGTGCCATTCGCCGTCGACGCACGCGACCGTGATCCGGCCGCGGCGGCCTGGCTGCGGCCGGCGGGCCGGCTGTGACGCGCGGGCCGGCTGGCGGTGGGCGAGGGCGGCCATGGCGCGTTCGTTGATGGCGGTGGCGGCGTGTTCCTGGGCGACGGTGATGCGGTCGGCGGCCCATTCGGTGCCGACTTTCTCCTGCACGGGAGCGATGACGTCCAGCAGCAGGGTTTCCTCGTCCAGGCCTTCGTCCATGGCGTAGTACAGAACGGTGATGGCCGCGTTCTCGTCCGCGTCGGCCACGGCCTGCCACAGAAGGTCCTGCGCCGCCGATGTGGTCGTGCTCACCTGGTTGCTCTCCTTTTCTTGTCCTAGGTGTGCCCGTCGACTACGGACAGGGTGGCCGTCTTAGGTGCGCTGATGGCGACAACCGCCATGTCGTCGTGCTGTCCAGTGCCCAGCCACTGGGCAGCCAGCATCTGCACCCGCTCCACCACAGCCTCCACGGGCATGCCCGCGCACTGCGACAGGGCCCGCTTCAAACGCTCCTCGCCGAACATCTCATCACCCAGCGGCCCGCCGCGGGCCTCGGTGATCCCGTCGGTGTACAGCAGGCACGTCTCACCCGGTTTCAAAACGGCCTGGACTGTGCGGGAGGTCACGTTCGGCAGGGCGCCGACCAGGGTGCCGCAGGTGGCTGCCTCTTCCACCTCGCCGTCGGCGCGGACGATGAGGGGGGCCATGTGTCCGGCGCTGGTCAGCCGCAGATGCGCCTTGCCGCCGCGACGGCGCACGGAGGCCAGGACGAGAGTGGCGAAGCGGGTGTGGTGGGAGGAGAGCAAGGCGCCGTTGAGGAGACCCAAGACGCGCTGATGGTCACCGGCCAGGGGCAGCAGGGCGTGCAGGGTGTTGCGGATCTTGCCGGTCAGGACGGCTGCCTCCAGGCCCTTGCCGGCGACGTCGCCGAGGACGACCAGGGTTTCCTGAGAGCGGTCGGCGCCGGGGTGGACGTCGTAGAAGTCGCCGCCGACCTGTTCGTGGTCCTTGGCCGCCCGGTAGTTGCCGGCGTAGTCGATCCCTTGGACCCGGGTCAGGGAGGGGGGCATCAGTTCGCGCATGAGCGTGGCGGTGACGTCTGCCTGCTCGGTGTAGAGGCGGGCCGCCGACAGGGCGGCCCCGGCGCGGGCTGCGAAGAGACGGGCGAAGACCTCCTCGCCCTCGGTGAACCTCTGCTCGGTGCTGGAACGCAGCAGGATCAACACGCCCGCGGGCACTCCATGGCCGGGCAGCGGGGTGACGATCACCGAGCCCACAGGCTTGGTGAAGCCGGCCGGAACGACCCAGTCGGGAATGCGCGCGGGGTCGATCCAGCGCGCGGGCACCGGGGGAAAGCCCTGCAGGGCCTCGGCCAGGCCCGGCACGCTGCGCGGGTCGATCCGCTGCGAGATCTGCATGACGGGGCCGCCCTGCACCGCGTAGGTGACGGGATGGCGCCGGCCCTGGGCGGGGGCGACGAGAACGGCGGCTTCCGCCAGATGCTGCGCGGCCATGGACGCGGCCACCTCCATGCAACGCGACACATTCAGCGTCGACAACAGGGTCGAGGACACCCGGGACAGGATCTCGGAGCGGTCCTGCGCCGTGCGCAGTGTCTCCTTGGCCAGGCGGCGGTCGGTGTCGTCGATCAGCCACCACACCACATCGCCGTCGATGCCCGGCGTCGAATGCGCTTCGAAGAACCGGTCCTGGACAGGGCCGCTCAGTGCATCGGCGTCCATGGCGCGCAACCCGTTACTGATGCGGGTGTGCGCGTCCGACAGCCAGGAGGGCGCTGTCTCGTGCAGCCAGTCGCCGCTCGACGCCTGCGGCCACAGCAGTTGCGCGGGCTCGTTGAGGTAGACCAGGCCGCCGTGCCGGTCGGCCACGACGACAGGGTAGGGGGCGTTCCCCCAGGCGTCGGCGGCCGTGTCACCGGCGCTGCGGGGGCGGGCGGGAAAACCACGGGAAGCAGTCACAAGCGGGGACACGCGGCGCGTGGCCCACCACCTTCCTGCTCTGGAAAACAAGTTGTCGTCCAGCAACCGTCCCGCATCCACCTATCCGATGCAAGCTGCCCCCTGAACCCGCACCCCAGCGTCACCGCGGGCACACGTGCCGGCCGCGCACCCCTACAGTGGAGGACGCAGCACCGGGAATACCTGACCGCAGGTTCACCGGCCCACCAGGCAGAGGGTCCCGCTGTGCTCCACGTCACCACACGCACCGGCGACCGGGTTGTTGCCCTGCTGCCCGAGAGTGTCGATCTTCACACCGCCCCGCTGCTGCGCGCTGTGGGGAACCGCATCATCGACGAAGGCTGCCGCCACCTCGTCCTGGACGCCTCCCAGAGCCGTTTCCTCGACTCCAGCGGCGTCACCCTGCTCATCCACTGGTACCAGCGCCTGCACGGGCTCGAAGGAACCCTGAGCCTGACCGGGGTCAACGCCAACATCCATGACCTGCTCCACCGCCTCGGCCTGGACACCGTCATCACCCTCACCCCCCGCACACCCATCGCAGACCCGCCCGGCCCGTAAAGGCACGGGGCAGTACATGACCAACCTCCGGCGCAAGGGCGGCCTGGGCAAGGACCCGGGGCGCGCGGCGGAACGCGCGGTGCAGCTGGCGGAGATCGATCCGGACTGGAACTGCCCGTGGCCGCTGAACTGGCAGCGCCACTACCGGGTGCTCGCGGACCTCGTCAACGCCGACGGCCACCCTCCCTACATCGCCCCCGGCGTCGTCTTCGACGGTGATGACGTCCGTACCTGGAGGTGGCGTCAGCAGGAACCGGGCACCTGGGCACAGCTGTCGAGCGAGCAGCAGGAACGGCTGGCGAAACTGGGCGTGCAGCCCGACCAGACGCCCGCTCCCGCCCCCGCAGCCAGCCGCGGAGCGAAGCCGAGCAAGGCGCAGCAGGCGTTCCAGCGGGGCCTGGCGGCCCTCACACAGTGGGTGGAGCGGGAAGGCGCCCACCGGCCGGTCCCCCGCGCCCACGGCGAACAGATCGCGGTCGAGGGCAAGGAGGAACTGGTGATCGTGAAGCTCGGCGTGTGGATCTCCAACACCAAAACTCGACGCGACAAGCTCACCGCCGACCAACTCACCGCACTCCGGGAACTCGGTATCGAATGGATCTGACGATCACCGGCAAGGCCCCTCTCGTTTGGCAATGATCCGAGCCTGGGTCAGGGGCACGGTGGCGGAGAGGTGAGGTATGGGGCGAGCTGGGCTTCGAGGTCGGCGATGCGCTTGTCCATGAAGCGGTTGTTCTGGCGGGCGCTGGTCAGTCGTTCTTGAAGCTGATGGTTGTCCTGGGTGAGTTGTCGTACGTGCTGCTTCAGCGTGGTGTTCTCGGTGACGATGCGCTGAAGTGAGTCTTCGGGGAGATCGTGTTCGAGGTCGCGGCTCTTGCCGAGGAGTTCTGCGATGCAGGTGCGCTGGGTGCGGCTTTCGCGCTGGGTTTGAGCGAGTGCGTCTTCGGCGTTGAGCGCACGTTCCTTCCAGGCGGGCTGTGCGCGGCTGTCGCTGTTGGAGACTCCGCAATGAGGTTTGGTGGTGCGGGTGGCCTGTCCGATCAGGGCTCTGGCCTGCTGGTTTTGATAGAGGAAGGTCCGTGAGACGCGGGCGGTACGGGCGAGGGCTGCGACGGTGACAGGCGTATGGTCGCGGGCTGCGGACGCCAGGGCGGTCTGGAGGCGTTCGAGCGTTTCCTGGGCGGCCTGGCGGCGGGCTTGGACGGCCGCGTCGGTGCGGGGGGTCGGCTGTCCTGTGGTGTCGTCGGGGGCTTGCAGTGCTGCGAGGTCTCGGGCGCGGAAGGCGGTGCTCCAGGTGCGGTGGAAGTAGTCCTGGGGGCGCCGCAGGTCGAGGGTGAGGGCTTCGTCGAGGATGCCGAGGGCGGTCAGGGCCTCTTCGAGTCCTTTGATGGCTTTGGCGGTGGGTTCGAAGACGGTGTGGAGGTAGTCGGCGGTGGCGTCGTCGGGGGCGTTCTCGGCGATGGAGCGCCACTGTTCGGCTTTGCGTCGCCAGTAGAGGAGGTCTGCGCCGGAGAGGACGAAGTTGTCGCAGTTCTCGCAGTCAAGTTTCCAGGGGCAGGCTCCGCCGTTGACGACGGGTTGGTAGGTGCAGAACTCCCCCGTCGGCGGGGTGCTGCGGCGGGAGAGGTCCAGGGCCAGGGCGAGAGCTGTCTGACGGTCGATGGGGGTGGTGTCGCCGGAGAGGAGTTCGCCGCGGCGGCGGCCTCGCGCAGCAGCCGCCCGGCGTCGGCCGCAGCGTTGGCCCGCGCGATGCTGCTGGGCCTTGTGCCACAGCCGGGCCGCCTTCACGCGGACGCCGAGCCCGCGTACCGCCTGATCCGGGCTGAGGAGTACGTGCCGGTCCAGGAGCGCGGGCAGGTCCCGGCGGTGGGCGAGGGTGGCCACCTGGTCCGGGTGGGCGTCAGGGAACTCCGCCTCCCCACCGAGGGAGACCAGAAGACCCGCCTGCACCAGCTGCCTGACCCCTGCCGCAGTCACTCGGGGCCGACGGCGCGGCAACGGGTCCCCCAGCGCGGTTGTCAACCGGTCCGCCGGCGCCCCGGCCCAGAGCACGCCCGACAGGGCCGCCCGGATCTGTGCCCGGGCCGACTGCGGTGCGCGTGCGGGAGCCGGGGCCCGGTCCTTCCTGGACCGGACCCCGGCTCCCGTACGTGTTACCGGTCAGAGGCCGCTGCCCTGGATCGCGAGGAAGGGGGCGATGCGGGGCCGGCCGGTGCTGTCGTCGTCGTCACCGTCGCCGTCCCAGATTTGCCTCAGGCTCCCGTAGACCCGCCCGTTGATGTTCACGGCAGTCACGTTCCGACCCGCTGCCGACCGGTGGGCCAGCGAGGACAGGGTGTCCCAGTTCATCTCCAGATCGGTGCCGAACTCGCCGATGTGGTCCGGGCTGCCCGGGTAGTCGGGGTCCCCGTTGTAGATGAGAGTGCTGGCGATACGATCCGCGATCCAGCCAAACCGGGTGGCCTCGGAGGTGGCGCCGATGAAGTAGGCCAGGGCCCGCCGCACCCCGCTGCTGTTCAGGTTGTTCGCGTTCGCGGCCTCCAGGGCCCGCCAGTGGAGACTGAACCTGGCCGCTGTGTACGCCTCGGCCCCACGCCACTCCTCACTGGCAGACAGCGACGCGTAGCTCCCGTTGGAGTCGATCGCACGAACCAGCGGAGCCGTCCTCAGGTTGTCGTGGACCCGGATCTCCTCCGCCAGGTGCGCACTGTAGGGGGCGTTGATGCGGTAGTGGTTTCCGTGAGCCGAGAAGCCCATCAAGTAGAGGTTGTCAACGGAGTAGTACAACGCGACATCGGCCCGCTGCGCGCCGTTGGGGTTGCGGGTGGTCGCCTCGTTGTTCCAGAGCAGGATCCGGATGACCCGGTTGGTCCTGGTCCCGGGAGCGATCGTCGTGTCGTAGACACCGGGCAGACCCTGCGTACCGGCCATCTCCTGGCTGGCGAGCTGGCGCATCCGGTTCACGACGTCCTGGTAGTACCGCGACTGCCGCGCGGCGGCCGAACCGCCGCGCGGTGCGTCGTAGTCCTCCATGTGCCAGTCGATGTCCGTCCACCGCTCACTGGTATTCGCCTGGGCCTCCGGCGCAGCCGCACCGTTCACGAGACCACCCACCGCAGCCATCGCGAGTAGCAACGCACCCGCTCTCGCGCCTGCCCGGCTCCAGAGGGACTTCAACTTCATAACGACCCAAGCTCCCTGAAAATGCTTCCGCGCACAGTGCACGGCGAGTTCCCCCTGCCACGTATGCCACTGCTTCGGGGCACCGCGTTCACGCAGGACTGACAGCGAAGAAGAAGGCCACCACCCCGCCTACCGGACCCGTCCCCGCAACAGCGGACGGGCCGGTCCCCCGGCAAGGACACCGGCTTCCTCCTCAGACCCCCAAGAAAACCCGCCCCAACAGAAATGGAACACGAAATTCCACCCGCAAAACTGTGAACCGCCTACTTTTGCGCACCCCACTCGCAAGCCGTTTTCCACGGCTTGCACACACCGCACCCCCTCCGGCGTGCCCTCGCTGGCCTGGCACCAGTCGTACCGGATCGTCGTCACCGGAATGGGGTCCACCCACGCCCCTTCGTCTTCCTGGGGCCGGCGGTAGCTGGCCGCGCTGCGCCTCTGGTTGCGCTGCGCCGTGCGGGGTGGTGCTGGAGCACTAGGCTCGCGGCATGAAGGAACCGGCCGGTGCGCTCACGCAGTACGACCAGGCTCTTGCCCGTAAGCGGGTGGCGGCCGGCGTGCTGTTCTTCAACGACGCGGACCAGGTGCTGCTGGTCGATCCCGTCTACAAGGAGCCGTGGGAGATCCCGGGCGGGGCGGTCGAGGCCGAAGAGTCCCCTCGCGCCGGGGCCCGTCGTGAGGTGCTCGAGGAACTCGGCCTCGATCTGGCGCCCGGCATGCTGCTGGGTGTCGACTGGACGTCCGCGCGCCCCAGTCGCAGCGAAGGCCTGGTCACGGTCTTCGACGGCGGCCGGCTGACTGCGGAGCAGGTCGGCTCCATCCGGCTCCAGGAAGAAGAGCTGCGCGAGTACGCGTTCGTGGACATCGGGTCGGTGGGTGAGCTGCTCCTGCCGGTCCTTGCCCGGCGCGTGCAGGCCTGCGTGCATGCGCGTGCGCAGGGGCGGACGGTCTACCTGGAGAATGGCTGCGAGACGGGCTGAGCGCGCTCTGCTGGTACCGGGGGGCAAGGTGGGCGATGGCCGGTCCGCCGGGGGTGCCGGCGGTGAGGGTTAGCGGCCCTGTCCGGCCATCGCCGGGAACGCGGCTCCACGGGGCAACACCGCGCCCATAACCGCGCTCCCGCCTGCATCATAGCCCTGTATGAATTGGGCTATGCGTTTTTGTTTTCCACCCGCTTAATACTCCAGCTGTAGATCGTGATCTTGATCGTGGTGCGGCCGCCGTACGTTATGCGGTCTCATGCCGGGATGGGCGTCTCGCGGGTCACTTGCTCGGGCCGGTGATGACGATGTCGATGGCGCTGGCGTCTGGCCCCGGTGTGTCCACGGCGACGCGCACGTTGAACTGCCCGCGGTCGCCCACTCGGTGCACGAAGCGGGTTAGTTGTTCGACATCGCCGACTGCAATGCGCCCGTCGGGCAGCAGGAGGGGGCCGTCGAAGACGGTGGTGAACTCCGCGTCGGGGTCTTCGGCCTGCGGGTCATCAGGCGGCGTGAAGAGACGCACCTTGATCAGCCCTCTCTGGGGTCGAACCCGGACGGCCACGTGGGTGTCGCAACTGGCTGCGGGGGCGGCGTCCAGGGCGAGGGAGAGTGGAACCCAGTCGGTTGCCCCGAGGTGCAGAACGGGGTGATTGAGGTAGATGTCGACGCCGGCGATCTGCATGGTGTTCCTCCTGCCCGGTATGGCTGCGGCCACCGTTGATCATCGGTGTGTGAAAACAAACGATCATGCGGTGGCCGTGGGTCACAGCGTAGACCCTGCCCGCTGGCAGGAGGCGTTCGAGGGCCTGATGGGACGGATAGCCGGACGGTTCGCACGGGTGGAGGCCCGGCGTCGGGCGGGACGGCTGGTGCTCGGGCTGCTGTCCGACCTGCCGCGCAAGAACTGCTGGACGATAGCCGAGTGGGCCGGGGAAGCGACGCCGCACGGCATGCAGCACCTGTTGTGCCGGGCGTCCTGGGACGCCGACGCGGTTCGCGACGACGTACGTGACTACGTCATGGAGCAACTGCACGATGAGCGGGCAGTCCTCGTCGTCGACGAGACCGGCGACCTGAAGAAGGGCACCCGCACGGTCGGCGTGCAGCGCCAGTACACCGGCACCGCGGGCCGGATCGAGAACTCTCAGGTCGCGGTCTACCTCGTCTATGCGGGAGCGCGCGGGCACGCGGCGGTGGACCGAGAGCTCTACCTCCCGCGCTCGTGGACGTGTGAGCCGGACCGTTGCCGGGCCGCCGGCCTGCCCGAAGACACAGCCTTTGCCACCAAGCCGGAGCTGGCCGGCCGCATGATCGGCCGGTTCCTCGACGCCGGGCACCACGTGGGCTGGGTCACGGGCGACGAGGTCTACGGCGGCAACCCGCGTCTGCGGGCCCTGCTGGAAGAGCGTGGGGTCGGCTTCGTGCTGGCCGTCGCCTCCTCGGCCGAGGTCATCACCGGTGCCGGCAAGTTCCGGGCCGACGCGCTGGCCGCGAAGGTGCCCAAGCGGGCCTGGCAGAAGCTGTCGGCCGGAGCCGGCGCCAAGGGGCACCGCTACTACGACTGGGCGGTCATCGACCTGGCCGACTCCGGACCGGGCCACCGCCAACTGCTGATCCGCCGCAACCGCACCACCGGCGAACGGGCCTACTACCGTTGCTTCTCGCCCGCCCTGAAGCCCCTCGCCACACTGGTCCGCGTCGCCGGGTCGAGGTGGCGAGTGGAGGAGACCTTCCAGTCGGGCAAGGGCCTAACCGGACTGGACGAGCACCAGGTCCGGCGCTTCACTTCCTGGTCGCGCTGGGTCACCCTGGCCATGCTCGCGCACTCCTTCCTGGCGGTCATCCGAGCCGCAGAACACGCCCGCCATCCCACCCCGGACGACTTGATCCCGCTCACCTGCAACGAAATCCAGCGACTGTTCACGGCGCTCGTCCGATCCACGCCCGATGCCGTCCACAAGCTGCGCTGGTCCCTCTGGCGACGCCGCCACCAAGCCCGATCCAGGACCAGCCACTACCACCGACAAGCCACCGATCAGACATGAAGATCACGATCTACAGCTGGAGTATTAAAGCAGAAGCGGTGGTTCCTGAATTTTTACGGACCGGTGGTTTTCCGCTGCATGGCGGACTGGATTCCGCGGTGGAGTGCCGGCGGGTAGCCGAGCCGGCTGGCGGCCTGCTCGAAGGAGAGGGTGGGATCCGTCGTCATCAGTGTCGCGGTGCGCTCGCCGCGGAGCTCGGTCAGGGCCCGCTGGACGGTGGCGTAGGCGGCGCCCGTGGCGTGCTGGATATCGGCGATCGTGACCGCGGGTTCGGCATCGAGAAGGGCCGAGATCCGGTCGCGGAGCTCACCGCGGGGGACGGCATCGCTGCTGCCCTTCGGCCGGCCGGACGCGGCCGCTTTGCCGGGCCGGCTGTCGCGGAACGCCTGCACGGCGCCGCGCGGCCAGTGGTCCACACCGTGGATGTCGACGAGGTGTGCGTGGAGGCGGGGGTCGGTGGCATATCCGTCCCAGGTCCGGGGCGTCACGCCGAGTTCGGCGGCGGCCTCCTGGCGGTCCAGGAGCACGCCGGGCCCGTCCGCGGGCGGCAGTGCGGGGACGGTCTCGCCGGCGAGGAAGGCGTCGGTCTGCTCACCGTCCCACAGCAGCGTGCGGGCGCCGGCAGCGCTGATGGGGGCGGGGAAGCCAGGCTGGGTGTAGGGCCTTTTGTTGCGGAAGGTACCCATGGACATTCCCATGTCCTGGGCCAGCATCTCCCGGGTACGGACGAGGTGCCTGCGGTCTGGGTGGATCATCGTTGCGTGCTCCTCCTGGCAGACAGAACCCTCCGGACAGCGCCCCGCGGTACGGACCTGCACCAGAAAAAATATACAGCACTCTCGTCAAGACGGGTAGCTTCACCGTCACGCCAGAACACCCACCCCGCGCCCAACCGCACGAGCACTCCCGGCAGCAGGAAAGAACAGCAGGTCAAGCCAGAACACAAGCAAGCAGCACCAGCGGACCAGCAAGACGACAGACCCAGCCCGGGTCCATCCCCGCGGACGCGGGGAGCAGGCCGAGGGGCAGTTCGTCGCGCTCGTCTCGGTAGGTCCATCCCCGCGGGCGCGGGGAGCAGCTCCGGCTGCATCAAGTGATGCAGCATGTGTTAGGTCCATCCCCGCGGGCGCGGGGAGCAGTCCCCCAGGTGGGTCACCCCCTTGTGTCCCTTGGGTCCATCCCCGCGGGCGCGGGGAGCAGAAGACCTCCGGCGCGAACACCAAGTTCCGCCGGGGTCCATCCCCGCGGGCGCGGGGAGCAGCCTTTCTGACCTGCAGTTCTACCCCACCAACAGCTACCTCGGAACCACTTTCACCGAAACGGACAAAATATCCACAACGGATTCCGGTGCCCATCAGATAACAGGCCACTTCCACCGGCACGGCAAGCAGTTGGCCAGGGTGACGGCCGCATACCCTTCTAGCCAGTGAGCCGAAGCCGGTGCTCTTCGGCTCGGGCAGTGGCAGCACTCTCCCGCGAGTCGAACGACTGGTGGCACCACGACGGGACGTTCCGCCGGCCCACCACAGCGGCAAAGATGTAACCCGATCGGCCGGGAGAAGATCCGCGGGGACGACACCCCCGATGCCTGCGACATCTCGGTCCCGTACCGGGAAGGGGAAGCGCACCTCGACGAGGCCGCCTGACCGGGTCTGTCAAACGAGCGGCTCTGTCTCACATTCGGTGGTGACTGATCGTGCACGTTGAGTAGGCCTACCTCGCGGAGAGTGCGGCTGGCGTCCCGACCTCAACATTTCGA
>NZ_JBFBJO010000033.1:0-32521 GCF_040702165.1 Streptomyces sp. NPDC086147 | reverse complement strand
CGGCCCGCTTCTCGGCGATCTTCGCGTACAGGTACGCGGCCCACTCCTTGATGGCGGGGCCCATCGTCTCCGCGAAGTCATCCGGCAGGTTCGGGCGCGAGAGGGCTTGCGCTTCGCTTCAGTCCTCTCGGGCGGTGGGTTCGCTGCGCTCTCTCACCGCGTGGGCCTTCCGGCTGCGCCTCCAGGCCTACCAGGGCCCGCTTCGCGGGCCCCAGCTGGCTAGAGGGGGCGGGGTGGGTTCTATTCGGGCTGGGTGACCGTCAGGGCCCAGCGGATGGTCTCGTCGGAGGTGTCGATACCGATACTGAAGGACCCGGTCACCATGCCGGGATCCATGCTCACCGTGCCTATGCCTATAGTGTCGGCAGGACAGTCCACGGCGAGGTCGGCAACATGGTTGCCTTGCGATTCCATCGTCGCGTGCACGATGCCGTCTCCCTGGCACGCCACCGTCAACACGGTAGGCAGGCCACCCCACGCACCCGCGGAGACCACTCCCCCGTCCCCAATCTGCTCCTGAACCCACACGAGGCCCTCCGGGCCCGGATGCGGAAGCAGGGCATCAGTCGCCGCTGCCGGGCCTGCACCCAGCGCGGTCATCGCGCCGGCGGCAAGCAACGCCATCATGGACACGTTCTTCGTACGCATCGCGTACTTCCTCCCCTTTGAACACCTGACACGGCAACACCACCCTGACCGTGAACAGGCACACGCACATGAGTACGCCTGCTCACGACCTTCCGGACACCCGGCGCAGGCCGGACCGGTGGAAAGGGGCGGCCGATGCCGATCTCTTCCTCGATGAGCATGCACGAGACCACTGACAACCCACCCCGACCAGGCCTGCAACAGCCGGTTGCCGGTAGTTACACGAACGTGCCTGCGCGGCCGCAACTCCGTGCATAGTGTGCGCATGGATCGATTCGTGGGCCGGGCCCGTCTGGAATGGTGGGCTAATCAGGCGATCTGCCTTGAGGTGTACACCATCGACATCACCCACACCGTGGGCACGGCAGGGACGGCCGGTATGTGGCAGGCAACCGGCCGGCATGCTCCTGTTCTCGACGGCACTCAGCGGGAAGGCTGGGACTTCTTGATCGAGATGGACCCCTACTTCTCTGTCGTGTTTCCCGGCAAGGACAACAGTGGGACCTTCGTGAGAGTCCTCGAAGCAGAGGACGCGGCGCTCACGCTCATAGAGGTGCCGAAGGGCGGATGGCCCGATGAGCAGCACCCCGACCTTCCGGAGCTCGGGCTTTAGCCGGAGGCAGTTGCTGCACGTTTTCCTGCCGCATCAAGGCCCCTGCGCGGCACGGAAGCACCCGGTCTTTGCAGCGGGACCGCTGCCACTGTGTTCACCGACCGCAGCATGGCTCGCGGGCACGGTGAGAGAGCCTGCGGCGAGACCGGAGCATGCGGGCAAGGGGGCGGTCGTTGAGGGCTGTTGTCGAGGAGGTTCGGCGGGCGGGACTGCACGCTGAGTTGATGCAGCATGTACGGTTGGTGGAAATTGGAGATAGCTGGTAGCAGGGCTTATTAGTTCGGTACTCGGTTTTGTGTCGGCTGATGGCCTGGGTGCTGGTCGGGCTGAGTACGGCGTTGCTGTGTTCGGGGAGGAGCGGGATTGTGAGCTGGTATGTGTTGGTGGAGCGAATCAGGCGCGGGGAGTGGGAGTTGGTAGAGAGGATCTCCGTCGAAGGTGGGGAGGAGGAGGCCCTTGCGCGCGCCGAGACGGTTACTCGCACGTGCATTCCATTGTACGACATCGACTCCAGTCGGTGTGGCCGGCTGGTCTTCCGTACTTCACCGGCGAGCTGGCTTGTGGAGCTGCGCAGTTCGATCTGGGTCAAGGGTGACAAGTCGCCGATCACGTCCGCCGAGCATTTGAACGTCCGTGTGGCCGAGCTGGTCCACATGCAGGAGTTGATTCCTGCCGATCCTCCCAAGAAGGGGCTCTTCGGCCGGTGAACGCATCGCGTTCTTCGCTTGTATAAAGTTGGCTGCTGAGGAGCTTCACGCCTATTGCTGATGGGGGCAAAAAGCTGATGCCGCCGGGGAAAGAACGGGATGAATTATATAATCGTTCCTCGGAGGCATTGAGTGACACAGAAGTCGGTGGTTCAGGAGCGGGTCGAATTCTTTGCACGATCGGCTGTGTCTCCCGAGGGAGTGTGGGGCAGGCTGGCTCCATCGCCGGATCCGGTAGGACGATCACGGCTGCCACGAGCATGCTGAAGTCGTTCGCGGACGGCCGACTCATCGTCGTAGCCGGGGTTCTGCTGCGGTCGGCCAGGAGGTAGAGGCCGTACGGGCGAGCGCCGACACCCAGGATGGTAGGAGGCCGGCATGAGAGGCCGCCTGCATGTCTTTCGGTAGGTGTGGAGGCGGCTCTCGGTGAGCCTCACCTCGCCTACACCTGGATCCACCGTCGCAATACCTCAACCGTGTTCTCTGGCGACGTGTTGAAGCACAGCCGGATCCCGGGCGCCGTCTCGACGAGGAGGTTGACCAGCCGCTCGAACAGCAAGGTGTTCTCCGGCAGCATCCGCACACCACCGCCGATCATCGCCAAGCCGAACGCATGCTCCTGGAGCTGTTCCCGGACAGTCGCCTCGGCGCGGTCCAAAGACACGTCGATCAGGCACGGAACAACATCGAACCCCGCTTCGCGCAGCATCGTGTTCGCCGCTTCGATCCGGGCAGTGAATATCGCCTCGTCGATGCCATCGGGCATCCGGCTGTAGTCGAGCGCACTCGGGCGCAAACCGATGGACAGTATCTTCGTGTCGCTCGGCAGTAAAGCCGGGGCGGTCGGTCGGCCCATGGAATGTGCCCTCTCTGTTCACGTCGCACTGATCTTCCCGGTCTATCACGGAAGTTGGGCAAGAAGCCCGCTCGACCGGAAATCGATGAACGATCTCGACCGACCCTCCCGGCACCTCGGCAGATCCGTGAGCCCGCTCTCCCAACAGGCTGCACGGCAGCCGGGAGAGGAATGGTGAGGTGGTCCCCAGCCGGGCACAGAGGGCGCGGACGAGGGGGACGCGGTTCTGGACGTACCGGGCGGTGCCGGCGGCGGGGACGGACAGGCGCCGGTCGGTCTCGCGCAGGATGATGTCGGCCAGGGCGCCGCGGCCGTCGTGTTCGGGCAGGGCGGCGGCATGGCGGGCGACGCCGACGGCCAGGGCACGGATGCGATCTCTCGGTTTCGTGGCAGTGCGCCACCTGCACAGCTACCGCCCCGTGACAGTGAGATCGCCACGATCTCTCACACCTATGACAGTGCGCTCCACTCAAGAAAACCGGGTCGACCTGCGGCAATACGCCGCCCCACCACTGTCTCTCACTCTGCTGTCACGAAACCGAGAGATCGCACGAAGGCGACGGAGAGGCCCAGTGGAGCGGCGAGGCGGGGGTGGCGCCAGACCAGGCAACCGGAACATGTCGAACGGCTCGCACCATTCACCACGTGGTGCGAGCCGTTCGACAACCCAAGAGCCAGCCGGAAGGGGGTACCGGCGAGCCCTTGCTTCACAGGGGGTCCCATGGACTCAACAAGCTCCTGCCCCCGAACTTCGCGCCCATCCCTCCCGACTTTCCGGGGAAGGGCCGACCGGTCAAGACAGGTCGCCTCCCCCGCCCCAGCGGGCCGGATCATCGGGACGGGGGTCGTGGAGAGCACGTCCGCCCGGTCCGTAGAAACCTGTTTCGGTGATGAGGGCGGCGCCTCCGTCGATCTGGTCCTCGCTCCAGCCGGTGATGTCGAGCAGCTGCCCGTCCAGTGGTCCGCCGACCAGCGCGGCACGGCGGCGGCCGGGTGCTGGGCCGGGGTCGGGATCGTCATGGTCGCTTCCGTACACACGACGGCCGGCGGGAGGGGAAGGGGCGTGGTCCATCCGCCCAGCCTGGCAGCCGCGAGGGGGACGGCTGCTGCCGATCCGGACGACAACCAGGCGCAGGGCAGGCCCCCGTAACCCACCCACACTTCCCGCTCGCGGACGCCCATTCAAGAGACGGCGCGCCCGGACCTGGCACTTTGGGCGGGTGGGCCGGCCTGGGGTGCTCCTGGGCAAGCTCACCGTAAGGGAGGCTTGCCCAGGACCGGCCACGGCTTGCTCACCCTCTCAGACCCGTGATCGGACAGCTGACCAGACGTGTCCGACCCGTACACCCCGTCCCCGTGGCGCCCCGGGTACACCGGCTGCAGCCCGCAGGGAAGGGTGGCCGGGGACCGTGGTGCCGGGAAGGGGGCGGGACAGGGCCGGCGGTGTTTCACAGGAGGCCGATGGCGTCGGCGATGCCCAGGCCGACGGCGGTACCGAGCAGGCGTGTCAGCACGGCGCAGGTGATCCAGGTTCCAAAGATCGCCGCCAGCCACAAGGACGCTTTGGTGCCTGACCCTTTGCCCATTCCTCTGGTCAGGAAGGCCAGAGCGACTCCGCCGAGCAGTGTGATGAGAACGTAGACCGCTATGGCCGTTCCGATAGGTCCGCTGGGCGGAGTCGGGTCCGTGTAGACGACAGCCGACGTGGCGAGTGACGTCATCAGGGCGGAGAGGAGGACGAGCGCCCCTGCGCCGGCGACCAGCGTGCGCCGGACCGGGCTTGCGACGAAGGCTTCGGTGCGCTTGTGGGCGGCGAGGAAGGCGTTCTGCTCGTCCTCGTCCGCCCCAAGAACGGTTACCAGGGCGAGAAAACCGGGGCGGGGGGCGGGTAGTTTCCTGCTGAAGAACCAGGCGTAGAGACGGTCGGGGTTCTCCGCGATCTTTGCGCCGTCCAGAGTGGTTTCCGCCATCCGGTCCCATGTCCAGACGTCGCGTCCAGCTCTGGCTCGCAGGTTCCACAGCTGTTGAGTGAGATCTTCGGGGTGCGGACCTTGGCCAGTGGCCGTACGGAAGAGCCGGCCGAGTGCTTGGAGAAGGTCCTGGTAGGAACGTTGTCCTCACGGTCGGTCCTATTGTCCGAGACAACCGCGACCGGCGCCGCGGCAGCGGTGAGGGTGTCATCGGCGAGATGATGGTCCGCAGCGGCTGAGGAAGTGCTCTGTTCCGCCCCGGAAGCCGGCGTCGGGTTGGCGGCGACGACGGCCCCCGGGACGACGGTGGGCGAGGGGGTGTCCGTGGGGCGGTGGTGCAGGCCGAGGTCTTCGCGGAGTTCGTCGAGTTCCTGGTCCTGTTCGGCAAGTTCTGCGGCGGCCTGATCGAGGGCGTCGGCCATGCGGTCCAGAGGAGGCAGGATCGGTTCGAGGGCTTCCGGAGGAAGAAGGGTGCCGGTGGTGTCCGGTTCGTCGTCCAGGGCGTGGCGGGCCGCGGCCCTGGCCTCGGAGGCCTTCTCCTCGGCGGCCACGCGCAGTTCGTAGGCGTGGCCGGCCGCACGGCGGGCGTGTGCGAGCTGGGCGTCGGCCTGCTGGTGGAGTTCCTGGGAGCGTTCCAGGGCGCGCTGGAGTTGTTCGACTTCTGCTCGTGCTTCCTGGCGGGCCCGGTCGCGTTCGGCACGCAGCTGGACGCACTGGTCCTGAAGGACGGACACCATGCCCTCCAACTGGACGCACCGTTTCTCGGATGCGGCCGGACGCCGCATGGCCTCGAGCTGCTGGAGCCGGGCGTCGTCCAGACGCAGGAGCGCGGTGGTGGTTTCCGAACGCTTCTCGGGTACCCGGGCCGGGAGGGGGCGGCCGGCCTTCAGCTCCTCCTCCGCAGCCTCCGCCTCGCGGCGCAGCTTGTGCCCTTCCTTGCGGAGTGATTCGCGCAGGCGGGGCTCACGGATCAGCTCGTCGACGAGGTCGTCCACGAGCTCCGCGTCAGGAAGCCGGGTTCCGTTGCGCAGTCCGGTCCACGTCGACTTGGAGTGGGGGAACATCTTCTCCAGTTCCCGCGCCGTGACCTGGCGGGTGACTTTGCGTACCCACAGGGCCAGGTCGTCGGCCTGCGGCGTGCGCCCGTTCAGATCACCCAACGGTCGTGCCATACCGTCCCTCCCCCACCGCTCCTCCTATGGACAACAGGCGGTTGTCCACGAAAACCGGCTCGCCACCTGCGGTGACACAACCCGGCCCACCGAACAATCTCACGCCCCGTCACATTGGAGTCACCCAAACGGCCCAACTTCTTCTGAGGTGTCTCCCATGCCGGTTCCCCGTCCGCCCAAGCCCACCCGCAAGACCTGGCCCTACGCCGTCGTCGCCGTCCTCGTCCTCGCCGTCAACGCCGGTTGGCCCGCCGCCGACGTCATCAAGCTCGCCACCGTCCTGCTCGTCCTGCTCGTCCTGATCGCCCTCGTCGTCCGCGCCGGGCCCGACGACTCCTGAATCCCAGGCGTGTGAAAGCAGAACGGCCCCGGAAGGTTCCCGGGGCCGTGTTCGCCCGGTGCGACCGGGGTGGGGGATGGATGAGCTTGTGCGGGACGGGATACTCACGTCGCAGCCGTTCAGGCCGGCGGGCAGCGTGGCAGCCGTGGGTGTGTTCGGAGCCGCCCATGGCATCAGGAACCCGTGAAGAGTTCGCTCGTGGTGGCCCGTTCCCGGCGGTGCCGTTCTACGGTCGCCCCATGAGCAAATCCGTAGGCCGGATGTCTGCCGACCGCAGTATGCGCCGCTGTTCGGTGGCACTCGCCCTCGGTGCGCTCCTCCTCGGTGCTCTGGGAGTGACGGCCGGCAGCGTGTGGGTTCTGGGTGTCGGTGCGTGGCTCCTCATCGCCGCCGTACTCCTCGAACTCGTCTACCGCCCCTGACCTGGCGTGGAACAGGGTCGAGGGTGTGGAGCCGCGTCGGAAGACGGGGTGTGCGTCGACGGCGGACCTGGGCCGTTCGCCGTCGACGCCGGCCTGTCCGCCGGAGGGGTAGGTTGCCCCCGGATGTGGGAAACGAGCGGAACGAGGGGTCAGTGACAGGACGGGACGGCAAGGAGGCGGGTGCCTTGCCTTCGGCGGTGGTGGACTGCGCGCTGTACGAGGGCGGTCACCGGATTCCCGGGCAGGTGAGCCTGGAGGCGATCAAGAGGCGGATGGACCCGCAGGCCGGGCGGTTCGCGTGGATCGGTCTGTACGAGCCCACCGCGGAGCAGTTGCAGGAGGTCGCCGACGCCTTCGGCCTGCACCCCCTGGCCGTCGAGGACGCCGTCCACGCCCATCAGCGTCCCAAGCTGGAGCGCTACGGCGACATGCTGTTCCTGGTGCTGAAGACGATCGTCTACGTCGACCACGAGAAGGTCACCGCGACCAGCGAGATCGTCGACACCGGCGAGATCATGGTCTTCGCCGGCCCCGGCTACGCGATCACCGTCCGCCACGGCAGCGCGCCCCCGCTGGAAGGCGTGCGCCGTCTGCTCCAGGAGGATCCCCAGCAGCTGGGCCGCGGTCCCGCCGCCGTCCTGCACGCGGTGGCCGACATGGTCGTCGACCGCTACATCGACGTCGCCGACGCCTTCGCCGGCGACGTCGACACCCTGGAAGCCGAGGTCTTCTCCCCCGACACGCCCGTCGACGCCGCACGCATCTACCAGCTCAAGCGGGAACTACTGGAGTTCAAACGCGCCGTCACGCCCCTCACCGGCTCCCTGCAGCGCCTGAGCGACAACAGCGTGCCGGGGATCCCGCCGAAGGTGGCCACCTACTTCCGGGACGTCACCGACCACCACCAGCGCGTCATCGAACAGATCCTGTCCTTCGACGAACTGATCACCGGCATGCTCACCGCCAGCATCGCCCAGCTCGGCGTCCAGCAGAACGCCGACATGCGCCGCATCAGCGCCTGGGCCGCCCTCATCGCCGTTCCCACCATGATCGTCGGCATCTACGGCATGAACTTCGAGCACATGCCCGAACTCGCCTCCCCCTACGGCTACCCGGCGGTCTGGCTGACCATGATCACCGTGTGTACGGTGGTCTACCGCGCCCTGAGCCGCAACAAATGGCTCTAGGCGTGACACCCCCACCCTCCGGCGGAGCGGCAACGGAGTTCGACGGACGGGCCGGCCCCAAGGAGAACCGGGCGGCGGAACGGGCCGAGCCGGAGGCCGTCGGGGGAGAGGGTGGGCACCGTGATCTACTTCCCTGCCAGAAGGGGATCGTGAACACGTTGTCGGTGGTACTGAAGCGGACCTGGATCGACTGGGCCGTCCTGGTCTGCATGGCGGTCACCGCCGCCCGCTGCAGGAGTCCTTTCCTGGTGGTCCTGTTCACTGCGCTTGCCCTTGCGGTAGCAGTCATCGCCACACGAAAGACCCGGCAGATCCTCAGGGCTCTCCAGGACGGCGGAACACCTCGAAGAAGCCGGTGGTGAACAGGAGCAGCGGGACCAGGGCGGTGATGGATGCCGGGAGGGCCGGGACATGCCGAACGGTCCGCACCACCGCCCGATGGTGCGGACCGTTCGACAACCCGAGAGCCTGCCAGCAGGGGGTACAAGCAGGCCCTGTCTTTTCAAAGCGGTCCCATGCGCTCCATCTCCGCATGCCCCCGAACCCCGCGCCCACACCTCCGACTTTCCGGGGGCCGGTGTTCCGGTGGATGAGCGGCTCAGAGAACGCCGTGCGTCTCCTTGGAATGCCCGCATCTCACCCACTGGTCTCCGCCCACACCGCCGTGGTCGGGGAACTCCGTCCGGCAGGGGTCGTCACCGCCCGAGCCCCTGTAGCGCCGACAGCGGCACCAGTGCGGGTCGGCGGAGGCGGCAGCTTTCCGGAACACCTGAATCCGAGCGAGTTCCGCTCCGCGGAGCTCAGCTCCAGCCCCGACTCGCGGATCATCGCCACGGCCTTGTCCTGCGCTTCGACGAGTACCGCAACCGCCTCGGCCAGTATCCGCGACTGCGCGTCGGTCCTGTCGTTCCGCTTCGGCCCAGGCATCTGCGCCCTCCTGACCGGTCAGATCTGGGCGTGCTCGAACTCCGTGTGCTCACAGGTCCTGGTGGGCGATCCCGTGCCGAAGTCCGGGCCGGTGAAGTCGGTCCAGGTGTTGAGGCAGGGTTCTTCACCGCCCGAGCCGCCGTAGTCGCCGCAGCCGCAGAAGTGCGGGGTCGGCGGGGGGTCCAGTTCGGCCTGGCAGGGGCGGCCGACCCAGTCGCGTTCCTCGGGGGACAGGTCCGCGCCCGAGGCGCGTACGAGGTCCGCGGCCTTGCGGCGGGCTTCGATGAGCAGGACACCCGCCTCGGCCAGGGTCCGGTTCTGGTCTGTCGTTCGGTCATTCCAGTTCACGGCTGCCGTCCTACCAGGGATCGCGGACCGGTCCCCCGCGACGCGCCCGCGCGGCTTCTCCGGCTCGTCCATCGGAAGCCAAGAGGCCGAACAGCGGGTGCGCTGGATCGGGGACAGAAGCTGACCTAGATGCCTCCTACGGTCGCCTCATGACGACTTCGCCGGAAAACCAGGTCCCGTTTCTTCCAGGTGAGCGAGGTGAACTGCTACGCGCGCTGGCGGAGCAGCGTGAGCTGCTCCTGATCGCGGTCCGCGGGATCACGGACGCCGAGGCCGCGCGGCGCACGACGGTGAGCGAGCTCACCCTGGGCGGGATCGTGAAGCACCTGGCCTGTGGCGAGCGGGTGTGGATGCAGGTCTTGGTCGAGGGGGACGGGGAACTGCCGGAGGGCATGCTCGACATGGGGCAGTACCGGATGGCGGAGGACGAGACGCTCGCCGTACTGCTGGAGCAGTACGCGACGGCTGCGCAGACGACCGAGGAGGCTGTGGCGGGGCTTGTGGACCTCGGCTTGAGCGTCCCGCTGCCCAGGACTCCGTGGTCTCCGCCGGAGACCGTCCACTGGTCCGCGCGCCGGATCCTGCTGCATCTGATCAGGGAGACGGCGCAGCACGCCGGACATGCCGACATCATTCGGGAAGTGCTCGACGGGGCCAGCACCACGGCTCAGCGATGATGCCGGCGTGCGTCGAGTGGTTGTCCCGCGCCATCGACACCGGCGACGCCGATACCTGCTGACATTCGTGTGTCGTCGGCCTCGCCGCCTTCGGCGGAGGGCTGGATGATGACGACGTCGGCGCGCTCGCACGCGACGAGGCAGTCGGTACGCCGGACCATCGCGACTCCGGCCGGCTGGGTGCGCAGGTCGGTGCGCCGGGCTTCGTGGTCCAGGCGCGGCACCTGGGCAGGGGTGCCGCGGCAGACGGTGACAGCGGGCAGAGTCGTCCTCGGCTTGGGGGCGGCCTTCTTGCTGCGGCAGCTCATCATGTGTCCTGTGCGGCGCGGTTCCATGCTGAGTCGCGCAGAAGCCGCAGTCCGTTGAGGCCGACGATGACGGCGTCGGCGGTTTCCAGGGCGAGGTAGGAGCCCGCGCGGTCCGTGGCGATGCGGGTGTGGCCGTCGACGGTGGCGGTGACACCGATGCGGGGGGAGAGAGGCGGAGCCCCCGCGCCGGCGATGGCCGGGCCGCGGGTGCGGGCGGTGTCGACGACGGCGGACTTCACCAGTACGCCGTGGCGTCCGGTGTTGGCGATGGCAGAAGCCCGGCTCGGAGGAGCTCGCGGAGTGGGCAGCTGCCGGCCGACCCGATGTCCTCGAGGAGCTCTTCGCTCGCCTGCGGGGGGGCCTGGAGTCCCGGTCGGCGCAGGCCGCGCCCCCGTCCAAGACCGGTACGTCGTCGGGTACCGGCGGGCGGCCACGGTCCGCGGCTGTGAGACCAGCGTCGTCCCGGTGTGTCCCCCGGGTGGTCGGCAGAGCTCCGCGTTCTCTTCCCGTAAGAAGAGCCGGTCCCCTGGCGCTGTCGTTCTCCCTTCGTCGGCAAGGCCTCTGTCGGGGTCCTTTCACAGCCCGTGCCGGTCAAGGACGGTCATGAGCTTCCGCCGGCGTTTCAGTTCCCTCCGCAGGTCGGCGAGAAGGTGGGCGAACGCGTCCTCGGTTCCCAGCGCGCGATGGCAGTCACGGGCGGCTCGGAGCAGTCGCGCCAGGTGCTCGTAGGCACGGTCGCCCGTCGGCTCCTTCGACCGCTCGATCAGCCGCAGGTACACATCGAGCGCCTCGGCCGGGCGCGTGTCGCGTGACAGATCGGCGAGCTGCGCCCACTGCCGGTCGTCGGCGCGGCCGGCGGCCTGCCGCCAGGCGGCGTCCAGATCGCCGTCGTCGAGCAACGCGTCGATCAGCACGGGCCCGCCGTACCGGCCGCCGCGCTCCCGAGGGGCGTCCTCCTCCAGGGTGGCCAGCGCCGCCGCGCGCTCGGTCTCCCAGCAGTTCGCCGCCCCGGCGGCGGTACGCAGTTGCCGGTAGGCGGTCAGGGACCGCTCGATACGGAACCGGTCCCGGCGTACCGCGACCGCGTCGGCCGCCCGCCCCGTCCGCGCGTACCGCGCGCACACGTAGTCGACCAGGCGGCCGTCGAGGTACGTCTCGGCGGCGCAGTCGCGCAGTCCGCGCTCCGCCCAGGCAAGGGCCTCGTCCGCGCGTCCCGCGGATTCCAGTTCCTCGGCGATGAGCAGATGGGTCGCACCGGTCGGGACGAGGTCCCGCGCATGCAGGGCGACCAACGCGTCGACGTCACCCTCCGCCTTGATCAGACGGTCCATCAGGTACCGCTCCGCCCAACCGGAAGGCCTGCGCTCGAGCGCCTCGGTGGCCAGCCGTCGTAGGCGCGCCAGCCCGTCCGGTCCCAGCACGTCGGCGTAGTCCAGCGGGTCCAGGTCCGTCACGCCGTCGCCGAGCACCGAGCCGACCAGCCAGTCGGCCAGCCGGGCCGGATCGGGGCGTGCGACTCCGCACGCCTCCAGATGGGCCTCGGCCACCGCGGCGGCGGCCTGGCCGACCGCACCGTCCGAGTCGTCGATCGCCTCGTACGCCTCCTCCAGTGTCCGGATCGCCTCCTCGGCCAGATCCACCGCATACGCCGCCTGCCCGTCGGCGGTCAGGGCGCGCAGCGCGCTCGCCGCCTCGGCGACTTGTCGTGCGTACCCGGAGGCATCCGCGTACTCGATGCATCCGTACCGGGCGAACGGTCGTGGATCGGTCAGGGCGACGATCCGGCCCCGGACCGTACCGAGGTCACGGCGCGCGGTGGCTGCCCGCAGCTCCAAGCGCCCGCGCAGTTCCCGGTCCGCGGCGATCTGCTCCCGCACCAGCGCCAGGAGTTCGTCGCGCGAGAGAGCCGAAAGCCACGCTTCCAGGCCCGAAGCCCGCGCTCGTGCCGCGACTCGCCGCTGGGGGACCGCCTTCACCCGCCGCAGCACGGCGAGCCCGACCGCCACACAGTGCTTGCAGAAGTTGCCTTCCTGCCCGTACGGGCAGTCGCACCATCCCGAGACCGCCTCGTCGCCGCCGAGGGTGAGCTCCACCTCGTAGACGTCCGTACCGTGCACCACGGCGGTGACCGAGTCCTCCCCCACCTCCAGCCCGCTCACCGCGTCCAGGTATCCCGGCCCTCGCTCGAAGGACCGGGTCCCGGCCAGCGCCCTCAGATCGTCCTCGCCGAACCCCACTGCTTTCACCGTCACACCGATATTCAACTGTGAGAGGCGGAGCGTCACCGGACCGGTTCGAATCCCTCATGCCGCCCGGCTGTCTCCCGACCTTGTGACGTGACCGGCGACCCCGTTCAGGCCCTTACGATCTCCGGCATGTCGATCTCGCCCATACGTCCTGCGCGGCGCCCGCCGTGCACCGCGTCGACGGCGTGAGCGAGGCCGCCGCGGCACTGTTCGTCCCGGCCGTTGCCGCTGTCTTGCCCGCGCGCACGGGGGAGGTGGGGGCGGTCGACGGCTCGACGCTGGTGTCCGCCCGTGCCGTGCCCGAGTCCGTGGACGATCCGCAGTTGCGCAAGCAGAAGAGGGCGGCGATCGCCATCGGCGGCGTATCGATCGCCCTCGCCCTGGCCGTCGGGCTCCGTGGTGAATGGCTCGGCGCGTTCATGACCCTGCTCGTCGCTCCCTTCGGTCTCGGGCTCACCGCGGTCGGCGTCGTGACGGCCGGTGATCATCGCTGTTCTCGCCCTGCTGAGGCCTGTTGCGGAAGCGGGCGCCGAGGTGGCGTCGGCTACGGAGCCGGGTGAGTTGTCGGTCGCGCCCCCGCTGCCCGGAGGAGTTCGGCGGCGTCCGGGTGCGGGCCGTTGTCCGCCCATTCCAGTGGGGACCTGCCCGCGCCGTGGTCCTCACGGAGGTGGGGATCGGCGCTATGGGCCAACAGCTGCCGGATCGTTTCGGTGTGCCCCCAGCAGGCGGCCGCGCACAGCGGTGTGCCCTCCGAGCCGGGGCCGCTGCTTTCAGTGTCGGGAGAAGCCCCGGCTTCCAAGAGCAGGCGCGCTGTCTCGGCCTCGCCCTGGACCGAGGCCAGGTACAGCGGAGTGGTGCCGTCGGTGTCCCGTCCCTCCGGACTCGCTCCCCTGCGCAACAGGGCCTTCGTGCGCAGGGCGTCGCCTGCGAGGATCGCTTCGAAGAGGTGATGGGAGAGCTTCTTCCGCTTGCGCTGCTTCATGGCCGGTGAAGCTAGCGGTCGCGGGTACGCCGGGGCCACTCATATCCGTTCGCCGGTCGCCGCGACCGGTGCGGCGGCTTCGTGGCGGACACGGAGCCGGGTACGGCCCGGCAGGCGCGCGTGGGTCCGTGAGGGCGTGGCGGTCAGCGGTAGGCGGCGAGGAAGACGCGGGTGCCGGCGGTGGCGTAGTGGTCGAGGTCGGCCTCGGTGTGCCGGGCGCTGCCGGTGAACATGGCCTTGTTCACCGGGATCCACAGCAGCAGGCCGGAGAAGTGGTTCGCGGCCAGGAGCGGGTCGTCGACGCGCAGGAGCCCCTGGTCGGTCAGGCGCCGGAAGGTCGCCGCCAGTGTGGTGAGGGCTCGTTGGAAGCCTCGCTCGTACCACTCGGTCCCCAGGTCGGGGAAGACGTCGGCGTTGGCGATGATCAGGCGTCGCAGCTGGATCACGCGGGGGCGTACGGCGACGCCGCGGCCTACTTCATGACCGCGGCCGTGGGCATGCCCGCCGAGGCCGTCGCCGGGATGCGGCGGGCCCCCTTCTGGGGCGGCATGGAGGCCACCGCCCGCACCCTGCCCTACGACGGCCGGGTCATGGGGGACACCATGTCCGGCCGGCCGCTGCCCGCCGACCGCTGGCGGTCCGTGACCGTCCCCGTCCTCGTCGGCAGCGGGGACGCGGGCGCCCCGCACATGCTCACCGGCGTGCGGGAACTCGCCGCACTGGCCGACAACTTCACCCTGCGCGTCTTCCCCGGCCAGGAGCACACCATCGCCCCGGGGCTCCTCGCCCCCGTCCTGACCGGCTTCTTCACCATCGGGGAGCGGGCGTGAGCAAGGTCCTCGCGGCCCGGGGCCGCGCCCGGCGGGAATCGCGGGCTGGGAGGGGTGTGCCCGGGGTAACCGGTGCGGAGACACGCGGACACCGGACGGGGAGATGCCATGACGTACGACGGAAGTGCGGGGCCCGCCGCCCTGCTGCCCCTGCTGCGCACGTCCGTGGAGCGGTTGCACGCCTCGGCGGCGGCCCTGACGGACGACGACGTGCGGGCCCCCTCGCCGCTGCCCGGCTGGACCCGCGCGCACGTGCTCACGCACATCGCCCGCAGCGCCGATTCGCGCACCCGGCTGCTGACCGCCGCCCGCACGGGCGCGGACCTCGCGCAGTACGACGACGAGGCGCAGCGGGAGCGGGAGATCGAGGAGGGCGCCGGACGGCCGGCCGCCGAGCTGGCGGCGGACCTGCGCGGTGCGCTGGGCGGGTTCCTGGCGGCCGCCGCCGCGCACCCGGACGAGGCGTGGGACGTGCCGGTGCGCTGGCTGGGCGGGCGGATGCGCCCCGTGCGGCGCGCGGTCGGCAGCCTGCTGCGGGAGGTGGAGGTGCACCACACCGACCTGGGGTGCGGTCACCGGCCCGCGGACTGGCCCCCGTCCTTCGTCGCCCGCGAACTCGCGACCACGGCGGCCGGGCTGCGGGAGCGTGACGACGTGTCCGGCATGGTGCTGGTCGCCGACGAGGACCGGGTGCCGCGCCCGGTCGGCGACGGGCGCGGGCCGCGGGTGTCGGGGCCCGCGGCGGCTCTCCTGGGCTGGCTGACCGGCCGCGCGGACGGACACGGCCTCACCCTCGATCCGCCCGGTCCGCTGCCGGACGTGCCCGTCTGGCGGAGCTGACCGGGACCACGGCGGCTCGGGCGGCCCGTGCCGCCGGCTGACGCCTCACGCCCGGTCGCACATCGGTTCGGGCGCGCGTACAACCCGGACGCCGTCCCGGGCATCACACAGGTGATCATCAAAGACAGCCCGGGAGAATTCCTTGAGAAGAACCGCCTCGGCGGCGCTCGTCGCCGCCACCGTCGTGCTCGGCACCCTGCTCGCGCCCGGCACCGCGCAGGCCGCGGACCCCGTCCAGTTCCTGAATGTCAAGGCGTATCCCGAAGCCATCCGGATCACGACCATGGGCTGGCGAGACTTCTCGGCCCACCTCCGCGAGAAGGGCAGCGAGACCCGGGTCAAGACCGTCACCGGGTTCAAGTCCACCGACGACTGCGAGATCTCCTGCTCGTCGGAGGACCACTACGAGTCCGGCCCGGTGGACCTCGCCGACCTCGGCGTCTACTCCGTGGACATCGAGTACAAGGGCACCGAGGGCGAGACGATCCTCCACAAGGACGTGGCGGAGCTCGACTACCGCCTGCACGCCACCTTCCACAACAGCGCCGCGTCCCGGGCCGTCTCCCTCGACGACCTGGGCACCACCCTCTCCTCCGACCTCGTCGCCCGGGACCCCCGCGACGGGAAGCTCACCCCCCTGCCCGGCAGGCAGGTGACCGTCGACGTCTCCGGACGGACCCTGACGGCCACCACCGACGCCGCCGGCCACCTCTCCGTCCCCGTGAAGTTCACCGGGACGGAGACCTCCAGCCGCGTCCAGCTCCAGCACGCCTCCGGCGACTACATCAGTGCCTGGGGTTCGGTCGCGCCCGCGGTCGAGGTCCAGCAGGCGAAGATCGTCCTGGACGAGGACTCCCGGCAGTTCACCGCCCCCTACGGTTCCACCGTCACCGTCCGCGGCAGCATCCGCCGCATCGCCAAGGACGGCACGGAGAAGCCGGTCGCCGCGCCGATGCGGCTGACGATCCCCAACACCACGGTGCCCGGCTTCACCAGCGACGCCGCAGGCCGGTTCGCCAGGTCGGCGCGGATCCTGAAGTCCTCGACCTGGAAGGTCGCCGCCGCCTACCAGCCGTGGCTCAACTACTCCACGACCGCGGACGTCAAGGCCACCGTGACGGCCGGCACCGCCTTCACCGATGTGGCGATGAGCATCGACAAGCACCGCACGGTGTACGCCAGGGGGACGCTGGTCCAGCGCGCCACCTCGGCCGCCCCCGGCCCCGCCGAGGTCGAGCTCCAGTACTCGGCCGACGGCCGCACCGGCTGGACCACCCGCGCGAGCGCGGACACCGTCATCGGCGAGTACGTCACCCTGCCGACCACGGCGAACGCGCCCGCCGACGGGTACTGGCGGCTGCGGTACGCGGGCCGGCCCGACCTCGCCGGGGCGGTCTCCTCGCGGTTCCGCCTGACCAAGACCGTGACCACCGTCGCCGAGTTCAACGTGAACCCCGAGCCCGCCCGGAAGGGCCAGTACCTGACCCTCACCGGCAAGCTCAAGCAGCGGGCCGCGTCCGACACCGACTGGAAGCCGTACGGCGGCCAGACGGTGCGCTTCTACTTCACGGCCGACGGCGGCACCACCGCCACCTACATGGGGTCGGCCACGACCGCCGCCGACGGCACCGTCAACCGCAGGTTCGCCGCCAAGGCCTCCGGCACCTGGCAGGCCGTGTTCTACGACAACGGCACCACCCACTTCGCGAGCAGGAGCCGCGAGGACCACGTGGCCGTCACCGGCTGACACGCCGCCCACGGAGGCCCGGCCGCCGCGGCGGCCGGGCCTCCGTGCTCACGGGGAGGTCAGGAGGGCCGCCGGGCTCCCGATCCTCTCGACGCCGTTCAGGAAGTCCAGTTCGTCGAAGGGGGTCCCGGTGTAGAAGCGCTGCCACAGGTCGGCCACCTCGGTCGGCCGTTCCAGCAGCGAGAGGTGGTCGGTCTCCTTGACGGTGGTGAACCGCGCGCGGGGGAAAAGCTCCGCCACCCGGCGGCTGTGCGAGGGCGGCGTGAGGGTGTCGTACTCGCCGGTGAAGGCCAGACAGGGGACGTCGGGGAGACGCCCGGGGGCGTACACGCCGTGGCGGAGCACGCGGTCGCTGTGCTCGGCGTCCATGCGCAGTTCGTGCGCGGTGCGGTCCATGCCCTGGCGGTGGAGCATCCGGGCCATGACGGTGCGCTTGCGCACGGGACCGAGCTCGGCGGGGGCCGTGAACGCCGCCACCATGCCGGAGGCGTAGCCGGCGCGGTCGCCCCGCCGGAGCATGTCGGTCCACCCCGCGACCGCCGCCTTGAAGTTCTCGGGCACCACCAGCGTCGTGCCGGCCAGGACCATGCTCCGTACGGTCTCCGGGTGGCGCTGTGCGAAGCGCAGTGCCACGTTGCCCCCGTAGCAGGCTCCCATCAGGTGGACGGCCGGGTGCCCGAGGCCGGTCACCATGTGGTGGACCGCGTCGGCCAGGAAGTCCAGGCCGTGGGCGGCCGGGAGGAAGTCGGCGGATCCGTAGCCCGGCAGGTCCACGGTGATCACCGGGGTCGTCGGCGTCAGCCGCGGCTCGTGCCTCACCCAGGTGTAGCGGTCCTGCGCGGACCCGCCCAGGATCACCACCGGCACCGTCCCCGGCCGTGCCGGGGACCGCACGACCCGCGCGTGGTAGGTGAAGCCCTGGTACGACAGCCGGTGCTCCACGGGCGTCCCGTCCGTGCTCGTCCTGCCGATTTCCGTTGTCACCGTGGGCCTCCTCCGGGAGCGTGTCACCGTCACCGGGCAACTCCCTGTGAACGACCGGGGCCCGGTTGCGTTACTCCGGGTCGGCGACGACGCCACAGCGCCCCGCGTCCGTGAGGGACGCGGGGCGCTGCGGCTCGGGGGTGGCCGACCGTCAGGTGCGGTAGGCGTAGTACGCGGCGGTCGGGTAGGACGAGATGATGCTCGTCACCGAACGGCGCAGGGTGTTGGTGGAGTGGTACGTCAGGTACGGCACGCCGTTGCGACGGGACGTGACGATCATGGTGTGGTCCTTGGACCCGTCCTTGTTGAAGTCGACCTGGAGGACGTCGCCGACGTCCAGCTGGTAGACGTTGGCGAGGCTGGTGGTGCGCTTGGAGTTCTGCGCGAACCAGGACCACTCGTTGACGCCGATGAAGGAGTGCGACTGGATGTCGGCGGTGCCGAACCAGCGCGTGTAGTCGTAGACGTAGCCGGGCGCGTGCTTCCAGCCGCCGGCCTTGAGGGACTGGCTGACGAAGTTGGTGCAGTCGCCGCCCGCGCCGGCCCCGTTGAAGTTGGGGTAGGCCGGGTTGTAGTTCGTCCAGTACTTCTCCGCGTACGCGGCCATCGCCTTGTAGTCGTACTCGCCGCCGGTGAGGTTCTTGGGGGCGGCCGGCGGACGCTTGGTGATGGCGGCGCGGGGCGCCGCCGGAGTGGTGGTGGTCTTGGCCGCCACGGTGGCGGTCATCGGCCGGGCGAGCTGATTGATCGCGAGGTAGCCGTCACCGGTCTCGCGGATCCTCGTGAGCTTCCAGGAGCCCTTCTTGTCCGCCTTGAAGGTGAGTTCGTGGCGGGCCTGGAAGCCGGTGGTGCCCGGCTCGCCGCCGGTGACCTTGGCGTAGGTCAGGGTGGTGTTCTCGGTGACGGCGACGACGGCGGTGCGGCCCTTGACGTCGGTGCGGTCCAGGGTGACCGTGGTGCTGCCGGCGCTGTACTTCTCGCCGCTGCTCGCCAGCCGGTTCTTGCGGTCGCCGAGCTGCTTGCGGGCGGCGTTCTCGTTGCGGCCGATGTCCGAGGAGAGCTCCACCTTGCCGGAGAAGCCTTCGGTGAGGGCCTTCTTGCCCCCCTGGCGGGGCTGGTCGACCAGGGCGTTGGTGCGGTCGGTGAAGACCGCGTCGGCCAGGCTCTGGAAGGCGGCCTTGGTCTTGGCGTCGACCTGGGGCTCGGCCGCCGTGGAGGCGCCCGCGTTCCAGTTGGGCAGCAGTGCGGCCCCCGCGACGGCCGATGCGGCGGCCGCCGTGAGTATCGTCGCCCGGCGTCGCGTGTGCTTCAGTTTTCTTGACTTCACTGGCGTTTTCCCCTCTTCCCCCGGCATAGGACCGCCGAGGTAAGCGGCATCTTCGCATGCCTTGTGCGGCTCGTGTGAAGGAGGTGGGGCGACTGATGCAAGGAGGTTTCCGGACTGTCATCACCGGGGGCTTCCAAGCCTGTCGGCCGGTCACTTCACGACGGTGGACCAGTCCGGCGACTGGGCCGGGTCGAGGCTGCGCAGGCGCTCCAGGGTGGCGGGCTTCTGGACGTCCATCCAGTCGGCGAGCTCCTTGAAGGACACGCACTTGACGTCCTTCTTGGTGCACACGTTCTCGATCATCCGGTCGACGGCCTTCATGTAGATGCCGCCGTTCCACTCCTCGAAGTGGTTGCCGATGAACAGCGGGGCACGGCTGCCGTAGTACACGCGATCGAATCCGGCCATGTAGGTGTCGAGGGTCTCCTGCTGCCACTTCGGGTACATGGCCGGGTCGCCGTCGGTCTTGCCCTCGGACTGGTTGTAGAGGAAGTTGAAGTCCATGGACAGGCCCTGGTACTTGCCGCCCTCGTACGGAAGCATCTGGAGCGGGAAGTCCCATATGCCGTTCTTCTTCTTCGGCCAGATCTGGAAGTCGCCGGCGGAGCTGGCGTCGTAGCGCCAGCCGTAGCCCTTGGCGGCCTGGAGGAGGTTGGCCTGGCCTTCGAGGCAGGGGGCGCGGCCGCCGGCGACCTCACGG
Source organism: Streptomyces sp. NPDC086147 (assembly GCF_040702165.1). Classification (NCBI taxonomy): domain Bacteria; kingdom Bacillati; phylum Actinomycetota; class Actinomycetes; order Kitasatosporales; family Streptomycetaceae; genus Streptomyces; species Streptomyces sp. NPDC086147. Next base: position 12,690 of record NZ_JBFBJO010000033.1, on the reverse strand, counting down.
CGGATGTCGAACGGCAGCGGGTCGAGGTCGGTCCGGCCGGTGTTGGTCTTCCACTTCTCCACGAAGCCGTAGAACTGGTCGATCTCGCTCTTCCACTCCGGCACGCTCCAGTCGCCGCCGCCCTTCGCGCCGCAGAAGTGCCCGTTGAAGTGGGTGCCGATCTCGTTGCCGTCCTTCCACGCCCCGCCGAGCTGCTCCAGGGTGGTGTAGACGTGCTCGTCGGTGGGGAAGCTGATGGCCGCGCTGCCCCGGGGGTGCTGCGGCGGGGCGTACAGGTCCTTCTTGCCCTTGGGCAGCAGGTAGATGCCGGTGAGGAAGAAAGTCATGTGGGCGTTGTGCCGGTTGGCCATCTCCCGGTAGTGCGCGAACAGTCCGTCGTCGCCCTGGAGGGCACCGTCCCAGGAGAAGACGACGAACTGCGGCGGCTTCTCGCCGGGCTTGAGGGGCTGGGGCTTGAGCTGCTCCTTCTGCGGGCCGGTGTAGGAGGTCGAGCCGTCGCCGATCACCTTGACCTTGCCGTCCCAGGGCGGTTCCCCCGAGGCCCCGGAGACCGGCTGGCGCGGCGAGCCGTTCGTCGCGGACCCGGTCGGGGTGGTGTCGTCGGTGCCGGAAAGCACCAGGTAGCCGCCGAGGGTGGAGGCGACGACGAGGAGCGCCGCCAGGGCGAGCGTGCCGGGGCGGGCGGGGAGACGGCGGGGTGCGGGGTCCTTGCGGCGTCGGCCCGACGGCTTGTTCATCTGCGGCTCAATCTCTCGGTGGCCTCGATCCCTCGGAGGCGTGGACGGGGACGGTTCGGTCGCGCCGGTGGTCAGCCGAGCGGTCTCAGGGCTTCCGCCCAGATGCCGAACGGGACGCTGTCGGCGATCGTGCCGCCCAGCCCCTCCAGCGGCAGGGGTTCGAGGCTCTTGGCGAGGTCGATGCGGTAGACGACGACCGCGGTGGACACCTTCTTCTCGGTGCCGACGTACCAGGCGGCGGTGTCGTCCTCGGTGGTGCCCCGCTTTCCGGCGACCTCGCCGCCCGCCTTCGCGGCGGTCTCCGGGTAGGCGGTGCGGAAGGCGTCCGTCAGGGCGGACTGCACCTCGGCGGCGGTGTCGGGGTCCATGGCCCGGCGCGTGGCCGGGGCGTCCGTGGCGACCTCGTGGCCGTTGCGGGTGACCTTGAGGATGGCGTACGGCTCCGTGTGCCGGCCCTGGGCGGCGAAGGTGGTGTAGCCGCTGGCCATCCGGATGGCGCTGGGCGTGGAGCTGCCGGCGGACAGGGCGGGCACCTGGGCGCCGAGGCTGGAGGGCAGCAGTCCGGCGGCCTGGGCGGTGGCGCGGACCTTGTCCAGGCCGGTGTCCATGCCGAGCTGCATGAAGGTGGTGTTGACGGAGGAGGCGAGGGCCCGGTGCAGGGAGATCTGCCCGTAGGACCGCCCACCGTCGTTCTTCGCGGCGACCTTGCGGCCGCTGCGGTCCCAGTACGGCCCTTCCGGCGTGGTGACGGGCGTCTTGTCGTCGCCGGCGTACACCGTCTCGCCAGTCACCGGCTCGGGGGCGCCGTCCCGGCTCTTGCGCACGCCGTGCTCCAGGGCGGCGGCGTAGACGAACGGCTGGAACGCCGAGCCGGCCCGCACGGTGGTCGCGTTGGACTCGTTGTAGCCCTGCTTGCGGTGGTCGGGGCCGCCGTGGATGGCCAGGATGCGCCCGTCGACGGCGATGGAGGCGGCGCCGTAGTGGACCTGCTTCGCGGCCTCCGGGTTGTCCTTGCGGGCCTTGTCGCGGGCCGCGCCGACGGCCCGGGTGAGCTGGTCCACGCGCTTCTTGTCGAACGTCGTGTAGATCTGGTAGCCGCCGCGGTCGAAGTCCTTGTCGGAGACGTGCGCCGTCTTCTTGGCGTACTGGGTGGCGAGTTCCACCAGGTAGTCGCTCTGCTCACCGGTGTTGTAGAGCGGGTTGCTCTCCAGCGGCTCGGGGAAGGTCCGGTAGCCGGCGCGCTCCTCCGGCGACAGCTTGCCGATCTTCACCATCCGGTCGAGCGTCCACCGCCACCGCTCCTCGGCGCGGGCGTGGTTGGCCGCGCCGAGCGTCGGGTCGTACAGTCCGGCGCCCTTGAGGAGGGCGGCGAGGAAGGCGCCCTCGCTGGCGTTGAGCCCGCTGACGTCCTTGCCGTAGTAGGCCTGGGCGGCGCGCTGGATGCCGTAGGTGCCGCGGCCGAACCAGCTGGTGTTGAGGTAGCCCTCCAGGATCTCGTCCTTGCTCATCTTGTTGTCGAGCTTGAGGGCCATCATGGCCTCGGTGAACTTGCGGCTGTAGGTCTGCTCCTGGCTGAGGTAGACGTTCTTGACGTACTGCTGGGTGATGGTCGAGCCCCCCTGGGTGCTGCCCTGTCCGACGGTGCGCAGGACGGCGCGGGTGAGGCCCTTGGCCGAGATGCCGGGGTCGCTGTAGAAGCTCTCGTTCTCGGCGGCGAGCACCGCCCAGCGCACGTCCTCGGGCACGTCCTCCAGCTCCGCCTCCTGCCGCTGCACCCAGCCGGCGCGGGCCATGGGGGTGCCGTCGGCCCAGAAGTAGACGTTGTCCTGCTGGGTGGCGTAGGAGTTGAGGTTGTCCGGGATGTCGGTGACGGCGTAGGCGACGGTCAGGGTCAGGACGCTCAGCCCGAACGAGGCGAGGACCGCGCCGCCGGTCTGCCGCCAGGAGGGCACCCAGCGCTTCCAGCCGGTCCGTCCGGGGCGGGGGTAGTGCGGCCGCGCGCGGCGCAGCCGGGGGCCGAGGACGGCGACGACGACGGCGAGGGCGGCGGTGACGGCGGCGACGAGGCGGGCGGCGGGCGCGGTCCTGGGCGCCTTGCGGCGGCGCCGGGTTCCCGGCCGGCCGGGCGCGGCGGCCTTGGCGTCCGCGCGGCGGGAGGCGCGGGATCCGGGGGCGGTCTCTCCGGTCGCCTCCGTGTCGGAGGGTGTGCCGGCGGTGTCGTCGGACGTCTCGCGCCGGCCCCCGCCGGGTATCAGCGGCTCTCCGGAGCGGGTGGTGGGTATGCCGCCCTCGGGCACGCGGAGCTGCATCGTCTCGTCGGGTATCAGCCGCTGCCCGAAGAAACGCATGCGTGTCGGGGGACTCGGCTCCGACGGGTCTTCCTCGCCCCCCTGAGCGTGCCCTCCCTGCCCTGCCTGGGTCACGATCGGCCCCTCTCCGTACTCCCTGTCGCGCGCGCAGGCAGGCAGTACAGACGTACGAGGGCTTCCCGGCTACCGTTATGGCGGTCGCAAACCCTGACTTCCCCCCGACCTCACGGGATCGCGGCTCTCAAATTACCAGCGCGTTTCGCACGATCTCCACACGATGTTCGGGCGAATCAGGTCACATCATGGCTGACCGGTGCCTGTCGCCCCACCGCGCACGGGTACAAGCGGCGGGGACCGAGGGTCCGAAGGGACTGGAGGGACCGAAGAATCGATTCAGGCGACCGTCGCCTCGGTCCCCCGCTGCGAGCGGGCGGTCTTGCTGCCCACCTGGCCCGGCCGGATCGTCCGCGGGTCCACCGCCTCGCCGGGCGCCCCCGCGCGGTACAGCCCGTCGGGCTCGGCGTCGCGGTCGTGGGGCAGTAGGTAGAAGACGCGTCGTTTCTGCAGTCCGCTGTCGGGGTCGGCCTCGGCGCTGTCGTCGAGTTCGGCGAAGCCGATCATGCGCCCGTCGCGGTGGTAGCGGGGCTTTCCGCGGCGGCGGGGGGTCTTGTCCAGGGCCTGGCGCACGTAGTCGAGCTCTTCCGGGTCCTCCAGCCACACCACTCTGTTCTCGTGGGTGAGGTCGCCTGCCGTCAGGAGCGAACTCATGGCCTGGATCCCTTCTCGGTCGTCTCGGCCCGCGGGGGGCCCGGTCTCCTCCACGCCGTGCTCGGCGCCGGTGTCGGTGTGCGGCCGGCCGTCGCGGGGCCCGGCGGCTGGATGCCTCGGCTCATTCCTCGTCCATCGTATGTGTGTCGGTCGTCTTCGAAGGGCACGCGGTCCGGCTTCACCCCGAGGCCTACCCGTCTGCGGTACGCCGGGGCGGCTCGTCGTCCGCCAGGAGGGCGAGCCCGGGATAGAACTTCTGCCCGTTGGAGCGCAGCATCTCGCCGGGCGAGGCGACGCCGATCTCGGCCCGGATCCGCGTGGCGAACGCGCGGGTGGTGGCGGGGCGCAGCCCTTCGCCGTCCTGGCACCAGCCGCTGTAGGCGCGGTAGAGGGCGCCCTGCTCGACCTTGAGGTCGCGGGGTTCCTCCAGGTCGCCGCCGGTGGTGCAGCATTCGGCGAGGAAGCGTCCGATGTGGTCCTCGGTGGTGGCGTACGCCTGGGTGGCGGTGCGGACCACGCTGGGGCCGGTCAGGGCGGGTTTGGCGGCCAGGTAGGCCTTGGCGCCCTGGATCATCCAGTGGAGGATGCCGGGGCCCTCGTCGTGGACGAGGATCTCGGCGAGGTTGTCGATCTTGCGGTGGTCGGGGACGACGCGCTCGAAGGGGATGAGGCGGATGCGCCGCCAGAAGGCGTGTCCGCCGGTGCCGACCTCGGGGCGGTGGTTGCCCAGCAGCCACAGTTTGTGGGTGGGTTCGAAGCTGAAGAAGTCCTGCCGCATGCGCCGGGCCTTGAGGCGGTCGCCGCCGGTGAGGAGTTTGACGCGGGCCTCGTCGAACTTGTCGTGGGGCTTGAGCTCGCTGCAGACGAACAGCCGGCGGCCGTGGAGCTCGGTCAGCTCGGTGGAGTGCTCGTTGAACTTTCCGCGCTCCATGAGGAAGCCGGGGGGCGCGACGTCGGCGTAGTCGCCGAGGATCTTGATGACGACGTCGAGGAGCGCCGACTTGCCGTTGGCGCCGACTCCGTAGAGGAAGGGCAGGACCTGGCCGCCGACGTCGCCGGTGATGGAGTAGCCGAGCAGGAGGTGCAGGAAGTCGATCATCTCCCTGCCCGGGTCGTCCTCGCCGAAGGTCTGGGCGAGGAAGGCGTGGAACCGGGGCGTGGGCATGGCCTCGGGCGCGAGGTAGGTGGCCCGTGAGTGCAGGTCCCGGGTGGGGTCGGGCTTGCGGAGTTCGCCGGTGCGCAGGTCCACGACGCCCGCCGGGGTGCACAGGGCGTACTTGTCGCCGTCGAGGGTGTCGGGGTCGAGGGCGAGTCCGGGCGAGGCCTTGGCCTGGGCCAGCATGGCCTTCACGCCGGAGGTGGACATGGCGCGCTTGCGGTGCTGGGTGAGTTCGCGGTCGGTGAAGACGCCGCGGGGGTCGGTGGTGGGCAGTTCCTCGGCCATGTCGCCCGCGGCCCAGATGGCGGCCTTCTCCCCGCCGGTGCGCTTCCACCGGTACTCGTCCCAGACGTACCAGCCCAGGCCCTCGACGTGCCGGAAGCGGTCGTGGTGGAGGTGGGCGAAGAGCTTGGCGTTGCCTCGGTCGCTGAGGTCGGCGAGCAGCCCGGACTGGACGAAGTCGGAGGGGTCCGGAGGGACCGCCGTTCCGTTCTTCCGCCGGGGAGGCGGCGGCTCGGCGGGGCCGGGCGCGGATCCGCCGCCGAACACGGCGAGCTGTTCGGCCGCCGCTTGGGCGTTGAACCCGGTGCTTCCGGCGCTGCTCATGTGCGTTCCTCGGGTCGGATGGGTCGGGCGCTGCCGGCGCGCATGCCGGTCTCGACGATGTGGGCGTTCCTGCGGAGCTGGTGGGGCCGGGCACGCGTGGCGGTTTCGAGGAGCAGCCGCCGGGTCTCGGCGTCCCCGAGGTGGCCGCCCCGGACGAGTCCGCCGGCGGTGAAGGCCGCCCGGTTGAGCTTCTCGCTGAAGGCCGCCCCCTCGGGGACGGCGCCGCAGGCCTCCACGTCCCGGAGGAGGGCGGCGAGGACGCGCGGGGCGCCGCCGGGGCGGGGGGAGGTCGTCGCCGAAGGGGCCGTCGCGGAGGGACTCGGGGGTGGTGGCGGGTCGGCGCGGTGTCCGGTGCGGGTGAGTTCGGCGGTGAGCCAGAGCGGGAGCGGGGCGGGGGTGCGGGCTCCGGGCAGGACCCGGTAGTCGCCCGCCGTCGTACGGGTGCCGGGGGCGACGATGTAGCCGTTGGCGGCCCGGACGTCAACCTGCCAGGCGAGGGCGGTGCGGTGGCCGGATCCGCTGGAGGACTTGAACGCGGGCGCGTGCCGGGGCGAGCGGTACCAGATGTGCATGCCGCCGGAGGGGGTCCGTACGCGCAGGGTCGAGGTGTCCGCGCAGGGGTCGGGCCTGCGCCGGTGGGCGGCCAGCAGGGCGAGGGTGTCGAATCCGCTGCCGAGCCCGGTCAGGTCGACGGAGTCGTGGACGGGGATGCCGGGCAGGAGCCGGGACCGCTCGGGCGGGCGGTCGGTGTGGGCGTCCACGTCGATGACGACCAGGCGCGAGGGTCCGCAGGCGACGCCGACCCCGAAGCGGGGCTGGGCGGCCCACCACCGCCGGACCGTGTCGAGGTCGGTGGTGGCGGCGTGGAAACCGTGGCACCAGCCGCGCCGCGCGTGGCAGGGGCACTGCCGGGCGGGGTGGGTTCCCGTCGCGCACGCGCCGCAGTTGGGAGCGGGCGTCTTGGCGCCGGGGGCCAGGGGGTGCACGGCGAACCCGTGCCGGACCATCCAGGTCGCGACGTCTTCGGGACGGACGGGCACGGGTTCTTCCTTGGCGGTGCGGAGGAGGCGTTCACAGGGACTGAAGGGACTGAAGATTTCCTATCGCGGATGCTAGCCCAGCGTCACGGACGACTCACGCATGACGTCGCTCCTGTTTCGGAACCGGGTCCCTTCGGTCCCTCCGGTCTCTGGTCCGTCCCCGGACCGGGCGTACGGGGGACATGCGGGCGCCTCCTGCCGGGTACCCCTCCCCCGGACACCCTCCCCGGCCCGGAGGGGCTGATGCCGCGCTCGGACCCTTCGGTCCCTGTCCCTTCGGTCACTGCATGAACCTGCAGGTCAGGGGGCTGGGCTGGTCGACACCAGGGACTGAAAGGGACTGAAGGGACTCAAATCTCTAGTTATCAGCGGCACAGGCTTCATGGGCTTGGTACAAGTACTTTCATACGCCCGCGCATACACACACGCACGTAAAGGCTGGAAACAGGAAAATTGAGTCCCTTCAGTCCCTGAGTCCCTGCTGAGAAACGGGCTGACCTGCGGTTTCGCACAGGGACTGAAAGTGGGAGGGACTGAACGGCAGAGGGACTGGTCCGTCCCTTCGGGGAACGGGGCGGCGGATCCGTGCATCTTCACGGCTGCACCGGGGCGCAAGGCCCCGTGAACCTCGGAAGAGACAGTGAGCACCCGCGTGAACGCCTCCCCCGCCCTCGTGTCAGTGTCCGGTACCGGCGGAGGGACGGGGGGCCGCGTGGTGGTGTCCGCGCTCGTCGGCGGGCTCCTCCTCGGGGTGCTGACCAATCTGGCCCAGGGATGGCTCCCGGGGGCCTGGAACCAGATCGCCAACTCCGGCGCGGTCTGGTCCGTCGCCGCGTTCGCGGCGGGCGCGGTGGCGGCCAGGCGGGTCGGGCCGTCCGTGGCCGCCGTCGTGGGGCTGTGCGCCGAGGCCGGGCTCGTGGTCGGCTACTACGGCTACGCGGAGGTCGCGCGCGACGGCATGGGGTCCCTGTTCGCCCCGCTCGTCTGGGTGGGGGCGGCGTTCGTCGCCGGGCCCCTGTTCGGAGTGGCGGGCGTCTGGTGGCGGGGCGAGAACGCACGTCGGCGGGTCGTCGCGCTCGCCGCGCTCGCGGGGGTCTTCGGCATGGAGGGCCTCCACTACGCCCTCGTCCTCCAGTACGCCCCCCAGGCGTGGGCCTGCCTCGGCGTCCTGCTGCTCGTGGTCCTGGCCATGGGCCGCGGCCTCAGGGAGCGTGCGCTGACCCTCCTGGCCTCCGTCGTCTTCTCGCTGCTCGCCCATCTCGTCGTCGACAAGCTGATCCTGTCGGCGCTCCTCGGCTGAGCGTCCTCGCGGCCGCTCCGGGCCCCGCCGGTCATCCCGTCGGGAGCGTCCGGTGGATCCGCACCCCGCGCGGCGCCGGGGAGGCGACGGCGACGGCGGCCTTGTGGCCGGGGCCGGCGGGGAGGTCGGTGAACCGCCATCCGGGGAGGTCGGCGCGGACGTCGTCCGCGGAGAGGTCGCGGCCGAGGCCGGTGCCCAGGCCCTTGAGGTAGGCCTCCTTGCGGGCCCACAGGCGGGCGAAGACCGCCGGCCTGTCGTGGAGGGGCGCCGACTCGATCTCGGCGCGTTCGGCCGGGTGCAGCATCCTCGTGAGCTCCTCCACGACCTGGGGCTCCGGTACGAGCTCGGCGTCGATGCCGATCGGGGTCGACGCGGTGCCGATGAGGACCAGGCCCCGGCTGTGGGAGAGCGAGAACTCCAGCGGCGCGGGGACGAGGACGGGCCGCCCGTGCTGCTCGCCGCAGCACGGGCAGGGGGCGCGGGTGAAGCGGAGGTCGCCCGGTGCCACGCCGGTCAGGGCGGACAGGACCGTGCGGAGCGCCACGTGGGCGAACCCGTAGAGCGCCCGGTCCCGGTCGTGGGCGAAGGCGGCCAGACGCCGGTGCTCGGCCTCGTCCAGGACGGCGAGCTCCCGCGCGGTGCGCGGAGCCGCCGGGGCGCGGAGGACCCACACCCGCACGTCGTGGTCGTCGGGGTCGTCGGGTGTCCCGGTGTCGCTTCGGTACGTCGCTGCCGCCTCCATGGCGATCATGTTCCCAGACGGGGGTCATGGGGAGGGCGGGGGCTCTGCGGGGCGGGATCGTACGGGCGGACCGGGGGTGTACGGACCGGGCTCTACGGGTCGGCAGTCCTACGGGCCGGGAGTCCTACAGGCTGCGGGCGGTGATGTCGCCCTTGGTGGTGGTGGCGTGGATGTCGAGCGTGGCCGTGCCGTCGTTCCTCAGGTCGTTGGCGACGCGGCCGTAGGCGGTGCCGGCGTCGAGCGAGGCGGAGACCCCTCGGGCGGCGCCGACCGAGATGTCGCCCTGCTGGGTGCGCAGGGTGACCGTGCCGCCCAGGGCCTCGGCGATCCGGATGTCGCCCCTCGTCGTGGTGATCTCGGCGGAGCCGCCCAGCCGGCCGATCTCGACGGTCCCGTCGACCGCGTCGAGGCGGACGCCCGTCGCCTCGTCAATCTTGATCCGCCGGTAGGCGCCGTCGAAGACGACCTCGCCGAGCCGTCCGACGCCCCGGAGCTCGGTGGCGGCGGCCTTGCCCTCGACCCGTGAGCCGGCGGGGAGCCGGACCGTCACCTCGACGGAGCCGGAGGAGCCGAAGTACTGGTTCTTCACCGGGATCCCGATCCGCAGGACGCCGTCGGCGTACTCCACCGAGGCCTGTTCCGCGATCTTGACGTCGCGGTTCTTCGCGGGGTTCATCGGCAGGACCTCGACCACGGTGTCGGTCCGGATGGCGGCGATGACCTGGACGCGTCCGGCCGGGACGTCGAAGACGGCGGCGATCGGGGTGGGGGTGTCGAACTTCTGCATGGCGCCCTCCTGACGAACCGGTGTTTCGTATGATGGAAAGGCTACGTTGCGTTCGAGCGTGCGGCAATGAAGTGATGGCGTGATGGCTGCGTCGATGCAGTTCAGCGTCTTGAACTTGTTGCGGTGGGCTTGGGTTTAATGCAACGTCAAGTCTTTCGGTTGGTGCAATGGATTGATGGTTAACGCTACGGTGGAGACCTCGGTAGAGATCTCGGCGGAGATCTCGGTGGAGACGAAGGAGGGCGTGGTGCCGGGAGGCAGGCTCACCCAGAAGGACCGTCAGCAGATCGCGCTGGGGCTGGCCGACGGCCTCGCCTACGCGGAGATCGCCAGGGGCCTCGGCCGCCCGACCTCGACGATCACCCGCGAGGTGATGCGCAACGGCGGCCCCGTCGGATACCGCGCGGACCTGGCCCACCGCGCCACGGAGCAGCGCACCCAACGGCGCAGGCCCGCCGCGCCCCGGGGGCCGGAGCCGGTGCACCGGCCGCGCGGGGGCGACCCCGAGGCCGTACGGGCGTACGAGGAGCTGTTCACCACCGTCATGATGCAGTCGGGCATGCCGAAGATGATGGCCCGCGTCATGGTCGCCCTCCTTATGACCGACGCCGGCAGTCTGACGGCGTCCGAGCTCGCCCGGCGCCTCCAGGTCAGCCCGGCGACCATCTCCAAGTCGATCGCCTTCCTGGAGAGCCAGGCCCTCGTCCGCAGGGAGCGGGACGAGCGCCGCCGCGAGCGCTACGTCGTCGACGACGACCTCTGGTACCAGTCGATGGTCGCCAGCGTGCGGGCCCTCGGCCAACAGGTCGAGGTCGCGCGGCAGGGCGTCGGCGTCCTCGGCCCCGGCACCCCGGCCGCCGTCCGCCTGGAGAACGTCGCCCGCTTCCTCGACTTCGTCGCCGAGAGCCTCGCCCGCGCCGCCGAGCAGGCCCGCGAGGTCCTCTTCACGGAGACGGAAGAGATTGAGGAGGACGAGGAGGACGAGGAGGACGAGGAGTTGGAGGAGTCGGAGGACACCGGCGTGCCGGACCGTGACCTCGGATAGGGCCCACCAGGGCTACGAGGCCCAGGCGCCCGGTGCGACGAAGGTCGGCCGCCGGGGAAGCGGCAGCTTGTGCACCGGGGCCTCCGGCTCCTGGGCCCGGGCCTCCTGCTGGAGCCGCATCCGCGCGATGAGCAGGGCGGCCAGGGTCGCGACCTCCTCCGCCGTCGGGTTGCCCTTGACGATGCGGATCGAGGCCGCCAGGGACAGGGCCGCCGCGTCGTCGGCGGAAGCGGAGGCGGAGGCGGGGACGTCGGGGTTCTCGGCGGGGGCGGTCACAGCGGGAGGTTCCCGTGCTTGCGGCTCGGCTGCTGCGTGTGCTTGGCGCGTAGCATGCCGAGGGCGGAGATGAGCCGGGAGCGGGTCTCGGCCGGGTCGATGACGTCGTCGACGAGGCCGCGTTCGGCCGCGTAGTACGGATGCATCAGCTCGTTCCTGTACTCCTCGATCTTCTGCGCGCGGGTGGCCTCCGGGTCGTCGGAGGCGGCGATCTCGCGGCGGAAGATGACGTTGGCCGCGCCCTCCGCGCCCATCACGGCGATCTCGTTCGACGGCCAGGCCAGGGCCACGTCCGCGCCGATGGAGCGCGAGTCCATGACGATGTAGGCGCCGCCGTAGGCCTTGCGCAGGATCAGCGAGATCCGGGGCACGGTCGCGTCGCAATACGCGTACAGCAGCTTCGCGCCGTGCCGGATGATGCCGTCGTGCTCCTGGTCGACGCCGGGCAGGAAGCCGGGCACGTCGATCAGGGTGACGAGCGGGATGCTGAACGCGTCGCAGAACTGCACGAAGCGGGCGGCCTTCTCGGACGCCTGGATGTCGAGGACGCCCGCGAGGTGGGCCGGCTGGTTGGCCACGACGCCGACGACGTGGCCGCCGAGGCGGGTCAGCGCGCAGACGACGTTCCGGGCCCACTGGGCGTGGACCTCGAAGTAGTCCCCGTGGTCGGCGATCTCCTCGATGAGGTCGCGGATGTCGTAGCCCTGGGTGGGCTTGGCCGGCACCAGGTCGAGGAGGCTCTCGCAGCGCCGGTCCACCGGGTCGTCGAGGTCGCCGGCGGGGGCGAGTTCGCGGTTGTTGGAGGGCAGCAGGGACAGCAGGTGGCGGACGTCCTCCAGGCAGCTCTCCTCGTCGTCGTACGCGAACGCCGCCACGCCCGACGTGCCGGCGTGGCTGTCCGCGCCGCCGAGGTGCTCCATGGTGACGGCCTCGCCGGTGACGGCCTGGACCACGTCGGGACCGGTGATGAACATCTGCGAGGTGCCGCGGACCATGAACACGAAGTCCGTGAGGGCCGGCGAGTAGGCCGCGCCGCCCGCGCACGGGCCGAGGACGACGGAGATCTGCGGGATCACCCCGGAGTTGCGGACGTTGCGCCGGAAGATGCCGCCGTAGCCGGCGAGGGCGGTCACGCCCTCCTGGATGCGGGCGCCGGCGCCGTCGCACAGCCCCACGATCGGGGCCCCGGCCGCCTCGGCCAGGTCCATCAGCTTGTGGATCTTCTCGGCGTGGGCCTCGCCCAGCGCCCCGCCGAAGATGCGGAAGTCGTGGGCGTACGCGAAGACGGTGCGGCCGTGGACCCGGCCCCAGCCCGTGACGACCCCGTCGGTGTACGGCTTCCTGTCCTCCAGGCCGAAGCCCTGGGCGCGGTGCCGGCGGAGCTGCTCGACCTCGTTGAAGGTGCCCTCGTCGAACAGGAGGTCGATGCGCTCGCGGGCGGTCAGCTTGCCCTTGGCGTGCTGGGCCTCGGTGGCGCGTTCGCCCGGCCCGGCCTCGGCCAGCGCGCGGACGGCGTGCAGCTCCGCGGTGCGCTCGCGCAGCGGGGCGAACAGGGGCTCCTCCCGGCGCGGGGGGACCGGACGCGGGGGGATCGGAGCCGCGGGCCGGGGGTTCGGCGCGAGTACGGTCTCCAGTGGCGCTTCCTCGACGATGCTCATACGGGCCCTTTCGACACGGGGGCACCGGGTCCGCCCGGTGCCGCGTCGTCCAGCTTCGTCAGGGGCGCTACATCTCCGCTCGACTCCTGCCCGGGGGCCGGTCGCGCTCCCCGGCGGGCCGGAGGGAGGGCGGGATTCCGCGCCCTCCCTCCGGTGTCGTCGCGTCCGTGTCTCAGGTGGTGACGGTCCAGGTGTCGTTGCCGGTGAGGAGTTGGGTGAGGTCGCCTTTGCCGTGTTGTTCGACGGCGGTGTCGAGCTGGCCG
>NZ_JBFBJO010000032.1:0-32780 GCF_040702165.1 Streptomyces sp. NPDC086147 | reverse complement strand
CCGGCCATGATGATGTCCTTGTTGCCGGTCGTGGTGATGAAGATGTCCGCCGTCTCCACCACCTCGTCCAGCGTCGTCACCTGGTAGCCGTCCATGGCCGCCTGCAGCGCGCAGATCGGGTCGATCTCCGTGACGATCACCCGCGCGCCCTGGCCCCGCAGCGACTCCGCACAGCCCTTGCCCACGTCGCCGTAACCGAAGACCACCGCGGTCTTGCCGCCGATCAGGACGTCGGTGGCGCGGTTGATGCCGTCGATGAGGGAGTGGCGGCAGCCGTACTTGTTGTCGAACTTCGACTTCGTCACGGCGTCGTTCACGTTGATCGCCGGGAACAGCAGCGTGCCGTCGCGGTGCATCTCGTACAGGCGGTGCACGCCCGTCGTGGTCTCCTCGGTCACGCCGCGGATCTCGGACGCCAGCTGGGTCCACTTCTGCGGGTTCTCGCCGAGGGTGCGGTTGAGGAGACGCAGGATGTGGGCGTACTCCTCGCTGTCCGCGGTGGCCGGGTCCGGGGCGGAGCCGGCCTTCTCGAACTCGACGCCCTTGTGGACGAGGAGGGTGGCGTCACCGCCGTCGTCCAGGATCATGTTCGGGCCGCCGGTGGGCGAGTTCGGCCAGGTGAGGGCCTGCTCGGTGCACCACCAGTACTCCTCCAGGGTCTCGCCCTTCCAGGCGAAGACCGGGACGCCCTGGGGGTTCTCCGGGGTGCCGTTCGGGCCGACGGCGATGGCCGCGGCAGCGTGGTCCTGGGTGGAGAAGATGTTGCAGGAGGCCCAGCGGACCTCGGCGCCGAGGGCGACCAGGGTCTCGATGAGGACGGCGGTCTGCACGGTCATGTGCAGGGAGCCGGTGACGCGGGCGCCGGCGAGGGGCTGCTGCTCGGCGTACTCGCGGCGGATCGACATCAGGCCGGGCATCTCGTGCTCGGCGAGGGTGATCTCCTTGCGGCCGAAGGCGGCCAGGGAGAGGTCGGCGACCTTGAAGTCCTGGTGGGCTGCGGTCGTCATGACGGGGCTGCTCCTCATGGGTCGGGTGCGAGGGTCGTTCGGGGCGCCGGGCACCACGGCGGTGGTCCCTGGGCACAGGAATGCCCGGGACTTCCATGGTGCCGTCGTCGGAGGCCCTCTCTCCCTCGGCCGGTCAACGGGGACCGCCCGACCGCCATCAGCAGCGACGTCTGGCTGGTCACGAATCTACACCGATCGGCACGGCGGGCCACAGTCCGTATCGGGCCCCGGGGCGCCTCCCGGACAGTCCCGGGCCCGGGTCGAACGCGCCGAGCCCCCGGTCCGCGCGTACGGACCGGGGGCTCGGCGGGGCGGGCTCGATGGCCGGATTCGGTCGTTGGACCGGCGGTCCGTCTCACGGCTCGGTCACCGGAGAGGAACGGTTTCGGAATCGGAGGGAGGCGGCCCCGGAGGGAGTCGGCGCCATGGGGCCGCAAGCCGGATCAGCGGCCTCCCGGGTCGGCAACCCCTCCGGTCAGTGGCTCGGGCCGCCCGGGGTCGCGGCCGGGTCCGGGCCCGCCGCGGCCTCCTTCTCGCTGTAGATGTCGGGCTCCAGGTAGATGACCCGGGCGATCGGGACGGCGGCGCGGATGCGCTCCTCGGCGGCGTTGATGGCCTGCGCGACCTCGGTCGCGGTGTCGTCGTGCGCGACGGCGATCTTGGCGGCGACCAGGAGCTCCTCGGGGCCGAGGTGGAGCGTGCGCATGTGGATGAGGCGGGTGACCGTCCTGCCGTCGACGACGGCGGCCTCGATCTTCTTCACCTCGTCGGTGCCGGCGGACTCGCCCAGGAGGAGCGACTTGGTCTCGGCGGCGAGGACGAGCGCGATCAGGATGAGCAGGACGCCGATGCAGAGGGTGCCGATGCCGTCCCAGACGCCGTTGCCGGTGAGGATGGCGAGGCCGACGCCGCCGAGGGCCAGGATGAGGCCGACGAGGGCGCCGAGGTCCTCCAGGAGGACGACGGGGAGTTCGGGCGCCTTGGCGCGGCGGACGAACTCCTTCCAGGAGAGGTCGCCGCGGAGCGGGTTCGACTCCTTGATGGCGGTGCGGAAGGAGAAGGTCTCGGCGATGATCGCGAAGACGAGGACGCCGACCGGCCAGTACCAGGCCTCGATCTCGTGCGGGTGCTTGATCTTCTCGTAGCCCTCGTAGATGGCGAACATGCCGCCGACGGAGAAGAGCACGATGGAGACGAGGAACGCGTAGATGTACCGCTCGCGGCCGTAGCCGAAGGGGTGTTGCGGAGTGGCCTCGCGCCGGGCCTTCTTGCCGCCGAGGAGCAGCAGGCCCTGGTTGCCGGAGTCGGCGAGCGAGTGGACGCTCTCCGCGAGCATCGAGGACGAACCACTGAAGAGGAACGCCACGAACTTGGCTGCGGCGATCGCCAGATTCGCGGCGAGCGCCGCCACGATCGCCTTGGTTCCGCCTGACGCGCTCATGGGTGTACGGGTTCCCTTCGTCGGTGCTCCGGCTCGATCGCCGCGGTTCGGCCGGTCATTGTCGCATCAGGCCGCCACGGTGGCGCGGAAGACCGTACCCGCTCCTGTCAGTTGGATGCGCTCGCCCGCCGGGACGAAGACGGATTCGCCGGGGGCGAGGGGGAGTTCGCCCGCCGTCGGGCGGCCGGCGACGGCCAGCAGGATCTGGGGGGTGGGGACGGTGAGGTCGTTGGGGGCGGCGTCCTCCGCGCGGACGAAGCGGGAGAGGCGGAACTCGTCGGTCGGGGTCTCGTAGACCTCCTCGCCCGACGGGGAGGCCTCGGGGCGCAGGACGGCCGGGTCGGCCGGGTCGAAGCGGACGACCTTGAGGAGTTCGGGGACGTCGACGTGCTTGGGGGTGAGTCCGCAGCGCAGCACGTTGTCGGAGTTGGCCATGATCTCGACGCCGAGGCCGTCGAGATAGGCGTGCGGGACGCCCGCGCCGAGGTAGAGGGCCTCGCCGGGCTTGAGCCGTACGTGGTGCAGGAGCATGGCGGCGACGACGCCGGGGTCGCTCGGGTAGTGGTGGGCGAGGCGCGCGTACGGGGCGTGCGCGCCGCCGAGGCGGTCGGCGGCGGCGGTGGCCTCGGCGACGGTGTGCGCCATCTCCTCGGGGTCGGCGGTGAGGAGGGCCGTCAGGACCTCGCGGAGCGCGGCCTCCTCGGGGTGGGCGTGCAGCAGGTCGACGTACGGCTTGAGGGAGTCGACGCCGAGCGCGGCGATCAGGTCGGCGGCGTCGACGGGGGTACGGAAGCCGCAGAAGCCCTCGAAGGGGGTGAGGGCGCAGATCAGCTCGGGCTTGTGGTGGGCGTCCTTGTAGGTGCGGTGCGGGGCGTCGACCGGGATGCCCGCGGCCTCCTCGGCGGCGAATCCGGAGCGCGCCCGGTCGAGGTCGGGGTGGACCTGGAGGGAGAGCGGGGCGCCGGCGGCGAGGACCTTGAAGAGGAAGGGGAGGCGCGGGCCGAACCTCTCGACGGTCCGCTCGCCCAGTTCGCGTACGGGGTCGGCGTCGATGAGCTCGTTCAGCGGGCCGCGCCCGGTGTGGGAGGGGGCACCGGGGTGGGCGCCCATCCACATCTCGGCCTGCGGCTCGCCGGTGGGGGCGGTGCCCAGGAGTTCCGGGATGGCCGTCGTGGATCCCCAGGCGTAGGGGCGGACGGTGTTGACGAGGCGGTCCATGGGGCCTGCCAGCTCCTCGGGTGGGGTGACGGATGTGCGGGTGTCCGGGGACACGGGAGACAGATGACAGGGGGCGGGTGACGGGTGGGTGACCGGGTGGTGGACGGTACGGGGTCGGTGCGGGGTCGGCGTCCCGCGCCCCGGCGTCCGGTGCGGGGCGCGGGGCGGTCCGGCGGCTACGGGGCCGGGGTGGGCCGGGTGGCCAGGGCCAGGTAGACGGCTGCGAAGTCGGTCACGGCGAGGAGTTCCGCGAGGGTCTCCAGGTCGCCGCCCTCCTCCGGCTCCAGCTCGCTGACGGCGGTGTCGTGGCCGAGGGCCAGTTCCCGGGCGGCGGGGGCCGCGCTGAGGCCGCCGGCGGGCCGGTCGCGGAGGAGGACCACCCGGGCCCGCAGGGCCTGCGGCTCGTCGACCCGGTCGCGGAAGAAGTCGTCGGGGTCGGCGCCCGCCGCGTAGTCGCCGGCGAGCAGGACGCCGTGCGCGGGCAGGGCCTCGGGGAGTTCGGCGGCGAGGGCGGGCAGTCCGGCGAGCTCCGCCAGTACGGCGGCGAAGCGGCGGCCGACCGGGCCCGCGGCGCTGCCCTCGGTCCAGATCAGCGGGAGCGAGTCCGCCAGCTCGGCGGCGAGGGTCTTCGCCGGGTTGCTGTACGTGGCGATGGCCGGGCCGCAGCGTTCGGCCGTGCGGTCCAGGCGGTCGGCGACCTTCTCCAGGACCTCGGGCGGCGCCTCCAGGAGGCCGACGCGGTCGAGGAGGGCGAGCAGCGGGGTGAACAGGGCCCAGAGGGCGCCGGGGCTGGCCGCGATGTTCTCGGCGTACTCGTCGGGCGCCTCGTTCGGGGCGACGGCCATCGGCACGAACATTCCGTGCGAGCCGCCGACCGCCTCCCCGAGCGGGGAGCCCTGGGGGGCGACGGCGACGACCGTGATGCCGCGCCGGTACGCCTGCTCGGCCAGGAGGGCGAGGCCCGGTTCGGAGCCGTCGGTGGTGGGGAGCAGCAGCAGGTCCACCGAACCGGCCCAGCCGGGCAGCGCCCAGCGCAGGGCGCCCGCGGCGGGGGCCACGCCGGTGGGGCGGAGGCGTACGACGGGGGCGGAGGCTCCGGCGAGGGCGCCGATCAGGTCGGCGACGCCGGTGGCGGCGGTGCCGGGGCCCGCGACGAGGACCGCGCGGGGGCGGCCCTCGGGGCGGAGGTCGGCGATGCCGGCGTCGGCGGCGTGGCGGGTGGCGGTCCGCACCCGCGCGCCGGCTTCGGCGGCGCCGCGGAGGAGGCCCCGGCGGTCGGCCAGGGCGAGGTCGTCCGGGCTGTCGAGGAGGGTCTCGTCGAGCATCTGGTGCCTCCCGGGTGAGCGGGTTCGGTGGGGCGCCTCGGGCGGGGAGCGGGGCGGTGTCCTCGGGTGGGCCCGGCCTCCGGCCGGACTTCTCGGTTCCGCTCGCACCGTCCGTACCACCGGGTGCGCGGAGGTGCGGGTCTTCCCGTAAGTGGTACCCGCCGTCGGCGTCCGTCGCCCGTGGTGGTCCCGGATCCGGACGGCGGCCGTCGTCCTCGGGGGCGGTCGGGGCCTGTCCGGCCGTGATCCGCCCGACGGGCCTTACGCCGGGCGGCGGGCCTCGTCCGTGAGGAGGACCGGGATGCCGTCGCGGACCGGGTAGGCGAGGCCGCAGTCGGTGCCCGTGCAGACCAGCTCGGGGGTCTCGTCCGCCGTGCGGTCGTTGAGCGGGGCGTGGCACGCGGGGCAGGCCAGGATCTCCAGGAGGCCGGCTTCGAGCGGCATGGGGTGGTCCCTTCGGACGAACTGCGGACGGACGGTGGTGGTGCTGCCCTCGGGCCGGGTCCTCGGACCCGGCTCTCGGACTGTGCCCCGGGGCCGGATCTTCGGACCCGGCTCTCGGGCTGTGTCCCGGGGTCGGGTCTTCGGACGCGGTCCTCGGACCGGGCCTCGGGGCCGGGTCTTCGGGCCGGGGTTTCGGATCGGCCGTCGGGCCAGGTCAGCCTACCGCCGGGGAACGGGGGCCGCCCCGTTCCCCGGCCGGTGGGCGCGGGGTCAGTCCGTCGCCCGGACCAGGGCGAGGACCTCGTCGCGGACGCGGGCCGCGGTGGCCTCGTCGCGGGCCTCGACGTTGAGGCGCAGCAGCGGCTCGGTGTTGGAGGCGCGGAGGTTGAACCACCAGTCGGCGGAGGTGACGGTGAGGCCGTCGAGTTCGTCGAGGGTAATCCCGTCCCCGCCCTCGTACGCCGCCCGGACGCGGGCCGTGCTGGCGGCCTGGTCGGTGACGGTGGAGTTGATCTCGCCGGAGGAGGCGTAGCGGTCGTAGGCGGCGACCAGCTCCGAGAGGGTGCCCGCCTGGCCGCCGAGGGCCGCGAGGACGTGGAGCGCGGCGAGCATGCCGGTGTCCGCGTTCCAGAAGTCCCGGAAGTAGTAGTGCGCCGAGTGCTCGCCGCCGAAGATCGCGCCGGTCTTCGCCATCTCCTCCTTGATGAAGGAGTGGCCGACGCGGGTGCGGACGGCCTCGCCGCCCTGTTCGCGGACGACCTCGGGCACGGACCAGGAGGTGATCAGGTTGTGGATGATCGTTCCGCCGGGGTGCTTGGCGAGCTCGCGGGCGGCGACGAGGGCCGTGATCGCGGACGGGGAGACCGGCTCGCCGCGCTCGTCGACGACGAAGCAGCGGTCGGCGTCGCCGTCGAAGGCGAGGCCGATGTCGGCGCCCTCGGCGAGGACGCGGGCCTGGAGGTCCACGATGTTCTTCGGGTCGAGCGGGTTGGCCTCGTGGTTCGGGAAGGTGCCGTCCAGCTCGAAGTACATCGGGACGGTGTCGAGCGGGAGGCCCGCGAAGACGGTGGGGACGGTGTGGCCGCCCATGCCGTTGCCCGCGTCGACGACGACCTTGAGCGGGCGGATGCCGGCGAGGTCGACGAGGCCCTTGAGGTGGGCCGCGTAGTCGTCGAGGGTGTCCCGCTCGGTGATGGCGCCGGGGGTGGCGGCGGCCTCGGGGGCGCCCTTTTCCGACCACTCCTCGGCCAGCGCGCGGATGTCGGCGAGGCCGGTGTCCTGGCCGACGGGGGCGGCTCCGGCGCGGCACATCTTGATGCCGTTGTACTGCGCCGGGTTGTGGGAGGCGGTGAACATCGCGCCGGGCAGGCCGAGGCTGCCGGAGGCGAAGTACAGCTGGTCGGTGGAGCAGAGGCCGATGAGGGTGACGTCGGCGCCGAGGCGGGCCGCGCCGCGCGCGAAGGCTCCCGCGAGGCCGGGCGACGAGGGGCGCATGTCGTGGCCGACGACGATCGCGTCCGCGTCCGTCACGCGGACGAAGGCGGCGCCGAAGAGCTCGGCGAGCGTCTCGTCCCACTGGTCGGGTACCACTCCGCGGATGTCGTACGCCTTCACGATCTGCGACAGATCGGCAGTCACGGATCCACCCTCCTGAGTTCTGGGCACGCGTGTGCGGCGCGTGTACGGAACGCCAAAACTACCCGGAGTGGGGCGGGGGGATGCGGACGGTGGCCGGTTGCGCCCGGTTGACGGCCCGTGTCGGTCCGGCAGCGGGTCCGGAGCGCCGGGTCGGTCGTCGGGTCAGTTGTCGGGTGAACGGAGCACCCTGAGGTGTCCGCGGCGCCCGACCTCCATGGGGTCGCCGCCGCGGCCTCCGCCGCCCTTGCCGCCGGCTCCGGCCGCGCGCTCCTGGGGGCGGGCCGCCTCCCGTACCGCGTTGGCCAGGGCTTCGAGGTCGTCGCCGCTGGGGCGGGTGGGGGCGGATCCGTCGGAGAGCCGCACGACCTCCCAGCCGCGCGGGGCGGTGAGGCGCTCGCCGTGCTCGGCGCACAGGTCGTAGCAGTGGGGCTCGGCGTAGGTGGCGAGCGGGCCGAGGACCGCAGTCGAGTCGGCATAGACGTACGTCAGTGTCGCGACGGCAGGGCGGCCGCACGCGGTGCGCGAACAGCGACGTACAGGGCTCACGACGTTGGACGGTACCGCACTCTTGAGCGGGCCGCGACGACTCTCCCTCAGGTCACTCCACCGTGTCGCGGTGTGAACTGCGCCATACCCCTGCCCGGGGCGGCCGTTCCGACCTGCGGGGAAGGTCTCGCACGGGTCCCGGGGCAGGTGGCGATTCGGACAGTCCGGGATACGAATCCGGTCAATCGGGGCCAGATGGCCGATCGCGACGGACCACCGAATCGGGCGCGCGATCGGCCGGAATGTTCAGGTTTCGACAGGAGGGGCGGATGCGGGGCGGAGAGGGGACGGGAACGGGCCGGAGGCTCGACGGGAGGTGGCGAAGACACGCCACGGTACGGAGGACCGATGGGGGTTACGCTGCGTCGGTGATGGACAGTCCTGTGCCGCCGAGCCCTTCGCACCGTCCCGCGGAGCCCCCGGCGGAGCCCCGGGTCCGCCGCCGCGACCGGCACGGCCGCGGGATGCGGGGACCCGTCGCGCCGCCGCAGGTGCCGCTCTCCGCGAGCCGGGCCGACACCTTCCGCGATCTGGTCCTCGACTCGGTGGAACGTCTCGAACGGCGCTGGCCGCAGCTGGCCGACGTCGAGTTCATGGTCCTGGAGGTGCCGCCGCCCGTGCCGGGCGAGACGGTGCCGCTGGGCGGTTCGCTCCCGGCGGAGAAGGGCGAGCCCGCCCGGGTGGTCGTCTACCGGCGGCCGGTCGAGATCCGCTCGAAGAACCGGGACGAGCGGGCGCTCCTGGTCCACGAGGTGGTCGTGGAGCAGGTCGCCGAGCTCCTCGGCCTCTCCCCCGAGTCGGTCGATCCCCGGTACGGGCAGGACTGAGACGGGCGGGACCGGGGGCCGGGGGCCGGATCCTTGAGGGACGGCCTCACAAGCCGGGCCCGTGGTCGTGGTCGTACGGCTCCGCCCCCTCCGGTTTCATCCGTAGGGGGCGGTCCCACCCGTAGGGGCCCCAGGACTCAGTCCAGGAGCCCCAGGTCCTGGTGGGCCGACGGGACCTCGACCGTGCCCCGGTCGTCGGCGAGGGCCTGGACGGTGAACATCGGGATGCCGTCCTGCGGCGCGGCGAGCGTCCGCGCCGCGTACACCTTGCCGCCGGAGACCGGTTCGACGGTCAGCGCGTAGGAGCCCTTGAGGCCCTGCGGGACGATGTCGGTGAAGGCCGCCGTCGTGCCCGCCTTGACCGTGACCGTCTTCGTCACCGGCGTACCCGCCTCGGAGCCGGCCGAGGCCGTGATCCTGACCTGCGCGTCGGCCTCGGGGGCGGTCAGGGAGAGCGTCGAGGCCCCGGCGCGGTTGTCGGCGGCCGTCGCACGGGCGGAGATCGCCCCCGCCGCCGGGATGAAGGCGATCTCGCTCTTGTCGCCCTTGCCCCGGACGACCTGGAGGGCGGCCACGACCGGGACGGGCCGCTTCGGGTCCTCCGGGCCGAGGAACAGGGAGGCCGCCGAGCCCCGGGTGAGGTCCGGCAGGTCGATGGAGGCCGTCATCCCGGACTTCACGTGCAGGGTGTCGGCGCCCGCCGGGACGATCGCGCCGCTCGCGGTGGACAGCTTGACCTTCAGGTCGGCGTCGTCCTCGCCGGGGGCGAAGACCACCAGCCGCACCGAGGTCGCGTCGGCCGGGATGCCGGGGAGCACGACGCTGCCCGACGGGTCGGCCGAGGCGGAGATCCAGTCGCTGCCGAGCTTGTCGTCGGCGACGCCGACGGCCGCGCCGACGCGGCCACTGCGGGTGGTGACGTGGACGGTGACGTCCCGCTGGGCGGCCTCCTGGGTGAGGGTGGGGAGGAGGACCGGGACCGTGGAGTGGGCCGGGACCGGGATGCCCTCGGTGAACTGGGACTTCAGGACGCCCTCGGGGCCGTACAGCTCGATGTCGGCGACGGCGGCGGTGTCGTCCGGGTTGGTGAGGTGGACGTAGTCGTGGCGGGCCTGGGCGGTGGAGGCCGCCGGGAACCAGAAGTCGGTGTCGGGGGCGCCGCAGGTGAGGCCGAGGAGGCCGCGCGGGCCGCCCGCCGGGACGACGGTGGTCTGCTGGACGGTCCAGCCGGAGGCGAGGGCGCCGGTGGCCGAGCCGGTGAGGGCGGGCACGGCCGCGCCGTCCGCCCGGGCGGTGACGGGCTTGCCGGGGGCCGTGACGGTGGCGGGGGCCTTGGCGGTCGCGGGCGGCTTCTTGCCGCCGGTCCCGCCGTCGGCGGTCGCGCCCGCGGCGGGCCTCAGGAGGGCCGTGGACCGCCCGGCCCCGTCCTTGCCGGCGCCGGTGCCCTTGCCCGCCTCGGCGCCCGTCGGGGTGTACGAGGTGTAGACGGTCTCGGCGACCTCGGAGGAGCTGGGGGCCGGGCAGGCCAGGCCGACGCGCTCGACCGGCAGCCGGGTGGTGGCCTTCGTCGTCTCCGGGGCGGCGGTGCCGTCGGGGGCGGTGAGGGCGGCGAAGCCGGTGACGGCGGCGAGGGCCGTGGTGCCCGCGATCAGGGAGAGGGTCGTGCGCTTCACTGGTTACCGTTCCCGTCACGCTGCTCGGTCTCGTGGCCCTGGGGGTGCCCGTAGCCGTAGCCGTACGGGTCGTACTGCTGCGGGTCGTAGCCCTGCCGGGGGTCGTAGCCCTGTCCGCCGTACTGCTGCTGCTGCTCGTACCCCTGCGGGTCGTACTGCTGCTGCTCGTAGCCCTGCTGGGGGTACGCGTAGGGCTGCTGCTGGTACGGGTCGGCCGCGTACTCCTGGTAGGGGACCTGGTCGGCGTAGGGCTGGTCGCCGGTCTGCTCCGGAGCCGGGGCCTGGGCGTAGGCGGGGTCGTACGCGCCGTCCCATTCCGCCTCCCGGTCGCCGGGCTCGTGGGACTGCTGCCCGGGGATCGGGAACGGCTCGTGCTCCGGCGCGTCGGCGAGGGTCTGCTCCGCGGCCTCCGCCTCGGCGGCGGCGCGCAGGCGGCGGGCACGGCGGCCGTCGCCCTCGGCGGCCTGGGCGGGGATCGCGAGCTCCTCGTCGGGCAGGTCGTCGTCGATCTCGCGGCGGCGGCCGGGCAGGGCGAGGACGAGGAGGACCACGCCGAGGGCGACCTGGGCCCAGATCCACGCGGTGTGGGTGAGCGGCTCGTCGTACGCGACGTCGAGGCGGCCGCCCCGGTCGGGGAGTTCGAAGCCCTGGGCCCAGCCGTCGACGGTGGTCCTCTTCAGCTCCTTGCCGTCGAGGGTGGCGGTCCAGCCCTCGGCGGCGCGGTCGGCGAGGCGCAGGACGCGGCCGGCGGGGCCTGCGGGGACCTCGGTGTGGACCTCGACGGGGCCGGCGGCGACGGGGACGGCCTTGGCGGTCTCCTCGGCGGCCTGGGCCCCCTCCTTGGCGGCGGGCGGCACGATCATGACGCGGGCGATCTCGCGGTCCACGCGCCAGAGCGCGCTGCCGTCGATCTGGCTGAGGCGGCTGAGGCCGGGGGTGGAGTCGAGGACGCGGCTCATCTGGCGGGGCGCCCCGTCCCGTACGAGGACGTAGCGGATCGCGTAGCCGCTGAGCTGCTCGGTCTGGTCGGCGCCGGAGCCGGCGACGAGGAGGGCGACGGTCCGGTCGAGGTGCGGGTCGCCCTCGGCGGTGGCGGTGAGCTCGGCGTCGCCGAGGCGGGCGCCGGAGCCGCGGACCAGGGTGTAGGCGACCGCGCCGGGGGTGGAGCCGCCGAGGACGAGGGTGCGGGGCTGGTCGCGGGTGGTGCTCTCCTCGGCGACGAAGGCCGGGACCTGGACCGGGTCGCGGCGGGTCAGCGGGCCGTCGGCGCCGCCGATCATCCAGCCGGCGGCGGCGAGGGCGGGGCCGGCGGCGCAGGCGAGGGCGACGAGGGCGGCGACGGGCTGGCGCCAGCCGAAGCCGTGGGCGGCGACGCGGGTGCGTCCGCCCTCGGCACCGATCAGGCCGGCGGCGATGAGGGCGGCGCCGTAGACGAGGGTGGCGGGTCCGGCCCAGCCGGTGCCGCCCGCGCCGTTGGTCAGGACGGCGAGGAGGAGGCCGGCGAGGGCGGCGGCCCAGGCGGCGTGGACGGCGAGCCGGCGCTCCTCGCGCAGCAGTCCGGCCAGGCCGGCGAGGACGAGGCCGATCAGGAGGAGGCCGCCGGTGGTGCCGGGGCCGCCGGGGCTGGTGCCGAGCAGGTCGAGCGCGGTGGCGGTGCCCGTGCGCAGGTCGACGCCGGCCTCGCGCAGGAGGGCGGAGGGGTCGGTCAGGAGGGTGAGCGACCAGGGGGCGAGGACGAGCAGGGGGGTGCCGACGGCGGCGAGGAAGCGGAGCCCGTACGCGGTGATGTCGGAGCGGCGGACGGCGAGGACGCCGAGGCCGAGGAGGACGGCGAGGAGCCAGACGACCGGGGTGAACGCGGTCGTGAAGGTGAGCAGGAGGGCGTACGCCCAGGTGGCGCGCCAGCTGCCCCGGTCGGGCCGGTTGAAGCCGTGGGCGGCGACGGCGGCGCGGCCGATCAGCGGGAGCAGGATCGCGAGGACGGCGGTGCCGAGCCGGCCGGTGGCGAGGGCGCCGGTGGCGGCGGGCAGGAAGGCGTACGCGACGGCGCCCCAGGCGCGCAGGAGGCGGGACTCGACGATGCCCCGGGAGGCGAAGTACGCGGTGAGGCCGGCGAGCGGGACCGAGCAGACGAGCAGCAGGGTCAGCGCGGTGGAGGTGGAGCCGAGGAACAGCGCGGAGAGCGCGGCCAGGACGGCGAGGTAGGGCGGGGCGGACTGGGTGCCGCCGGTGCCGAGGGGGTGCCAGGTGTCGGCGTAGCGGGACCAGAGTCCGGAGACGGTGTCGGGGGCGGGCAGCAGGGCGCCGCCGGCCAGCGAGCCGCCGGAGAAGAGGTTGCGGCAGGCGACGAGGGAGACGACGAGGAGGAGGGCGAAGAGGACCGGTCCGGGTCTGCGGGCGATCTTCTTGAGCCGGGCGAACTGCTCGATCTCCAGGTAGTCGGCGTCGTCGCCGCCGGGGCCCGACTCGACGACGCCGTGGCGGGAGCCGCCGGAGTCGGCCTCGTTGCCGCCGAAGTTGGCGGTGAGCTGCTCGACGGCGGCGCGGACGGTGGCGCCGGGCGGCGGGAACAGCGGGCGGAGTTCGCCCGCGGCGACGGCGGGGTTCTTGCGCCGCTTGCGGGCGGCGAGGATCTTCTCGGGGCGCAGCAGGGTGGCGAGGAGGCCCATGACCTCGTCGACGGCCTGTCCGGGGACCTTGCCGACGAGGTAGGCGAGGGTGCGGAGCAGGGTGCTGAGGACGAGTCGGACGAAGACGTACGGGAGGGCGGCGCCGCGGGTGTTGGCGAGGAGCGTGTAGACGGCTCCGGCCTTGTCGACGCGGTGCGGGTTGGCGGCGGTGCGGCCGGCGCAGTCGACGGTGCGGCGCTCGCGGGCGGCGGCCTCGGCGTGCCGCAGGACGGCGTCGGGGGCGATGAGGACGCGGTGGCCGGCGGCGTGGGCGCGCCAGCACAGGTCGACGTCGTCGCGCATGAGGGGCAGCCGGCGGTCGAAGCCGCCGAGCTCCTCGAAGACGTCGCGGCGGACCAGCATGCCGGCGGTGGAGACGGAGAGGACGGAGCGGACCTGGTCGTGCTGGCCCTGGTCCTGCTCGCGGCGGTCGAGGCCGGTCCAGCGGCGGCCGCTGCGGGCGATGGAGACGCCGGTCTCCAGGAGCTGCTTCCGGTCGTACCAGCCGCGCAGCTTGGGGCCGACGACGGCGGCGTACGCGTCGGAGTCGGCGACGCGCAGGAGTTCGGCGAGGGCGTCGGGCTCGGGCGCGCAGTCGTCGTGGAGGAGCCAGAGCCACTGGACCGGTTCGCCGTGCGGGAGTTCGGGGAGGTCGTAGGCCTCGTCGTTCCAGGTGCGGTTGACGGGGTCCCAGCCGCTGGGGCGCTTCAGGTAGGGCAGGTCCTCGGGTCCGAGCACGGGCGCGGTGCGGGCCGCCTCCTCGACGGCGGCGCCGAAGCCGGTGCGGCGCGCGAGGTGCAGGACGCGGTCGGCGCCGACGGCGTCGGCGACGAGCTGTGCGGAGTCGTCGGCGCTGCCGGTGTCGGCCGCGACCACGTTCTGCACGGGGCGTTCCTGGGCGAGCAGGCCGGCGAGGGCGTCGGGCAGCCAGCGGGCGCCGTCGTGGGTGACGAGCACGGCGGTGACGACGTGTCGCGGGAACTCAGGAGTTGAGGACATCGAGCTACGGGCCCTCCGGCCGGGGTTCGCCCGCGGGGGGCGTGGGAGCGTCTCGGACGGAGGCCCACACTAACGGCTGAGCGCGGAGCGGTCCGCCGCCCTGTGGACAGAGCTCCCGGGCCCCTGTGGACAGAGGGGACGGAACGGTCGCGGGGAAAGGGGCGGGACGGAACGGTCGCGGGGAGGGGGCGGGCTCGGGCGGAACGTGCCGCCCGGTCGGGACGCGCCGGACACGCGAAACGGTCCGCCGTCTGTGCTCGGGTGCACGGGGGGCGGACCGTTCGGGACGACCTGGTGCGCGCGTCTCGGCGCGGTCCCGGTGGACGCGTCCCGGCTCGGGGGTCCGGACGCGGTCGGGTGCCGGCGGTTCGGGCGGTCGCCCGGGCTGCTTTTCGGACAGCGGCGGTTCAGACGGCGGCCTTCTTCAGCCGGCGTCGCTCGCGCTCCGAGAGACCGCCCCAGATGCCGAAGCGCTCGTCGTTCTGCAAGGCGTATTCGAGGCATTCGGAGCGGACCTCGCAGGCGAGGCAGACCTTCTTGGCCTCGCGGGTCGAGCCGCCCTTCTCGGGGAAGAAGGACTCGGGATCGGTCTGGGCGCACAGCGCGCGCTCCTGCCAGCCGAGTTCCTCGTCCGCGTCCTCGACCAGCAGTTCCTGGAACAACTCGGTCATGTGCGCCCCTCGTCCGTTCTGTGCGTCCCCGTGGAGTTGCCGTGCGAACACGGCCGAACGACACCAGTGAAATTACAAGTTCGTGCTCTGTGCGAGTCAAGCCGAGATCTGCTATTGGGCCCCGTATTCACTCTGCGGAACCAAGCGTATGCGGTAAGTGCCCAAATCGCCAAAAACCGTGACACAGGGTACCGATGCGACCGCGCGGCACGTCCTCCACGAGGAAGGACGACCGAGGCGTGGATCTTGTTGCGATCCGGCCACGGAAGCGATCCGGATCACAGTCGGGTCACGAGCCGCCCCCTGTCCGGACCGACACGCGCGCACCACCGCGTTCGCGGGCACGATCGAAGCGCCATCTCTCCTGGTCCGCGCATGAGCAAACCTTTCTCCAGAGAGGGCAACCGGATGAGGTGAAACATTGCCACCAAATCGGGCATTGAGTTGACAGTCGGGTGCCCCTCCGGCCACCTTTGGTGGCATGCCAGCGACCGCAGCGCCCTCCGCGACCCACATCCGTGGGTTCCGCCGCGCTGTCCAGGCGCGCTGTTGCTGTTGCTGTCCCAGCTGTTGATGCCGCAGAGCTCCAGCTTCTTCCCCCCAGCGTCACCCGCGTCATCCGTGTCACCGCTCTTCCCGTGACCCCCCACCGCTTCTGTTTCTGCTGAGGAACCACCCCACCCCATGAACATGGACAGCGACCTCCAGATCGCCGGCGACATCATGGAGGTCCCCCACCTCCTCCAGCCCGAGCGCGTCCACCCCGTGACCGTGGCCGATTTCGTCGGCCTCGCGCGCTCCATCGCCGAGGACCGCTCCCAGTGGGCCCCGCACGTCGAGTACGACGCCACCACCCGCTGGTACCACCGCCTGCGCACGGGCCCCGGCTACGAGGTGTGGCTGCTCTCCTGGGTGCCCGGACAGGGCAGCGGGCTCCACGACCACGGCGTCTCCTCCGGCGTCCTCACCGTCCTGGAGGGCGAGCTGACGGAGCGCACGGACCGGGGCGCCCGGACGCTCGCGGACGGCGCGCAGCGCGTGTTCGCGCCCGGATACGTCCACGAGGTCGTCAACGACTCCCTGGAGCCGGCCGTCAGCCTGCACGTCTACTTCCCGGGCCTCACCGAGATGCCCATGCACGAGTCGCTCCGCGCGCAGTGCGCCCCGGCGGCCCCCGCCCCGGTCGCGCCGGGAGTGATCGTCGCCTGACACACTGCCGTACATGCGCATTGTGGTTCTGGCCGGCGGCATCGGTGGTGCCCGTTTCCTTCGCGGCCTCAAGCAGGCCGTGCCGGACGCGGAGATCACGGTCGTCGGCAACACCGGTGACGACATCCATCTCTTCGGGCTGAAGGTCTGCCCCGACCTGGACACGGTGATGTACACCCTCGGCGGTGGGATCAACGAGGAGCAGGGCTGGGGGCGTACGGACGAGTCCTTCACCGTCAAGGAGGAGCTCGCGGCGTATGGCGTCGGGCCCGAGTGGTTCGGCCTCGGCGACCGGGACTTCGCGACCCACATCGTCCGCACCCAGATGCTCGGCGCGGGCTACCCGCTGAGCGCCGTCACCGAGGCGCTGTGCGCCCGCTGGCGGCCGGGCGTGCGCCTGCTCCCCATGTCCGACGACCGCGTCGAGACCCACGTGGCCATCGAGGTCGACGGCGAGCGGCGGGCGGTGCACTTCCAGGAGTACTGGGTGAAGCTGCGCGCCTCCGTCGACGCGAAGGCCGTCGTGCCGGTCGGCGCGGAGGCCGCGAAGCCGGCGCCGGGCGTCCTGGAGGCGATCGCGGAGGCGGACCTGATCCTCTTCCCGCCGTCCAACCCGGTCGTGTCCGTCGGCACGATCCTGGCCGTGCCCGGGATCCGCGAGGCGGTCGCCGCGGCCGGGGCGCCGGTCGTGGGCCTCTCCCCCATCGTCGGGGACGCGCCCGTGCGCGGCATGGCCGACAAGGTCCTCGCGGCGGTGGGCGTGGAGTCCACGGCGGCGGCGGTGGCCCGGCACTACGGCTCCGAGCTGCTCGACGGCTGGCTCGTGGACACCGTGGACGCGGGCGCGGTCGCGGACGTCGAGGCGGCGGGCATCGCCTGCCGGGCGGTGCCGCTGATGATGACGGACGTGGACGCGACGGCGGCGATGGCCCGCGAGGCCCTCGCGCTCGCCGAGGAGGTACGCGGGTGACCGCCGGCCCCTCGTACCGGGTCTGGGCGCTGCCCGGGCTGCCCGAGGTGGCGGCCGGGGACGACCTGGCCAAGCTGATCGCCTCCGTCTCCCCGGAGCTCGCCGACGGGGACGTGCTGCTCGTCACCTCCAAGATCGTGAGCAAGGCGGAGGGGCGGGTGGTCGCCGCCGGCGACCGCGAGGAGGCCATCGACGCCGAGACCGTCCGGGTGGTGGCGCGGCGCGGGACCCTGCGGATCGTCGAGAACCGGCAGGGGCTCGTCATGGCCGCCGCCGGGGTCGACGCCTCCAACACCCCCGCCGGGACGGTGCTCCTGCTGCCCGAGGACCCGGACGCCTCGGCCCGCCGGATCCGCGCGGGGCTGCGCGAGGCGCTCGGCGTGGACGTGGGCGTCGTCGTCACGGACACCTTCGGGCGCCCCTGGCGCGGCGGGCTCACGGACGTGGCGATCGGGGCGGCCGGGGTGCGGGTCATGGACGACCTGCGCGGCGGGACCGACGCGCACGGCAACCCGCTGAGCGCGACCGTGGTCGCCACCGCCGACGAACTCGCCGCCGCCGGCGACCTGGTGAAGGGCAAGGCCGCCGGACTCCCGGTGGCCGTCGTCCGGGGCCTGCCGCACGTGGTGGGCGGGGACGGGGAGCCGGGGGCACGCGCGCTCGTGCGGAGCGCCGCCGACGACATGTTCCGGCTGGGCACCTCCGAGGCCGTGCGGGAGGCGGTGACGCTGCGGCGGACCGTACGGGAGTTCACGGCCGAGCCGGTCGATCCGGGGGCGGTGCGGCGCGCGGTCGCCGCGGCCGTGACGGCGCCCGCCCCGCACCACACGACGCCGTGGCGGTTCGTGCTCCTGGAGTCGGCGGAGTCGCGGACGCGGCTGCTCGACGCGATGCGGGAGGCGTGGATCGCGGACCTGCGGCGCGACGGGAAGTCCGAGGAGTCGATCGCGAAGCGGGTCCGGCGCGGGGACATCCTGCGCGACGCGCCCTACCTGGCCGTGCCCTGCCTGGTCATGGACGGCTCCCACCACTACGGCGACCCGCGCCGGGACACCGCCGAGCGCGAGATGTTCCTGGTCGCGGCGGGCGCGGGCGTCCAGAACTTCCTGGTGGCGCTCGCGGGCGAGCGGCTCGGCTCGGCGTGGGTGTCCTCGACGATGTTCTGCCGGGACGTCGTACGGGAGGTCCTCGGCCTGCCGGACGCCTGGGACCCGCTCGGCGCGGTGGCGATCGGCCATCCGGCGGCCCCGCCCCGGGAGCGGGCGGCGCGGACGGCTTCGGAGTTCGTCGAGGTGCGCTGACCCGCCGGCCGGGCCGGGGTCAGAGGGCCGCGATGTTCCCCGGGGTCATCCGGGGCGCCCTGCGGGGCGGGATCCGGCCGCTGAGGAGGATCAGGCGGGCGGCCCGGTGGCGCTGGCCCTCGTAGGGGGCCAGGAGGTCGAGCATGGCCGCGTCGTCGGCCGTGCGGTCGCCCGCGAGGGCCCAGCCGACGATGCCGGGCAGGTGGTAGTCGCCGGTGGTGACCTCGTCGGGGGCGCCGTGGCTGCGCTGGACCACCTCGGCGCTGGTCCAGGGGCCGACGCCCGGGATCAGCTCCAGGCGCCCGCGGGCCCCGGCCGGGTCCATGTCCGCGGCCTCCTCCATGCGGCGGGCCACCCGGCACACGCGCAGGACCGTCGCGGCCCGCTTGTCGTCCACGCCCGCGCGGTGCCACTCCCAGGACGGAATCAGGCTCCACGCGCGCGCGTCCGGCATGACGTGCATGCCCTCGGGTGCCGGGCCCGGCGCCGGCTCCCCGTACGTCCGCACCAGGAGCCGCCAGGCCCGGTACGCCTCGTCCGTCGTGACCTTCTGCTCCAGGATCGACGGGATCAGCGACTCCAGGACCAGGCCGGTGCGGACGAGGCGCAGGCCGGGGCGGCGGCGGTGGACGGCGGCGAGCAGCTTGTGGCGGGGCGTGAAGGCGGCCGGGTCGTCCTCGGCGCCGAGCAGCGCGGGGAGGCGGTCCAGGAGCCACGCGGCGCCCTCGCCCCACGCCTGCGCCTCCGCGACGCCGTCCCGTGCGGTGACGCGGAGGGTCCCCGGGCCCTCGGGCGTCCGGCAGGCCCGCCAGAACGAGCCGTCCCGGGCCGCCCGGTGGGCGGGGTCCGCCGGGCCCCGGCGGAGGGGGCCGAGGGTGAGGCCGAGGTCCGTCCCCGGAGGGAGGGGGAGGGAGCGGGTGCGGGGCGGGGGCCCGGGGGTGCGGCCGGCCGTCCGCGCGGGTGCGGTGGGTCTCTGGGGGAAGCGGCCGGCCATGGGACGAGCGTAGTCGGGCGGGCCCCCGCCCGGCCCCCTACTGGTCCGACGAGAAGCGGACCGTGCCCGCCGGAAGGGTGGCGTCGCACCAGACGCGGATGCCGTCGCGGAGTTCGTTGTCGGCGCCGATCCGGGCGCCGTCGCCGATGACCGCCCCGCTGAGGACCGTGCGCGCGCCTATGCGGGCACCCGCGCCGATCAGGGAGTCGGTGATCACCGCGCCCGGTTCGACGACCGCGCCCGCGAGGAGCGTGGAGCCCGTGATGCGGGCGCCCTCGCCGACCACCGCGTCCGCGCCGACGACCGTGCCGCCGGTCAGCTTGGCGTCCGGCGCGACGCGCGCCGACGGCAGCACCAGGCGGTCGCCGCAGCGGCCCGGGACGGCCGGGGAGGGCGCGCGGCCCAGGACCAGGTCGGCGGAGCCGCGCACGAAGGCCTGCGGGGTGCCGAGGTCCAGCCAGTACGTGGAGTCGACCATGCCCTGGAGGTGGGCGCCGGAGGCCAGGAGCTCCGGGAAGGTCTCGCGCTCCACCGAGACCGGCCGGCCGGTGGGGATGGTGTCGATGACCGAGCGGCGGAAGACGTACGCGCCCGCGTTGATCTGGTCGGTGACGATCTCCTCGGGCGTCTGCGGCTTCTCCAGGAAGGCCGTGACGCGGCCGGTGGGGTCCGTGGGGACGAGGCCGAAGGCCCGCGGGTCGTCGACCCGGGTGAGGTGGAGCGAGACGTCCGCGCCGGAGGAGGCGTGGGTGTCGACGAGGGCCCCGATGTCGAGGCCCGTGAGGATGTCCCCGTTGAAGATGAGGACCGGGTCGTCGGGGCCCGAGCGCAGCCGCGAGGCCACGTTGCGTATCGCGCCGCCGGTGCCCAGCGGCTCCTCCTCGGTGACGTACTCCAGGCTCAGGCCGAGGTCGGAGCCGTCGCCGAAGTGCGGCTCGAAGACCTCGGCCAGGTAGGAGGTGGCGAGCACGATGTGCTCGACGCCGGCGGCGCGGGCGCGGGCGAGCTGGTGCGTCAGGAAGGGGACGCCTGCCGCCGGGACCATGGGCTTGGGCGTGTTGACCGTGAGGGGCCGCAGCCGTGTTCCCTTGCCACCGACCAGGAGGATCGCTTCTGTCACCTTGTCGTCTCTGCTTCCTGTCCGGGGCCGTCGGCACGTCCGTTTTCGGTCGTCCCTGCGATATGACCGGTCAGTTTATGCAGAGGGTTGCCCCGGTGGTCCCCGCTACCTCCCCTGGTACGACGCCGCGCTCGTCCGGGCCGTGCCGAGCTTGCCGTACAGAAGGGATCCGGGACAGTCCGTGGCGAATCCGTCACGGTGTCCGGCGATGGCGTGGAACTTGACCTTCTTGCCCTTCGCGTACAGGTTCCCGCCGCCCGAGGTCAGGGTGACCGATCCCACCGGGTTGATGCCGTGGAGGCCGAGCTTCCAGGCGGTCAGACGGGCGACGGCGGTCACGGAGGCGGCCGGCGGGGCGGTCGTGCTGAAGGTGCCGAGGACGGCGATGCCCATGGTGCTGGTGTTGAACCCGAGGGTGTGGGCGCCGAGCACCGGCTTGTCCACGCCGCCCGCCCGGCCCTCGTAGATGTTTCCGCACTTGTCGACGGCGAAGTTGTAGCCGAAGTCACGCCAGCCGCTGCTCAGGACGTGGTAGCGGTAGATGCTGCGCAGGACGGAGGGCGCCTGGGCGCAGGTGTAGTTGTTGCCGGTGGCGCTGTGGTGGACGAAGGCCGCCTTGATCGTGTTCGTGTAGACGAAGGTCTTCTCGCGGATCGACTCGTCCGCGCCCCAGCCCTTGCGGGTGACGATCGCGGGGCGGGGGCCGATGTACGGCGCGGCCGCGGGCTGCGCCTGGGCCGGTTCCTGCGCCTCGGACCCGGACGCCGGGGTGCGGGGCAGGAACGGAGGCAGGTACGGGGCCACGGCCTCGGCCGCCTCCTTCGACAGGGCCGTGAGCCAGGGCCCGGCGTACGGAGCGAGCGAGAGGGCGGTGGCCGGGACGGTGACGACCGGGGGCAGCGGGGTCTCCGGAGCCACGGCCGTGCGGGTCCTCGGCGGGGCGGCCTCCGCGACCGGTTCCGTGTCCGCGACCGTCTCCGCGGTCCCGTCGGCGACCGGACCGGTGTCCGCGACCGGTTCGGGCTCCGGGCCCGGCTCCGTCTCCAGGACCGGTTCCGTGTCCGGCGCCGTCTCCGGGCCCTCGCCCGGGTCCACGAGTTCCAGGCGCAGGCCGGCCGGGAGCGGCGACGCGCCGCCCGTCCGGCCCGCGTCCGCCCGTACGCGGATCTCGACGCCGTCCGAGTCGCCCACCCACAGCGGGGCCGTGGAGCCGCGGAGCGCCCGGGAGGAGCCCTCCGCGCTGTCCGGGTCGGCCCCGTGCTCGTCGTTGTGGGTCTCCACGTCCTGCCACTCCGACCAGGTGTCCGTGCCGGTGGCCCGGGTGCGGACCTGCACGGTGCCGTGCAGCGGGACCCTGGGGTCGTCCCAGACCACGCCCACGAGCGAGAAGGGCTTGACGTCGCGTCGGGGAAGCCCCTGCTCCCCCGAGCCGCCAGCCCGTGAGGAGGGGCCCAGCGGGGCGAGCGGCAGGGACTGGGTGGAGCCCGGCAGGTCGGGCGCGGGAGGCAGCGCGGAGGCCGCCGGTGGCTGCCCGAGCACCTCGGCCGCCGCGGGCGCGGCGGAGGAGACCGGCAGGGCGAGTACCGCCGCGCAGGTGACGGCGATCGAGGAGGCGAGTGAGGCACGCATGGGCCGATCGTGCGTACCGCCGGGCCGTTCCGCGCGGCGGGACACCGCCCGGAAAGCGGCGGCCGATCGGTCCGACCGGTGGACGGCGTCACCGGTACGGCGGACCCCGGCGGGCCCTCCCGCGTACGCTGTCGGGCGTGAACGCCAGCGACCGCACCCCCGCCGACCTGCTGCGATCCGCGCTCGCCGCGGACCCCGCCCGCCCCTTGGTCACCTTCTACGACGACGCCACCGGTGAACGGGTGGAATTGTCCGTCGCCACCTTCGCCAATTGGGTGGCCAAGACGGCGAACCTGATCCAGGGCGAGCTGTCCGCCGGACCCGGCGACCGGGTCGCGCTGCTGCTGCCCGCGCACTGGCAGACCGCCGTCTGGCTGCTCGCCTGCTCCTCGGTGGGCGTGACCGTCGAGCTCGGCGGCGACCCCTCGGGCGCGGACGTCGTGGTCGCGGGTCCGGAGACCCTTGAGGCGGGTCTCGCCTGCTCCGGGGAGCGGATCGCGCTCTCCCTGGCGCCGCTGGGCCGCCGGTTCCCCGTCGCGCCCGCCGGTTACGCGGACTACGCGGTCGAGGTGCCGAGCCAGGGCGACCGGTTCGCCCCGTTCGTACCGGTCGATCCGGACGCTCCCGCCCTGGTCGTCGACGGTACGGAACGCAGTGGCGTCCAACTCGTCGAGCAGGCCCGGGTGGACGCGGCGACGCTCGGCCTCGGCCCCGGCTCCCGGCTGCTCTCCGGGCTCGGCTACGGGGACTGGACCGGCGTCTCGACCGGTCTGTACGCGCCGCTCGCCGCCGGCGGCTCGGTGGTCCTCTGCCGGAACCTGGACCGGCTCGCGCCCGAGGCGTTCGAGAAGCGGGTGGAGAGCGAGCGGGTGACGGACACCGCCTCCTGAACCCGGCCGTGCCATGAACCCGGCCGCTCCGTGAGCTCCGCCGCGCCATGGGACCCGCTGCCCCCGGCACCCGCCGAACCGCACCCGTTCGGCCCAGCGACGGGCCGGGTCCCCGGGTTCGCGCGCCCGGTCCGGTGGATGATCGGCCGGGGGGAGTCCTCTCCTTCCGCACCACCACGCGTCGGGCCCGGCCGTCCTCCTCCACGACCGGCGGCCGTCCGACGCGCCGCCGACGCCACGAAGGACGGACGCAGACGTGACGGACCGCGCAGGCACGCCCGCCGAACCGGACCCCCCGGCGCCCGGGGACGGGGCGACCGGGGCCACGGGCGCGGAGGACGCGGCGGCCGGCACCCCGGAGGGGCCCGCCCCCGGGAAGCCCCGCCGCCACTGGCTGCGCTGGACGGCCCTCGGCGTCTCGGTCGTCCTGCTCGGCGCGGCCGGGGCGGGCTGGTGGTTCTACCGGAAGCTCGACGGCAACATCACCACGGACACCACCGCCGCCGACGAGCTGCGCAGGTACGAGAAGGAGCGGCCGCCCGCCAACTCCTCGGCCGCCCGGAACATCCTGCTCATCGGCTCGGACACCCGGTCCGGCGAGGGGAACGAGCGGTACGGCAGGGACAAGGGCACCCAGCGCTCCGACACGGTGATCCTGCTGCACCTCGCGGCGGGGAAGCGGAGCGCGACCGCCGTCTCCCTGCCCCGCGACCTGATGGTGACGGTCCCGGGCTGCCGCAAGCCCGACGGGTCCCGCACCCGGGAGCAGTTCGCGCAGTTCAACCTGGCCTTCGAGGTCGGCGGCACGGCCTGCACGATCCGTACCGTCGAGAAGCTGACCGGAACGCGGATCGACCACCACATGGTGATCGACTTCCAGGGCTTCAAGAAGATGGTGGACGCCGTGGACGGGGTGGAGGTCTGCCTCAAGGAGCCCGTGGACGACGCCGACGCGCACCTGAAGCTGCCGGCGGGGCGCCAGACGCTCCACGGGGAGCAGGCCCTCGGTTTCGTACGCGCCCGGAAGTCGCTCGGCAACGGCAGCGACACCGAACGCATGGACCGCCAGCAGCAGTTCCTCGGCGCCCTCGTCAACAAGGTGCAGAGCAACGGGGTGCTGCTGAACCCGGCCCGGCTCTATCCGGTCCTGGACGCGGCCACGAAGTCGATCACGACCGACGCGGGGCTCGACTCGCTGCGGGACCTGTACGACCTGGCGCGCTCGATGCGGGCGATCCCGACCGAGCGGGTGCAGTTCCTCACGGTCCCCCGCCGCCCGTACTCGTACAACGCGAACCGGGACGAACTGGTGCAGCCCGCTGCGGACCAGCTCTTCGAACAGCTGCGGGAGGACGAGCCCGTGGCGGTGGAGCCCGGGGCGAAGGACGAGGAGCGGGAGCCCGAGAACGCGGGGGTGACGCCGAGCCCGGCCCCGACGCCGACGTTCACCGGACGGAACGCGGCGGAGGGCGTGTGCTCCTGACCGGGGGTGCGGCGGGGCGCGGGGCGGGTGGGTAAAGGGTGAACCAAGGGGAGGGGCAAGAGGGATGCGGTTTGAGCGGATTGCCCGGTTGTAAGGCGCGTGGAATTTGTCACGGACGTCGCCCCGCGCTGAACTGGGCGGATAGTGTGACCCGATCCGGTGTACCCCGACCACGTGGTCGTCACACTCACCAGGGATCGAACGACCGAGAAGCGGCGCCCGGGGGGAGGGCGCCTCGCGTGGCACCGACGGAGGACTCGAGTAACCGTGGACGCGCACAGCCGTGGACGGGCGGACGAGATCGACCCCGCCGACCAGTGGGTGCTCAACCCGCAGACGGGCAACTACGAACTGCGACTGGACCGCTCCGCTGGGCAGTCGGCGGCTCCGTCCCGGTCCCACGGCCCCTCCGCCGCGGCCGGGGCCGAGACCTCCGAGGGCGGCACCGCCACCGCCACCGAGACGCCCGTCCCCGGCCAGCGCCGGCGCCGGGTCCCCGAGCAGAGCCGCGGCGGCAAGCAGGCGCCCGCGAGCCGCCGCAGGCCCAAGCAGGGCGCCTCCCGCAAGAAGAAGGTCCTGCTGTGGACCGGCGGCGCGATGGCCTTCGTCCTCGTGGGCGGCGCCACCGGCGCGTACCTGCTCTACAACAAGCTCGACGGCAACATCAGCGTCGTCGACCCGATCGGCGTCGAGGGCAAGGGCTTCCGCAAGGGCGAGGCCTTCAACGTCCTGGTCATCGGCACCGACAAGCGGACCGGCGCGGGCAACAGCGGCTACGGCGACGCCAACAGCCCCGGCCACGCGGACACCACGATCCTCTTCCACGTCGCCAAGGACCGGACGAACGCCACGGCGGTCTCCATCCCGCGCGACCTGGTGACGACGATCCCCGAGTGCCAGACCCGGCAGCCCGACGGGACGGTCCTCACCATCCCCGGCCAGCGGAAGGCCCGCTTCAACGTGAGCCTCGGCCAGGACGGCCGCGACCCCGGCTGCACCATGCGCACCGTCAAGGAGCTGACGGGCGTGGACGTCGACCACTTCATGATGGTCGACTTCAACGCCGTCAAGGAGCTGACCTCGGCCGTCGGCGGCGTGAAGGTCTGCGTCGAGAAGCCGGTGGACGACCCCAAGTCGCACCTGAAGCTCCCGGCCGGCGAGTCGCTCATCGAGGGCGAGCAGGCGCTCGCCTTCGTCCGCACCCGCTCCAGCTTCGGCAACAAGAGCGACCTGGACCGGATCAAGGTCCAGCAGCAGTTCCTGGGGTCGATGATCCGGCAGATGAAGTCGGACGAGACGCTCACCAGCCCGACGAAGCTGCTGAACCTCGCCGAGGCGGCGACCAAGGCGCTCACCGTCGACAAGGGCATAGGGTCCCTCTCCAAGCTCCAGGGCCTGGCCGGGGAACTCTCCGGGATCGACGCGAAGAACATCGCGTTCACGACCCTGCCGGTCATCGACAACCCGGACGAGCCCAAGCCGGTCACCGTGGTGCCGCACCCGACGCTGGCACCGCAGCTCTTCGCCGTCCTGCGGTCCGACACCTCGCTCACCGAGGTGAAGAAGAAGGAGCAGGACGCCAAGAACGCGCAGACGCAGGCGCAGGCCGCGCTCCTCCAGGGCACGCGGGCCACCGCCGCCGACGTGCGCGTCGACGTCTACAACGGCAGCGGCGTCCAGGGGGCGGCCCAGTCGACCCTCAACTGGCTGCAGAACGACCGGGGCGTGCTCCGCTCGACCAACAAGAGCAACGCCCCCGAGAAGGCGGCGACGACCACGCTCACCTACGCACCGAACCAGGCCGATCAGGCCCGCGCGCTCGCGGACATGATGGGTCTGCCCGCCACGGCTCTCAAGCCTGGCACGCAGGACGCCGGGGAACGCGAGCCCATGACGCTCGTCCTCGGCGCCGACTTCAAGGGCGCGGGGGTGCCCGTCAGCGGACCGGTGAAGGCGCCGGACGTCGAGAAGGTAGCAGCCGACCAGCAGGTGTGCGCCAAGTGACCCGGGAACACCGGGACGCGGCGCACGCCTGATTCACGAGGGGACCTGGGGTGGGACAGAAGAGCGTGCGTGGGGAGGGAACGCGGGGAGGCGTGCCGCGCGCCCGGCAACTGGGCTGGGACGACGACCTGCACGGAGCCGGCGAGGCGACCGGCGCCGGGTCCTCCGGGAGGACGGAGTCCGCCGACGGCTCCTCCGGCGGGGAGACCCGCGCGGAACGGCGGCGGGGCGCGGCGGCGGGCGGTGACGCGCGTAGCGGCAACCGCCGCGGCGGCTCGCGGCGGCGCCCCCGGAAGGGCACCGACGGGAAGACCGGCAAGCGCAGGGCGCTGCGCTGGGTGGCGGTCACCCTGGCGGTGCTGATACTCGGGACGGCCGGCGCCGGATACCTGTACTACGAGTACCTGAACGGCAACATCCGCGGCGGCAGCCGCGCGGGCGGCAACAGCGGCGTCAAGAAGGCCGCGCCGAACGCGCTGGGCGACACCCCGCTGAACATCCTCATGATCGGCTCGGACGACCGGAGCAACGAGAAGAACGTCGCCCTGGGCGGCGGCAAGAACGACAGGGACCGCAAGCCGCTGGCCGACGTGCAGATGCTGCTGCACATCTCGGCGGACCGGGAGAACGCCTCGATCGTCTCCATCCCGCGCGACACGGTCGTCCCGATCCCCGAGTGCAAGGACGAGAAGGGCACGACCTTCCCGGCCACGACCAACCGGCCGATCAACGAGAGCCTCCAGCGCGGTGGGCCCGGCTGCACCCTCACCACCTGGGAGAACCTCACCGGGGTCTACGTCGACCACTGGATGATGGTCGACTTCGCCGGCGTCGTGGCGATGGCCGACGAGGTCGGCGGCGTCCCGGTCTGCGTGAAGACCGGCGTCCACGACAAGTCGACCCGGGAGGTGAAGGGCGGCTCCGGCCTGAAGCTGAAGCAGGGCACCACCGAGGTCCAGGGCGAGCAGGCCCTCCAGTGGCTGCGCACCCGGCACGCGTTCGGCAGCGACCAGAACCGCGCCAAGGCCCAGCACATGTACATGAACGGCATGATGAAGAAGCTCCAGAGCCAGAACGCCTGGACCGACACCGGCCGTCTGATGGGCCTGGCCGACACCGCCACGCGGGCCCTCCAGGTCTCCGACGAGATCAAGAGCGTGAAGAAGCTCTTCGACCTGTCGATGCAGCTCAAGAACGTCAAGATCGACCGCCTGACGACGGCCACGATCCCGACGAAGCCCTACCCCGCCAACCCCAACGCGTGGCTGGAGATGGTCCCGGCGTCCGCCGACAAGATGTGGACGATGCTCCGTGACGACGTCGCCTACGACAAGAACGGCGGCAAGCCGAAGCCGACGGCCCCCGCGAAGCCCGCGGTGCCCGCCGACGCCCCCGCCTCCTACGGCGTGACGATCGTCAACGGCACCGACGGCGACGGCGATCCGGCCGTCGAGGGCCGCGCCCGCACGCTGGCCGAGACCCTCCGGGGCAAGGGCTTCACGCAGGCCGAATCCTCCGCGGAGGGAGGCCCCCGCAAGGACACCGTGGTCGTCTACCCCAAGGCCGACGGCGACAAGGGCAAGGCGAACGCCCAGGCGGTGGCCGTGGCCCTCGGACTGCCCGAGTCCGCGGTCCGGATCGACGTGAAGGCCGAGGGCATCAAGCTCATCGTCGGCGCCGACTGGCGCGAGGGCGCGGTCTACAAGAGGCCGACGCACACCGCGGGCGACCTGCCCGAGGGCGCCGACGACAAGGCGGACTGCATGGACGTCTACTCGGTCTACCAGTGGGACGGGAAGAGCTGACCCCGTACCCCCGAACGCGGCGACGGCCGGGCCCCTTCCGGGGTCCGGCCGTCGCCGTTCACACGGACGCGTGCGGTCGTCAGACCGTCTCCGCCTCCCCCGCCGTCACCGCCGGGCGGCGGCTCGCGATGACCCTCTTCGCGAGGGAGCGGGGGCTGGTGAGGAAGCCGTAGCCCCAGGACATGTGCATGGTGGCGAGGGCCACCGGGATTTGGAGGCGCGCCTTGAGGGGAAGCCCCTTGCCCGCCGGGACCGAGCCGGCGGTGATCGCGGCGAGGTAGCCGGCCGGGACCACGAAGCCGAGCGGGGTGACGAGGGCGCCCACGAGCACGCCGGCGGCGATGGCGCAGACGGCGGTCGGCGGGGCCAGGTAGCGGAGGTTGATGGAGCCCTGGTGGTAGCGGGCCACCACGTGGCGCCAACGCCCGTAGTCCTTGTACTGCTTGGCGAGGGCCCTCACCGAGGGCCGGGGGCGGTACTGGACGCGCAGCTCCGGCGAGAACCAGATCAGGCCGCCCGCCTCGCGGATGCGGAAGTTCAGCTCCCAGTCCTGGGCGCGGATGAACTCCACGTTGTAGCCGCCCTGTCGCTCCAGGGCCTCGCGGCGGAAGACGCCCAGGTACACGGTCTCGGCGGGGCCCGCCTCGCCGCCCGTGTGGAAGGCGGCGTTGCCGACGCCGATCTTCGAGGTCATCGCGGCGGCGACCGCGTCCTCCCAGGCGTTCTCGCCCTCGGCGTGCATGATGCCGCCGACGTTCTGCGCGCCGGTCTCCTCCAGGAGCCGCACGGCGGTGGCGATGTAGTTCGGGGAGAGCATCCCGTGGCCGTCGACGCGCACCACGATCGGGTGGCGCGAGGCGCCGATCGCCGCGTTGAGGGCGGCGGGCGTACGGCCGGTGGGGTTCGGCACGGTCTTGACGCGGGGGTCCTCGCGGACGAGCTCGGCGGCGATCTCGTCGGTGCGGTCCGTGGACGGGCCGAGCGCGATCACCACCTCCATCTCGCCGTCGTACTCCTGCTCCAGGATGTGGCGGACGGAGTTGCGCAGGTGCCGCTCCTCGTTGAGGACCGGCATGATCACGGAGACGGGGGGCAGCATGGTTCCTCGGCGGTGCGGGGGGCGTCCCCCGCGAGACGGAGACGGTGTTTTCGTCCGCCACGTTACCGCGAACGGGGGACACGGGTGCGCGCCGCACGGGTGGCGCCCCCTTGCGCTGATCGTATGGGCCTACGGTGCTCACGGCCCCCTTGTCCCACCCGCGAAGGTGTCCGTCCGTGCCCACACCGCACCGCACGCCCCGTCCCCGGCCCGCCGCCCGCCGCGTACCGGCGCGCCGGCCGCGGAGGCGGCCCCGGTGGGGGATGCGGATGGCGACGGCGCTCTCGGTGACGGTCCTCGCGGCGGGCGGGATCGGGCACGCGCTGGTGACCGGCCTGGACACCGGGCTCACCCGCGTCGACCCCTTCAAGGACATGAAGAACCGGCCGCAGGCCGGGCACGGGATGAACGTCCTCGTCGTCGGCACGGACGGCCGGGACCGGATCACCCCGGAGGAGCGGGCGAAGTACCGGCTCGGCGGCGCGCCCTGCAACTGCACCGACACGGTGATGCTGGTGCACATCTCCCAGGACCGGGACCGGGCGAGCGTGGTGAGCCTGCCCCGCGACTCGTACACCGAGATGCCCGAGCACACCGACCTCGTCAGCGGCCAGAAGCACCAGGCGCACCCGGTGAAGCTGAACGCGGCCTACGCGGAGGGCGGGCCCGCGCTGACGGTGCGGACCGTGGAGTCGATGACCGGCGTCAAGATCGACCACTACCTGGAGGTCGACTTCACCAGCTTCATGCGGACCGTGGACGCGGTCGGTGGGGTGCGGATCTGTACGACGAAGCGGCTGAAGGACGCGTACACCGGGCTCGACCTGGCCCCCGGCACCCACGAGCTGGACGGCGGGCGGGCCCTGCAGTACGTGCGCTCCCGGCACATCGACGGGGCCGCCGACATCGGGCGGATGCAGCGGCAGCAGAGGTTCGTGGCGGCGCTCGTCGAGCGGGTGACGAGCGGCGGGGTGCTGCTGAACCCGGTGCGGTTCCGGGCGGTGGCGACGAGCATGCTGAGCTCCGTGCGGGCCGACGAGGGCTTCGGCACGGACCAGATGCTCTCGCTCTCCAAGGCGATGCGCGGCTTCACGCCCGCGTCGTCGGAGTTCATGTCCGTGCCGGTCGGCGACATGAGCTTCCCGGTGAAGGGCATCGGTTCGACGGTGAAGTGGGACGCGGCCAGGGCGCAGCGGCTCTTCCAGGCGCTGCGGGAGGACCGGCCGATTGCCTCGGCGAAGCCGCCGGCCCCGGCGAAGGCGCCGAAGGAGGTCGTGGTGGACGTGAAGCCGGACACGGTCCGGGTGCAGGTCTACAACGGGACCCGGAGGGTCGGCCTCGGCCGGAAGGCCGACGACGCGCTGCGCGGGACCGGCTTCGCCACCACCGGGGCGCCGAGGACGGAGCCGGGGGCGGAGCGGGAGCGCACGGTCGTGGAGTACGACCCGCGCTGGGACCGCTCGGCGAAGTCCCTGGCGGCGGCCCTGCCGGGCGCGGAGCTGAAGGCGGTGGCGGGCAGGGGCGGGACGATGCGGGTGGTCGTGGGGGCGGACTACAAGGGGGTGCGGGCGGTGCGGGCGGAGGAGCCGGAGAAGCCGTTCGAGGCGGTGACGGGGGACCAGGTGGTGTGCCCGTAGACGGACCCGGCCCGCACCTGCACCCGCACCCGCACCCGCAGGCCCCCGTACCCCTCAGTCCTCGTACCCCTCCGCCACGCGCCGTTCCCTCAGCTCCTTGATCGCCTGGCGGCGGGCCAGGCGGTGGGTGCGGCGGATCTGGGCCTCCTGGTTGCGGCGCCGGTCCTTCTCCGTCTCCGGGACGACCTGCGGGACCGGGCGGGGCTTGCCCTCCGCGTCGACGGCCGCGAAGACCAGATAGGCGGAGCCGACCTGGGTGGCGGGCGTCGACTCGTTCCAGCGCTCGGCCATGACCCGCACGCCGACCTCCATCGAGGACCGGCCCGTCCAGTTGACCTGGGCCTTCACGTGCACCAGGTCGCCGACCCTGACCGGCTCCAGGAAGACCATCTCGTCCATGGAGGCGGTCACGGCCGGGCCGCCCGAGTGCCGGC
Organism: Streptomyces sp. NPDC086147; assembly: GCF_040702165.1. Lineage (NCBI taxonomy): Bacteria > Bacillati > Actinomycetota > Actinomycetes > Kitasatosporales > Streptomycetaceae > Streptomyces > Streptomyces sp. NPDC086147. Next base: position 1,747 of record NZ_JBFBJO010000032.1, on the reverse strand, counting down.
CCGCGACGGCGCCCGCCGCGTCGTCCACCAGCTTCATGATCACGCCGCCGTGCACCGTGCCGAGGAGGTTGGTGTCGTGGCTGGTCATGATGTGGCTGAGGGTGGTGCGGGAGGCCGAGGTGGGCTTGCCCGGGATATCGCCCTGATCTGTCATGCCCTCCACCTTATGCCGGGTCTCCGCGACGCCCCCGTTCGGTCCGCTTTGCATCAGCTTGGCAACAGCACCGCCCCGATCCTCCACCCGGTCTGTCGCCCGGAAACCCCCGCCCGGCACACTGGTCCGCATGAATGACTGGCCCGATGACGGCGGATACGGCCGCGGCCCCGCGAACCCCCAGCCCGAGGGTCCCCGCAGGATGAGCCACGTGCAGCGCCCGCAGGTTCCGCAGCAGCCGCCCCGTTACGACCAGGGCCACAACCCGAGCTTCACGCAGGCGCAGGGCACCGGCTACGACTCCGGCTACAACACCGGGCAGGTCTACGGCGGCGCCCAGGGCGGAGGCGGCGACGGCCGGGGCGGCATCCCCCCGCAGTACACGCCCCGGGGCCCCGGCGGCTCCGGCACCGGCCCCGCCCCGGACTGGCGCAAGCGGATCAAGGTCGGCTCGGTCGTGTTCCTCGTCGCCGTCCTCGCCTGGGGCATCGGCACGTATGCCTGGGCGAGCTCGCAGATGCGCAACGAGGTCGACCTCTCCAAGGTCATCGAGCGCCCCTCCGAGGGCGACTGCACCACGTACCTGATCGTCGGCTCCGACAGCCGCGAGGGCATGTCGGCCGAGGAGAAGAAGAAGCTGCACACCGGCTCCGCCGAGGGCAAGCGGACCGACTCGATGATGATCCTCGCGGCCTGCTCCAGCGGGAACACGATGATCTCGCTGCCCCGCGACTCCTGGGTGACGATCCCCAACTTCGTGGGCTCCGAGTCGGGCAAGGCGTTCCCGGCGCGCGGCGGCTCCAAGCTGAACGCGGCCTACGCGATGGACGGCCCCGAGCTGCTGGTGCGGACCGTGGAGTACAACACCGGGCTGCGCATCGACCACTACGCGGAGATCGGCTTCGCCGGCTTCGCGAACATCGTGGACGCGCTCGGCGGCGTCGAGCTGAACATCGAGAAGGGCTTCAAGGACAAGAAGTCCGGCGCCGACTTCCAGGCCGGCACCCAGACCCTCAACGGCGAGCAGGCCCTGGCCTTCGTCCGGACCCGGTACGCCTTCGCCGAGTCGGACCTCCAGCGGACGAAGAACCAGCAGAAGTTCCTGTCCGCCCTGGCCAACCAGGCGGCGACGCCGGGCACGATCCTCAACCCGTTCGCGCTCTACCCGACGCTGGGCGCCGGTCTGGACACGCTGGTCGTGGACAAGGACATGTCGCTGTACGACCTCGGAAAGATGTTCTTCGCCATGAAGGGCATCAGCGGCGGCGACGGCAGGTCGATGAACATGCCGATCGCGGGCGCCGCGCCGCAGGGCTCCCTGAAGTGGGACATGCCGAAGGTGAAGCAGCTCGTCGAGCAGATCAGGAACGACGAGAAGGTCACGGTCGAGTCGAACCGCTGACCCCGTCGGACGTACGGGAAGGGCGCCCCCGCCCGGTGACGGGGGCGCCCTTCTTCGTGCCTACGGGAGGTTGCGGGCCATGACGATGCGCTGGACCTGGTTGGTGCCTTCGTAGATCTGGGTGATCTTGGCGTCGCGCATCATGCGTTCGACGGGGTAGTCGCGGGTGTAGCCGTAGCCGCCCAGGAGCT
>NZ_JBFBJO010000031.1:0-43196 GCF_040702165.1 Streptomyces sp. NPDC086147 | reverse complement strand
AGCCGTCTTCCGCCGAGCTGCGAGGAGGAACGATGGCTGTTGTCGAGCATGCCGTCGCGCCCGCACACCCAGGACCCCACCCCGTCGACGTACGGCCGCCGTGGCGGCGGCTCGTGCCGCTGAGCCTGCAGCATCTGCTGGTCGCTTACGCGGGCATGGCCACGATGCCGCTGCTGGTGGGAACCGCGCTTCATCTGCCAGAGGACCGGATACGGCTGCTCATCAGCGCGAACCTGTTGGTCAGCGGGATCGCCACCGTGTTGCAGTCGCTGGGTCTGAAGTGGTTCGGGGCGCGGTTGCCGATCGTGATGGGCTCCACATTCACCGCGATCACCCCCGCCATCCTCATCGGGCAGCAGCACGGGCTCGCCGCCGTGTTCGGGGCGACCGTCGTGTCCGGCCTGGTGACTCTGGCCGTCGCTCCCTGGTTCGGGCGCTGCCTGCATCTGTTTCCGCCGCTGGTCACCGGGACGGTCATCGCTGTCATCGGATTCTCGCTGGTGCCTTCGGCGGCCGGTCTTGTCGCCGGGGAGGGGGCCGACGGCAGCGGTGGCCGCGGGCTCGCGCTCGCCGCCGGGACGGTGCTGCTCGTGGTCATTGTGGAGCGCGTCGCGCCGCCCGCGCTCGCCCGGTTCTCGGTGCTTCTTGCCATGGCCGTGGGCACCGTGGCCGCGTTCCCGCTGGGACTGTTCGACGGATCGGGGGTTGCGGACGCGCGCGTCGTCACGGCGCCGGATCCAGTCGCCTTCGGGGCACCCACGTTCGTGGTGCCCGCCATCGCGGCGATGCTCGTCGTGCAGCTCGTGAACATGGTGGAGTCCGTCGGCGATACCCTCGCGGTCGGCCAGATCGTCGGCCGTGGCGACGACGCGCGCACCGTCGTGCGGGCGCTGCGCGCGGACGGGGCCGCCACTGTGCTGTCGGGGACGCTCGCCTCCTTCCCTGTCGTGACGTTCGGGCAGTCGGTGGGTCTGGTGAGCGTGACGCGTGTGAAGAGCCGTCACGTGGTGGCGTTGTCGGGAGCGTTGATGGTGGTACTCGCGTTCGTGCCCGTGCTCGGGGCCGTCGTTGCCGCCGTGCCGGGGCCGGTCCTCGGCGGGGTCTCGATCGTCATGTTCGGGACCGTGGGCGCCGTCGGGCTGCGCATCCTGGCGCGCGCCGGTCTGACCGATCCGCGGAATCTGCTGACCGTCGCCCTCGCCTTCGCGCTCGGCATGATCCCCCTCGGCGCACCGGACTTCTACGCGCCGCTCCCCTCGTACCTGCGCACCGTCCTGGACAGCGGCATCGCCGTCACCGGGATCGTGGCGTTCCTGCTCAACCTGCTGTTCCACCACACGGGCGCGGCCCGTCGCCGGAAGGAGTCCGACCGATGACGCTCGGGACGATCACGGATGTCACCGTCCACAGCGGAGGCCGCTGGCTGCCCGGGATGGACGTGCACATCGCCGGCGGGAGGGTCACGGCGATTTCGGCGCACGGTGAAGTCCCGTGCAGCGGTGAGGTCCTGGCCGGACGCGGCGGACACCTGACGCCCGGCCTGGTCAACACCCACACCCACCTCTTCCAGGCGGGACTGCGCGGCATCGGCGAGGGTCTCGGGTTGCTCGCGTGGCTGAGTGCCGTCGGCGAGGAGGCGGCGCGGCTCACGCCCGAGCGGGCCTACGCGGCCGCGGCCGCCGCGGCGGTTGAAGCGCTGCGCAGTGGCACCACCACGCTCGTCGAGCACATGTGGCCGCACCCGTCGCCCGAGGTGCACGACGCGGTACTTCGGGCCCTCAAGGACAGCGGTGTACGGGCCGTGCTGTGCCGGGGCGTCGCCGACCGGGCCGACCCGAGCCGCAAGTGGGGCTTCGATCCGCGGCTGATGCAGCCATTGAAGGAAGCCCTCGCGCACACCGACGAGCTGATCGCGCGGGCGCGCGGCACCCGGGTGGACATCGGCGTGGCCGTGCCCAATCCGCGGTGCCTGACCCCGAAGGGCATGGGCACCGTGCGCGCGTACGCCGAGGAGCGCGGGCTGCCCGTCTCGCTGCACCTGCTGGAGACCACCACGGACGACACGATGTGCCATGGCCGTACAGGAGCCGGCGCCGTCGAGTATCTGGAGCGGGCCGGGTTCCTGTGGGAGCGACTGCTCGCCGTGCACTGCGTGGAACTCGACGCAGAGGGGCGGGCCACCCTCGCCCGCCACGGCGTCGGTGTCTCGTACAACCCGCTGAGCAATATGCGGCTCGGCAGCGGGATCGCACCGGTGCCCGAGATGCTGGAGGCCGGCCTGAGTGTCGGTCTCGGGGTCGACGGGGCCGCCAGCAACGACACGCAGGACATCCTGGAGGCGCTGCGCATCGGCGCGTATCTGCAGCGGGCCGCGCACCGCAAGGCGGACCTGTTCGGATTCCCCGAGATGTTCGCAATGGCGGCGGGCGGCGCGAACCGGGTGCTCGGGATCGAGGAGAACCCTGACGGCGCGGTGCGGGTGGGAATGCGGGCGGACCTCGTCCTGCACCGCTTCGACCGCGACTACGGCTGCCTTCCGGTCCGCGATCCGGGGGCGACGCTGCTGACGTGCGCGGGCAGCAGAACGGTGGCGGCCGTGCTGGTCGAGGGCGAGGTGCTGGTACGCGACGGGGAACACGTCCGGCTGCCGTCGCGGGAGCTGGCGGCAGGCCTCGCCCGGTGGGGCTCCTGCGGCGACTGACCGGCAGAGCACCGAGACCTCGACCGGGGTCTCCTTGAGCTTTACGGCCGCGTAACAGCACGATCCCCACCGGTAACACACACCGTGCAGGCTGAGCACATCGCGTGCGGGCCCCGGCGACCGGGGCCCGTGCCAGCCCACGGCGCCGGGCCCACGAAGGGGTCCGCCGCGACCGTGCACACGGGCGTCTGAATGCCCGTGCTGGGGATCGCAGGGGCGGTGACTGCATCCCGTACGCAACTCCCTGTCACAGGAGCGACAGCCGCGATGACGAACACCACGTACATACTGGACGAGTTGGCCAAGGAGACGCGCATGGGCGGGGCCGGGACGGAGACGTCCGCCCGGGAGATCCGCCGCATCGACCTCACCGACTTCGAGCACCGCAAAGCGGAGATCACCGAGGAACTGTGGGCCGCCGCCACGGACATCGGCTTCTTCCAGCTGGTCAACCACGGCATCGAAGCCGCCGTCGTGGACGGCGTGTTCGCCGACGCCGAGGCCTTCTTCGCCCTGCCGGAGGAGGCCAAGGCGCGGCACGCCCTGAAGAAGGGGCTCAACTCCGGCTGGGAGTCGATGACCCAGGTGCGGCCCTCGATCGGGACGCCCGACCAGAAGGAGTCGTACCAGGTGACCCGCCCACACATGGAGGGGCTGTGGCCGGACGACGCGCTGCCAGGGTTCCAGGAGCGCGTGCTGGCGTTCGAGGCGCGCTGCCGGGACCTGGCGATGCGGGTGCTGTCCTGCTTCGCGGACCGGCTGGGGATGCCCGAGGGGTTCTTCGCGCGCGCCCACGACCCGGCGAGTCCGCAGTACCAGTCGACCCTGCGGATGCTGCACTACTTCGCCGTACCCGACGACGCCGTGATCCCCGCGAACGTGTGGCGGGCGGGGGCGCACACCGACTTCGACTGCCTGACGCTGCTGTTCCAGCGGGACGGGCAGGGCGGCCTGCAGGTGTGTCCGGGCAAGGAGGCCGAGGCGCAGGAGTGGACGCCGGTCGAGCCGGCGGACTCCGTGATCACCTGCAACATCGGGGACATGCTGATGCGGTGGAGTGACGACCGGCTCCCGTCGAACTTCCACCGGGTCAGGTCGCCGGGGCCCGACGACGACCGGTCGGCCCGCCACAGCATCGCGTTCTTCGCGCAGGCCGATCGCGACGTGGTGATCGAGGGCCCGGAGGGCCGCTACCAGCCGATCACCGCGGCCGACTACATCCAGCAGCGAATCGCTGCGAACTTCGCCCGATAGGCAGGCGGTCGACGTGACGATGCCTGCGAAGGGCGGACAGCGGGCCGGTTTCGGGCGGCTCGCGGTGCTGGGGCTCCAGCACGTGCTCGTGATGTACACGGGATGTGTGACGGTGCCGCTGGTATTCGGCGCCGCAGCCGGACTCGATGCCGCGACGATCGCCCTTCTGATCAACGCCGATCTGCTCGTCGCGGGCGTCGTCACGATGATCCAGGGTGCCGGCGTCGGCCGCTTCCTCGGTGTACGGATGCCGGTGATGGCAGGGGCCGCGTTCACCGCGGTGACGCCGATGGTTCTGATCGCCGGAGAGTACGGCCTCCAGGCGGTGTACGGGTCGATGCTCGCGGCTGGAGTGTTCGGGCTGCTGATCGCCTATCCGTTCGCGAAGGCGGTCCGCTTCTTCCCGCCGCTGGTGAGCGGTGTGGTGATCACGGTGGTGGGGCTTGCGCTGATCGGCGTGGGCGTGAACCTGGTCATCGGGAACGATCCGAAGGCCGCCGATCACGCGGCACCTTCGCGGCTCGCGCTCGCCGCATTCGTGGTCCTCGTGATCCTGCTGGTGGCGCGGTTCGGACGCGGGATCCTCGCTCAAACCGGTGTACTGCTGGGCCTGCTGGCAGGGACAGCGGTCGCCGTTCCGCTCGGCCTGGTCGACTTCTCGGCAGCGCGGACGGCGGACTGGATCGGGGTCAGCGCCCCGTTCCACTTCGGTGCCCCGGAATTCCCTGCGGTCGCCGTGCTGTCGATGTGCGTGGTGATTCTGGTCCTGTTCGCCGAGTCGACAGCCGACCTGATCGCGGTCGCGGAACTGACCGGGAAGCGGCTGACCACTGCCGACATGGCGCGTGGACTCGCCGCAGACGGGCTCTCCGGGGTACTGGGAGGCGTCATGAACGCCTTCCTCGACACGGTGTTCGCGCAGAACGTGGGGCTGGTGACGATGACGAAGGTGCGCAGCCGGCACGTCGCGACGGTCGCGGGCGGCATCCTCGTGCTCCTCGGCCTGGTTCCCAAGCTCGGGGCGCTGGTCGCCGGGTTGCCGCAGCCAGTGGTCGGCGCGGCGGGGCTCGTGATGTTCGCGACGGTCGCCGCAGTCGGTGTCGGCACGCTCCGCAAGGTCGACTTCGACGGCACGCACAACCTGCTGATCGTCGCGGTGTCGCTCGGCGTCGGCATGGCCCCCGAGGTGGCACCCGACCTGTACTCACGCTTTCCCGAAGGCGTCGGCATCGTCCTGGGTTCGCCGGTAACGAGTGCGACGCTGCTGGCGTTCTGTCTCAACCTGTCCTTCAACGGCGGGAATCCACGATGTGACGCCGGGCTCGTGCGGGCGCCGGTGGTGGAAGGAAGGCGCGAGGCGCCCGCGGGGCGGACGGGAATGCGACGACAGCCTCTGGGCCCTTAGAGGCGGTCCGGTTGGCGACCGGGTGCCGCACCCGGCCAGGTGCCGCACCCGGCGCAACACGGCCCTCTCTTGCGACGAACGAAGTCGCGGACTCGGGGAAGCGTCTCACGACGCCACCGCACGCGACAGGATGGAGAAGGTGTGCGGGCCCCGCCGATGGCCCCTCAACTCGCCCTTGGGGCATGGGTTGTGGACGCATTCGGACCCGTCGCATCGAGTGACGGACCCGAGCGTCAGGCCCGGGACGTCGCGTTCATTCCGGGGTGACCGGCGTGAGGTCCGGAAGGCCCGCGGCGGCCAGCACGCCGACGCGGTCGACGGCGAGACGACCGTCCTTGACGACGGCGTGGATGTGGGAGGGGCCGGCGAGACCGTCGAGGTCGGTGAGCGGGTCGACCCCGCAGACGACGAGGTCCGCGGCCATCCCCGCGGCGAGCGTGCCGGTGAGGTCGTCCACCCCGCACACGCGGGCCGCGTCGGCGGTCGCCGCGCGGATGGCCTGGAGGGGCGTCATGCCGCCGAAGCGGACCATGAGGCCGAGTTCCCTCAGGTTCTGGCCGTGCGGTGCGGTCAGTCCGGCGTCGGTGCCCATCGCGACGGGGACGCCAGCCTGCACCGAGCGGGCGAACGCCTCCTGGGCGACGCGGTGCCAGTGCACGGCCTTGGCGTGGATGTGCGGGCCGACCCGGGCGGGATCGGGCTCCGCCATGGTCTCCAGCAGGGTGGGGACGAGGAACTGGCCGCGTTCGGCCATCTCCGCCCGCAGTTCGTCGGTCAGGGCGTAGCCGTGCTCGACGCTGTGGACGCCGGCCCGGACCGCCGCGGCGATGCCCGGCTCCCCGATCGCGTGCACGGCGACCCGCAGGCCCCCGTAGGCCTCGGCCTCCTCGACGGCTGCGCGGACGAGTTCGGGACGCAGGCCCAGCCATTCGGGGCGGTCGTGCGGGGAGGTGACCCCACCGCTGGTGGCGAGTTTGACGCAGTCGGCGCCGGCGGCCACCAGGGCCCGGACACGGGTGCGGATGTCGTCGACGGTGTCGACGATGCCGGAGGGGCTGCCGGGGAAGGCGACGGCGGCCGCGAGTCCGTCGACGCCGCCGGGGAGGCGGAAGTCGGCGTGGCCGGCGGTCTGGCTCAGCATGGCGACGGCGACCAGGAGCCGGGGCCCGGGGACACGCCGTTCGGCCACCGCGCGGCGGAAGCCCGCGTCGAGGCCCATGAGGTCGCGTGCCGTGGTGACGCCGTTGTGCAGGGTCGTCCGGAGCCGTTCGAGCACCTTGAGGGTGCGGTACGTGACGGGCTCGGCGGCGCCGAGGGCGGGGTCGCCCGCCGGGCCGGGCAGGGCGAAGTGCACGTGGGTGTCGATGAAGCCGGGGCACACCGTCCGGCCCCCCAGGTCGATCCGTGCCGCGGACCGCAGGTCCGGGTCGTCCGGCAACAGTGCCGCGGGCCCGCACCAGCGGATCCGGGTGCCCTCCACGACGAGGACCGCGTCCGGGACCGGCGCGGCTCCCGTGCCGTCGATCAGCCGGGCGTGATCCAGCACGACGGGACGCAGGGTCATGGGCTCCTCCGATTCGTCGGAACATGGCCCGCTCCGGTTCCGGGGTGGGTTCGCGAGCTGTTCGAGCCCGCGCGTGTGTGGCTCCCGGGTGGTGGCGGGCCTGCGGGGTTCCGGCTCTACGAGGGGGAAGGGGGCAGCGCGAACCGGAAGACGCCCTGGCCGTTCCCCAGCTGGAGCCAGAGACGGCCGGGCTGGGTGACGACGCGCAGGGCGAGCTGCGCGCATCCCGGACAGCGGCCGGTGAGGCCGGGTCCGGGGCCAAAGACGTGCAGCTGGCCGACCGAGGAGGCGATGCGGCAGTCCGGGCACGTCCACCAGGCCGTGGTGGGATCGAGCGCGAAGACCTGGGCGAGCGGACCGGCGAGGCAGTTGCCGTCGAGATGGTGGACAGGTCGCTGGTTCACGGTGGTGTCCCTCGGATCGCGGGGAGGCGGGCAGGGCGGATGTGCGCGCGCCCGGCTCAGCCGAAACGTTCGGTGCGGATGGCGGCCGACGGATGACCGCGGGACTGGAGGAGGGCGGCGGCGTGTTCGACGAAGCCGGTCGGCCCGCAGACATAGCAACGGGTCTCCGGAGACGCGGACAGGCCCTCCAGGTCGTCCGGTGCGAGGCGGTGGGCCGGACGTTCCTCGCCCGAGGGCGCCTGGCGCGTGTAGAGGACGCGGACGTCCTCGGTGCCTGCTGGGTCGGCAAGCTCCGTCGCGTACCAGAGTTCGCCCAGGTCGCGTACGGAGCAGACGAGCGCGCAGGGATCGATGGAGGCTCTCGCCGCGCGCCGGGCGCGGAGCATCGCCATGAGGGGAACGACGCCGCAGCCGCCCGCGACGAGGAGCAGCGGGCCCCGGGTCTCCGGCGTCCACACGAACCATCCGCCCAGCGGTCCCTTGACCTCGACCTCGGCTCCGACGGGCAGGTCCTCGTTCAGGTACGGGGAGACCTCGCCGCCCGGTGCGGTCTGCACGCCGAGCTCGATCGTCTCGTCGGCGGCGGGTGCCGCCAGCGAGTAACTGCGGACGGCCTGGTAGCCGTCGTCTGCGGTCAGACGCACGTCGAGGTGCTGGCCGGGCCGGTGGCCGGACCAGCCGGGCACCTCGAAGCGGAGGGTGCGACCGGTCGTCGTCTGCTCCCGGCGTGCGGTCAGCCGAGCCCGCCGCCAGCCGCCCGCAGCACTCGGACCGGTCGTGGGGGTGCTCACCGGTCGCCCCGGTAGCGCTGCTCGCGCCAGGGATCGCCGTAGTCGTGGTAGCCGGCCCTCTCCCAGAATCCCGGCTCGTCATGGGTTGTGAAGCGCAGGCCCTTGACCCATTTGGCGGACTTCCAGAAGTACAGGTGCGGGATCAACAGCCGAGCCGGGCCGCCGTGGTCCGGAGACAGCGCGTAGCCGTCGAAGGAGTGAACGAGCCAGGCCTTAGCTCCCGTGACGTCCGCACGGGGCAGGTTGGTGGTGTAGCCGTCGAAGGACTCCGCGACCACGTACCCGGCGGAGGTCCCCACCGCGTCGGTCAGCACGTCGAGGGAGACTCCCTCCCAGCGTGTGTCGAACTTGGACCACCGCGTCACGCAGTGGATGTCGACGACCGGCCGCTCCTGCGGCAGCGCCCTCATCTCGTCCCAGGTCCAGCTCCGGCTCTCGCCGGTATCGCCGGTGACGGTGAAGGACCAGCGGTCCGTGGGCACGTGCGGGGTCGGACCGGCGGAGAGCACCGGGAACGACTCCGTGGGGTACTGGCCCGGGGGCAGTCGCTCGACGAGGCTTCGGTTGTTCCGGCCGTGGAAACCGGGCGACAGACTGGCCATCGGAACTGCTCCTCCGTTCGAGGGCGGCCGCCCGCTCGCGGTCGAGGCCGGACCTGGGCGCGGCGCGAGACCGAGGGCTCCGGCCGGAAGGCGGCTGAGGGGCGTCCCCGGGGCCGCCGCGGGCGGTCCCGGGGACGGGGCGCGGCAAGCGGGGACCGGCCCCGGGGGCGGGGTGCGGCAAGCGGGGACCGGCCCCGGGGGCGGGGTGCGGTCAGCTGTCGTGCAGGGCCGTGCGCAGGGCGTCGACGGCGAGTTTGCGCGCCACGTTCGCCGCGCGGGTGTCGCGCAGGCTGTCCAGAAGCAGGAAGTCGTGGACCATACCGGCGACCCGGACCGAGGTGACGTCGACTCCGGCCTCACGGAGCTTGTTGGCGTACTTCTCGCCCTCGTCACGCAGGACGTCCGCCTCGTCGGTGATGACCAGAGTCGTGGGCAGGCCCCTGAGCTGGTCGAGCGTCGACCGCAGCGGGGAGGCGTAGTGCTGCTTCCGCTCCTCGGGGTCGGTGGTGTACGCGTCCCAGAACCACTTCATGCCGTCGCGGGTGAGGTAGTAGCCCTCCGCGAACTGCAGGTACGACGGCGTGTCGAAGTCGGCGTCGGTGACCGGGTAGAGCAGGACCTGGGCCTTCAGGTCGAGGCCGTCCTCGCGCTCCTTGTTCATCAGCGCGAAGACCGCGGACATGCAGCCGCCGACGGACTCGCCGGTGACCGCCACGCGCGAGGTGTCCATGCCGTGGTCGGCGCCGTTCTTCCGCACCCACTGGCCCACTGCGTAGTTCTGCTCCACCTGGGTGGGGTACTTCGCCTCCGGCGCGCGGTCGTACACCGGGAAAACACCTACCGCACCGGCGCCGACGACGAGCTCGCGGAAGAGGCGGTCGTGGGTCTTGTCGTCACCGAAGACCCAGCCGGCCCCGTGGATGTAGACGACCACGGGCAGCGGGCCGGTGACGCCCTTCGGGCGGATGATCCGGGTGCGGACCGTGCCCCACTGGCCGGCGTCCACCTCCACCCACTCCTCGTCGACCTCCGGGCGCGGCACTCCCTCGCCGCTCTGCAGACCGGCGAGGATGTCGCGGCCCTGCTCCGGGGGGACCTCGTAGATCCGCGGGTGCGGATCGGTGGCCTCGGCCAGTTCTCTGGCGGCCGGCTCGAGGTAGGGGGTGACGGGCGGGGGAAGCTGCGTCATTCTGCACTCCAGGATGTGGGTGGCCCCGGGATGGGGCACGGTCCCCCCTCGGCGATCTCCCCGTAAACCATCCTGCCCGCTCGGGGCGACGGCGCAAGCCGACCTCCGCTCCAAGGAGGGCGGTGGCGGGACGGGTCGTCCATCCCCGAACGCGGACGCCCCGTCTCCGCGATACCGAAGGCCATGCGCGAGCGGGACGCGTCTCGGTGAGCGACGCCCCCGTAAGCGACGCTCCGGGCTTGATCGTCACGCCGTCGGTGCCGTCCTGCGCAGGACGCGGCCGGGGCGGGCCCGGGTCGGCTCGCCGTCACGGAGCACTGGCTCACCGGCCACGAGCCCGTCGCGTACTGACACGGCTCGGCGTAGGTGGACTGGTCGGTGATCCGGTCAGGGTCCAGGACGACGAGGTAGGCGACCTGCCCTGGCGCCACGGTGCCGCGGTCGGACAGGGGGAAGCGGGACGTGGGCAGGGAGGTCATCTTGCGGACGAAGCAGGCGAGTTCGAGGACGCCTCGGTTCCGGGTGCAGTGCCCCAGGGTGCGGGCGAAGGCGCCGGAGTTGCGGGGGTGGGGGCGCCCGTCGCCGGGGGCGTGCAGCACCTAACCGTCGCAGGCCACGGCGGCGGCATGTCCGAGGCGCTGATACAACTCGTCTCCGCTGCGGGGTTCCGGTGCGGGGCCACCGGTCACTCACCGGCCAACCGGGAGGCCGCCCGCGCCTTCGACCCTGAAACGGCCTTCCCCACGGGAGCGCCGCTGCCCGCACCGGTGGATGCCGTGATGGAAAGCGTGGGCAGGGCCGCCCGGAGTCCCTCCCTCAGGGCCCTGCGACCGGGCGGCACCGTCGTCGTCACCGGCGCAACGACCGGGACCGATCCTCCAGCCCTGCTCAACCGCATCCTCCGGCAGGAGTTGTGCGTCCTGGGATCCACCTCCGGATCACCAGGAGAACTGAAGCAGTTCATCACCTTCGTGCGGCACGAGCACCTCAAGCCCACCGTGTCACTCCGACTGCCCTTCGCCCGGGCCATCGAGTGATTCTGATCGATGGCCCGGGCGAAGTGAGCGGAGGCATCTCGCTGACCGGGCGGCCCATGGGCAGAACATCGTCATTGTCGTCACACCATCACCTCCGGTGACTTCGCCGGCGATCAGTTGATCTATGAGATCGTTCCCGTCAACACCGATCTGCTGGAGTGCCCCACCATCGGCATCGATCTGGTCGCCGGTCCCGCCAGCATCACGGTCCTCCCCGTGGAAGCGCTCTGGGTCCTCGGCTTCCGGAACGACGCCCCTGCGGACGACCGGGACGCGGGGATGTCACAAGATCTACGGCCGACGCGGAGGCACATCGGCCGGAATCAGCGGTAGACGAAGCGGTAGCCAGGTGTTGTCCTGGCAACCGGGGCGCCGACGCGCCCGCGTCCGGCCCCCCTTCTCGACGCCGGAGGTGCAGCATGGATCCGGACAACGACCTCCCGAGAACCGAAGCGGTGCCTCACGGCATCCCCAGGACCGTGCAGCTACCGAAGGATCTGTCCCGACTGAACGACCCCTTCCCACTGCTGACCGAACTGCGTCACATCGCCCCGGTGGTACGAGCCCGTCTGCACGACCGTTGGAACGTATGGCTCGTCACGTCGTACCAAGCCGCTCGGCACGTGCTGCTGGACACCGAAACGTTCCGCAGCGACCACTCATGGATCGCCGCCGCCGACGCGAAGTACGTGTCACCCATGCGGATGGGGCTGCTCGACTGGGATCCGCCGCTGCACACCGAGGCCCGTCGTCTGGTTCGGCCCGCTTTCGCCCCACCCGCCGTGCGCGACTTCGCCGACCAGGTGCGTCGCCGCTGTCCGCCGCTCCTGCAGGCGTTGCCCCCGGTGGGGACCGCCGACCTGGTGGCGGAGGTGATCGAGCCGTTGGTCAACAGTGCTGTGGGCACCTTTCTCGGAGTGCCGTGGGACGAGGCCCTGGGCCGCGGAGCCGCCGCGCTCATCGCCCCCGTCGACGACGACACGGCGAGAAAACATGCCGCTCGCGCCCGCGACGCTCTCGCGGCCCATGTCGACGCGTGTCTGAGCGAGTCGTCCAGGCAGCGCACGAGCCTCCTGGCACGCATCCTGACGGAAGGCGGTCCCGGCAGCCCGGAGAGCTGGCTACCCCGTGGTCAGGTGGTGCTGCAGATGTTCGTCGCCGGACGACAGAGCACCGTGGACTTTCTGGCCACGCTGATTCGGGGCCTGACCGGGACAGGGACCCTGGCGCGGCTCCGCGACCCGGGAGCGCCGCTCACTAGTACCGTGGAGGAGTACCTGCGTCACGACGGCCCGATCGTACGCGGCGTATGGAGGTTCGCCGCCCGGGACGGCCACATCGCGGGCACTCCGGTCGCGCGGGGTGACACGGTCCTGGTGTCCCTGGCCGCTGCCAACCGCGACCCCGCCGTCTTCGACTGTGCCGACCAGGTGGCACCACTGGGCCGTCCTCACCCACATCTAGGATTCGGCGCCGGCCCGCACCATTGTCCGGGAGCACCGCTCGTCCGGGTCATGGCCGGGACGCTCGTGACGGAGCTGGCCCGTCGCTTCCCCCGGATGAGTCTCGCTCCGCAGCAGCGGGACGGCTGCACGACGGACAGCGTGTTCCGGGGGCCGCGCGCCGTGTACGTACGTCCGGGCGGCGAGGACGCCGACGCGTGACGACGCACGTCAGGACCGCCGACATCTCTCCGACGTCTGAGAATCCGCATCCGGCCATCCGCACAGGAGAAAATCATGCGACGTGTCAAAATGACCTGGCCACGTCTGGACATCAGCGTCACAGCCCGTCTCGACGAGGCCCGCAACCCCGGGCTCGCCGACATCTGGTGGCGCATGCTGCCCTACAGGAGCATCCAGAGCCACGCCGTCGTCGCCGACGGTCACATGTATCACCTCGCGCCGGACATCAACGCGGTCTTCGCGGAGCGCCAGACGCTCGAGGACCGCACGGACGCCCCGGACGGCAGCGTCTACCTGACCCGCCTGCAGCACCTGCTCATCAAGTACGCCCCGGTCCTCGAACCGACCGTCTGCGCCCGCGTCGCGCAGGTCGAGGACGCGGACGTCCCGGCCCTGGCCACGGTGGCACGGCGCTGCTGGGAAGCCGTCTACCGCGGACCGGGTTACTTCGAGGTCGAGGTCGCACAGGAAGGCCCCCCGTCCGGGACAGGCCTCGGGCTGCCACCCAGCCACGACGCCGAACAACCAGCGGTCCGTGACCTCGTCGGTGACATGCGCCTGGTCACCGAGCGCATCTGGCTGACTCCCGCGCCCGAAGTGGTCGACCTGCATGGCGGGAGGGTGCCGCTGGGCAGCCGCGGCCAGTACTTCTCGACCATGGTCTACGTCAACGGGGAGATGCGAACCCTCGGCTCGACCACGCTGAACCCCCTGGCCCGCGCCGCCCACGACCCCCAGACAGACCTCGCGGGCCTCCTCGCGCTGACCCGCCCGCTGACCGAACTCCAGGCGGAGTTCCTCGGGCACTGCGGCTTCCGCGCACTGCGGAGCCTGTTCGACCGTGTCTACGCAGTGCTTCCGCAGGTGCGCTCGAAAGCCGACTACGGCGCACTGATCGCGGAACTCGCGCTGCACGTCAACTGCCTCCGGCGATGGAACCTGCACTTCTTCCCCTGGCACCACGGTGACGAGCACCGCTGGACGGACGCGCTCTCGGCCAGGGAGCGGCAGGCCGGGGGCCGGTGGTGGACCTGGGACTCGAAGGCCGCGTCTTCGTCCTGACCGGTGCCACCGCCGGACTGGGCTACGCGGCCGCCTTCGCCCTCGTGCACGAGGGCGCCCGCGTAGTGGTGTCCTCCCGTTCTCCAGCACGCGTGGAGGCCGCGGTGTCCCATCTGGGCCGGCAGGCCGTGGGCGTGGCAGCCGCGGTCGAGGATCCGGCCACGCCGACCCTGCTCGTCCGAACCGCACTGCGCCACTACGGGCGCCTGGACGGTGCTCTGCTGGCGACCGGGCCGAGCGCTCGGGGCCGCGTGTGCGATGCCACAGACGAGCAGTGGCGGGCCCACTTCGACCACCTCTTCCTCGGCCTGCTGCGCACGGCCACCACCGTGGCCGGCCACCTGCCGAGCGGCGGCGCCATCGCCTTCGTGCTGTCGACCTCGGCACGCCGTCCCCTACCGGATTTCGGCCTCTCCGACGGACTTCGCCCCGGCCTGGCCATGGCGGCCCGGCAGATGGCCGCAGAGCTGGGACCGGACGGCATACGGGTGCTGAGTCTCGTCCCCGGACGCTTCCCCACGCCCGGCTCTCCCCTGAGCCCGGACGAGAGCTGCGCGGACATACCGCTGAGCCGCTTCGGGACACCTGAGGAGTTCGGCAAGGTCGCTGCCTTCTCCCTCTCCGCCGCAGCCGGCTACGTCACCGGCACGGAGATCGTCATCGACGGTGGCAAGCTGCGCTGCTGAGACGACAGCGCGATACGGCGGCCGGGGATCGTGACGACCTGCTGGGACGCGTGGGCGGTACCGCGCCGTGCCGACGTCATCGAAGCGTCCGTCTGCCCGCCTACGGTGGTCACCACAGCGGTGCCTCGAACCGGCTGCCTACGCGGCGCCGGCGCCTCACGCTTGTCCGGCTCACCGCGCGCCGACCGTCCTGCAGAGACGCAGGAGCGGCGTCGGCGCGCCGGTCGACAGGCCAACGGTGACACTGACGGCGAGCGCGGGCACGGCGAGGTGGATGGAGGGCCGGGGTGTGGTGCAGGGGACGGGCGGGCCCGGCCTGCGAGGCGGGCGCGCCTCGGTGGCGCTCACCCCCGCTCCTCTGGCCGGTTCACCGTCGGTCAGGACGTCCTGGAACTCGTCGATCAGAACCGGCCCGGCCCTTGAGTGCCCTCGGCGGGCCCGAGAGAGCCGGGGGCAGTCGTACGGGAGCAGGCCACGGGTGAGATCACTGTCTGCGCCAAGGACGTCGGCTGCCTGCTGGGGGACGACACAGACACGTACGGCGCGTCCTACCAGAAGACGTTCGGTGAGTTCGCCCGCTCCCACCGCGGCCGGCCGGTCGGTCGGTCGGTCGGTCGGTCGGTCGGGGAGATCGTGCCGCTGCTGCGCGCGGCCGCTGCTGCCGCCCTCTTCGGTTTCACCGGGCTCGATCTCGTCGAGCAGGCCGAGGCCATCCGCACCGGCCGCCCCTGCCACCTGCGCGTCACCGTTCGCTGAACCCGGCCGTCCCACTGCCCTCGACACTCAGCTCCCCCTCGCCGGGACCATCCAACTGCACTGCCTGCTGGCCGTCCTCGGTACGGTCAAGGGCTATGGCCGCCCTTCCATCCCGTGACGCGCGGCGACGCCCCCTCACCTGGGTGAGCCGATGTCACTCTTGTTCGTGCCCCGGCCCAGCCGAGGTCAGAGAGGACGCGGGGCCACGAGGGCCAGGACGACGAGGTTGCCGCAGAACCCGTCTTGATGGCGAACCAGCAGACCGGATTCATGGTGAGTGGCGGGGGGAACGAAAAAGACAGGTCCCTCGACTGTGCCCGACTTTCCACTCAGGTGCTTTCGGACGGCGGTGGACGATCAGTGGTGCATACTTCCCCCGAACCTGGCGCACACAACAAAAACAATGCCCAGGAGGGCGAGGTCCTCGCTCTCCTGTTACGCGTCATCGATGCTCTGGCGGCTCTGGAACGGAGTCAGGAACAGCTCGTACGTGAGCTGAGGTATCTGCATCCGGCCGCGGAGGGCGACGACGACGTGGTGGATGAGCGGGTGGGTGTCGGTTTCACCGACTGGTGCAGAGCGTCCGGTCTGACGGAACGGGAGAGCCAGACACTGGCAGCGCTACTCACTGGGGCGACCAACCGGAAGATGGGACGCGATCTCGGTGTCACCGAGCGGACGGTGAAGAACACCCTGCACTCGGTGTACGTGAAGCTCGGGGTGTCGGGACGGTCGGAGGCGATCAGCAGGACTATGGCGCATCTGGTGAGGCGCCGGGGCTGCTCGTAGCGTCTGGGCCCGGGTAGGCGCGGTGGTCCGGACGCCTCTTCGGTGGTGCGTCCTGCGGTTCCGCCCGGTGCGCGGGGGGATCGGTGCGTCCTGGCACTGGTTCCACGAGTTCCCGGAGGATTTCCAGCGCGGTGATTGCGTGAGGAAAGCCCGCATAGGGCAACGTCTGCAGAATGGCCTCGGAGACTTCCTCCCGGCCCAGGCCCGCGTGGAGGGCCGAGTCGATGTTGGCGCGTGTCGCGGTCACCGGAGCCCCTAGGGCCGTGAGGGCTCCGAGCCGGACGAGAGCTCGCTCCCGCAGAGGCAGGACGGTCCGCGCCCATACGTCCGCGAAGGCGAAGCCCAGTAACAACTCCTCGAAGTCCGGGGCCACCTCACGCAAGTTGTCGGTCATATCACCGCCCAGCCAGGGGGAGAGCAGGTGCATCATGGCGCGGCCGCGTGCGAGCCGGTCCATGGGATCGTTCATTGTCACTCCTCGTGTTCATGGCACCGGCTTCGCCGGACCGTTTCTTCGTACGGGGCCGGGCGGGGCGTCAGCGGCCGGTCGCCGAACCGCCTTGCCACGTCAGTCCGGCGGCCACCATGCGCTGCACGGCCTGGGTCAGGGTTCGTGTCGCCGGTCCCAGGAAGAGGCGGAGCTGGTCCTGTCCGGTTACGGGGAGCGCGCCCGGAGTGGTCATGTGCCCCTCTCCCAGGAGAACGCCGCTGCGGCGCAGGCAGAAGGAGCGGTAGGGCCCGCCCGTTCGGGCGTCGTACCAGGGAGGCGTGCGCATCAGGAGGTAGGGGCCGCACGGGCCGATGAAGAACGCGTCCTGCGGGTAGCCGAGTTCCCCGGTGAGGTGCCGGGCCATGTGGGCTCGTTTGAGGGCGTACTCCCCGCGCTGTCGGGCCAGGTAGTCGTCGCTCTCCCGGCTCCCGAGCCAGGACGCCATGGCTGCCTGGAGGGGGACGGAGGAGACGAAGCCGTATTCGGGAAGGAGCCGTCCCAGCAGGTCTTCCAGCACGGCTGGAGGTCCCGTCAGCGCACCGATTCCCCAGCCGTTGCAGTGGAACTGCTTGCTCAGGGAACGCACCGCTAACCACGGCGGACGCCGTGCCGCAGGAAGGGCACCGAACTCCTCCAAGAGGATCCGCAGAGCGGAGACCGGGGTCACTTTCGGGTCATGCAGAGCGTAGTACGCGTCGTCGACGAGGACGCCGCTTCCCACTTCCAGTGCCGCGCGGATCATCGCGCGTACGGTGTTCTCGGTCCAGTTGGCGCCGGTCGGGTTGTGCTGGGCGTTGACGACGAGGAGGAGCGGGCCCGAGGTTTCCGCCCGCGCCTTCCTCAGGACGCGCGCGACGTCGCCGGGGTCGGGCCGGTATTCCGCCTCGGGATCGAGAGGGAACCGGTGGACGTCGTAGCCGAGCGCTCCGAAGACTCCCGGGTAGTCCCATCCGGGTGAGGAACACACCACGGCCGGCCGGGCGCCCGGCTCACGGGACCGATCGGTCATGAGCCGTCCGAAGTGGAACATGGCGTTGCGGGTCCCGCCGTGGGAAACGGCCACGTCGTACTCCTCCCCTAGTCGGGCCGACGGGGGCAGCCGGTGCTCGGCGGGAATGCGGGAGCGCAGCATCCGCCTCAGCGCGGGGAGACCGTAGGGGCTGAGGACGTAACCGTGAGCGTGCGGCGGAACATCCCTGCCGAGGGCGGTGACCAGCCCCGGAGCGGCCCCGTTCCAGGTCTCCCCCAGGCTGAGATAGATGATGTCGGCCACCTTTCTGCCGGCCGCGGTCGCTTCGCGGAGCAGTTCCGTGTCCTCATAGGGGTTGTAGAGGTCACCGTCCCTGACCATGCTCTCCGGCACGCTCATGTCGTGTCTCCTTCCGTTGAGTCCGTGGCGTTCCTGCCCCGTGGGGAAACGGGAACGGCCGCGGTGGGAGGTCGGCACGCGAAGGACCGGCCGGGGAGGGGGTCGTGCGGCGTATGTCGTCCCACCGGTGTCGCGCCGTTTCAGCGGCCGCAGTTTCCGGTTGACCGGGTTCCTGCCTTCCATGTGGGGACCCGGCCGGTACCTTTGGCCGGGCCGGGCGGTACCCGCCGGCACGCGGCACGGAGACGTGTCCCATGGCGTCCACCGGCCGCACGGCCGGTGCGTGGGCGAACCGGCGCGCGGGTACAAAGCCGGAGGATCCATGCGGTGAGTACCGGGGCGACCTGGCCGTGCCTGCGGCCGCCCGACGCGCTGAAGACGCGGAAGGACGCACAGCCCGCAAAGAGGCTTTCCGGGCTGGACCGGGTGCGTGACGTGGAGGGGACCGCCTCTGTCACAGACCCGCCGATGGCCGGAAGGAAGTCGCTCATGTGGGAAGCTCTCAACCGACTGGCCCAGCGTCGCGATCTGCAGGATGTGGAAGCGAGACGCGCCATGTCGTCGGTGATGCTGGGCGAGGCGTCGTCCCTGCAGGTGGCCGGCCTGGCCATGGGGATGGCGGGGAAAGGGGTCACTGCGGGTGAACTCGCCTCGTTCGTAAGGACGGTGAGGGAGTTCTCAGAGCCCTTCCCCGGCCCTTCCGAGGTGCTCGACACCTGTGGCACGGGAGGTGACAGACACGGCACGTTCAATATTTCGTCCACGGCGGCCGTCGTCGCGGCGGCCTGTGGCGTGCCCGTCGCCAAACATGGCAGTCGGAGCGTCTCCTCCCTGTGCGGTAGCGCCGATGTCCTCGAAGCGCTAGGAGTGAACGTCGAGTTGTCCCCCGGGGCAGCGGCCCGCTGCCTGGAGGAGGCGGGCATCACCTTTCTCTCGGCCACGGTGTTCCACCCCGCCTTCAAGCACGCCATGGGGCCGATACGGGAACTGCGGGTTCGGACCGTGTTCAACCTGCTGGGTCCCCTCTGCAATCCCGCACGGGCGGAGTACCAGATCATAGGAGTGCCTGACGAGGACGCGTTCGAGTTGCTGGCCGATGCCCTGGAGCTCCTCGGGGCCGCCAATGTGATGGTCTTCTGTCCACGGGATGGTTTGGACGAGCTGAGCACTTCGGCGTCCGCCCGGGTGGTGGAGATGAGAGAGGGCCGAACCCGGCGTTATGTGTTCGACCCGGCCGCGCTGGGACTCGCCGCGGCGGCACCCGGTTCGCTCACGGGCGGAACACCGGAGCGGAACGCCGAGCTGACGCGCAGGGTGCTGGCTGGAGAGCGAGGACCGCGCCGCGACATCGTTCTGCTCAACACGGCGGCGGCGCTGCGGATCGCGGGCGGGTACGAGGACTGGGGCCAGGCGATGGCGCGCGCCGCCGAAGCCATCGACGACGGAACCGCGCACGACGTACTCGGCCGGTGGGCACGGGTGTCGCAGTCCCGGTAAACGCTCCCGGTGCGGAAATTCCTGATCCGGTGGCACCGGAAACCCGGACGGGACTTCCGTGGGTCCGGTGCGCAGTTATGTTCCGGTTTCCCATAGGAGGGACTCGAGAGGAAACAGGAAACCACTGGTGCGGAATACGACGCAAGATATCCAAAAAATAATCGAAATGGATTTACATGTCCCCGCGCACGGCGTAGGAAGGAAGCGGAATCCCTTCGGGCAATAATGTGTGGGGCACGTCATGCGAATGGTCGAATCAACATCCGAGGACCAGTGCGTTGCCGAACGGTGGATGAGGGAGTACCTCACCAGGGAGCACGAGGACCTGGGGCGCGAAGGAGCGGTGTGCCCATTCGTCGGGCCCGCTCTGGAGGCGGGGGCGATCCGGACGGAGAGCCTTCGCGCGGAACCCGCGGACGGCACGGAGGAACTGGTGGGGTCCCTGCGCGACCGCCTACAGCACTTCCGGAACCTTCCGGTTCCGGAAGGAAAGGAATCGCTCACCGCGCTGGTGGTCCTGATACAGGGCCTCCCACGGCACCGCTGGCGTCTGCTCGACACGGCGCAGCGGCGTCTGAAACGGGAGGCCGTGCGGGAGGGCCTGATGGTGGGGCAGTTCCATCCCGACTGCCCGGAACCCGCTCACTGGAATCCCTCCTTCGCGGTGTCCAGGTCGCCGCTGCCGCTCGTGGCGGTCCGGCACATGGCCTTCCACGACATCCTTTTTCTGCACACGGACCCGGTTCTGTTCGCCGAGTACCGGAGGAGGTTCGCAAGCCGGTACGAGGACGGCGGGAAAGTGCCGCAGAAGTTCCGGACTCTGTACGAAGGAGCGCCCAGGCTTCCTGCCCCGACCGGCAACTCGTACATCGACTACCAGAGCGTCACCCTGCTCCACGCCCTGCACCAGCCTCGTACGGCGCACCAGGCGGAATCCTCCTTCTACCTGGCCGGACAGGCCAAGGAACTCCTGTTCTCGCTGGTCCTGGGAGAGGTGCGTGCCGCTCAGGAGGGGATCGCCGCCGATGACCTGGGCCGGTCCTCCTGGCACGTGCGGCGGGCCACCGCCGGATTCCGGCTCCTCGGTGAGTTCTGGGAGCTGTTGTCCACCCTGTCGCCGGCCGAGTTCCATTCTTTCCGGGACGCGCTCGGGGACGCCTCCGGCAGCGGTTCCTACAAGTACCGCGAGCTGGAGTTCGCGCTCGGCGTCGCGTCTCCTTCCGCGGCCGTGGCAGACGAGGGGGTGCCCGGGGTCGAGACCGAGGTGTACCGGGCCCTGCACGACGCGAGCCTCTACGACGACGCGCTGGGCCTGTTGGTACGACGGGGGCTGCTGAGCTCGGGGGCTCTGGAACCGGACCGCGACGTGCCGGCGATCCGTGACGCCTGGGCGGGGATCCATCGCGAGGAGACCGTCTCCGGTGAGCTGCTGCGCTGGGCGGAGGCACTGATGGATCTCGCCCAGGCCTTCGGCAGGTGGCGGTGGCTCCACCTGCTCACCGTGGAGCGGATTATCGGGTACAAGCCGGGGACGGGCGGCACCACCGGCGTCGCGTGGCTTCGTCACGTCGCTTCCCAGCACGCCTTTCCCGAGCTGTGGGAAGCGCGTTCTTTCCTGGAAGGCGGCTCCATCGGTGGTTGTCCCGCCTCCCCCCGCTCCCCCTTCGATCCCCGACCGGGCACGTCACAGGAGCAGGAGCGGAAATGAACCGTCAGGACGTAGACCAGAGGATCCGGGAAACCTACGAACGCGCGACCCCCGCCTCCGCCGCCGCCTCGCGCCGCGCGGCACGCTCGCTGCCAGGCGGCGACACCCGTTCGATGACGTGGTTCGCCCCCTATCCCCTGTTCCTCGTACGGGGGGAGGGCACACGGGTCCAAGACGCCGACGGGCACTGGTACGAGGACATGATCGCCAACTACGGGGCCCTGGCTCACGGTCACAACCATCCGGCACTGGTGGCGGCCGTCACCGGACAGATGGCCCGCGGCACCGCACCGGGCGGTCCGGTTCCGCTCCAGTACGAACACGCGGAACGACTGCGCGCCCTCAATCCCTCCCTGGAACGCGTCAGGTACTGCAACAGCGGTACGGAGGCGACCATGTGGGCAGTTCGTACCGCGCGCGCGTACACCGGCCGCGACCTGATCGTGAAGATCGACGGCGGCTACCACGGGACCCATGAGTGGGGACAGGTCAACGCTTTCTTCGCCCCGCACCGGACCGCTCCGGCGCGTTTCACTGGGGCGTCCGAGGCGCGACTGGCATCCGGTGTCGCCCTGTCGACCGCTATCGACGTCGTGGCGATACCGTACAACGACCTCCCCGTCGCCGCGTCGGTCCTGCACCGGCTGGGCGAGCAGGTCGCCGCCGTGGTCGTAGAACCGGTTCTCGGCGTCGGCGGCGGCGTTCCCTCGGCGCCCGGTTACCTCGCCGGGCTGCGGCGTCTCACCCGGGAGACGGGTGCCCTGCTCGTGCTCGACGAGTGCGCCACTCTCCGGCTCGGCCCCTGGCAGGTCAAACACGGCGTCGTCCCCGACCTGACCACCCACAGCAAGATCGTCGGAGGCGGGCTGCCCCTGGGCGTCTTCGGCGGACGCGAAGACATCATGGCCCTCTTTGACCCCTCCGGTTCCCAACCCGTCTACCACGCCAGCGCCTTCGGAGGAAACAGCCTCTCCCTGGCCGCCGGAGCAGCTGCCCTCGACCACTTCGGTGCGGACGAGATCGCCCATCTCGACCTCCTGGGTCACCGGCTGCGCGCGGGACTGGACGCGGCGGCCGCTTCGGTGGGGGTGGCGGGCCGGTCGGTGGGAGAGGGCGGTCTCAGCTACTTCCACTTCGGGAGCACCCCCCCGCGCGACGCGGCCGACACCGCCCGTCTTCGCGAAGGCAGGGCGGAGTTGCGGTCGTTGCTGCACCTCAGTCTCCTGCACGCCGGTTTCCTCACCGCCCCGCACGGTCTATTGTGCCAGCACGTGTCGACCTCGCCGGAAAGCGTGGACGCCCTCGTGGACGCCTACGGCAATGCCCTCGACGACCTGCGCCCCTACATCGCCGTCCACCATCCGGAATTGCTGGAGAAGGACACCGTCCCCACTCGCCGGGACGCGCCGTGAGCCGCCCGTCCGAACCTGCGGACTGGACGCTCGCACAGGCCGTCGCACACCTGCGGACGGGTCGCACCACCCCTGCCGCCTATCGTGAGGCTCTCGCCGCCCGTACCCATGAGCACGCGTATCTCAACGCATACCTCCACGAGACGTTCCAAAGTCACGAAGCCGGACGCGACGGTCTCCTGTCCGGTGTGCTCCTCGCGGTGAAGGACAACATCGACGTGGCGGGTGTGCCCACCACGGCAGGTACTCCGGCTCTGCGGGAACACCTCCCTTCTCACTCCAGCACGGTCTGGGAGCGCTGCGCGCGGGCCGGTGCCGCTCTGGCGGGAAAGACCGCGCTGCACGAGCTGGCCTACGGCACGACCGGTCATCACGCCCTGGGGCCGCCCGCGCTCAATCCCTGTGCGCCGGACCATCTGGCCGGCGGCAGCAGTTCGGGGACCGCCGCGGCCGTCGCCGCGCACTTCGTGCCGGCGGGCCTGGGCACTGACACCGGGGGCTCTGTCCGCATCCCGGCGGCGCTCTGCGGCATCGTCGGGTTCCGGCCCACCCTGGGCAGGTACCCGGCGGACGGGGTGGTACGTGTCTCCACCAGCCGGGACACGGTCGGCGTGATGGCCCGCGACGTTCACGACGTTCGCCTGCTCGACCGGGTCCTGACCGGTTCCCAGGCCCGTGCGAGCACGCCGCCTCCCCGGGTCCCCCGGGCCGTGCTTCCCGCTCCTCTCTGGCAAGACCTCGACCCGCGGGTCGAACAGGTCTGCCGGGCCGCCTGCGAACGGCTGAGCGCCGCGGGCTGGGAACTGGTCGAACGCGCATTGCCCGGTTTCTCCTGGCACGGCGTACTGCGAAGCGCGACCCTCGTCCCCGCGCGTGAGACCCGCTGCGCCCTCGCCGGCTATCTCGCCCGCCACTCCGGCGCGCCCGAGGTGGACGAAGTACTGCGCGCGGTGTCGGGCGAGGACGTCCGCGAACTCGTCCTGCCACTGCTCGGAGGCGGTGGGCCGGACCGGAACGCCTACGAAGAGGCCCTGCACCGCGCCCGACTGCTGGCGAGTCGGCTGGACGCCCTGAGAGGTCGGGAGGGAGCGCACGTGCTGCTGGCGCCGACGACCACGCTTCCGGCTCCCGGAAAGGACGTGCGCACCACCCTGGTCCTCCCCTGGGGCGAGGCGTCCGCCTTCCTCACCTATATCCGTAACACGGCGGTGGCGGCCGTGACGGGGAGCCCGTCCATAACGGTCCCGGCCGGCCGCACCGGCACCGGTCTCCCCGTGGGCCTGCTCCTGGACGCCGCCCCGGGCGCGGACACGAGGCTGCTCGCCGTCGCCGAACGGGCGGCCGGCGTTCTTTCCGGGCGGGAGGGCGTGTGACTCCGGACATGTACGACGACGGTCTGCCCTCACCCTGGGGCCGCGAGCAAGTGGACCTGAGCGTGTACGCACGGCGGATCGGCCTGCGCGACCTGGGCTCCGGTGATTCCGTGGAGAGGCTGCGTGCCCTCCACCGAGCGCACGTGGGCGCCATCCCGTTCGACAACCTCGACCTCGTCGCCGACGTCCCGGTCGGACTCGGCCCCGCGGAGATTCTGCGGAAACTGAGTGGTCCACGGGGCGGCTGTTGCCACGAGCACAACCTGCTGTTCGGCTGCGTCCTGGAACACCTGGGCTATCGTGTGGACAGAATCGCCGCACGGGTGCGGCTGGGCGGTGAGGGACCGCGCCCCCGCACCCACATGGCACTGCGCGTTCGGCGAGGCACTCACACATGGCTGTGCGACGTCGGGTTCGGTGTCAAGGGCTTCCTCGAACCGCTGCCCTTGTACGACGGCGCGACGTCCCACCAGCTCGGCCAGACCTTCCGTGTCCGTGCCCTGTCGTCCCCCTTCTGGACCGTCGAGGTGTACCAGGAGGGCCACTGGACGGCGCTCTACCACTTCACCCTCGAACCCCAGCAGCCCGTGGACTTCGTCGTCGCACACCACTTCCTGGCCACCCATCCGCGCTCGATGCTGCGCAGGACTCCGCTGCTCCAGCTGACCACTCCAGAAACGCGCCTGCACCTGCGGGGACTCGACCTTCTGGAAATACGGGCAGGTGTACAGCACACGCGCAGGCTGACCCGCATGTCGCTGGAAGCGGATCTGGCGTGCTTCGGCATCCGTCTGCCCCCAGATCGGCTGAGCGACCTCGAACGGCGCCTCTTTCCCCTCCCGCTGGAGGGAAAAGAGACACCGTGACGCGGCCGTACATCCGCTTTGCCGGAGCCTCAGCCGATCAGGACCGCCTTGGAACGGTGTCCCGCCTCCCGACTGTGCCGCACGGCGGCCCGGACATCCGAGAGGTCGAACGTCTCGGCATCGGGGACCTCGATCGTGCCGTCGGCCAGTTGGGCGGCGGCCTGCGCCATCATGCCGCCGACCTCTCCGGGAGTGAGTCGTGACAGGTGCTCGGGAAGCCAGAAGCCCGTCATGGTGATTCCGCGGAACAGGAGGTCCTCCGGGCGGACGGTGACGGGCAGGCCGGACAGGAGCCCGTAACTGACGAACCGGCCGCGCGGACGCAGTACCCGGAGCGACAGGTCGGCGACTGGGCCACCGACGGCGTCCACCACGGCGCGGATGCCCCGGGCTGTGGCAATCTCCGAGAGCTGCCGTTCCAGGGCGGGTTCGTCCTCGCGCAGGACGGCGAAAGCGCCGGTCTCCATGAGGGACCGCCGATGACGCCGGTCGCGCACCAAGGCCACGCAGCGCACGCCTTTCAGGTGGGCGAGACGGATCATCATCCGTGCGACCGAGGAAGCGGCCGCGGTGAACAGGACGAGATCTTCCGGCTCCACGGCGAGGCTTTCAAGCAGGAGGTTGGCGGTGACGGGGTTGACGGTCAGCTGGCAGGCCGCGCCGTCGCTCAGCTCCGGGGGCACGGGGTGGGCGTCCTGGTGGTCCGCGACGACGTACTCGGCCCAAGTGCCCGGAGCCGAGAGGGCCACACGCATGCCCACTGGGTGACAAGCGTCCGGTCCGGCCCGGTCGATCACGCCGACTCCCTCGAACCCGACGGGAGCCGCCGCGTGGACGCCGTCGGGGTGGAGTCCCGGGACGAAGGAGGCGGGCCTCCCGTAACGGCCCTCCACCAGGAGGAGGTCCGAAGGGTTGACGGGCCGGGCGAGCATGCGCACGCGCACCTGGCTGGGGCCAGGTTCCGGAACCGGGCGGTGGGCGAGGACCAGCACGTCGGCGGGATCGCCGTAGTGGGCGAAGACGATCTGTCGCACGGCCGGGTTCCTAGCCGAGACCGGTACGGAAGGAGGAGTGGGCGAGGAGGTGGTCGCGGATCTCCCGGACACTGTGGGTGCCCCGGTGGACCATGGCGTTGACCAGGACGTAGGTGGAGTCCCCCGCACCGAGGGCCTCCTGGAGGTGGTCGAGACCGCCGCAGCCGCCCGACGCTATGACAGGAAGGCCCGAGGCGGTGGCGACGGCCCGGACCAGCTCCAGGTCGAAGCCGGCTCCGGTGCCCTCCCGGTCGATGTTGTTGGCGAGGATGGCGGCCACGTTCAGTTCGGCGAGTTGCCGGGCGACGTCCGCGGCGTCGCGTCCGGTGCTCCGTTCGCCGTCGTGGACGTAGACCTGCCACTGGCCTGGCCCGGCGGACCGGCAGTTGACGACGCCCATGAGACGGTGGGCACCATACGCCTCGGCGACCTGCGTCACGGTGTCCGGCTTCTCGATCAGGGCGGTGCTGACGGAGAGGACATCGGCTCCTGCCTCCAGGAGTCCGCCGGCGTGCACCGCGGATGGGATGTCACCGTGGCCTACGGAAACCAGCAGGCTCATCCCGGTCGTGCTGAGGTCGCGCAGCAGGCCGGGGAGATAGTCGACGGCGTCCCAGGGGTCGAACACGTCGAGGAAGAGTTTCTGCGCGCTGCCGGAGGCGTACGCCTCGGCGATGGCCAGGACATCGCCGGGATCGGTCAGATGGGGAATGCCGCTCGGTTCCGTGGCGCGGCCACGGGAGACGTCGATGCAGGGGATGACCAGATCGCCTATGTGGGAGTGCTGGTCATGGAAGACGGGCCGGGACATGGGAGACCTTTCACGTGTCGTCGAGGAGCTGGGCGAGTCGCCTGCTCCGGGGGGCTAACTGGCGGGCGACCGCGATGGCGCTGCCGAGGGCGTTTTCGAGGGTGTTGACGGGTGCGGTGACGTGACCGGCGAGGAAGATGCCGCCGTCCCCCTGGGAGCGCAGGAGTTCCCTTTGTGCTTTCAGCATGCCGGGAGTTGGTTGCACCGTCCGGAAGTCCGCCGAGGCGAGGGGGGTGCGGGGGCGGGGTTTCCTGTGGGTCACCTGGCTGACGAATAGGTCACCGTTCTTCGTGGGGTGCCAGTCCGTGGTCTCCGCCCAGGGGCCGTGGACGGTGACGGTCGAGGGCGCCCAGGTGTCGCGGTCCACGGGCATGTGGCAGGGGTCCAGGTGCGCCTGGTAGAGGAGGGGGCGGTAGGCGTAGGACGCCAGTCGCGCTCGCAGGGGGCCGAAGTGTGGGGACAGGATTCGTACGGCTTCGTCGGCGGGCACAGCGAGGACGAGGGCATCCACCCGGTAGCGGCGCCCGTTCGTGTCGGTCAGTTCCGGTTTCCCTCCGTGCCGGTCGACCATCCGCAGGGCGGTGCCAAGAGCCAGTTGGACGCGGGATGAGCGCGATACCAGGTGCTGGGCGAGCGACTGCATGCCGCCGCGCAGCCGGCAGCTCACCGGGGCCGGCGCGGCGGGATCCTCGGCCCACAGCTCTCCCACGGCACGGGCCGACAACAGGCCGGCTTCCTCCAGGGTGCAGCCGAAGGTCGAGGCTGGCAGGGAGTACACCGCCACCTCCTTCACGTGCTGGGACAGGTCGAAGTCCTCGACCATCTCCCGCAGCGGTACCTCCCAGTCGAGGTGTGCGCTTTTCCAGTGGTGCGCCTGCTCAGCCAGGAGGGCCGCCGCCCGCACGGCCTCCTCGCAGCGCACGGGGGCGAACGGGGAAGCGGTGCAGCGGGAGCCGTCCGTCTCCCCGCGGTCGCTCAGGAGGAGGCGCCCAGAAGGGAGGGGCAGCCATTGCCCGCGGTCCAGGCCGAGCACCCCGGAGAGCCGCGCGACCAGGGAGTCCGGGTCCAGGGGGACCGCCCGCACCCCCAATTCCACGGCTTCGGGCATGCGCACCGGGTCTGGGGGGAAGAACGTGCGAAGATTTCCTCCCGGATTTGCCCGCTCCTCCAGGAGGAGGACATCGTGCGACTCCTCCAGAAGCCACGCGGCGGCCAGTCCTGCTATGCCCGCCCCGGCGATGGCGATACGCATTCGTTCCCTCAGATCGAAGGTGGAAAGGTCCCTTTTCAGGAATCGTTCGCGGCGGACTTCCAGAAGTCGCCGATCGATTCTTCCAGAAGGCGGGCGTGGAACAACGCCTCCTGCGGATCGTCGCCACGGTCCAGGCCGTCCTGGACGACATCGAGCGCCAGCTCGGTCAGCTCATCGGACGCGCCGCCCTCGTAATACTCGACGAACTCCGCGGGAGCGTCGATCCTCAGCTCCCGCACCTGTTGCACGAGGGATGCGCAACCGGAGAAGTACACCACCATGTCCGTATAGGACGAGAGCGCGAAAGAGGCCTGGCTCCCCCTACTCGCCACCCAACTGAGCGTTCCGTTGAACGCGTAGGTTTCGCGGCCCTCGGGCCAGAACCTCTCGAAGGGGTCGGACATGCCGAGAGCTTCGGCGCACTTGCTCAGTTTCGGCTGAGCGTCGTAGACCAGCCGGGAGAGGCTGATGAACAGATCAGCAGCCGGACGGAGCGGGAAGCGCGCCAGCATGGTCCCGTAGGCCGCCAGTTCGGCACGATGACACTGAGCCTCGGTGCCGACCAGGCGCCGAAACAGCTCCGGCGCCCGGTCGCGGTCACCGAGCGCATCGAGAAGGGCGTTGCCCACAGGGGCGCGTTTGCGCTGCTCCCCGAGACGTCGCGCGAGCTCCCTGGCGTCCGAAGGAATGATGTCGGGCATGTAACCTCGTCCTTTTTGGTCGTTTGGAATTTTCTCCGGGTTGACCGCAGGGTGCCTGCAAGATTGATGCGAGCACGTAGAGAGAAATGGCACGCTACGACTGAATAAAGGCTGGGTAAGCATTTGACGATCTCCGTCAGCCCACGCCACGACCTGCCGGGCCCCCTCCATTACTGCACGAACCACAGGGACGGGCAAGGGGGCTATCAAGATTCCATTACCTTGCCGCAACGATTTTTGATCTTTTAGGCAGTAGAGCCGACTCCATCGCCTACCTTACTGGCCCAACCGTCTCAATAAGGGGGGTTAATCCCTTCCGGACCCCTGCTGGACGGATCGCAGGTTAACTACTGTTGCGCATGTTTTACGTGCGCCGGAAGAGGCGAAAAGATTTGGAAATTTTTCCAGCGAAGTGAATCGGATAGCGATACCCGGGTAGGCCCCAAAAGAATCGTCGTGCAGGCATCCGGAACTCAGGGGATTGCGCATTTCTTTGCTGCTTCCCAGGTCGGGCACAGCCGCCGGCAACTGTCCCTCTACCCTCAGTCATCGAGGCGCCGTATGGTCCAGCTCCCTATCCAACTGCCGGACTCCGTCCGGCGGTGGAACGACACCACCACCGATTACCCCCGGGATGCGCTGATTCCCGAACTGTTCGAGGAACAGGCCCGGCTCCATCCTCGCTCTCCCGCGGTGCTGTGGGAGGGAGGAGTCTGGGACTACGGCGAACTGCTGGATCGCGTGCAGCGCGGGGCGGCACGTCTGCGGGCGCGCGGGGTGGAGGACGGGGACCGCGTCGCGCTCCTCCTGCCCCGCTCTCCGCAAGCCGTCGCGGCCGTGTTGGCCGTCCTGGAGGCCGGCGCGGTCTACCTGCCCCTGGACCCTTCACATCCCGCCGACCGTCTCTCCTCGATTCTGCACGACGCGGGCGTCCGCACGGTCGTCACCGCAGACACGGAAGCGCGCACCGGGCAGGCCGGAGAACTCACCCGGATGACCGTCACCGAACTCATGTCACGGGAAGGCCCCGTTCCGGCCGGGAACCGGACAGCGCGACGGCGCGCCACCGATGCGGCCTACGTCATCTACACGTCCGGATCGACCGGCAAGCCAAAAGGCGTCGTCTGTGCGCATCGGGGCCCCGTCCGCCTGGTGCGCGGAACCGAGGTCCTCCGGCTGACACCGGCCGACCGTCTGCTCGCCACTACCAATCTGACCTTCGACGTCTCCTGCTTCGAACTGTTCGCCCCGCTGCTGAACGGCGCCGCCCTGGTCCTGCCCGACCCCGAGACCCTCCTCGACCCGACTGCCCTAGAACAGCTGCTCGGCGACCGCGGGATTACCGTGATGTGGCTCAGCGCCGGCCTCTTCCACCTGCACGCCGAACAACGTCCCGGGATGTTCTCGGGGCTCCGGTGCCTGATCGCGGGCGGAGACGTCCTCAACCCTTCCGCCGTGAGAGCCGTACTGGAGCATGGGGCCCCCACCCTCTTCCTCAATGGCTACGGCCCCACCGAGAACTCCGTGTTCTCCACCACGCACGTCATCGACTCACTCACCCCGGAAGCCCATGGCGTCCCTATCGGCCGGCCTGTGGCTGCCTCCACCGCCTACGTCGTACGGGACGACGGCACCCTGGCTGAGCCTGGGGAGGTCGGTGAACTGTGGGTCGGTGGTGATGGCGTGGCACTCGGGTACCTCGGCGACCGCGCCAGGACGGCGACGGCCTTCCTCCCCGACCGGTTCCGTCCCGGCCCGGGACGGCGCCTGTACCGCACGGGAGACCTGGCCGAATGGCGGACGGATGGGGTCATCGAGTTCCACGGGCGCAGGGACAGGCAGGTCAAGATCCGCGGCTTCAGGGTCGAACTCGACGAGGTCGAGACCACCCTCACCGACCACCCGCAGGTCAACGAGTCCGCCGTCGACATCCTGGGGGAGGGCGCCTCACAGCACCTGGCCGCCGCCGTCGTGCCCGCGCCGGAACAGGACGACGGCCTGCCCGGGCAACTCGACGAGTACCTGCGCGAGCAGTTGCCGCCGCACATGCGGCCCGCGCGCGTCGTCCCCGTACCCGAACTCCCCCTCAACAGCAGCGGAAAGATCGACAGGAGTCGGCTGCGGGAACTCACACACGGCGCGAGCCGGGAACCGGTGGGAACCGCCGAAGGCCCCCAGGGAAAGAACGAGGAGGTTGTCGCCGAGGTCTGGCGCCGCTTTCTCCGCGTCGACGGCGTCGGGCGCCGGGACGACTTCCTCGCCCTGGGTGGTACCTCACTCCAGGCAACCCGGATCGCCGCGGTCGTGCGTGAACGTCTCGGCATCCGGTCGGCCTTCACTCGTGACCTCCTCCGGGTCCTCCTCGACAACCCCACTCTGGCGGCGTTCACGGAGCGGGCGTCCGAGCTGCGCCATGCGCCCGAGGACGCCACCCATGACACTCCGGTCGACTTCGCCACCGAGGCCGTTCTGGACCCGGCCCTGCGGTTCGACGCGCCCACCGCCGACGGTGTCCCGACGGAACGTCACAAGGAGAAGGTCCCTCGTTCCGTGCTGCTGACGGGAGCGACCGGTTTCCTCGGGGTCCACCTGCTCGACCGCCTCGCCGCGTCCGGTGTCCGGCGCGTCTACTGTCTCGTGCGCGCTCGCGACGGTGCCGAGGGCCTCGCCCGTCTGCGGGGCCGACTGCGGCACTACGGCCTCGACCCCGACCGCTGGGCGGACCGTATCGCGGTGGTGCCCGGCGATCTGGGTCTGCCGCATTTCGGACT
This sequence comes from Streptomyces sp. NPDC086147, assembly GCF_040702165.1. Lineage (NCBI taxonomy): Bacteria > Bacillati > Actinomycetota > Actinomycetes > Kitasatosporales > Streptomycetaceae > Streptomyces > Streptomyces sp. NPDC086147. The sequence continues at coordinate 11,987 of NZ_JBFBJO010000031.1, read as the reverse complement.
GGACGACGGAACCTGGGACGACCTCGCTCATGAGTTGGAGGTCGTCCTCCACAACGGCGCCCAAGTCAACTTCGCCTACCCATACGAGGCCCTGTCCGCTGCGAATGTCGAGGGGACCCGGACCGTCCTGGCCCTGGCGACGGAACGGCGGCTCAAGGCCGTGCACCACGTCTCCAGCATGAGCGTCATCGCCGGTTCCGGACTCGCCGGTGTGCGGCGGGTGGACGAGGACACCCCTCTGGCCCATCCGGAACTGCTCTCCCAGGGCTACACCGAGACCAAATGGGTCGCAGAACGCCTCGTCTCCCTGGCGGCGCGGCGCGGACTTCCGGTCACCATTCACCGGCCCCACGAGATCACAGGTGCCACGGACAGCGGCACGTGGAACACCGGCACCATGATGTGCGCGCTCTTCCGCACCGTAGCGGAAACCGGAACGGCCCCGGACGCCCCTCTGCTTCTGGACTTCATCCCGGTGGACTACACCGCGGCCGCCGTGGTCCACATCCTCACCCACCAGCCCTGCGAGGGTCGCGTCCACCACCTCGCCAATCCCCGCCCCGCGTTGTTGCACCTGCTGGTGGAGCGGCTGCGTGCCATGGGTTACCGGGTCCGGGAGCAGCCCTACTCCACCTGGACCCGGCAGATGGCCGAGCTAACAGCCCGCGATCCCGAGCATCCCCTGGCCCCGTACGTTCCGATGTTCACCGAACCAGCGCGTCGTTCCACCGTCTCGATCGCGGAGATGTACTTCGCCGGCACGTTTCCACGTTTCGGCCGGGACAACACCGAGGACGCGCTCACCGGAAGCGGTGTCGTCTGCCCGCCCGTCGACGCACGGCTGATCGACACCAATCTCCGGTTCCTGAGGGGGGCCGGTCTCCTTCCCGCCCTCAGGACACCGGACAAGGACGAGGACCGCGGGAGGGAGCCAGCCGGGTGACGCCCGGCCCCAGCCGGCCGACAGACGCCTCTTGCGCCGGTTGCCGGGCGGGGTTCCCCACCCGGCAACCGTTCCCAGACCTATGGCCGAAGGAAATCCTTCTCACGCACATCGACCGCCCGCGCCACCGCTGCGGCGAAGTCCCGGACGTCCTCTTCCGTGGTGTCGAACGAACACATCAGGCGCACTTCGTTCCGGTTCTTCTCGTCGGGGCGCAGGTCATACCGTCCGGAGAGCGCGGCCGGAACGGCTCCGGAGAAAATGACGAACACGGCGTTGGCCTCGACCGGCCGGACGACCTTCACTCCTTCCACCCGTGCGAGGAGGGAGCCCAGCAATCTCGCCATGGCATTCGCGTGAGCCGCGTTGCGGTGCCACAGGTCTCCGCCGAGGAGCGCCTCGAACTGGACGGAGAGGAAGCGCATCTTGGAGGCGAGCTGCGTGGTGCGCTTGCGCAGGCGGGCCACGCCCGAGACGCGGGACGGGTCGAGGACCACCACGCACTCGCCGAAGAGGAGACCATTCTTGGTTCCGCCGAAGGACAGGATGTCCACCCCCGCGTCCGTCGTGCAGGCCGACAGGGGGACGCCCAGGGACGCGGCCGCGTTCGCGAGGCGCGCCCCGTCCATGTGGACGGCGAGATCGTGCGCGTGGGCGCGCACGGCGAGATCGCGGATCTCCTCCGGGGTGTAGCAGGTTCCCAGTTCCGTGGCCTGGGTCAGGGAAAGAACCTGCGGTCGGGCACTGTGCTCGTCCGCCGACGCCTGCAGCACCGCTTCCACCGCACGGGGCCCAATCTTCCCGTCCAAGGAGGGGACCCCCAACAGCTTCAGTCCCGCGACATGCTCCGGTCCCCCTCCCTCCTCCTGGTTCACGTGGGCCCGGTCGGCGCAGACGACCGCGCCCCATCGGCTGGTGACGGCCTGCAGCGCGACGACGTTCGCTCCGGTGCCGTTGAAGACCGGAAAGACTTCGGCGACAGGTCCGAAATGACGGCGGAAGGTGTCCTTCAGATGAGTGGTGTAGTCGTCCTTTCCGTAGGCCTCCTGGTGTCCACCGTTCGCGAGGAGCAGTGCGGAGAGGATCTCCGGGTGGGCGCCCGAGCAGTTGTCGCTCGTGAAGTCGCGCCGTCCGGGGTCGTGACGCAGGATCGCGTCGGTGGGCAGCGACGAAGGCCGTGCGGATGAAGTCACGCGGATCGGGGAGGCCTGGCTGGTAGGAGCGGCTGCTCTTCAACCACCCGCGACGTAGCTCCAGTACGGGTCGAGGAGCGTTCCGAGCTGCCGGGCGGTGTGCAGGACGCGGGCGGGTTCCTCGCCTTGGGCCAGACCGTACTCGAGGACCTCCAGTGTTCCTTCGGCGACCTCCGGGGGCGGCCTGTCGCCCCACGACTCCATGTAGGTGAGCACGGGGACCGGGACACCGGGTAGTTCTCGTGAGGCCTCGATGATGCGGGAGAACAGCGTGCACCAGGTCGACAGGTCTGTGTGGAGGTAGAGGGCGGCTTCGGCGGGGCCGGCCTGGGTGCCCATCCAGGTCAGGTCCCGTACCACGCGGAAGAGCCCTTGGTCGACTGGGACCGGCGGGATGTCGGGGCCGGGGATGTCGACGGACGGTGCTGCTTCGCGCAGGAGTCCGCGTGCGGTGGCGATGGTGTGCTGAACGAACGAGAACATGGTGGCGGGTATCTCGTGGCGGTGCCGGGCCACCAGGAGCGCGTAGGTGGACAGCTCGGCCTCCTGACACTGGTACTCGGCCAGCAGGATCCTCCTGAAGTGCTCGGGACCGATCTGTCCGGAGCGTGCCAGTTCGACGATCCTGTTGCCGCTGACGAACCGTTCGACGTCCGGTTTCATCGCTTCGACAAGCTGCTCAGGTTTCATGATGTTCTCCTTTACGGGTGCGGGTATGTAGGGAGACGGACGGCTCGCCTCGGAGGGAAGCGGCCGATTACCGGCGTACCGGACGGCCCCGTTGGATCACGTGCCGTGCGCGTCCGGTGGCGGTGATGTCCTGGAAGGGGTCGCCTTCGAGGGCGACGAGGTCGGCGGTGGCCCCGGGGGTGACGGCGCCCAGGTCGGGCCGGCCGAGGAGGTCGGCCGCGGTGCTCGTGGCTGCCCGCAGGGCGCGCAGAGCGGTGTAGCCGTGGTCCATCAGGGTGGGGAACTCGCGCCAGTTGTCGGCGTGCGGGAACATGCCGGCGTCGGTACCGAACGCCGTCTTCACATTCGTCCGGGCGGGCCGCAGGAGTCCTTCGCGCAGCGCCGCGGCATGTTCGCGGTAGTTCTCGCGTGCGAAGACCATGGAGCCGCCCCAGAAGGCGTCGTCGTCGAGCCGGTCGAGGAAGTAGGTCTGCACGTACTGGGTGGGCACCAGGAACGTGCCGGCTTCTTCCATGGCCCGGTAGGTGGGTGCGGTGGCGAAACAGCCGTGCTCCACGCTGCGCACTCCTGCGGTGACGGAGCGCATGACGGCGCGGTCGGTGAAGACGTGCGCCGCGCAGGGCAGGCCGAGGTCGTCGGCGGTGGCGACGATGGTGTGGACCTCGACGCGCGAGTAGGAGGTGCTGGTGGGGCTGTCCACTGGTGACGAGAATCCGCCACCGCCCGCGAACTTGATCCAGTCCGCTCCCGAGCGGGCCTGCTCGCGTACCGCGCGGCGCAGCCCCTCAACGCCCTCCGCGAGGGTGCCGATCCGATGGCCGTACCGCTGGGCGAGATCGGGCTTCTTGTCGCCGTGCCCGCCATGCGGAGAAAGGATGTTGGGTGCCGCGAGGATGCGCGGTCCCTCGATCAGGCCGTCCTCGACCGCGTCGCGCAGTGACACGTTGAGGGGGAGGTGGGCGCTGCCGAGGTCCCGGACGGTGGTGAACCCGTTGTGCAGCAGCGTGCGAAGCACGGGCACGGCGGTGAGGGTCTGGTACGCGGCAGGTCTGGTCTCCGCTCCTTCGTCGAGCAGGTGGACGTGACAGTCGATGAATCCGGGTAACAGCGTGCAGCCGGGCATGTCGAGCACGTCTGCCTCCGGACCCGGGACGAGGTCGTGCGCGACGGAGGCGATGCGGCCGTCGCGTACGAGGACGGCCAGTCCCTCGACGGGGGCGTCTGCGATCCCGTCCCATAGGCGGTCAGGTCGCAACAGGATCTCTCGGTCGGGGGGTGTGCGCACGAATACCTCCGGAGCGGCGGACACGGCGGGACAGGTACGGGGGCGGGCGGCGTGGGCCGGGCGTTGCCGCTCAAGGGGCGGTGAGTGGGGTGTAGCGAGGGTCGCTCCAGACGTCGCCGGGGCCCGGATTGCCGGGCTCAGGGCGGGCGCCGAGCTGGTGCAGTACTCCCCAGGCGGCATTGAGACCGGAGGCAAGGGCGTGGTCGAGCCAGCCGGGCGACCAGGACGTGTCGTCGCCGGCCAGGTAGAGGGCGTTGGGCGGTTCGCCTGGTATGGCCGGGGAACCGGTGAAGTCCTTGAGGAAGTGGGCGAAGAGGTCCCGCTGGTAGGGGTAGTCACCCGGGCAGGACCAGCGGCACAGGCCGCGGAAGTTCTTCTCGTTCTCCCACGACACCGTCACCGCCTCACCCGTGCGGACTTGGGCACGCAGTTCGTCCGCCAGCGAGGGGTGGATCTCGGCGAGGTCGCGGACGAAGAGGGCGACCCTCTCCTCCAGGTCGGAGGGGGCGACCTTCAGGGCGTCCTGGGCCCAGCTGAAGCTGAGGTCGAGCACGCCCCGGCGGCCTCCGGGGCCGCGGGCGGGCCCGTAGTCCATGGTGTAGGCGGCGCGCGGCAGCCGATCGGTGAGGGTGACGCCGTCCATGGTCGTCGCCTCCCAGAACGGGTGTTCCACCACGAGGGCGGTCTTGGCGGACTGCCAGTAGGAGAGGCGGCGTATTGCCCTCCACAACCGGGGACCGAAGACGGGGACGCGCGGGTCGGTGGAGCGTACCTCCACCCCGGTCTCCAGGAGGCGCAGCTGCGGAGTGAACACCACTGCAGCGAACCGTTCCTCCCGTCCGTCCGCATCGTGCACCACCACACCGCGCGCCGCGTCCGGCTCGACTTCCAGAAGACGTACGGCGGGTCGCGGCGCCCCTTCGCTCGCCTCCTCCAGGCTGCGCGTCCGTCCGCGCGGGTCGACGACGGGACGGGTCCAGAAGCCTTCGGCGAGCCGGCTGATGCCGTCGGGCGCGTACAGGGTGTCACTGCCTTCGGTGCACAACAGCAGTCGCAGGATCTCGATCACGCTGATCTCGAAGAAGGAGTCCCAGACGGCGGGTCCCACTCCCGCGGTACCCAGGAGCCGTGCCTGGTCGTGGGTCAGACCCGCACCGTCCGGCTCGCGCAGGAAGCGATAGAAGGACCAGGACTCGAACTGAATGAGTAGTTGGTTCCAGCGACGTCGCGCCGCGACCAGGTCACGCGCGGCCAGGTCCCGCAGGATCTGCGGGAGACCGATCCGGGCGAGGACGCGCTGCCAGTGCGTATGCACCTCGCGGAAGTCGTCGTGCCGGTCGTAAAGGTCCTGGATCTTCGCGGCCGGGTACTGGACGCCGTCCACGTCCAGCACGGTCAGCGGTGTGACGGGGGCGGCGTAGTTGTCGCGGAACGGCTCCATGCGGACGCCGAAGGTCCGGGCATATTGGCGTAGCAGGGTGGCCGAGTCGGGAAAACGCATGCAGCCCAGTTCCACGACGGCGCTGTCCTCTTCACGGAGACGGCGGCTGTACATGCGTCCCCCCAGGCGTCGGCCGCCCGGCCCGTCCGTGCTTTGCTCGGCCTCGTACAGGACGGGGTGGCAGCCGGCCCGTAACAGTTCGTAGGCGGCGGCCAGCCCGCTGCCGCCGGCGCCGACGATAGCGACGCGCGCCCCTCGGATCTCCTCGGGTAGTCGCCCCATACGTCGGCCGTCGCCGACGTGCGCGGCGTAGTCGAAGGGGAAGTCGACCTGGAGATCGGTGGCGGACGGGAGCGGGATCGGGCTCATCGGTGGCTCCGGAGTGGAAGGGTGGGTGGTTTCCAGGTGTGCACCGGCGTGGCTCCTGCGGCGAGCTGTGCGTAGTGGACCGTCAGTTCCGCCAGTTCGGCGGAGTCTCGTTCGCGCTCGGACCGTGGGGTGTTTGGTGGGCTGGGCCGTGCGGTTCCCCCCGTCATTCGTTCTGCGGGTTTCCCCTCCGCCGTCCCGCGTCTGCGCAGCGCCTCGCGCGTGCGCTGTTGCCACCACGCGCCCGTACGGCCTGTCGCGACCCGGTGGTGCAGCAGGTCCAGCAGGCCATCGGCCTCGTCTGTGGCCACAGAGAGGAGTGCCAGTCCCTCCCGGGCGCGCGGCAGCAACTCCTCGACCAGGGTCCCGGCCCTGTACTCGCGTGGTGCCGTTCCGGGCGAGGGCCACCATAGGGAGGCGTGCAGGCCGTCGCGCGCGGCGCGGTAGAAATTGGTCTTGGCGAGGGTGAACGGAAGTTCCTGGGCCACGTCGCGCCCATCGGCTGTCAGGAAGAGGGTGAGGCCGACCAGGAAGGCGGCGTTCGCGGCCATATCCAGCGGTGTGGGTCCGGACGGGAGGGCCCGGAACTCGATCCGCAGGTGGCCGAGGGGGTCGTACACCGGCCGGTTCCACCACCACACCGTGCTCAGGTGCAGGCGGAGTTCCTCCAGCGCCGGCCAGTGGCCGGTCGCGTCGTGGTCGTTGGCGGGCGAGACCTCCGGCAGCAGGACGTCGTAATGGCGTGTGGCCACCTCGAACGCCGTGAGAGGGCCGCCCCGCATCCATCCGGGACCGAACCCGACCCGGGGACGCCGGGGGCCGGAGCCGGGGGAACTGCGGTCGCCGAAGCCGTGTTCATACACCGGAATGCGGGCCTCCTGCCATCCGGGCCGGCCCAGCGGGAAGGGGGAGTTCCCCGCAGCCGCCAGGGCCGGTCCGGTGGCGAGCTGAGCGGCGTTGAAAGCGCGGTGGAAGAGGTACGGGGCAACTGTCAGATGTACCTGCCAGGAGCATGCCGCGCCTTGGACCGCTACGGACTCCGCCCTGAGCAGGCCCCGTTCCCCCACAGGTAGGTCGAAGGGCACGGAGCGGCGGTGGCTCCAGGCCTGCTCCAGCGCGTGGTAGCGCGGGAGGTCGGTCAGTGCCTGCGCCGTCAGGTCGGCCGGTGTAAGGGTGGGCAGGGTCCCGATCGGGACCGCTGTGACCCCTCGGTGCCGCGGTGCCGCGGTGGTGATCCCTGTCAGTGTCCGTGTGGCCTGTGCGGCCAGGGCGGTGAAGGGGCGTCCTCGCGCCGGAACCGGCGTTAAATTCGCCTCAAGGTTGAAACGGGCCACCTCCAAGGTGAGCAAGTCGTCCTGGGCGGCTTCGCGGACAGCCGCGTTCACCGGGGCCGGACGGCCGTCCAGCTCGATGAGGGAGAACTCGAGCTCCGCCCCCAGTGTGGGCGGCTCCGCCCCGAAATCGGGGTCGGTCACCGCTTTCCCCAGCAAGGAAAGGCACTCCGTCAAACGGGACCGGAACTGTGCGTGGTCCTGCTCCGTGAATGCCACCCGTCCGACTTCGCGGCCCATGTCACTCCCCTGTACGGCCTTGTGTCCTCTTCCGGTCCAGTCGTGGTACGGCGCTGTTCAGGCGAGTACGGCGACCGCTCGCCACCAGTCCCGCAGTGCTGGCTCCATCCGCACCGCGCTGCGGGTGATCCAGTCGTCGGGTTCGTGATGTTCCCTGCCGTACTCGATGACCTCCAGGACGCCGTCCGCCACCTCCGGCGGGTTGTCCCGGTAGGCGTCGACGTACGCCACCATGGCCTCCGGCACCTGTTCCGTTTCGGCGAGGATGTCGGCGAGGACCGCGCAGGAGTTGCACCACAGCGTGAAGTCGGTACGGGCCAGAAGGGCCGCTTCCCCTGCTCCGGCGTGCAGGGCGACCCACGAGATGAATTCGGTGAACCGCCGTACAGCCTCCAGCCGGGGCTCCCGGCGCATCCGGTCGACCGACATCCCCAACGCGGGCGCCAGGCCGGTCACCATGCGTTGACGAGCCTTCATCAGCTCGCCCGTGACGAAGGAAAAGAATCCGCCAGGGACCTCGTGCGGGAACCGAGAGATCAGCAGGCCATAGGCGGTGAACTCCGCTTCTTGTGACTGAAACTCCGCCAGCGCGAAACTCCGCAGATGTCCTTCCTCGATCATCCCCTCCCGAGCCAGTGACAAGAACTCATTGGCACTGAGGTGATCGGGAATGTTCGTTCCCACACGGTCGATGAACTCGGTGGCAGGCAAGAGAAAGACCCCCTCGAAGGGAAGATCACGGTTGGCAGCAGGGACAGCACATCGAAACCCATAGGTGGATCCGGCCAGCAAGCACCACGTTTTCGGCGTGACACCTGAGCGTCCTGCTCGCACGACCAAGAATTGCCCTTGAGGACGGAAGAGGCAAGCGGATCCGATTATTCCGATCCCCATCCCCTTCTCGCTCGATCACTCGAACCCCGCACCGGAACAGCGAGACTGGGCATCTGAGCTGCGCAAACCACTTCTTTCCCACCCGCATCTTCGCAGAGCAAAGGGGGAGGAAAAATCTATGAGTGCCCGAATTCCATTTGACACAGATTTCACACGGGACACTCCCGCATCTCATCGAACCACTTTCTCATCCCTGACGCCCGCGAGGGTCGATTTGCAACGAATGATGCGGCAGGGGCTTCACCCCATGCTCCAGCCTCCGACACTTTCAGGACAATTTCAGGTCACCGATTTCACCGGTCTCCACATGCAACCATCCATGGAATGTAACGACCCCCGGCCAAATGATTCGGCGCAGTCGTGTGACGCCCGGTGCGCGAGAACAGGCCGGGCGAGAGATAACCGGACGGCAACGAGAACGGCTCACAGGATCATAGAGCCGTTTTCATCCTGATTAGCTGCAGGTCAGGAGCGTGTGGACGGCTTGGACGATGGTGCCGATGCGGCGGGTGGAGCATCGGGCCCGGCGGAGGATGCGCCAAGACTTCAGCTGCGCGAAGGCGCGTTCCCCGGGAGGGAGGGGCCTTGACCCCGGATTTTGGACACCGGAGAGACTTGGATCTTGATGGTCCAGGAGAACGGAGTCCCTGTGGGGATGAAGCACTATCCCGCCGAGTTCAAGGCGGACGCGGTCGCGTTGTACCGGTCGAGGCCGGGAGCGACGGTCAGGTCGGTCGCGGCTGATCTCGGGGTGAACACCGAGACGCTGCGGAACTGGATCCGGGTCGCCGACGGCCGCCGGCCCGGCGCCCACTCCACGCCGCCGATCCCTGCGCAGGCCGGCGGTGACGACGTTCAGGCGGAGCTGGCCGCAGCCCGCAAGAGGATCCGTGAGCTGGAGGAAGAACGCGACATCCTTCGCGAGGCGGCCCGGTATTTCGCGACGGAGACGCGCTGGTGAACCGCTGCCAGTTCGTCGAAGACCACCAACGCCGTCACGGCGTGAAGCGGCTCTGCGACATCCTCGGGCTTTCCCGCTCGAGCTTCTCCTACTGGCGCCGCACCGCGGCCGCACGGGCGGCCCGGCATGCCGTCGAGGCCGGGATCGCGGCCCGGATACGCAAGGTCCACCAGGACTCCGACGGCACCTACGGCGCCCCCAGGATCACCGCCGAGCTCCGCGAGGAGGGTGGCCCGGTGGTGAACCACAAGCGCGTCGCGAGGATCATGCGGACCATCGGGCTCGAGGGGTGCGTCTGCGCCGCCGGCACCGCACCACCCTCGCGGACCGGGCGGCGCCGAAGGCACCGGACCTGATCGGCCGTGACTTCTTCGCGTTCGAGGTGAACATGAAGTACGTCGGCGACATCACCTATCTGCCGGTCAGCGGTTCGAAGCCGCTCTACCGCGCGACCGTCATCGACCTTGCCTCACGCCGACTGGCCGGGTGGGCGATCGCCGACCACATGCGGACGGAACTCGTTATCGACGCCCTGACGGTCGCCGAGCGCACCTGCGGAAGCCTCGCCGGAGCAATCATGCACACCGACCACGGATCCCAGTATTCGAGTAGAGCATTCGCCGAACTTTGCAGGTCAGCAGGGGTTCAGCAGAGCATGGGTGCGGTCGGCTCCAGCGCCGACAACGCCGCCGCGGAAAGCTTCAACGCCGCCTTCAAGAGGGAGACACTCAAAGGGAGGAAGGCCTGGCCGAACGAGCGTGAGGCCAGACTCGACACCTTCCGCTGGCTGACCCGATACAACACCCGCCGTCGGCACTCCCGCCTCGGCCAGCGGTCCCCGATCGCCTACGAGAACGCCCTCCGACCAGCAGCAACTACCCTGACCCCAGCCGCATAGACGTGTTCAACATCTGGGGTCAAGGCCCCTCTGAGGATCCGAGACGCTGTGACTGATTCCCAATCGTCGTTGTCAAGCAGTCGTAGGGTTGTGCGGGAGAGCGAGCTCGCGGTCAGGGACGTGCGTCTTGGTGGTCCTCAGTGCTGACGCCGAGGGCGGCTCGGGCCACCGCCAGGCGCTCCTTGAACTCGGATATCCACCCTTCACCTGGTGTTCGACTGCCTTCAGTGGCACGACATCGACGTGGAGGACCCGGACGGGACGGTGCGCCGCCGGCCCGATGCAAAAGGTCCGCCGGCGGCACAAACTCCCGCTCCATCCCAGCGACGGCCAGGTCATCACCTGCCAGCAGGACCACCTGCGGCGCCATTCCCCGCACCTGTTCCATGAAGACGGACGGCCCCGCTCGACCTGCACGGTGCTGTTTCCCACCCCGCGCCGCTCCCGCGCCAACGCGCTCGGCGAGCGGCCCTACGACAGCAGCACGATCGGTTACTGGCTTCAGACCTGGCTCGACCAGTTCGCAGTGACCGCCGAACAAGGTAAGCCCTTCGACCCGGCACGGGTGCTCCCCTACGCCCTCCGGCACACCTATGCCCAGCTCCGCGCCGACGGGCACGGCTGCCCGGTGTACAACGGCTGCTTCTCCTGCACCTTCTACACCACCGACTTCACCCACCTGCCCGAGCTGCGCCAATTGCGCGCCGGGAAGGCGGAGCAGCTCGCTGCGCTGGAGAGCGCCTACGGCGGCGTGCTTACCGCGGGGCCGTTGAACGCGGCGGGCCTGGAGCTGCTGCGCCAGGAGGTTCAGCAGATCGACGAACGCGTCGGCAAATGCGAAGCCGACATCAGCTCCCTCACTCCCGAGAAAAGGACCACGTAGGAATCCTGGCTCCACACCAGAGACTGGTTTCTCACCGTCATCCCCGTGGCGGCGATTCTGGCCGGGCAGCAGCGTCTAGACCAGCCGACCGTCGACCCGATCGTCACCGAATCGACGACGGGATGACGCGCCCGGCCACCCCGCACAGGCAACCAGGTCGGGCGCCAATCCCCGCCCGTCGGGCCGAAGTCCTCGACGCGGGCAGGGCGGCCGCCGTTCAACGGCGCCGTGCCGACAGCGAACAATGCCGACAGCGGGTCCTCGCCGTCCTGGCCGCGATGCGCAAGAGCCGCCAGGCCCTTTCCGACGCGGAGATCACCCGGCGGGTCGCCGTCAACTCACAGTACCTTCAACGCCGCCGCGATCTTAAAGTCGCAGCCGAGGCCGTCCGCGCCCATCTCGCTCAGAATCCGTCACGAGCTGCGGCAACTGCAACCGCCCGTAAGGAGGCAGCACTCGAAGTCGAAAACCGCATGCTGTTGGAACAGAACGCCGCCCTGCAACGGACCCTTCACGAGATCCAGAACGAGCTACGCACGCTACGCGCCAACGACCTGGGTGCCCGCCTCCGCGACGGCATGAACGCCCCCTCGCCGCGGGACTCGGAGATGGAGGAACTGCGCGCGCAACGAGACGCAGCACTCGCAACCGGCCGTCAAGCAGAGACTGCCATGCAGGCACTCCGTAACGTCAACCAGCGGCTGATGATCGAGAACGGCCGGTTGATCGCCGCGGATACTGCAGAGCCCCTGATCAATCAGTAGATGCCTGTCAGGCACGGTTCGCTGCGGGCTACTTACCTCCCACGCTCCTGTCGCGTCTCTCGCATCCAAGGTAGTGCTGACAGCGTGGGCGAGGTTCC
>NZ_JBFBJO010000030.1:0-43759 GCF_040702165.1 Streptomyces sp. NPDC086147 | reverse complement strand
CCCCCCCCCCCCCCGCCCCCCACCCAACCCGCCCCCCGGGCCCCCCCCCCGGCGCCGCCCGGTCGGGGGATCAGGCGGTGGCCTCGGCTTCCGCCGCGGTCGCGGAGGGAGCGCCTACGGCCCCGGCCTCCGCCCCGGTGGGACCGGTGGCGGCGGACCGGGCCGGGATGAGGGCGGCGACGACCGCCGCCGCGAGGCCGACCGCGCAGCCGATGAGCATGGCGACGCGGAAGCCGTCCTCCGAGGGCAGCGCGTGGCCGCCGAGGGTGGTGGTCATCTGGGCGAGGACGACGCCGATGACGGCGGCGGAGACGGAGGTGCCGATGGAGCGCATCAGGGTGTTGAAGCTGTTGGCCGAGGCGGTCTCCTCCTGCGGCACCGCTCCCATGATGAGCGCCGGCATGGCCCCGTAGGCGAGTCCGACGCCGGTGTTGCAGACGAGGGTGACGGCGAGCAGGCCCCAGGTGGAGCCCATCAGGGCGAGGGAGGAGCCGTAGCCGGCGGAGATGACGAGGGCGCCGACGGAGAGCGTGACCTTGGGGCCCCGGGCGGCCGAGAGCCTGGCGCCGAGCGGGGCCAGGACCATCATCATCAGGCCGGCCGGGGCCATCCACAGGCCCATGGCCATCATCGACTGGCCGAGGCCGTAGCCGGTGGCCTCGGGGAGCTGGAAGAGCTGGGGGACGACCAGGGACTGCGCGTACATGGCGAAGCCGACCAGGACCGAGGCGGCGTTGGTCATGAGGACGACCGGGCGGGCGGTGACCCGCAGGTCGACGAGGGGGTCGGGGGTACGGAGCTCCCACGCGCCCCAGGCGAGCAGGACGACGACCGCGACGGCGAGGAGGCCGAGGGTGGTGGCGCTGCCCCAGCCCCAGCTCGCGCCCTTGGAGACGGCGAGCAGCAGGGCGACGAGTCCGGTGCCGAGGCCGAGCGCGCCGGGCAGGTCGAAGCGGCCGGGGGCGGCGGCGCGGCGGCCCGCGGGGGCGACGCGCCAGATCAGGGCGCCGACGAGGACGCTGAGGCCGGCGGCGACCCAGAAGAGGACGCGCCAGCTGGCGTTCTCGGCGACGGCGGCGGAGAAGGGCAGGCCGAGGGCGCCGCCGACGCCCATGGAGGCGCTCATGAGGGCGATGGACCCGCCCAGCCTCTCCGGCGGCATGATGTCGCGCAGCAGGCTGATGCCGAGGGGCACGACGCCCATGCCGAGGCCCTGGAGGCCGCGTCCGACGATCATCGGGACGACGGAGGAGGCGAGGGCGCAGACGACCGAGCCGGCGACGAGCGGGACCACGGAGACGAGCAGGACCCGCCGCTTGCCGAGGGTGTCGCCGAGCCGTCCGGCGACGGGGGTGGCGACGGCGCCCGCGAGGAGGGTGGCGGTGATCACCCAGGAGGCGTTGGAGGCGGTGGTGCCGAGCAGCCGGGGGAGGTCGCCGATGAGCGGCACCACCAGGGTCTGCATGAGTGCGGCCACGATGCCGGCGAGCGCGAGGACGCCGACGACGCCTCCTGGTCGGGCGTCGGGCTTGGAGCCGTCCACGTGTTTCTCCCTGGGTCTTCACGACGATGCATATGCATGATGCACATCAATTGCTCATGACACAAACTGTGCATGATGCACATTGCGTGGCCGCAGGAGAGAATGCCCCCATGGACAAGCCCGTGGACAAGCCCACCGATCTGGTCGAGTTCGAGACCATGCTGCTCGGCCGGCACGCGCACCTGTACGCGCCCCGCTCCCGCGCGGGCGGCGGCCGGCTCGACCGCAGCGCGTACGTCCTGTTGAGCCGCATCCGCATGCACGGGCCGATGTCCATCGGGCAGCTCGGCGAGGCCTTCGGCCTCGACGCGTCCACCCTCAACCGGCAGACCGCCGCGATGCTGCGCGCCGGGGTCGTGGAACGCATCCCCGATCCGGACGGCGGCATCGCCCGCAAGTTCCGCATCACGGAGGAGGGCGAACGCCGCCTGGAGGCCGACCGCGCCTCGAACGTCGCGGGCCTGGAACGCGTGATGGAGCACTGGTCCCCCGAGGACGTCTCCCGCTTCGCCGCCTTCCTGGAGCGCTTCAACCGCGACATCGAACGCCTGGAGGGCCGTCCCTGGCCGCGCCCCTGAACGGGGTCCGACCACCGCCGGTCACGCCCTTCCGGCGAGCGGACACAGGGGAACGGAAAGTCTCGTCGGGGCCCTCGGCGGCCGCGGGCATCGCGGACGCCGAGGGCCCCACAGGCATGCCCGCCGGGGCACGATCCGCCGTGTCGAAACCCTTTACGCCCGGGGCGACCGACGGTAACTTCCGGCCAGCGCAAGATGTTTCTGCAACTTTCCGACTGCGTTTCCAGCAGGCTTCGCCCTCCTTCCCGGGCAGAGGTCCGCCCGGACGCGCGCTCCCCGTCTGGAGATTCAGATGCCACGCACCCGCCCACGGTCACCGGCGCGCCCCGTCGCCGTCCTGGCCGTCGCCGCCGCCTGCGTCGTCGGCCTCGCCGCCGCGCCCCCGGACACCCCCTCCCCGCGCACCGCCCCCGTCGCCGCGACCGTCGAGAACGCGACGACGGTCCACTACTGGACGAAGACGAAGAACTGGGCCCGGTACAACCTCCATTACGCGCCCGACGGCGGCTCCTGGAGCACCGTCCCCGGCACCGCCATGGAGGCCGCCTGCGACGGCTGGGTGAAGAAGACCGTCACCCTGGGCGCGGCCGCCGGCCTCCAGGCCACCTTCAACGACGGCAACGGCACCTGGGACAACAACGGCGGCAAGAACTACGCCCTCGGCACGGGGGCGGTCACCGTCAAGGACGGGGTCGTCGCCCACTCCGACCCCTGCGCCGACACCCCTCCGGCCGAGTCCCGCAAGGCCACGGTCTACTACTCCACCGCCTCCCTGGGCTGGTCCACCGCCAACGTCCACTACCAGCCGACGGGCGGCGCCTGGACCACGGCACCCGGCGTCGGCATGCAGGCCGCCTGCGCCGGGTGGTGGAAGCGGGAGATCGACCTCGGGACGGCCACCGGCCTCAAGGCCGCCTTCAACAACGGCAACGGCACCTGGGACAACAACGGCGGCTCCGACTATGCCCTCGGCGCGGGCGTCTCCACCGTCCGGAACCGGGTGGTGACGGCGAACGCCGCGGACCCCTGCGCCGCCACCCCGCCCGACACCCGGGCACCCACCGCCCCCGCCGGCCTCACCGCGACGGCCGACGGCACCTCCGTGCTGCTCGCGTGGAACCCGTCCACCGACGACCGGGGCGTCACCGGGTACCAGGTCACCCGCACCGGGGGCGGCTCCACGGTCGTCACCGACGTCGGCTCCACGGTCCTCTCCGACACCGGCCTGGCCGAACGGACCGCCTACACCTACACGGTGCGGGCCCTGGACGCCGCCGGGAACGTCTCCGCCGACTCCTCCCCCGCCACCGCGACCACGGGCGACAGGCCCGCGACCCCGGCGAACGGCAAGCCGCTGGGCACCGACCCGCGCAAGGACCCGATCTACTTCGTCCTCACCGCCCGCTTCAACGACGGCGACCCGTCGAACAACCGGGGCGGGAGCCAGCACGTCAAGTCGGGCAACGCGGCCAACGACGACCCCATGTTCCGGGGCGACTTCAAGGGCCTGATCCAGAAGCTCGACTACGTCAAGGGCCTCGGCTTCTCGGCGATCTGGGTCACCCCGGTCGTCCTCAACCGCTCGGACTACGACTACCACGGCTACCACGGCTGGGACTTCTACCGGGTGGACCCGCGCCTGGAGTCCGCCGGCGCCTCCTACCAGGACCTGATCGACGCCGCCCACGCCAAGGGCATGAAGATCTACCAGGACGTCGTCTACAACCACTCCTCCCGCTGGGGCGCCAAGGGCCTGTTCACGCCCACCGTGTACGGCGTGCGGGACGGCCAGTGGAGCTGGTACTACGACGAGAAGCGGTCCGGCTTCGAGTACGACGGTCTGACGGTCGACCCGAAGAGCGGCAAGTCGTACTACAACGGCGACCTGTGGTCGACGGCCGAGCCGACCGGCAACACCTGTGTGAACTGGGGGAAGCCGACCGGCGGGAAGAGCGCCGAGGGCTACACGGTCTACAACTGCCAGTGGCCGAGCCCCACGTCCGGCATGTTCCCGAAGGCCCTCTACCACCAGTGCTGGATCGGGAACTGGGAGGGCGAGGACTCCCGTTCCTGCTGGCTCCACGAGGACCTGGCGGACTTGAACACCGAGAACCCGGCCGTGCAGAACTACCTGATCGGCGCGTACGACAAGTACATCGACATGGGCGTCGACGGCTTCCGGGTCGACACCGCCGTGCACATCCCGCGCACCACCTGGAACCGCCGCTTCCTGCCCGCGATACAGGAGCGGGTGGCCCGGCGCCACGGCGCGGAGGCCGCGAAGAACTTCTTCGTCTTCGGCGAGGTCGCCGCCTTCGTCAACGACAAGTGGAACCGCGGCTCGGTGAACCACTCGGCGCAGTTCTACACCTGGAAGGAGCGGAAGGAGTACGACCTCGACGACGGCAGGGCCGCCCTGGAGATGTACGAGTACGAACAGCAGCAGGGCACGGGGAACCAGCCCACGTCCACCAACGCCTTCCTGAAGGGCAACAGCTACCACGCGCCCGACCACAGCCGCTTCTCCGGCATGAACGTCATCGACATGCGCATGCACATGAACTTCGGCGACGCGCAGAACGCCTTCTCCAACGGCAAGGACTCCGACGACAGCTACAACGACGCCACCTACAACGTCGTCTACGTCGACAGCCACGACTACGGCCCCAACAAGTCGAGCGAGCGGTACGCGGGCGGCACCGACGCCTGGGCCGAGAACATGTCCCTGATGTGGACCTTCCGTGGCATCCCGACGCTGTACTACGGCTCCGAGATCGAGTTCCAGAAGGGGAAGAAGATCGACTGCGGGCCGTCCTGCCCGCTCGCCGACACCGGCCGCGCCTACTTCGGCGCGCACCTCGCCGGCTCCGTCACGGCCTCCGGCTTCTCCACGGTCTCGTCGGCGTCCGGCGCCGTCGCCACCACCCTCCAGCAGCCCCTGGTCCGGCACGTGCAGCGGCTCAACCAGATCCGCCGGGCGGTCCCCGCGCTCCAGACGGGCCAGTACTCGACGGAGGGCGTCTCGGGCGGCATGGCGTTCAAGCGCCGCTACACCGACGCGGGCACGGACAGCTTCGCGCTCGTCACGGTCTCGGGCGGCGCCACCTACACCGGCGTCCCGAACGGCACGTACGCCGACGCCGTCACCGGTGACGTCCGGACCGTCACGAACGGCACCCTCACGGTCGCGGCGCCCGGAAAGGGCAACCTGCGGGTGTACGTCCTGAACGGTCCCGGCCGGATCGGCACCGCCGGACCGTATCTCAAGTAGCGGCACCCGGGCCGTCGGCCGGGACCCGTGCGGGTCCCGGCCGGCGGTCACGGCTACGGCAACGGCGTGCCGTGCAGGGCGATCAGGAGGCGCCAGACCCGGTGGGCGATCTCCCCGGGAGCGCCCTCGACGAGGCCGTGCAGCCAGTCGGCGAGCACCCCGGCGAAGGCCGCGGCCACGGCCGACGCGACGAGGCCGGGCTCCGGGGCGCCGACCAGGGTCCGTTCGGCGAGGCTGCGGGCGCGCAGGTCCTCGTGGAGGACGAGGCCGAGCGGCCCGCCGCCGCCCGGGCGCAGCAGTTCCCGGTAGAGCCCGGCGTGCGGGGCGAGTCCGGCGAAGAAGTCGAGCAGCGCGGGCGGCGGGGCCTCCGGGTCGGGCACGCCGCGCCAGGCGTGCAGGGCGTCGACCGCGTCGCGGACCACGTCGGCGCAGGCGTCGACGGCCAGCGCCTCCAGGTCCGCGTAGTGGAGGTAGAAGGTGGCGCGGCCGACCCCCGCGCGGCGCACCAGCGCGGCGACGGTGACCTCGCCCAGCGGGCGTTCCGCGCAGGCGTCGAGGAGGGAGCGGCGGAGCCGGGCCCGGGTCCGGGCGGCCCGGGGGTCCTCGGCGGCCGGGGTCATCCGGCGACCAGGACGGCGCCGAGGGCCAGCGCGCCCGGCAGCGCCTGGGCGACCAGGATGCGGCGGTTCGCGGTGAGTCCGCCGTACAGGCCGGCGACGAGGACGCAGGAGAGGAAGAAGACCTGGACCCGGTGGCCCGTGGGGTCCCCGGCGATCAGGCCCCAGGCGAGGCCGGCGGCCAGGAAGCCGTTGTAGAGGCCCTGGTTCGCGGCGAGCGGGGCGGTCGCGCGGGCCAACTCGGCGTCGAATCCGGACAGTCCGCGCCCCGGCGCCTTCTCCCACAGGAACATCTCCAGAACCAGGATGTACACGTGCAGGGCGGCCACCAGGCCCACCAGCACGTTCGCCGTCGTCTCCATCGCCGTCTCCTACCGCTCACACTTCATGGACAGGTGTCCAGCATACATGGACAGGTGTCCGGGAAATTTCGTCGTCTTGACGCCGTTCGATCAAAAGTGCGTAACGCGAACGGGCTTCTCGGACAGAACACTTCCTTCCGGGGGGCGATTCTGGGATCTTGCGTCCACCCCACACATCACAGGGCCCGGCGGGCGTCCCAGACGCCACCGGGCCATCGGAGGACGCAATGTTTTCCCTCATATCCGGCCGGACGGCCGGCCGGTCGAGAACCTCGGCCATGTCCGTCGCGGCCCTCGGCACGATCGTGGCGCTCGCCACCCCCGCCGGACTCGCCCACGCAGCAACGTCGGACACCGCGCCCGTCGCGGCCCGTTCGGCGGGGGCGAGCCCGGCCACCACCACGGGCAAGGCCACCACCGCGAAGGCGGCTCCCGCCGCCGCCCCGGCCGCCTGGGCCGCGGGCACGCGCGCGTACCTGGTGATCACGGCCCCCGGCGGCACCGCCGCCGTGAGCGGCTCCGTGGCCACCAAGGGCGGCTCGGTCTTCGCCACCTACGACGCGATCGGCGTGATCGTGGCGCACTCGACGTCCGCGTCGTTCGCCTCCTCGATGCGCACGGTCTCCGGCGTCCAGCAGGTCGGCGCGACCCGGACGTCCGACGTCCCGGCCGACGCCTACAACCCGGCCCTCCCGGCCAACCCGTCGCAGTCGGCGACAACGCTCACCGAGTCCAACCGCTGGGACATGACGCAGATCAAGGCCGACCAGGCCTGGGCCGTCACCACCGGTTCGGCGTCGGTGAAGGTCGGCGTCCTGGACACCGGCGTGGACGACCAGCACCAGGACATCGCGCCCAACTTCAACGCCGCCGACTCGGCCTCCTGCGCCTACGGCAAGGCGGACGCCCGCGCGGGCGCCTGGCGCGACGTCGACACCCACGGCACGCACGTGGCCGGCACGATCGCCGCCGCCAAGAACGGCAAGGGCGTCATCGGCGTCGCGCCGGGCGTGAAGATCTCCTCGGTCCGCATCGCGGAGCCGGGCAGCACGCTGTTCTTCGCGGAGAACACGATCTGCGGCTTCGTCTGGGCCGGTGATCACGGCTTCAAGGTCACCAACAACAGCTACTACACGGACCCGTGGCAGTTCAACTGCCCGGACAACCTGGACCAGGCCGCCATCATCGAGGGCGTCCGCCGGGCGCAGGAGTACGCCGAGGGCAAGGGCTCGCTCCAGGTCGCCGCCGCCGGCAACTCCAACTACGACCTGGCGAACAAGACGACCGACACGGCGAGCCCCAACGACTCGACCCCGGTCACCCGCACCATCACCAACGCCTGCATCGACATCCCGACCGAGCTGCCGGGCGTCGTGACCGTCGCCGCGCAGGGCAACGGCGGCGCCAAGGCCTCGTACTCGAACTTCGGCAACGGCGTGATCGACATCGCGGCCCCCGGCGGCGACGGCTCCTCGGGCGTCTACTCGACGCTCCCGGGCGGCAAGTACGGCAACCTGAACGGCACCTCGATGGCCTCCCCGCACGTGGCCGGCGTCGCGGCGCTGATCGCGAGCGTGAACCCGTCCTTCACCCCGGCGCAGATCCGGGACCAGCTCGGCGTCCAGGCGACCGACAAGGCGTGCCCGTCGGACACCCGCTGCAAGGGCACCGCGACCAAGAACGGCTTCTTCGGCGAGGGTTCGGTCGACGCCCTGAAGGCCGTCGGCGGCTCGACCCCGCCGCCCGGGAAGTACTTCGAGAACCTGACGGACGTGACGGTCCCCGACAACACCACGGTCGAGAGCCCCATCACGGTCAGCGGCGTGACGGGCAACGCGCCGGCCGCGCTCAAGGTGGGCGTGGACGTCAAGCACACCTACATCGGTGACCTGAAGGTCGACCTGGTGGCCCCGGACGGCAGCGTCTACACGCTGCACAACCGGACCGGCGGCAGCGCGGACAACATCGTCCAGACCTACACCGTCAACGCCTCGTCCGAGGTGGCAAACGGGGTCTGGAAGCTGCGCGTGAACGACAACGCGAGCCAGGACTCGGGCAAGGTCGACGCCTGGAACCTGACCTTCTGACACCGCGCGACCCCTTGACGGGGCCGGAGCCGCCCAGGCTCCGGCCCCGTTCGCGTGCGCCCGGAGAGGGGTTCGCGCGCGTGCTCCGGAAAGCTTTCGGAAACAAGTCCTTACCGAGGGGTAGGCCTACCCGGGCACCTTGCTATACGTTCCGTCTAACAAGCTTGCTAGACGGGACGTCTAACAAGCTCCGCGTCGATCGCGACCCAAGGAGCCGCACCATGGCAAGCAGCACCGTTCGCCCGGAGAGCCACGACGGAGCCGAGGACGGGAACGTCTCGGACGCGGACGTCGCGGAACGGCTGCTCCGGTCCGCCGCCAAGCTCTCGTACGACCCCGCCACCGAGGTGGACTGGGACACCCCCCTCGACAAGAACTTCCACGGCCAGAGCCCCGAGTGGAACAGCCTCTACGGCACGGCCTACTGGAACGAGATGACCGAGGAGCAGCGCAAGGAGCTGACCCGGCAGGAGGCCGCCTCGGTCGCCAGCACCGGCATCTGGTTCGAGATGATCCTCCAGCAGATGGTGCTGCGGGACATGTACGCGAAGGACCCCACCGACCCCCGGTTCCAGTGGGCGCTGACCGAGATCGCGGACGAGTGCCGCCACTCGATCATGTTCGGACGCGGCTCCGCGAAGCTCGGCGCCCCCGCCTACCGGCCGCGCCGCGCGGTGCTCGAACTGGGCCGCGCCTTCAAGACGGTGGGCTTCGGCGAGGCCGCGTACGCCGCGATCCTCGTCGCCGAGGAGGTCCTCGACGTCATGCAGCGCGACTGGATGCGCGACGAGCGGGTCGCCCCCTTCGTGCGCACCATCAGCAACATCCACGTGGTCGAGGAGTCCCGGCACATGAAGTTCGCCCGGGACGAGACGCGCCGCCGCCTCGCGCGGGCGAGCACGGCCCGGCGCCACTTCCACGCCCTGGTCGTCGCCATCGCCTCGTACTACATCGTCACCAGCATGGTCAGCCCCGACGTGTACGAGCAGGCCGGACTCGACCCGGAGCGGGCGCGCCGCGAGGCCGCGGCCAACGAGCACTACAAGTCCCAGCTCCGCTCCAGCTGCGCCGGGCTCATGGAGTTCCTCGCCTCGGCCCGGCTGCTCACCAGGCCCGCGCTCCTCATCTACAGGCGCGCCAGCCTGATCTGACCCCGCGCCCGCACCCCGTCCCCGCACCTCGCACCTCGCACCCGAACCGAGTCGACGAGATGACCTACGCGATCACCCAAACCTGCTGCAACGACGCGACCTGCGTCGCCGTCTGCCCGGTCAACTGCATCCACCCGACGCCCGAGGAACCGGACTTCGGCACCACGGAGATGCTGTACATCGACCCCCGGGCCTGCATCGACTGCGGCGCCTGCGCCGACGCCTGCCCGGTCGACGCCATCTTCCCGGCCGACCGCCTCACCGGCCGGCTGCGGGAGTACGAGGCGATCAACGCGGAGTACTACGCGGACCGTGAGCCGGCCCCCGCCGTGGCCTCGCCCAACTTCCACACCTGGGGCGAGCCGGCGTTCCCGCGCTCGCTCCCGTCCGACTTCGGCCCGCTGCGGATCGCGGTGGTCGGCACGGGACCGGCCGGCATGTACGCCGCCGAGGACCTGCTCCTGCACACCAACGCCGAGGTGACGCTGATCGACCGGCTGCCGGTGGCCGGCGGTCTCGTCCGCTACGGCGTGGCGCCCGACCACCCGGCGACCAAGGGCGCCGGGGAGACCTTCGCCCGCTTCCACGCCCACCCCCGCGTCCGGATGCGGCTCGGCGTGGAGATAGGCCGGGACGTCACCGCCGAGGAGCTGGCCGCCCACCACGACGCGGTGGTCTACGCGGTGGGCGCGCCCTCCGACCGGCGGCTCGGCATCCCCGGCGAGGACCTGCCGGGCAGCGTCTCCGCGACCTCCGTCGTCTCCTGGTACAACGCGCACCCGGAGACCGGCGCGGACGCCGTCCCGCTCTCCGCCGAGCGGGTCGTCGTGGTCGGCAACGGCAACGTGGCGCTCGACGTGGCCCGCGTCCTCGTCATGGACCCGGCCGCCCTCGCGGAAACGGACATCGCCGACCACGCCCTCGCCGCCCTGAGCGGCACCCGGGTCCGCGAGGTGGTGCTGCTCGGCCGCCGGGGCCCCGGGGACGCCGCGTACACGGCCTCCGAACTGCTCGCCCTCAAGCACCTTCCGGGCGTGGACCTGGTCGTCGACGACCGGGACCCGCGCATCGGCGCCGCGATCGACGCGGCGGCGGCCGGGGAGAAGGCGGCGCTCCTCCGGGACGTGGCCCGGGAGACGGTGGACTGGACGCGGCCGCCCGCGCCGGGCCGGCGCCGGATCGTCCTGCGCTTCCACTCCGCGCCGGTCGAGGCGCTCGGCACCGACGCGGTGCGGGCGGTCCGGGTGACCGAGGACGGTGCGGAGTCCGGTACGGAGATCGGGGCGGGGCTGCTGGTCCGGGCGGTCGGCTACCGGGGCGTGCCGCTCCCGGGGCTCCCGTTCGACGAGGCCACCGGCACGGTGCCGCACGAGGCCGGGCGGATCAGCGGACTGGCGGGCGGTTACGTCGTCGGCTGGATCAAGCGCGGGCCCTCCGGCGGCATCGGGGCCAATCGGGCGTGCGCGGAGGAGACGGTCGGGACGCTGCTGGCGGACGCGGTCGCGGGGGCGCTGCCGAAGCCGACGGGCACGTCGGCGGAGTTCCGCAGGCTGGCCAGGAGCCGCAGCAAGGGGCTCGTCGACGCGCGCGGTCTCGCGGCCATCGACCGGACCGAGCGGGCGAGGGGCCGGGACGCGGGCCGTCCCAGGGTCAAGCTGGCGACGGTGCCGGAGCTGGTCGCGGCGGCGCGGGGCGGCCGCTGGCGCCGACCGGTCTGAGCGGCGGGCGGTCTGAGCGGCGGGCGGTACGGGGGTCCGGCCCGGGACGGCGGGCCGGCGGTGCGGTGCGTGACCGGGCGGGCCGTCAGGCCACGAGGTCCAGGGTCTGGCGGATCACGATCGCGTTCAGCCGCACCGCGAAGGGCACGACGTCCGTCAGGTCGAGCGCGACGGCCTCCGCCTTCGGCAGCTCGACGGTCACGTCGACGCAGAAGGCCAGGGCGTACATGTGCTCCCCGGTCTCCTCGTCCTGGAGGGCGAAGAACAGGTCCCGGTAGAAGCGGGTGCGCTCCCCGGACTCCTCGTAGAAGGAGAGTCCGGGCTGCCCCTCCTGGGCGGCGAGCCCCGTGAAGGCCGCGACGAGCTCCCGCTCGACGGTGGCCCAGAAGCCGGCGTCCGCGCACTCGGGCGGGAGCGCCTGCCGGACGGCCTCCTTGAGCGAGAGGACCATCACGAGGACGGGGGCGTGCTCCTGGAGCCCCCAGCCCCTGACCATCCGCACCACGGTGCTGTCCGGGACGGCGGCGGCCGCCTCCCGTATCGCCTCGAAGTCGAAGTTGACGGTCGCCGGGGCGATCGCCTCCTGGAACACCCGGTCGATGGACCGGGCCTGGTCGAGGTGGTCCGGTCCCACCTCGACGACGGTCCTGAAACTGGCGGCCAAAGCTCCTCCTGTGTGATCCGCGCGATCCGCGCGATCTCTGTGATCTCTGTGATCAGGAGGGGTCAGTATGCAGAGGGGCGCCGGGGGCGGGCAGGACGTGTCCGGCGTGCGGACACCCGGGCTCGGCCGGGGCTCAGGACCTGCGGCGGGGCTTTCCGCTCCGGCCGCCGCGCGCGGAGCCCCCGGTGCCGCCCTTGCGGGCCCCGGGCCGTCCGGAGGTGCGGGAACCGGCCGCCGGCTTCCCGGTCCTGGCCGGCTTCCCGGACTTGGCGGGCTTCTGCTCCTTCTGGCCCTTGAGCTCCTCCGCGCGGCGGCCCCGGGTGCTGTTCACCGTCCGGCCGCGCACGATGCCGATGAACTCCTCCACCAGGTCGGGGGCCTCGTCGGCGGCCGGCCACGACAGGGCGACGCGCGACTGCGGGACGCCGTCGAGCGTCCGGTAGGTGAGGTCCTTGCGGTGGTGCAGCCGGGCGAGGGACTGGGGGACGGCGAGCACGCCGACCCCGGCCGCGACGAGCTCGATCGCGTCGGCGGTGGTCGCGGGGCGCTCGAACGCCGGACGGCCCGGCGGGCGCTCCCAGCCGAGGGTGTCGTCGAGGGGGTGCAGGACGAGCTCCTCGGCGAGGTCCTCCGCCGACACCTCCTCGACCGCCGCGAACAGGTGGTCCTTGGGGACGACGACGACCGTCGTCTCGGTGTAGAGCGGGATCGCGCTGAGGTCGTCCCCGTCGACGGGGAGCCGCACGAGGCCGGCGTCCGCAGCGCCCTCCCGGAGCGCGCCGAACGCCTCGGCCGGGGTCACGGCGTGGAGGCTCAGCGGCACGTCGGGCAGGCGCTCGTTCCAGATCCGCACCCACTTCGAGGGGGTCACGCCCGGCACGTACGCGAGCCGGAACGAAGGGGTCTCCGGGGCGGAGCCGGAGGGGGAGTCCGGGGTGGGGTCCGAGGGGGAAGCGTCCGTGCCTGTCACTCCGCCAGGTTACCGGTAACCGCCGTGGTCGGAGTCCGTCCGCATGCTCGATACCCTGGTCTCATGACGTCGCACCAGAACACCCAGACGATGAAGCCCGCGACCGCGGCGAAGAAGCTGGGTGTGTACCTCGAGGCCACCCCCGCGGAATTCCAGGAGGGTGTCGTCTCGCGCACCGAGCTGAACGAGCTCCAGGCGAACCCGCCCGCCTGGCTCCAGGAGCTCCGGAAGAACGGCCCGCACCCCCGCCCGGTGGTCGCGTCGAAGCTCGGCGTCTCCATCGCCGGTCTCGCGCGCGGCGGCATCACCGAGCCCCTCACCACGGAGCAGATCGACGCGCTCAAGCAGGAGGCCCCGGAGTGGCTCCAAAAGGAGCGGGCCACCCAGGCGGAGGTCCGCAAGGAGACCGTCCGCATCAAGGAGCGCGACGAGGAGCGGGCGCGCCGCGCGCAGGAGGCCTGACCTTCCGCGCGGGAAGCCTTGAGCCTCCCGCGCGGGAGACCTGATCTTCCGCGCGGGAAGCCCGGTCTTCTCCCCCGCTCCCCCTTCACACCCCTCCGGCCCGGTCACGACCGGGCCGGAGGGGTGTGGCGCGGGGGCCGGTGAGGGAGTCATCCCCTCATGAGTGATCACCCCCTCGTGCGGGACACGAGCACCGCACACCGGCCGCCGGTCGTCGTCGGCGTGGACGGCTCCGAGCACGGGCTCCGGGCCCTGGAGTGGGCCCTGAGCACCGCGGAGGGCTCGGGCTCCCCGCTGGTCGTGGTCCACGTCCGGCCCGAGGAGCTCCAGCTCGGCACGGCCCGCATCGAGTCCCTGGGCGGGGCGCCGGAGCTTCCCGACACGGTGCTGAACGGCGTGGCGGCCGGAATGGAGCGGCGCGAGCCCCGCGTCCCCGTGCGGTACGAGTCCCTGGACGGGTCCGTGACCGACGCCCTGGCGGCGGTGGCCCGGGGCGCCCGCCTCCTGGTGACCGGGTCCCGGGGCCGCGGCGGCTTCGCGAGCCTGCTGCTCGGCTCGACGAGCCGCACCCTGGCCGCGAGCGCGCCCTGTCCGCTCGTCGTCGTCCCCCACGAGGCCCGGACGGCCGCCCTCGGAGGCGGGCCGGGGGCGGGACGGGTGCTCATGGGGCTGCATCCCGAGGAGTCCCCGGACGAGGTGCCGGCCTTCGCGTTCGAGGAGGCGCACCACCGGGGCGTGCCCCTGGAGGCCGTGACCGCGTTCCGGCTGCCCCCGCCGCAGGGCGCCCTGCTCGCCGCGCCGTCCCCGGCGCTCCAGGTGCCGCCCCCACTGCCCCTCGCGGACGACGCCGAGGAGCTCGTACGGGGAGCGGAGCGGGAGCAGGAGGAGCGGCTGCGGCCCTTCGCCGCACGCCGGCCGGACGTGGAGCTGCGCCCGGTGGTGGTGCCGGGGGACGCGGCGGGGCGGCTCGTGGAGGGCTCGCGGGACGCGGGCCTGCTGGTCGTGGGGCGGCACCACCGGCACCGCCTCGGCTCGCTGCTCGTCGGTTCCGTCGCCCACGCGGTGCTGCACGAGGCCCACTGCCCGGTGGCGGTGGTGCCCCCGGCGCCCGCCGACCGGGGCGGACTGGTAGAAGAAGGGCCATGACCAGCTCCGAGCACGCCGCCGCAGCCCTGCGCAACGTCCAGCCGCCGACCGCCCACGCCTCCCTCGGGGCGGGGGTCGTCGTGACCGACGCCTCCGGCCGGGTCCTGCTCGGGCTCCACCGCTCCGGGGTGTGGGAGCTGCCGGGCGGCAAGGTCGAGCCGGGCGAGTCCGCGGAGGCCGCGGCGGTCCGCGAGCTGGCCGAGGAGACGGCGCTGGTCGCGGACGCGGCCGACGTGGAGGTCCTCGGGCTGCTCCTGGACTCGGTCACCTCCGACCGCCTGACCCGGATGACCGTGGCCACGGCGGTGGGCGCCTTCCGGGGGACGCCGGCCGTGACCGAGCCCGACAAGATCGAGCGCTGGGAGTGGACGGACCCGGACCGGTTGCCGGAGGCGCTGTTCCTGCCCTCGGCGCAGGTGCTGCGGATGTGGCGGCCGGACCTGCCGATCCCCGGCGGCCCGTTCCACCGGTACGCGATGGGGCGGCTGCCCGGCTGACGTGGGACCCGGCGGTCCGGTGCCGTTCCCCGTCGCCGCGCGGGGCGCGGCGGCCCTGACTAGCGTGGCTCACAGGAAGACGTCATCGACCGGAGGAGAGTCACCGTCATGGCCGCACGACCTGAAGGCACGCCGATCTGGACCGACGCGATGTTCACCGACGCCGAGGCCGCCAAGACGTTCTACGGCGACGTGCTCGGCTGGACCTTCGCCGAGGCCGCCACGGAGTTCGGCGGCTACACCCAGGCCTCCAAGAACGGGAAGGCGGTCGCGGCCGTCGTCCCGCCGATGCCGGGGCAGGACACCCCTCCGCAGTCGGCCTGGTGTCTCTACTTCTCCTCGCCGGACGCCGCCGCCACGGCGGAGCGGATCCGGACCGCGGGCGGCACCGTCCTGATGGAGCCGATGCGGATCGGCGAGTTCGGGACGATGTGCCTCGCGCGGGACCCGGCGGGCGTCGTGTTCGGCGTCTGGCAGCCGGGGACGCACCAGGGCTTCGAGCTGGAGGGCGAGACCGGCTCGTACGCCTGGGCGGAGGTGTTCACCAGGGAGCCGGAGAAGTCCGACGCCTTCTTCACGTCCGTCTTCGGCTACGGCTCGAAGAGGATGAAGGACCAGGAGGTCGACTACCGGGTCTTCGACCTGGGGAGCGATCCGGTCGTCGGACGGATGACGATGACCGACGACTTCCCGCCGGATGTCCCCTCGTACATCCAGATCTACTTCGCCGTCGACAACTGCGACAAGGCCGTGGAGGCGGCGGAGCGGCTCTCCGGGCGGAAGGTGTTCGGGCCGATGGACAGCCCGTTCGGCCGGTTCGCGGCGATCCTGGACCCGCAGGGGGCCGCCTTCGCCGTGATCGACATGAGGACCACGGTGGGCGAGATGCCCGAGATGGAGTGACCCGCCCCGCGCCCGGGGGTCACGGCTTGAGGCTGGAGACCACGTCGGCGGTGGCGGCGACGCCCTCGTGGATGGTGGGCGCCATGCTGGTGCCGGCCAGGAAGAAGCCGAGCAGGGCGCAGACGATCGCGTGCGAGAGCTTGAGACCGCCGTTCCGCAGGAAGATCACGGCCAGGATCAGCAGGAGCAGCACCACAGAAATGGAAACGGCCATCGCCTTCACGTCCCTCCGACGCCGCACCGGAATTGCGGCTTTCGGCGGACAGTGTGGCGGAATGAGCGCTCCGTCCGGGCGTATGGCGGGGCGGCCATCCGGGTGAGATCCGGACCGGGGGCCCTCCGGGGCGGTCACTTCCCGGCCGGCAGGCAGTCCTTCCACTCCACCGTGCGGTCGCACCAGCGGTTCAGGAGGACGCGGTCGTGGCCGACGGCGAGGAGGCCCGCGCCGGTCTCCGCGCGGTAGGCCTCGACGGCGGCGACCAGGGCCGCCGTGGTGGAGGCGTCGAGCATGGCGGTCATCTCGTCGCAGATCAGCCAGCGGGGGCGCAGGGTCAGGGCGCGGGCGAGGCAGGCGCGCTGGAGCTGTCCGTCGCTGACCTCGTGGGGGCGGCGGACGAGCAGGTCGGGGGTGAGGCCGACCGCCGGGGCCAGCTCGGCCAGGCGCGCGCCGGCCTCGGCGCGGCGGCCGGTGGCGCGCAGCGGTTCGACGACGAGGTCCGCGAGGGTGAGCCGGGGGTCGGCGGCGGTGCGGGGCTGCTGGAAGACGACGCCGACGGCGGTGCGCAGTTCGCGCGGGGCGCGGTGGCGCCAGGCCCGTACCTCGGTGCCGTCCAGGACGAGACGGCCCGCCTCGGGGCGGTGGAGGAGCGCGGCGACCCGGGCGAGGGTGGACTTGCCGCAGCCGCTGGGGCCGAGGAGGCCGACGGACTCGCCGGGGGCGACGGTGAGGGAGGCGCCCCGGAAGACGGGGGCGCGGCGGTCGTAGCCGGCGGTGACGGCGTCGAGTTCAAGCACGGGGGTGCTCCGGGTGGTGGCAGGCCACCCCGGCCGTGGGCTCGGGGCGGATGGCGCAGAGGTCGGTGGCGCGCGGGCAGCGCGAGGCGAAGGCGCAGCCGCCGGGCAGATCGGTGAGTTCCGGGGGCATGCCGGGGATCGGGGCGAAGGCCCGGTCGGGCAGGGCGTCGAGCAGGCCCCGGGCGTAGGGGTGGCGCGGGCCGACGGGGCCGAAGAAGCGGTGGGCGGGGGCGATCTCGACGATCCGGCCCGCGTACATGACGGCGACGCGGTCCGCGACACGTTCGGCGGCGGCCAGGTCGTGGGTGATGAGGAGCAGGGCGCGGCCGTCGTCGGCGTGGCGGCGCAGTTCGTCGACGGTGCGGTCGACGAGGTCGCGGTCGAGGCCGGTGGTGGGCTCGTCGGCGAGCAGCAGCCGGGCGTCGCCGATGAGGGCGAGGGCGGTGGCGGCGCGCTGGGCGAGGCCGCCGGAGAGCTCGTGCGGGTGGCGGTCGAGGTGGTCGGCGGGGAAGGCGGTCCGCTCCGCGGCGGCCTCGGCGGCCGCGCGCCGGGCGCGGCGGGAGGCACCGGTGAGGGCGCGGACGGTCTCCTCCAGCTGGGACCGTACGGTGCGGACGGGGGTGAGGTGGGCGGCGGGGCTCTGCGGTACGAGGCCGGCGCGGCGGCCCCGTACGGTGCGGGCGAGGGTCTTCTCGTCGGCGGCAAGCAGGTCGACGGCGCCCGCGCCGGGGCCCTTCCCGTCCCCGCCCTCGGGGCTCGCGAGCAGGGCCGTGCCGGAGGTCTCGGCGTTGCCCGGGAGCAGGCCGAGGAGGGCGGAGGCGAGGACGGACTTGCCGCAGCCGCTCTCGCCGACCAGGGCGAGGCACTCCCCCGCCGCGAGGTCGAAGTCGGCGTCGCTCACCGCGTCGACGGTGCGGCCGCCGCGCAGCCGGAAGCGGACGGTGAGGCCGCGGACGCTGAGGACGGCGTCCTCGGCCCGCTCGGCGGTGACGGAGTCGAGCGCGCGCAGGAGCCTGTTCTCCGGAGCCGGGGAGGCGTTCGGGGCGGTCACAGCATCAGCTCCGATCGGCGGCGCGGGTTGAGCCGGTCGCGCCACACGCCCGCGAGTCCGGCGATGGCGAGGGTCGGCACGATGAGGAGGAGGCCGGGGAAGAGGGTGGGCCACCAGTACCCGGCGAGGAGCGAGGAGCGCGCGTTCTGCACCAGGTTGCCGAGGCTGGCCTGGTGGCTGGGGAGGCCGAGGCCGAGGAAGGAGAGCGCGGACTCGTGCCACATGGCGTGCGGGACCATCAGGACGGCGGCGAGCCCGGCCTGCGGCAGGACGGCGGGCAGCAGGTGCCGGACGGCGACGCGCCACCGGCCGGCGCCGCCGGAGACGGCGGCGTCGACGAAGGGCCGGGTGCGCAGCGAGAGGACCTCGGAGCGCACGATCCGGGCGGTGGAGAGCCAGTGGGTGACGGCGACGGAGACGATGACGGGCCAGACGCCGGGCCGGAAGAGCGCGACGACGAAGATGCCGAGGAGCAGGTGCGGCACGGAGGAGAAGGCGTCGACGAGCCGCATGAGGGTGCGGTCGGCCCAGCCGCCGAGCGCGCCGGCGGCGGCTCCGACGGTGGTGCCGATGACGGTGGCGACGAGCGCGGCGACGAGTCCGACGAGGAGCGAGACCCGCAGGCCGTAGACGCAGCGCAGGAGGAGGTCGCGGCCGAGGTCGTCGGTGCCGAAGGGGTGGTCCCAGGACGGCGGCAGGAGCTTGCGGGAGAGGTCGACGGCCTGCTCGTCGAGCTGGACGAGCGGCGGCACGAGCAGCACGGCGAGGAGGACGGCCGCGACGGTGACGGCGGAGGTCCAGAACCGTGTCCGGTGGGTGCGCGGGTCAGCCATCGAAGCCCACCCTCGGGTCGGCCAGGCCGTACAGCAGGTCGGAGAGGAGGTTGCCGAGGAGGACGGCGGCGGTGGCGAGGACGGTGAGCGCGGCGAGCAGCGGGAAGTCCACGGAGGTGGCGGCCGTGACGGTGGCGGCGGCGATGCCGGGCCAGCTGAAGACGGTCTCCACGAGCAGGGCGCCGGTGATCAGCTCGGGGACGCGGGAGCCGACGAGGGTGAGCATGGGGAGCATTCCGGAGCGGAGGGCGTGGCCGGTGAGGACGGTCCGCTCGCTCAGGCCGCGGGCGCGGGCGCCGCGCACGGGGTCCTCGTCGAGGGCGTCGCCGACGCCCTGGCGGACGTACAGGAAGAACCACGGGAGCTGGGAGATCCCGAGGACGAGGGCGGGCAGCACGAGGTGGCGGGCGACCTGGTCGAAGGTGACGGTGTCGCTCGCGGTGTCGGTGAGCCCGCCGGCGGGCAGGACGCCCAGCTTCAGGGCGAAGAACCAGATGGCGAGGAGGCCGAGCCAGAAGGCGGGGGCGGCTTCCAGGGTGTACGCGGCGGAGCTGACGGCCCGGTCGAGGAGGCCGCCGCGGCGGCGCCCGGCGAGGACGCCGAGGAGGGTGCCGAGCGCGATGGCCACGGCGAAGGCGGTGGCGGCGAGCAGGACGGACCAGCCGAGGCGTTCGGTGACGACCTCGGCGACGGGCCGGCGCATGACGGCGGAGTCGCCGAGGTCGCCGGTGAGGGCGGCGGTGAGCCAGTCCCACCAGCGGGTGAGGAGGGGCCGGTCGACGCCGAGGTTGGCGCGGAGCTGGTCGAGGTTCTCCTGCGAGGCGGTGAGTCCGGCGGTGCCGGCGTAGGCCTTGACGGGGTCGAAGGGGGAGGCCTCGGCGACGGCGAAGACCGCGAGGGTGACGCCGAGGAGGACGGGGACGGCGGCCAGGGCGCGCCGTCCCGTCATCCGCGCCATGGCCCCCCAGGGGAGGCGGCGCTTCACTTCCGCGCCGCTCCGGCGTTCTTGGGCTTCCAGGTCTCGACGTTCCACCAGGGGCCGGCGGCGAGGCCGTGGTCGTGCGGCTCGGTCTGGGTGGTCGGGCCGTCCCAGGAGTCGTCGACGACGTAGAGGTGGTCGATGTGGGTGAGGAAGGTGTAGCCGGGGTTCTTCACCAGTTCGCGCTGGACGGTGTCGTACGCGGCGTGCCGCTTGGCGGGGTCGTCGGTGCGGCGCCCGTCCTCCAGGGCCTGGTCGACGGTCTTGTTGTCGTACCGGGCCATGTTGTTGAAGCCGTCGCCGCCGAGGGAGGACTTCAGGAGGAGGTACTGGTCGAAGTCGGGGTCGCCGGGCGAGCCGCCGCCGGCGAGGACCGCGTCGGTCTTCATCCGGGGCTCGATGACCTCCCAGGTGCCGGCCTGGGTGGTGATGTCGATGCCGGCCTTCTTGGCGTCGGAGGCGTAGGCGAGGGCGTGGTCCTGGCGGAGCTTGTCGCCGGAGAGGTACCAGAGCGGGAAGGCGGCGCGGACGCCGTCCTTGACGCGGACGCCGTCGGGGCCGGGCTTCCAGCCGGCCTCGTCGAGGATCTTCTGCGCCCCGGCGAGGTCGTGGCGGCGCTCGGTGCCCTTGGTGAACCAGGGGCTGTCGGTGGGGACGGGCCCGTAGGCGGGCTTGCCGGCCCCTTCGAGGATCTTGTCGACCATGGTCTTCCGGTCGACGGCGAGGTCGAGGGCGCGGCGGACGGCGGTGTCGCCGGTCACGCGGTGGTGGGTGGGGAGGGTGACCGTACGGTAGTCGTAGGTCTTCGCCGTCCAGGTCTTCTTGCTCTTGTCGGTCTTGAAGCCGGCGGCGAGGTTGGGCGGGAGGATGGCGCCGTCGAGGTCGCCGGCGCGCAGCCGGGTGGCGCGGACGTCGTCGTCCTTGATGATCGCCATGGTGAACTTCTTCACCTGCGGCGCGCCGTTCCAGTAGGTGGGGTTGGCCTTGAAGCTGAGCTTCTCGCCCTTGGACCAGCCGGTGAGGACGTACGGTCCGGTGCCGACCGGCTTGGTGGTGAAGGCGCCGGTGTTGACGTCCTGCTTCGCGGCGACGTGCTCGGGGGCGATGGCGTGGACGGTGCGCTCGGCGAAGGGCGCGTAGGGGTACTTGAGCCGGAAGACGACGGTGTCGTCGCCGACCGCCTCGACGCTCTTCAGGGCGTCGAGCTCGGTGCGGGAGGGGTTGTTCGTCTTCGGGTCGAGGATCGTCCGGTACGTGAAGACGACGTCCTTCGCGGTGAAGGGGGCGCCGTCGCTGAAGGTCACGTCGTCGCGGAGGTTGTAGGTGTAGGTGAGGCCGCCGTCGCCGACGTGGGGCAGTTCGCGGGCGAGGGCGGGCTTGAGCTTCATGTCGGCGTCGAAGGCGAGGAGGCCGTCGAATATCTTCGAGTTGCCGTCCTTGCCGTAGCCGAGGAGGGGGCTGAGGCTGTCGGGCTCGTAGGCGATGCCGACGACCGCGGAATCCTTGGGCCCGCCGGCGCCGTCGGCGGTGGAGCCGGGGTTCGTGCAGGCCGCGGCGGTGAGGGCGAGGGAGCCCGCCAGTACCGTGGCCGCCGCGTTGCGGATGGATCGGGCGGTCATCGTGTCCGTACCTCTTTTGAAGATCAACTGTTTTTGCCAACAGCTTGCAATTAAACAGTATGTATAAGGGGTGCGGACAGAC
Organism: Streptomyces sp. NPDC086147; assembly: GCF_040702165.1. Taxonomy (NCBI): domain Bacteria; kingdom Bacillati; phylum Actinomycetota; class Actinomycetes; order Kitasatosporales; family Streptomycetaceae; genus Streptomyces; species Streptomyces sp. NPDC086147. The sequence continues at coordinate 22,212 of NZ_JBFBJO010000030.1, read as the reverse complement.
GGGCCCCTTACCCGAGGGGCGGGTGGGGCGTGCGGGGCCCGTGGGCCCCGCACGGATGTCCTACGCGGGCGCCGGGAGGTCGGCCAGGGCGGCGATCGCGTCCTGGTGGCGGCCCGCCGAACCCAGCGCGATCCGGTCGGCCTTGGCCCGCTTCAGGGCCAGGTGCGCGGGGTGCTCCCAGGTCATCCCGATCCCGCCGTGCAACTGGACGCACTCCTCGGCGGCGCGGACCGCGACCCGGGAGCAGTACGCCTGGGCGACGGCCACGGTGAGCGGGGCGTCCGGAGCGTCCTTGGCGAGGGCGTCGGCGGCGGCGCGGGCGGCCGCCCTGGCCCCGACGACGTCCAGCCAGAGCTGGGCCATGCGGTGCTTCAGGGCCTGGAAGGAGCCGACGGGCCGGTTGAACTGGTGGCGCTCCCGGGTGTACCGGACGGTGTCCTCCAGGCACCTTTCCGCGAGGCCGAGTTGCTCGGAGGCGAGCAGTCCGGCGCCCGCGAGCAGTCCGCGCCGGACGGCCGCGCGGGCGGCGTCCGGTCCGGCGAGCCGGGTGCCGGTGCCGGGTGCCGTGGTGACCCGGGCGAGCGGACGGGTGAGGTCGAGCGGGGTCAGCGGCTCGATCGTCGCCTCGCCCGCCGGTACGGCGTACAGGCCGTCGGCGCGCGGGACGAGGAGGACGTCGGCGGCGGTGGCGTCGGCGACGGCGGGCACGGCCGGGCCGTGCGGCGGGTCCGCGTCCGGAGCCGTCGACAGGGGCACGGCGAGGACCGCGACCGTGCCGCCGCCCGCGACGGCGGTGAGGAGTCCGGCCGCCGGGGCGCTCTCCGCCGCGAGGGCGAGCAGGGTCTCGGTGGCCACCACCGCGCTCGTGAGGTAGGGCAGCGGGGTGACCGCGCGGCCCAGTTCCTCCAGGACGACGGCGGCCTCGCGGTGGCTCGCGCCCTGGCCGCCGAGCTTCTCGGGGACGAGGAGTCCGGCGGCGCCGATGTCGGTCGCGAGGGACTTCCAGAGGCCGGGGACGTACGGGGTGTCCGTCTCGATCCGGTCGAGGAGGACCGCGTGGCCGGCCCGGTCGGCGAGCAGGGCGCGGACGGCCGCCCGCAGGTCGTCCTCGGTCTCGGAGTAGAGGAGGTCCAGCTGGTCCGTCATCGCGCGAGGTCCTTCCAGGGAACGTCCTTGTCGTTGCGGGGCTCGGAGGGCAGGCCGAGGACCCGTTCGGCGACGATGTTGAGGAGCACCTCGCTGGTGCCGCCCTCGATCGAGTTGCCCTTGGAGCGCAGATAGCGGTAGCCGGCGTCGCGGCCGGTGAAGTCGACCAGTTCGGGGCGGGTCATGGCCCACTCCCCGTACAGCAGCCCCTCGTCGCCGAGGAGTTCGACCTCCAGGCCGCTGATGGCCTGGTTGAGCCGGGCGAAGCCGAGCTTCATGGCGCTGCCCTCGGGGCCGGGCCGGCCGGCGACGAGCTGCTGGCGGAGGCGTTCGCCGGTGAGCCGGGCGACCTCGGCGTCGACCCAGAGGTCGAGGAGGCGCCGGTGCAGCTCGTGGGTGCGCAGCTCGGGGCGCTCGCGCCAGGTGGCGGCGGCCTTCCCGATCATGCCGCCCTCGCGGGGGATCCGGGCTCCGCCGATGGAGACCCGCTCGTTCATCAGGGTCGTCCGGGCCACCCGCCAGCCGTCCCCGACCTCGCCGAGGCGGTGGGCGTCGGGGATGCGGACGCCGGTGAGGAAGACCTCGTTGAACTCGGCCTCGCCGGTGATCTGGCGCAGCGGCCGGACCTCCACGCCGGGGTCGGTCATGTCGCAGACGAAGTAGGTGATGCCCCGGTGCTTGGGGGCGTCCGGGTCGGTACGGGCGATGAGGATGGCCCAGCGGGCGAGGTGGGCGCTGGAGGTCCACACCTTCTGTCCGTCGACCACCCAGTCGTCGCCGTCCCGGACGGCCCGGGTGCCGAGGGCGGCGAGGTCGGATCCCGCGCCGGGCTCGCTGAAGAGCTGGCACCACACCTCCTCGCCGACCCACAGCGGCCCCAGGAAGCGGCGCCTGACCTCCTCGGAGCCGTGCGCGAGGAGGGTGGGCGCGGCCATGCCGAGGCCGATGCCGATCCGGCGCGGGTCGTTGTCGGGCGCGCCCGCGACGGCGAGTTCGGCGTCCACGACCGTCTGGAGGGCGCGGGGCGCGTCGAGCCCGCCGAGGCCGACGGGGTAGTGGACCCAGGCGAGTCCGGCGTCGAAGCGGGCGCGCAGGAAGGCGGTGCGGTCGGTGGTGGCGGGCGGGTGCGCGTCGAGGAGGGCGCGGGTGCGGGCCCGGAGGCCGTCGGCGTCGATCGCGTGCGGGGTCGTACGGGTCACGCCCCGGCTCCTTCCGGGAGGACGACCAGGCGGCCGGTGGTGGTGCCGTCGGCGACGCGCCGGACGGCGTCGGCTGCGCCCGCGAAGGGGACGCGTTCCGCGACGAGCGGCTTGATCAGGCCCTTGGCGGCGTAGGCGGTGAGGGTCTCGTGGCAGCGGCCGATCGAGGCGGGGTCCTTCACCGCGTACAGGCCCCAGTGGAGGCCGAGGACCGAGTAGTTCTTGACCAGGGCGTGGTTCAGGGCGGGCGCGGGGACCGTGCCGCTCGCGAAGCCGACGACCACGATCCGGCCCTCGAAGGCGACGCACTTCGCGGACTGCTGGTAGGCCTCGCCGCCGACCGGGTCGTAGATCACGTCGGCGCCCCGGCCGCCGGTGGCGGCCTTGACGGCGGCGACGACGTCCTCGGAGCGCCGGTCGATCACCAGGTCGCAGCCGAGGGCGCGGGCGACGGCGGCCTTCTCGGGTCCGCCGACGACGCCGATGACGGTGGCGCCGGCCGCCTTGCCGAGCTGGACGGCCGCGCTGCCGACGCCGCCGGCCGCCGCGTGGACGAGGAGGGTCTCGCCCTCCTTCAGGGCGGCGCGGCGGTGCAGGCCGAACCAGCCGGTCTGGTAGCCGATGTGGAGCGCGGCGGCCTCGGCGTCGTCGAGGGCCTCGGGGGCCAGGAGCAGTCCGGCGGCGTCGGCGAGGGCGTAGTCGGCGAAGCCGCCGTGCGGGAGGGCGGTGGTGGCGATGACCCGGCGGCCGTCCTCGGTCTCGGCGCAGATCTCGACGCCGGGGGTGAAGGGCAGCGGGGGGCGCACCTGGTAGTGGCCGCGGCAGAGCAGCGCGTCGGGGAAGTTGACGTTCGCGGCGCGGACCCTCAGGAGGACCTGACCGTCACCGGGGACGGGCGGTTCCACCTCTTCGCGGCGCATCACCGCGTCCGGTTCGCCGTTCTCGTACACACGCCATGCCTGCATCCGGGAGCCTCCTCCGTACCGTGCGGTCGGTTGCATACTAAGCGGTCGCTTGCGTCCGGGGAACAGTCCGGCCGGACTTCCGGGAAGGCGGGCCGCCGGAGCTCCCGGGAGGCGGGTCGGCCCGGCTTCCCGGGAGGCGGGTCAGCGGGCCTTCTCGGGCCGGGCCCTGACGTGCATGCGCTCCCCCTGCGGCCCGAACAGGCTCAGGAACTCCACCGGCCCCTCGGTGGTGGGCCCGAACCAGTGCGGGACGCGCGTGTCGAATTCGGCCGCCTCCCCCGCCGTCAGGACGACCTCGCGCCCGCCGAGGTGGAGCCGGAGCCTGCCCGAGAGCACGTACAGCCACTCGTACCCCTCGTGCACCCGGGGCTCGGGGGACTCGTACGGCTTCTCCTGGATCACCTTGTAGGCCTGGAGGCCGCCGGGCTGCCGGGTCAGCGGGTACATCGTGCGCCCGTGCCGCACGATCGGTTTGGCCTTGACCCGGGGGTCGCCCACGGGCGGCGCGCCGACCAGCTCGTCGAGCGGGACCTGGTGGGCGCGGGCGAGCGGCAGGAGCAGTTCGAGGCTGGGCCTGCGCTGTCCGGATTCGAGGCGGGAGAGGGTGCTCACGGAGATGCCGGTGGCGGCGGAGAGCTCGGCCAGGGTCACGCCCCGGTCGCGGCGGACGCGGCGGAGGCGGGGGCCGACCTCGTTCAGGACGGCGTCGATGCGGTCGTCTTCGGTCATGGGTCCAGTGTTGCAGGAACGGCAAGTTCATTTGCGGTCGTGGCAGAACCGGAGCGAACCTCGGTCCCATGAACGCACACACGGAGCAGTACGAGGTGGTGGTCGTCGGCGGCGGCGCGGCCGGGCTCAGCGCGGCCCTGGTCCTGGGACGGTCGCGGCGGCGGACCCTGGTGATCGACGCGGGCGAGCCCCGCAACGCCCCCACGGCCCACATGCAGGGCGTCCTCTCCCGGGACGGCATGAGCCCCGCCGCGTACCTGGCGGCGGGCCGGGAGGAGATCGCCGCGTACGGGGTGGAGTGGCGGGCCGGGCGGGTCACCGGCGCGGCGCCGGACGGGCGGGACGGCTTCACCGTGTCGCTCGCGGACGGCACGGCGGTCGGCGCGCGGCGGCTCGTGGTGACGACCGGGCTCGTCGACGAGCTGCCGGAGATCGACGGGGTGGCCGAGCGGTGGGGCCGGGACGTGCTGCACTGCCCCTACTGCCACGGCTGGGAGGTCCGCGACCGGCCGTTCGGGGTGATCGCCCATCCGGCGATGCCCGCGCACCAGGCGCTGATGGTCTCCCACTGGTCCTCGGACGTGACCCTCTTCCTGCACACCGCCGCCGGGCTCTCCGAGCGGGAGGCGGCGCTGCTCGACGCGGCCGGGGTGGAGGTCGTGACCGGCGAGGTCGCCGGGCTCGCGGTGGAGGACGACCGGCTGACCGGGGTCCGGCTCGCCGACGGGCGGTTCGTGCCGCGCGAGGTGGTCTTCGTCGGGGCGGCGCGGCTCGCGGCCCGGGACGGGGTGCTGCGGCAGCTCGGCGCGAAGACGGACGAGACGCCGTTCGGTGAGTTCGTCGCGGTGGACGGGACGGGCCGCACCAGTGTGCCCGGCGTGTGGGCGGCGGGGAACGTGACGGGCCCGCAGGAGCAGGTGGTCAACGCGGTGGGCCTGGGCTACCGGGCGGGCGTCACGATCAACACCGAGCTGCTGTTCGGCGACCTGGAGGCGGCCGTGGACGGCGCGGCCTCCTCCTGACGCCGTCCGGTCAGCGCGGGAACAGCTCGAAGGCGACGGCCGGCCGGCCGCCGAAGCGGTCGGCCGCCTGCCCCGTCGTCCCGGCGAGGAAGGACCGGACGTACTCCTCCGGGTCCTGGTCCGTCAGGGCCTCGATGTAGGTGCGGTGGCAGAGGAGCGAGCGGACCGCGCGCTCCAGGCCGGGGCCCGCGTCGACGGCGTGGGTCGGGGTGCCGGACGCGGCGACGGCGACCCAGCGGACGCCGTCCCACGGCTCCAGGCCCTCTTCCGTCAGCTCGGGGAAGATCCAGCGGTTCCCGGCGTCGGCCGCCGCGTCCAGGGTGGCGCGGCCGACGGCCAGGTGGTCGGGGGTGTTCCAGGGGGCGCCGGGGCCGCCGCCCCAGGTGTCGCGGTGGTTGAGGGTGACGACGAGTTCGGGGCGGTGGCGGCGGATCGCGGCCGCGATGTCGCGGCGCAGCCCGGTGCCGTACTCGACCACGCCGTCCCGGTGGTCGAGGAACTCCACGGTGTCCACGCCGACGACGGCGGCGCTGTCCCGCTGCTCCCGCTCGCGCAGCGGGCCGCAGACGTCCGGGGCGAGGGCGTCGATGCCGGCCTCGCCCCGGGTGGCGAGGACGTAGACGACCTCCTTCCCGGCGTCGGTCCAGCCGGTGACGGCGGCCGCGCAGCCGTACTCCAGGTCGTCGGGGTGGGCGACGACGGCGAGCGCGCGCCGCCAGTCGCCGGGCATCTCGGTGAGGTCGGGGAGGCCGTTCTCGATCATGGACGCAGGATACGGGCCGCCTCCGGGCCCGTGGGGCGGAACGCCCCGGCGAGGATCACCGACCGCGAGACGTGCCGGGGCCGGTCGGGGTTGAGCCCGCGCCGGTCGGCGAGGGCGACCGCGAGCCGCTGGGCGCGGACGAGGGCGGCGACCGGGTCGATGGCGTCGGCGGCGAACAGGGCGCCGGTGGACTCCACTTCGTCGCGCAGGCCCGAGGGGGCGGGGCCGAGGCACCAGACGAGGCTGGAGCGGTCGCTGATGCTGATCGGGCCGTGGCGGTACTCCATCGCCGCGTACGACTCCGTCCAGGCGCGGGCCGCCTCGCGCAGTTTGAGGGCGGCGTCGTCGGCGAGCCCGACCGTCCAGCCGGTGCCGAGGAAGGTGAACTGGCCGCGCCGCTCCCAGGCGGCGGGCAGCCGCTCGTACAGGACGAGTTCGGCGTCGGCGATCGCCGGTCCGAGGTCCACGCCGAGTCCGGCGCGCAGGAGTTGGAGGGCGGTGGTGGCGAACCGGGTCTGGAGGACGGAGCGTTCGTCGGCGAAGCCGAGGTCGAGGACCCGGTCGGCGAGCCGCCCGGCGGGGCTGTCGGGCGCCCCGGTGAGCACGAGCGCGGGAACACGTCCGGCGGCGCGGGCGAGCAGGTCCACGACCTCCGTGGTGGTGCCGGAGCGGGTGAGGGCCACGATCCGGTCGTAGCCGCGCCCGAGCGGGGTCCCGTCGGAGGCGGGGAAGGCGTCGGTCTCGCCCGCGCCGAGGGATTCGCGCAGGGCCGCGTAGGCGCGGGCCATGAAGTACGAGGTGCCGCAGCCGACGACCGCGACGCGCTCGCCGCGGGCCGGCAGCAGCCCGGCGTGCCGCTCCGCGTCCTCGGCGGCGCGGCGCCAGCAGTCGGGCTGTCCGGCGATCTCCGCGCCGACGTGGGTGCTCATGTCCGGGTCCTCTCCTCACGGGGGCCCTCCGGGCCCCGCCGCGAGTTCTACCGGCGCCCGCCGGGGCCGCGCCATGTGCGGGAGGGGCCCGGCGCTTGGACTTTTGCGCGCCGTCGGCGCGGACGCCCCCGCCGGGACGGTGGATCACACGGCGGGGGCGCGGCGGTCCCGGGCCGGGCGGGTCAGGAGGTGGGGAAGTCGTCCGCCGTCCTGATGCGGTCCCGGACCCAGACGCCGGCGGGCTTGAGGGACCCGGTGCCGGTCCAGGGGCCGCCCTTGTCGCAGGTGCCGGTCTTGAAGACCGCGCCGCTGCGCCCGTCGTCGGAGAAGTTCCAGTTGACCCAGCTGATCTTCTTGGAGGCCATCAGGTCCAGGTACTTCTGCGTCATGGCGAAGTCGTCGGCCCCCTCGCCCGCGTAGTTCTGGGTGCCGAACTCGGTGACGAAGACGGGCAGCCTGTCGGCGGCTCGGGCGAGGGTCTTCAGGTACTCGTCCCGGTGCGAGTACGCGTAGAAGTGGAAGGTGTACATGATGTTGGCCGCGTTCACCGGGCTGGAGACGACCTCGGACTCGGTCGCGCCCTCCGAGACGCCGAACGAGGACCACGCGCGCGTGCCGACGAGGACCGGGGTCTCGGGGTCCTTGGCCCGGACGACGGGGATGAGCTGCTCGGCGTAGCTCTTGATCCTGGACCAGGACACGCCGCTGGGCTCGTTGGCGATCTCGTACAGCAGGTTGGTCTTGCTCCCGTGGCGCTGGGCGATCTCGGTGAAGAAGGTCTTGGCGCGGGAGAGGTTGTGGTGGGGGTCGCCCGGGTCGAGCATGTGCCAGTCGACGATCACGTACATGCCGCGCGCGGTGGCCTGCTCGATGAGCGCGTGGGCGAGGTCGGTGTACTTGCGCGGGTCGGTCTCGTAGCCGTCCTCCTGGACGTACGTGGAGACGCGCAGGACGTCGGCCTTCCAGTCCTTGGCGAGGGCGTCGAGCGAACCGCCCGTCAGACACTGGCTGTACCACTGGGTGCCGTGCGAGGACATGCCCCGGAGCTGGATCGGCTTGCCGTACCGGTTGCAGAGCTTGGTGCCGCAGACCTTGAGCTGTCCGTTGATCGCGGCCGGGGTGGTGGCGGCCGCCTCGGACGGCGCGGCGGGGGCGGCGTTCACGGCCGGCGGGGCGGCGGCGAGGCCGAGGAGGAGGGCGCCGAGGGCGGTGCCGGCGACGCCGAGGCGACGCGCGCGGGGTCGTACGGTTCGTGCGGAAGTCATGGGGGTCTCCACGGAACGACGAACGGGGTCTGGACGCCGGAGGGCTGACACCTCCGGGACTGGAAGGAAACCTTCCTAACCAATGGATAGCAGGGGCTCGGACCGCCCCGCAAGGGTCGTGACGGCGGACGGCGTCCGGCGGGCCGAAAGGCGGACGGCCGGGATCCGTCGTGGCGTCAGCCCGCCAAGAGGCCCTTGCGCGCGAGGTAGTTCCGCGCCACGTCCTCCGGAAGGCGGCGCCAGCTGTCCACCTGTTCGTTGAGGTTCGCCAGGTCGGCGGTGGTCAGGACGGTGTTGAGCCGGTCGAGCGCGCGGACGACGTCCTCGCTCCCGGCCCGCTCCCGGTTGACCACGGGCACGACGAGGTCGGCGTTCTGGAGGTGCTTGTCGTCGGCGAGCAGGACGAGCCCGAAGTCGTCGAGGGTGGCGTCGGTGGTCGTGGTGAGGAGCATCTGGTCCCGGCCGCTCCGGACGGCCTGCTTCGCCTGCGTCGTCCCGACGCCCTTCGGGTCGACGGCGGTCACGTCGATGCCGTAGACCTCCTTCAGGCCGGGGGCGCAGTACGGCCGCCGGACGCATTCGTCCCCGGCCGCGAGCCGGACGGGGAGGCCGCTGGCGCCGAGGTCGCCGAGGGTCTTCAGGCCGTGCTCGGCGGCGAAGGCGGCGGTGACGGCGAAGGCGTTCTGGTCGGCGGCCCGGCCGGGGTCCAGGACGGTCAGGCCGCGCGGCCCGGCGAGGGCCCGGAGGGCCTTCATGGTGGCGGCCGGGTCGGGCGAGCCGACGGTCGGCGCGTCCGGCCCGTTGACCTTGGCGTTCAGCCAGTCGGCGAAGGTGGCCGCGTACTCCGGCACGACGTCGATCTGCCCGTTCTCCAGGGCCGGTTCGTACAGCTCGCGGTTGGTGACGGAGAGGATCTTCGTGGAGTGTCCGGCGTCCTGGAGCAGCAGGGCGTACATCTGGGCGAGCAGGTCGCTCTCGGTGAACCCGGCCGAGCCGACGGTCAGCCGGCGCCCGTCGCCGGGCCGTCCGGTGACGGCCCCCCGGTCCTCCAGGGACGGGCCCGTGGAGCAGCCTCCGCAGATCGCCGCCAGGAGGCAGAGGGCGAGCGGACGGGACGCCCTCATGCGCCGCCGCTCCCCCGGGTCCCGGCGGGGGTCAGGCGCCGGATTCCCTCGAAGGCCCCCTCCACCAGGAGGGCGAGCGCCGCGACGAGGAAGGCCCCGGCGACGACCTGCGGCGTGGAGGCGAGGTTGAAGCCGGCGGTGATGATCCGGCCGAGCCCGCCGCCGCCCGCGAGCGCGGCCACGGTGGCGGTGGCGACGAGCTGGACGGCGGCGATCCGCACCCCGGTGAGGACCATCGGCAGCGCGAGGGGCAGCTCGATCCGGGCGAGGACCTGGCCGCCCGTCATGCCCGTGCCCCGGGCGGCCCGTACGACGTCGGGGTCGACGCCCCGCATCCCGACGTACGCGTTGGTGAGCAGCGGGGGCACGGCGAACAGGACGAGGGCGATGATCGTCGGCCACTCCCCGTACGGGCCGAGCGGGCCGAGCAGGAGCAGGACGAGGACGGCGAAGGTGGGGACGGCCCGGCCGGCGTTGGCGAGGTTCACGGCGAGCCCGCCGCCCCTGCCGAGGTGGCCGAGGACCAGGGCGGTCGGCAGGGCGATCGCGCAGCTCAGGGCGAGGCAGACGGCGGTGAGGAGGACGTGCTCGCCGAGCCGGTGCCAGACGCCGTTCTCGCCGGACCAGTGGGCGGCGGTGGTGAGCCAGGACCAGGCGGCGGAGACGGTGTTCACGCGGACCGCGCCCGGGTCCAGGGGGTGAGCAGCCGCTGGACGCCGAGGAGGAGCAGGTCGGCGGCGACGGCGATGACGACGCAGAGGACGGAGGCGGTCAGGACCTGGGCCTTGAAGTAGGTGTTCATCCCGGAGTAGATGAGGTTGCCGAGGCCGCCGTGGCCGACGATCGCGCCGATGGTGACGAGGGAGACGGCGGAGACGGCGGCGAGGCGCAGCCCGGCCATGGCGGCGGGCAGGGCGAGGGGCAGTTCGACGGCGAGGAGGAGCCGGAGCGGCCCGTGGCCGAGGCCGCGCGCGGCCTGCCGGGTCTCCTCGGGGACGGCCCGGAAGCCGGCGAGGAGGTTCCGGACGAGGAGGGTGAGCGAGTACAGGACGAGACCGGCCACGACGAGGGCGGCGGAGAGCCCGTACAGGGGCAGGAGCAGCGAGAACATCGCGAGCGCGGGGATCGTGTAGAGGAGCGTGGTGATCCCGAGGACGGGGGCCGCGACCCAGCGCAGGCGGCGGGCGGCGATGGCCAGGGGCAGGGCGATCAGGAGGGCGAGGGCGACGGAGGCGCCGGTGAGCTGGAGGTGCTGGACGACGGCGTCGGCGAGGATCTCCCTCCGGGTGGAGAGATAGGCGCCGCAGATCCACTCGTTGCGGGCGAGGCAGTCGTCGGGCGGCGCGGTCACGCTCCCATTCGAGGCGGTACGGGCCTCCTCCGCACTCCGACCGGGCCCGTCCGGGGGTGCGGGAAGCTCCGCGGACGGGCCCGCCGCCGGGTGCTCAGGCCTCCTGGAGCACGGACAGGACGTTGCCCGCCGGATCCGTGAACCAGGCGACGGCCGGTCCGTCGGGGCCCCGCACGATGCCCCTGTCGTCGGCGTCGAAGCCGGGGTAGCGCTCCAGGGTCACACCGCGTCCCACCAGCTCGTCGACGGTCCGCTCGATGTCGTCGACCTGGAAGTTGAGGATCGTGAAGGAGGCGGGGGCGTGGTCGTCCTTGGGATACACGAGGACCTGCGCGCCGCCCGCCAGGACGAGGAGGAGCATCTCCATGCCCTCGGGTCCCGACTCCTCCACCTTCAGGCCGAGGGTCTCGCCGTAGAACCGCCGGGCGGCGTCGATGTCGTCGACCGAGAAGCCGCTGAACGCCGGGGTCTCGCCGAACATGGCGCACTCCCTTCCGGAGTCCGTTCCGGGGGCCTCCGGCGAGGCCCCCTTCCAGGATCCGCCGACGGCGGGAGATCCGCCGCTCGGCTCAGGGCGCGATCGGCAGCTGCCGCTTGTGCTCGGTGAGCTCGTAGCGGCGGACGATCGCGTCGAAGGCCTCCCGGGAGACCGGCTTCCCCTCCAGGAAGTCGTCGATCTCGTCGTACGTGACGCCGAGCGCGTCCTCGTCGGGCTTGCCCGGGTCGAGGGTCTCCAGGTCGGCGGTGGGAACCTTCCGCACCAGGTTGTCGGGGGCGCCCAGCTCGGCGGCGACCGCGCGGACGCGCCGCTTGGTCAGACCGGTCAGCGGGACGACGTCGGCGGCGCCGTCGCCGAACTTGGTGAAGAAGCCGGAGACGGCCTCGGCCGCGTGGTCGGTGCCGACGACCAGGCCGTCGTGGGCGCCGGCGACCGCGTACTGGGCGATCATCCGCTGGCGGGCCTTGATGTTGCCCTGCACGAAGTCCTGGTGGTGCGGGTCGCGGAAGGCCACGTCGGCGGCGAGGCAGGCCTCCAGGGCCGCGTCGCTTGCCGCCTTCACGTCCACGGTGAGGACCTTGTCGGGGCGGATGAAGTCGAGGGCGGTCTGCGCGTCCTTCTCGTCGGCCTGGACGCCGTAGGGCAGGCGCATCGCGTAGAAGACGGCGTCGTGGCCGGCGGCGCGGGCGCGCTCCACGGCGAGCTGGCAGAGCCGGCCGGCGGTGGTGGAGTCGACGCCGCCGCTGATGCCGAGCACGAGCGCGCGCAGTCCGGTGGAGGTGAGGCGCTCCGCGAGGAAGGCCACCCGGCGCTCGATCTCCGCCGCCGGGTCGAAGGTGCCGGACACCTGGAGGTCCCGGGCGATCTGCTGCTGGAGGGCGGTGGACGCCGGGTCGGTCACGGGGGGTCTCCTCGTCGTGGGTCGTTCGCTCGTACGGGCCGTGACACGCGTCCGCGCGTCCGGCCCGCACCGCTCGTACAGGGGCCGACTCTACGCACCGGAGCGCCGTGCCGTCGCCCCGTGCCTCCCCGGCCCGTGTCGGTGCGTTCCGGCAGGTCGGGCGGTACGCGCGGGGGACGGCGACGGCGGTCGGTGCCGCCCGCCGGTCCCGTGGCGCGGATGTCCGGGTGCGCCGGGCCCGAAACGTGTCAGGCGGGCCCGGGGCCGCGCAGGGCGCGGTCGAGGCCGTCCTGCGGGAGGCCGGTGAGGGCACGGACGAAGATCTCCTCGTAGGCGGGCTCGCCGATCGAGGCGCGGACCGTGTCCGTGTACTTCTCGTGCAGGGCCCGCAGGCCGGGCAGGCCGCGCCGGGGCTGGCCGGTGGAGCGCCAGTACGCCTCGCCGGTGCCGGAGACGTCCGCGGCGCGCTCGCCCTCGCCGGCCGCCGCGAGGGCGGTGGCCAGGACGTCGAGGCCGAGGGCGACGCCGAGGCTCGCGCCCAGGCGGCGGGTGCCTTCGAGCATGGCGCGGGCGTGGCCGGAGGCGGCGGCCGGGTCGCCCTCCAGGAGGCCGGTGAGGGCGAGCTGGTACTCCAGGGCGGTGCGGGTCCAGTGCTCGTCGAGCTCCTCGCACAGGGCGCGCAGCCGGAGCGCCCCCTCCCGGGCCTCCGCGAGCCGGCCCAGACCGGTGAGGGCGAAGACCCGCACGAGGTGGCAGCGGAGCCGGGCGGCGGAGTCGGCCGGTCCGCCGCGGGCGGCGTCGAGGACGTGGCCCACGACGACGTGGGCGGCCGTCGGGCGGCCGGTGGTGAGGGCGAGGAGGCCGGCGAGGGCGGCGGCGTCGAGGGTGAGGTCGCCGGGCCGGTCGCGGCCGGCGGCCCCGCCGTGCTCCGTGCTCACGGCGTCGCCGGCGTATTCGGCGTGCCGGGCCTCGCGGGCGCAGCGCTCGCTGACGTCCTGGGCGGGGCCGAACTCGCCCTGAAGGACGAGGGTGACGCCGAGGGCCCACAGGGCGCGGGCGCGGACGCGGCCGCGGGCCTCACTGAGGAGCAGGGCCTGTTCGAGGCCGTCGCGGGCCTCGCGGAGGCGGCCGCGGCAGGACCAGGCGAAGGCGACGGAGCCGACGAGGTCGAGGGCGGCGTCGGGGTCGGTGCGCAGGAGCCGGTCCAGGGCGGTGCGCAGATCGGTGTGGTGGGCGTCGACGGTGCGGTACCAGCGGAGCTGGCGGGCGCCGTGCCACTCGGTCTCGGCCCGGCGGGCCAGGCCCCGGAAGTGGGCGGCGTGCCGGTCGGCGACGGCTCCGGCCCCGCCGGTGCGCTCCAGCCAGGTCGCCCCGTACTCGCGGATCGTGTCGAGCATCCGGTGGCGCCCTGCGGCGTCGGGCGGGCGGACCACGGAGGAGCGGACGAGGCCGTCGAGCGCCTCCGGCAGGGTCGCGCGGTCCAGCGGGCCGCCGCCGCACACGGCGGTCGCGGACGCGAGGTCGAAGGGGCCGCGGAAGACGGAGAGGCGGGCCCAGAGGAGGCGTTCGAGCGGGGTGCTCAGCTCGTGGCTCCAGCCGATGGCGGCGCGCAGGGTCTGGTGGCGGCCGGGCCAGACGCGCTCGGTGTGGGCGAGCAGGTCGAAGCGGGCGCCGGGCGCGGCGTCGAGGCGGGAGCCGAGCTGGTCGCGCACGGCTTCGGCGCCCTGGAGGCGGATCTGGGCGGCGGCGAGTTCGAGGGCGAGCGGGATGCCCTCCAGGCGTACGCAGATCTCGCCGGCGGGTCCGGCGGCGGGGAAGTCCTCCCCGGCGGCGCGGCGGAGCAGGGCCAGGGCGTCCGGTCCGGCGGGCGGCAGCGGGTCGAGGGCGATCGTCTCCTCGCCCGCGACGCCGAGGGGCCGGCGGCTGGTGGCGAGGACGGTGAGGCCGGGGGCGGCGGCGAGGAGTTCGGCGACGAGCCGGGCGCAGGGTTCGGCCAGGTGCTCGCAGGAGTCCAGGACGAGCAGCAGCCGGTCGTCGGCGAGGCGGCGGCAGAGGCCGGTGGCGGCCATGCCGGGGGTGTGGTCGGCGAGGTCCACGGAGTCGGCGACGAGCGCGACGAGCAGCCGCTCGCCGTCGAGCTGGCCGAGGTCGGTCCACCAGGCCCCGTCCGGGTACCCCTCGGCGGCCCGGTGTGCGGCGCGCAGCGCGAGCCGGGTCTTCCCGACTCCCCCGACGCCGGTCACGGTGACGAGACGGTGCTCCGCCAACGCGGCGGAGACGCGCTCCAGTTCCGTGCGGCGTCCCACGAAACCGGGGTTCTCGTCCGGCAGATGTCCACGCACGGAAGCAGTGTCCCTCATCTGTCCCCCGAACGGGTGCCTCCGGGCGCTTCGTTACGCACCTACGATCCGTCGCGCGTCCGCGATCTTTCGCGGGCCCGCGACCACGGCCGCAGCTTCTCCGGGTTGCGGACCACCCAGATCCTGGCGACGCGCCCGTCGGCGACGTCGAACGCGGCCACGGTCACGACGGCGCCGTCCTTCCGGGCCACCAGGCCGGGCACGCCGTTGACCGACCGCTCCAGGAGTTCGAGGCCCGGCGCCCTGTCGGCGAGGGCGACCATGTACCGGGCGATGCGCGCACCGCCCTCGACCGGGCGCAGGACGGTGCCGACCATGCCGCCGCCGTCGGCGGTCATCACGGCGGCCGGGTCGAGGAGGCCGACCAGGGCGGCGATGTCCTTGGTCTCCCACGCCTCCTTGACGTGCCCGACCACGTCGGCCCGGCCGGTCGCCGGTGCCGGGCCGGGCGCGGTGTCCACCCGCCGCCGGGCGGAGGACGCCAGTTGCTTGCAGGCGGCGGGGGTCCGGCCGAGGACGCCCGCGATCTCGGCGAACGGGTAACGGAAGACGTCGTGCAGGACGAACGCCACCCGCTCGGCGGGCGTCATCGACTCCAGGACGACGAGGAAGGCCATCGCCACCGACTCGTCCAGGACGATCCGGTCGGCGGGGTCCCCGGAGCCGGCGGAGGAGCCCGCGCGGTCCCACTCGGCGCGGTCGGGCAGCGGCTCGGGCAGCCAGGCGCCGACGTAGCGTTCGCGGCGGGCCCGTGCCGAGCCGAGCAGGTCCAGGCAGATGCGGCCGGTCACCGTCGTCAGCCAGGCCCCCGGGGACAGGATCTCCTCCCGGCGGCTCCGGGGCAGCCCGTACCAGCGCGCGTAGGCGTCCTGTACGGCGTCCTCGGCCTCGGTCACCGAACCGAGCAGCCGGTAGGCGACGTTGATCAGCCGTCCTCGCTCACCGGCCGTGCCGTCCGCGCCGGTCCCGACCGTCCCCATGCCCCGGCCGCCCCCCTCCGCCGTACCTGCGCGGCCCCCGCCTTACCTTTCGCGGGCCCGCGTCGTCGAACGGGTGAGACCTTATCGATCCACTGCCCGGGGGCGGGAAGCCCGGGGCGGAAAAGGGGACTGTGACATGGCCACCCAGGTGACGGCGCACGCGGAGCGCGGCTTCTCCTTCCTGAGGACCGCGATCCTCCTGCAGACCCTGACGCTCTTCCTCCAGGCGGTCTCCGCCGGGCTGCTGCTGACCTCGTCGTACGGAGGGTCGCTGCACGACGTCGGGGCCCGGGTGATGTACGGGGCGTCGATGCTGTACGTCCTCGCGGCGGTGCTGGCGTGGAAGCCGGGCGGCGGCCCGCTCCGGCCCGTGTGGCACGCGTCGGGCTTCCTCGTCCTCGCCTCGGTCCAGGTGGTGGTGGGCATCGCGCACGTCCCGGCGGTCCACGTCCCGCTGGGCGTCCTGATGTTCGGTCTGAGCGTGCTGGCGCTGGCCCGCCGCTGAGGGCCCGCCCCGCCGCTTCAGGGTTTCCCCGGGCGGTCCCCGTGCTCGCCCGGCACGGCCAGTTCCTCCACCGCGTCCGCGCCGACGACCGCGCCCGAGGACCTCTTGCCGCGCCGCAGGCGTCCTTCGAGCCGGGAGGCGAAGGTGGTGAGCGCGAAGTTGAGGATCACGAAGATCACGGCGACGACGGTGAAGCAGGCGATCGTGTTGGCCCCGTAGTTGGCGCTCATCGGGCGGACCGAGGCGAGGAGTTCGGAGAAGCCGAGCATCGCGCCGCCGAGCGCGGTGTCCTTGACGATGACGACGAGCTGGCTGACCAGGGCGGGCAGCATGGCGGTGACCGACTGCGGCAGGAGGACGTACGCCATGGTCTGGCCCTTGCGCATGCCGATGGCCTCGGCCGCGTCGGTCTGGCCGGCGGGGAGGGAGAGGATGCCGGCGCGGACGACCTCCGCGAGGACCGAGGCGTTGTAGAGGACGAGCCCGGTGACGACGGCGTAGAGGGGCCGGGTGTCCGGGCTGACGCCGGTGAACTCGGAGTAGGCGGCGTCCGCGAAGAGCATCAGGATGAGGACGGGGATCGCCCGGAAGAACTCGACGACGGTGCCGGCCGCGCCGCGCACGGCGCGGTGGTCGGAGAGGCGGAGGACGCCGAGGAGGGCGCCGAGGGGCAGAGCGATCGCCATGGAGAGCGCGGCGGCGATCACGGTGTTCTTCAGGGCGGGCAGGACGTACGTCTCCCAGACGCGGGCGTCCGTGAAGAAGGGCGCCCACTTGGACCAGGCGAGCTGGTTCTTGTCGGCGAGGCCCGCGACCACCCACCACACCACGGCGGCGAGCGCGGCCAGGAAGAGCAGGGTCCACAGGAGGTTGCGGCGGCGGGCGCGCGGCCCGGGGACGTCGTAGAGGACGGTGGGGCTGTCCTTCCGCGGCCGTCCCCGCCCGCTCCGGCCCCTCATCGCTTCACCGCCACCTTCTTGGCCACCCAGCCGAGGAACAGGCCGGTGGGCAGGGTGAGGCAGAGGAAGCCGACGGCGAAGATCGCCGAGATCAGGATGAGCTGGGCCTCGTTCTCGATCATCTCCCGCATCAGCAGGGCCGCTTCGGCGACGCCGATGGCGGCGGCCACGGTGGTGTTCTTGGTGAGGGCGATGAGGACGTTGGCGAGCGGGCCGACGACGGAGCGGAAGGCCTGCGGGAGCACGATGATGCGCAGGACCTGGGGGAAGTTCAGGCCGATGGCGCGGGCGGCCTCGACCTGTCCGAGGGGCACGGTGTTGATGCCGGAGCGGAGCGCCTCACAGACGAACGCGCTGGTGTAGACGGTGAGTCCGAGGACGGCGAGGCGGAAGTTGATGGTGGTGAACCGTTCGGCGCCCATGTCGACCCCGAGGGTCTGGAAGAGGCCGAGCGAGGTGAAGACGATGATGACGGTGAGCGGGATGTTGCGGACGACGTTGACGTAGACGGTGCCGAAGCCCCGCATGAGGGGGACGGGGCCGACCCGCATGGCGGCCAGCAGCGTCCCCCAGACCAGGGAGCCGATCGCGGAGTAGACGGTGAGCCGCACCGTCACCCAGAAGGCTCCGAGCAGGTCGTACCCCTGGAGGAAGTCGAACACGGCGGCCCGCTCACTTCACGACGACGCCGATCTTCGGGGCGGGTTCGTTCCGGTAGCCGGCCGGGCCGAAGTTCTTCTCGACCGCCGCGTCCCAGGAGCCGTCGGCGACCATCTTCTCCAGGGCCGTGTTGATCTTCTCCTTGAGGTCGCTGCCCTTCTGGACGCCGATGCCGTAGTTCTCGTTGCTCATCTTGAAGCCGCCGAGCTTGAACTTGTCCTTGAACTCGCTCTGCGAGGCGTACCCGGCGAGGATCGAGTCGTCGGTGGTGACGGCGTCGATGACGCCGTTCTCCAGGCCGGTCAGGCACTCGGAGTAGCCGCCGTACTCCTGGAGCTGGGCGTCGGGGGCGAGCTTCGTCTTGACGTTCTGCGCGGAGGTGGAGCCGGTGACCGAGCAGAGCTTCTTGTCGTTGAGGTCGGACGGCTGCTTGATCGAGTCGTCGTCGGCGCGGATCAGGACGTCCTGGTGGGCGAGGAGGTAGGGGCCGGCGAAGTCGACCTTCTGCGCCCGTTCGTCGTTGATCGAGTACGAGGCCGCGATGAAGTCCACGTCGCCGCGCTGGAGCAGCGTCTCGCGGTCGGCGCTCTTGGCCTCCTTCCACACGATGGCCGACGGGTCGTGGCCGAGTTCCCTCGCGACGTAGGTCGCCACGTCGACGTCGAAGCCGGTGTACGTGCCGTCGGGGGTCTTCAGGCCGATGCCGGGCTGGTCGAACTTGATGCCGACGGTGATCTCGTCCTCCCCGTGGTCGCGGGGGACGGCGGCGTTCGCGAATCCGGCGGAGGTGAGGGAGAGGACGACGGCCGCGGCGGCGGCCGTGAGGGACCTGCCGGTCCTGAGCGGGTTCATGAGGATCACCCCAGGGGGTCTTTCGGCCGGGCCTCGGCCCGGTGCTTGCTCAGTGGTGGAGGATCTTGGAGAGGAAGTCCTTGGCGCGCTCGCTGCGCGGGGCGTTGAAGAACTCGTCCGGGGTCGTCGCCTCGACGATGCTCCCGTCGTCCATGAAGACGACCCGGTGGGCGGCGGAGCGGGCGAAACCCATCTCGTGGGTGACGACCACCATCGTCATGCCGTCCCGGGCCAGTTGCCGCATGACCTCCAGGACCTCGTTGATCATCTCGGGGTCGAGCGCGGAGGTCGGCTCGTCGAAGAGCATCACCTTCGGATCCATGGCGAGGGCGCGGGCGATGGCCACGCGCTGCTGCTGGCCCCCGGAGAGCTGCGCCGGGTACTTGTCCGCCTGCGAGGCGACCCCGACCCGGTCGAGGAGGGCGCGGGCCCGTTCCTCGGCCTCCTTCCGGTCCTTCTTGCGGACCTTGATCTGCCCCAGGGTGACGTTGCCGAGGACGGTCTTGTGCGCGAAGAGGTTGAAGGACTGGAAGACCATGCCGACGTCGGCCCTGAGGGCCGCCAGTTCGCGCCCCTCGGTCGGCAGGGGCCGTCCGTCGACGACGATCTCGCCCGCGTCGACGGTCTCCAGGCGGTTGATCGCCCGGCACAGCGTCGACTTCCCGGAGCCGGAGGGGCCGACGACCACGACGACCTCGCCCCGGTGGACCGTGAGGTCGATGGAGCGCAGGACGTGCAGGGTGCCGAAGTGCTTGTCGACCCCGCGCAGCACCACGAGCGCGTCGCCGCCGTCCGGGACGGGCATGGCACCCTCCTGGGTCACGCCCCCCGCTTCGGGTCACGCCCCCCGTTCCGGGTCGCACCACCCCCGCTCGGGGGCTCCCTCCTCACGTTCATGCTCCGCCCTCCGCCGGACCCGCGCACGCCGGACCCGTCCGCGCCGGGCGGGGGCTCACGGAGGGTGAGGAGGCGCTCGCCGGGGCGTGACCGGCGGTCCGAGCCTGCGCGCGCGGCGGCTCCTTGGCCGACACTGGGGGGTGCGAGCCGAGTGTGCGAGGAGGGTCCGCCATGAGCAGTGCCACGCCCAAGGTCAGCACGTTGCCCCCGGAGCACCGGGAGCGCCTGATGGCCTTCGCCGAGGACGTGTACTTCGAGTCCGGCCACCGCCTCTTCGAGGAACAGCAGCACGCCGATCGCTTCTGGATCGTGAAGACGGGTGCGGTGACGCTCGACGCGCGGGTGCCGGGGCGCGGGTCGCCCGTGATCGAGACCCTGCACCACGGCGAGCTGGTCGGCCTCTCCTGGATGTTCCCGCCGTACCTGTGCCAGTCGGGGGCCGAGGCGATGACACCGGTGCGGGCGTACGAGTTCAACGCGCCGGCCGTCCGGTCGATGTGCCGCTCCGATCCGGAGTTCGGCGCCTCGGTCCTGTTCTGGCTGGGCTCGATCCTGGCGCACCGCCTCCAGGTGACCCGGGTCCGGCTCCTGGACCTGTACGCCCCGCACGGCAGCGGGATCATGGCCTGAGGCCGGTCCCCTGGGCCGCCCCGGGGCGCTGCCGGACCGGGCGGTACGGTGGGGCGCACCGCTGATCCACCCGTACGCGTCCCCGTACCCGCGACCGGCTGTGAGGCCCGCATGACCGACCCGACGACGGCACGCGGGGCGCTCGCCCTGGTGGCCGACGAGTTCACCGAACTGCCCTTCGACGAAGGCCCCTTGACCGGTGACGGGCCGATCGGCTGGCCCGGCTACTCCGCCGCGCACGCCCGCGCCGCCGCCCGGACCGGCGAGACCGAGTCGGTGGTCTGCGGGACGGGCACGGTGGGCGGTGTGGAGGCGGTGCTGATCTCCTTCGAGTTCCGGTTCCTCGGCGGTTCCCTCGGGGAGCGGACGGGGGCGCGGGCCGTCGCGGCCCACGCCCTGGCCCGGGAGCGGCGGCTGCCCGTGGTGGTCCTGCCGGCCACCGGCGGCAGCCGGATGCACGAGGGCATGCGGGCCCTGCTCCAGCTCCAGCACCTGGCCCGCGAGTCGGAGCTGACCCGGGCCGCCGGACTGCCGCAGATCGCGGTCCTGCGGGATCCGACGACCGGGGGCGGCTGGGCCACGCTCGGCGCGGGTTCCGACGTCGTCCTGGCCCTGCCGGGCGCGCAGGTCGCCTTCGCCGGTTCCCGGGTGCGGCCGCCGGACGCGGACCCCGCCGCGTACACCGCCGAGGCGCAGCTCGCGCACGGGCACGTCGACGCGATCGTGGCGCCGGAGGCGCTGCGCGGCGTCCTCGGGCGCTGGCTGTCCCTGCTCACCCGTCCGGCCGAGGGCCCGGTCCCGCCGCCGTACGCGCTCGGCGACCCCGGCGCGGCGCCCGCGGCGAGCGGCCGGGAGGCCGTGGCGCGGGCCCGGCACCCCGACCGGCCCCGGGCCGGCGCGTACCTCGACGCCCATTTCACCCTCCGCGCGGAGATCTCCGGCGACCGCTGCGGCGGTGTCGATCCGGGCGTGCGGTGCGGCTTCGGGCGGCTCTCCGACGGGCGCACCGTCGCCTACGCGGCGCAGTGCGGCACCGCGACCCGCCCGGCCGGCTTCCGCACCGCCGCCCGGCTGGTGCGCCTCGCCGGCCGCCTCGGCGTCCCGGTGCTCACCCTGATCGACACCCCGGGGGCCGCCAACGACGCGGAGGCGGAGCGTTCGGGCGCGGGCAGCGCGATCGCGGACCTGTTCGCCGCCGTCGCGGGCGCGCGGACCCCGCTGACCTCGCTGCTCGTCGGGGAGGGCGGCTCGGGCGGGGCGCTCGCGCTCGCCGCCCCGGGGAACACCTGGGTCACCCCGGACGCGTACTTCTCCGTCATCGCGCCCGAGGCGGCCGCGGCCATCCTCAAGCGCGCGCCCGGAGAGGCCGGCGCGACGGCCGACGAGCTGCGATTGCGTCCGCGCGACCTCGTCGACCTCGGGATCGCCCGGGGCGTGGTGGAGCCCCGGCCCGGGTCGTAGGAACACGGTCGGAGGAACGCGCGGCGACGCATGGCGGCGAGGGAAACGGGCAGGGGCGGAACAGCGGCTGTCCGGGCGGACGAGCGCCGGACGCCACCGTGAACGACGGAGGTGACGTCATGGTCCCCCTTCTCCTCGTCCTCCTGGTGATCCTGGTCCTGTTCGGCGCGGGCTTCGCGGTCGACGTGCTCTGGTACATCGCCATCGCCCTGCTCGTGCTCTGGGTACTGGGCTTCTTCATGCGGAGCGGAAGCGGCCGCTGGTACCGCTGGTGAGCCCCTGGCGACCCCGGTGAGCGGAACCGCCGGGGGCGTCACTCACCCAGGGCCTTCTTCAGCTCCGCCTTGTCCATCGAGGAGCGACCGTGGACGTCGCGGCGCTTGACCTCGGCGTAGAGCTGGTCGTACGTCGGTCCCTGCGCGCCGCTGTGGGAGCGCTTGCCGCCGCGGCGGGACGAGGACATGTCCTGCGTCGAGCTCCTGCTCGCCGTCCTGGACTCGCCGCTGCGGGCCCGCTCCTTGTCGACCGTGCGCGCGGCGATCTCCTCGGCGCGCTTCTCGCTCTCGCCGCGGTCCAGGCCGCTGCCCTTGACGTGCTCGTACTGTCACTCCCGCTCGGGGCTCGATCCGCGCGGCATCGTTCGCTCCTCTCGCTCGGAGACGGGTCCGTCTCCCCTCCCGGACGGCCTCCCCGGGAAATCATGCCAAACCCCCGGATACGGGGCATTCTGGTTCAAGACGTTTGACCGGCGGACCCGCGCCGTCGCCCTCTTCACGGGGTCGGGGCAGGTCCCGAGCACCGTCGGAGGAGCCACATGTCCACCCCCCGCGTCCGATCCGTCCCCCTCGGCCACGGTCCCGAGGTCGCCGGGAATCCGGGGGCCTCGATGCGCCGGGCGGCCCTGGACGGACTACCCGAATTGACCCGCCCCACCACCGTCTCCACCGACGACGCCCAACCCCTCTCCGCCGCCCTGCTCACCCGCCTGACCCAACTCGACGAAGGCACCCCCGAA
>NZ_JBFBJO010000029.1:0-51641 GCF_040702165.1 Streptomyces sp. NPDC086147 | reverse complement strand
ACGCCCTCGGCCCAGCCCGTGCCGTCCGCGCCCTCCGCGAACGCCTTGCACCGGCCGTCCGACGCAAGACCCCGCTGCTGCGAGAACTCCACGAACATGCCCGGACTCGCCATCACCGAGGCGCCGCCGGCCAGGGCGAGGTCGCACTCCCCCGACCGCACGGCCTGGGCGGCGAGGTGGAGGGCGACCAGGGACGAGGAGCAGGCGGTGTCGACCGTGACCGCCGGACCCTCCAGACCGAGCGCGTAGGAGATGCGGCCGGACATGACGCTGGCCGTGTTGCCGGTGAGCAGGTAGCCCTCGTAACCCTGGGCGTTCTCGTAGAGGCGCGGACCGTACTCCTGGGTCATGGCGCCGACGAAGACGCCGGTGCGGGAGCCCTTGAGCGAGTCCGCCGGAACCCCGGCCCGCTCCAGCGCCTCCCACGACGTTTCGAGCAGCAGGCGCTGCTGCGGGTCCATCGCCACCGCCTCACGCGGTGAGATGCCGAAGAACCCGGCGTCGAACTCGCCCGCGCTGTGGAGGAAGCCTCCCTCACGCACGTACGAACGCCCGGGAGTACCCGGCTCCGGGTCGAACAGGGACTCCACGTCCCAGCCCCGGTCCCCCGGGAACGGCGACACCGCGTCCGCCCCCGACGCCACCAACTCCCACAATCCCTCCGGCGAACCCACCCCACCCGGGAAACGGCACGCCATCCCCACGATCGCGACGGCGTCCTCGTCGTTCCGGCCGGGGACCGGCTGCTCGCGACGGGCCGGGGCCGGAGCCGGAGCCGTGGCGGCGGCCTCGGCGGCGGCGTCGCGGATCAGCCGGGCGACGGCCAGCGGGGTCGGGCAGTCGTAGATCAGGGTGGTGGGCAGGCGCAGGCCGGTCGCGGCCCGCAGCCGGTTGCGCAGCTCGATGCCGTTGACGGACTCGAAGCCCTGCTGCTTGAAGGTCTTCTCGGGTGCGATCGAGTCGCCGGTGGCCCGGCCGCGCACGGCGGCGGCGTGGACGCGCACCAGCTCCAGCACGTAATCGAGCTGTTCGGCCTCGGAACGGCCGCGCAGCTCACGGCTGAGCAGGGTCTCGTCGGCATCGGCCGCCGGTCCCTGCTCCTCCGCGCCGGTCTCGGTGAGCCAGTGGCGGGTGCGCTGGAAGGCGTACGTGGGCAGGTCGACCGTACGGGCCCCCGTGCCGTCGAAGAGGACCGACCAGTCGATGTCGACGCCCCGGACGAACAGCTCGGCGACCGAGGTCAGGAACCGCTCCAGGCCGCCTTCCTGGCGGCGCAGCGAGCCGCTGGTGAGCACGTCGAGGCCCACGGTGTCGGCGGTCTCGTGGATGCCGATGCCGAGGACGGGGTGGGCGCTGGACTCCACGAAGGTCCCGAAACCGTCGTCGAGCAGCAGCCGGACGGTGTCTTCGAAGCGGACGGTCCGGCGGAGGTTGCGGTACCAGTAGGAGGCGTCGAGGGTCGTGGTGTCGGCCAGTTCGCCGGTCACCGTGGAGTAGAAGGGGATCTCCGAGCGGCGCGGCTGGATCGGTCCCAGGACGTCGAGCAGTTCGGCTTCGATCCGCTCCACGTGCGCGGAGTGCGAGGCGTAGTCCACCGGCACCTGACGGGCCCGTATCTCCTCCGCCTGGTACGCGGCCACGATCTCCACGATCGCGTCGGCGTCACCGGCGACGACGGTGCTGGAGGGGCCGTTGAAGGCCGCGACACTCAGACGACCAGCCCATTCACCGGAAGCGAGGCGTTCCTCCACCCGTACGCGCGGCAGTGGAATCGACGCCATACCGCCCAGGCCGGCCAGCTCACGACCGATCACCCCGGCCCGCAGGGCCACGACACGGGCCGCGTCTTCCAGGGACAACGCCCCGGACACGGCGGCGGCGGCGATCTCGCCCTGCGAGTGACCGACCACCGCGTCCGGAATGACCCCGAGCGAACGCCACAGTTCCGCGAGCGAGACCATCACGGCCCACGTCACCGGCTGCACCACGTCCACCCGGTCGAGAGAAGCCCCGGTCCGCACCACCTCGACCACGTCGAAGTCCACGAACGGCGCCAGCGCCTCCGCACACTCCCGCAGACGCGCCGCGAACACTGGCGAGGTCTCCAACAACCCCGCACCCATCCCCGCCCACTGCGTCCCCTGCCCCGGGAACACCAGCACCCGGCGGCCCGTCTCGCCCGCGACCCCGTGGACGGCGGAGCGTTCCAGGCGGGTGAGGAGTTCCTCGCGGTCGCCGGCCAGGACCACGGCGCGGTGGCCGAAGACGGTGCGGGCGGCGGCCTGGGTCCAGGCGACGTCCAGGAGGTCGAGCTCCGGGCCGTGTTCGACGCGGGCGCTGAGCCGGGCGGCCTGGTCGCGCAGGCCCTCCGCGGTGCGGCCGGTGACGACGAGGGGGAGGACGGGCAGGGTGCGGGTGGCGGGTTCGGCCGGGTGCGGGGCCGGGGCCTGCTCCAGGACGAGGTGGGCGTTGGTGCCGCCCATGCCGAAGGAGGACACGCCGGCCCGGCGCGGCGCCCGGGTGCCACCGGCCCCCGCCTCCGCCTTCCCCTCCGCCTCCGCCTTCCCCGTTTCCTCCGCCGGCCAGGGCCGCAGCTCCGTCTGGACGGTGAGGTTCAGTTCGTCGAGCGGGATGTCGGGGTTCGGGGTGGCGTAGTTGAGGCTGGGCGGGAGTTCGCCCTCGCGGACGGCGAGCGCGGCCTTGAGGAGGCCGACGATGCCGGCGGCGCCTTCGAGGTGGCCGACGTTGGTCTTGGCGGAGCCGACGGCGAGCGGGGCGCCGGGGGTGCGGGCGGTGCCGAGGACGGCGCCGAGGGCGGCGGCCTCGACGGGGTCGCCGGCGCGGGTGCCGGTGCCGTGGAGTTCGACGTAGCGGACGTCCCCGGGGCGGACGCCGGCACGCGCGTACGCCTCGCGGAGGACGGCCTCCTGGGCGTCCTGGTGCGGGGTGGTCAGGCTGGGGCCGCCGCCGTCGTTGTTGACGGCGCCGCCCTTGACGACGCAGTGGACGCGGTCGCCGTCGGCGAGGGCCCGCCGCAGCGGCTTGAGGACGACGCAGACGCCGCCCTCTCCGCGTACGTAGCCGTTGGCGCGGGCGTCGAAGGTGTGGCAGCGCCCGTCCGGGGAGAGGGCGCCCATCAGCTCCATGGTGGTGGTGCTGTGGTCGGACAGGACGAGGTTGACGCCGGCGACAACGGCGAGGTCGCTCTCGCCCCGGCGCAGCCCCTCGCAGGCGAGGTGGACGGCGACGAGCGAGGAGGACTGGGCGGTGTCGACGGCCATGCTGGGGCCGCGCAGTCCGAGGTGGTACGAGAGCCGGTTGGCGGTCATGGCCCGGTGCAGGCCGGCCGCGCTGTAGCCGCCGGTGGCGCCGGCGCCGTGGGCGAGGGCCGCGTAGTCGTCGGAGGCGACGCCGACGTAGACGGCGGTGCGGGTGCCGGAGAGCCGGGCGGGGACGATCCCGGCGTGTTCCAGGGCCTCCCAGCCGAGTTCGAGCACGAGGCGCTGCTGCGGGTCGGTGGCGGCGGCCTGCGCGGGGCTCATGCCGAAGAATTCGGCGTCGAATTCCGCGTGGTTCTCCAGGGCGGCCCGCCAGGTGCCGTCCTCCTGCCGGGAGACGCTGTTCTCTCCGTTCCGGAGGAGGTTCCAGAATTCCTCGGGCGTGTCGGCTCCGGGAAGTCGGCACGCCATCCCCACGACGGCTATGTCGTTGTCGCCCACGAGCTTTTCACCGTTCTTGGGGGTCATCAATTCTCCATGGCCAGAGAGGAGGTGCGGAAAATCCACGAGCGGTTCGACGGGCCCGGCGGGAAAAGGGGCCGGGGCGGTCGGGGACGGAACTGCGTCACCAGGTGACGGGGAGCTCCACGAGTCCGCGGACGAGCATGTCCGGGTGCCAGGCGAGTTCGTCGGCAGGGACGGCGAGGCGCAGTCCGGGCAGGCGGGTGGTGAGGGCTTCCAGGGCGCACTGGAGTTCGGCGCGGGCCAGCGGGGCGCCGAGGCAGAAGTGGGGGCCCTGGCCGAAGGCGAGGTGCTGGTTGGGCTCGCGGTCGAGGACGACGCCGGCGGCGTCCGCGAAGACGGTCTCGTCGTGGTTGGCGGAGGCGAGGGAGTAGACGACGGCCTCGCCGGCGCGGATGGTCACGCCGCCGATCTCGACGTCCTCGGTGGCGACGCGGGTGGGTCCGACGCTGTTCCACAGCGGGACGACCCGCAGCAGCTCCTCCACGGCGGCGGGCACGAGTTCGGGGCGGGCGCGGAGGAGTTCGTAGCGGCCGCGGTCCTGGAGGAGGACGAGGACATGGCCGGCGATCTGGCTGGCGGTGGTCTCGTGGCCGCCGATGAGCATGCCGCCGGTGAGCATGAGGAGTTCGTTCTCGGTGAGGTGCTCGCCCTCGTCGTGGGCCTCCACGAGGGCGCTGAGCAGGTCGTCCTCGGGCCGCTCGCGCCGCTTGGCGACGTATCCGCGCAGGTAGTCGGCGTACTCCTCGGCCGCCTGGCCGACCTGTTCGTCGGTGTAGCGGCTGGCGGACATCAGGGCCTCGGTGAAGGTCCGGAAGACGTGCCGGTCCGCGTGGGGGATGCCGAGCATCTCGCAGATGACCGCGGTGGGCAGCGGCAGCGCCAGCTTCTCGACGAGGTCGGCGGGGCCGCCGTCGGCGATCAGGTCGTCGACGAGGGCGTGGGTGATCTCGGCGATGCGGGGGCGCATCGCGGCGACGCGGCGGGCGGTGAAGGCGCGGGAGACGAGCCGGCGCAGCCGGGCGTGGGCCTCGGGCGGCATGCCCATGAGGCCGACGGAGTCGAGTCCGCGGGGGGCGGCGCGGGGCACGTCCTTGTCGGCGCCCGCGTGCATGCTGAGCCGGGGGTCGGCCGAGGCCTTCTTGATGTCCGCGTGCCGGGTGAGGAGCCACGCCTCGCCGCCGTAGGGCATGCGGACCCGTGCCACGGGCTCGCCGGACCGGAGCTCGGCGTAGGCGGGGTCGAGCGCGAGGTCGACTCGGTCGCCGAACGGATACGTCCGGACGGATCCGGCGACGGCATGAGGGCAGGTCATGGCGGAATCTCCTCTGTACGCGGACCCTGACACCGAACAGCAGCACCGCGCCGCTGCCACCGGCGCGCTTTTCGATTGTGCCGAGCCGTCGCGAATCGGCCAGGAAATTCGAGCCGGTTCTTAGCGGTGTACGAGCGGTGTGCGACAGCGGTTCGAGCAGGGCGCGACAGGGCCGGGCGAGGCTGGAGAACCGCGTGCGACTGTGTCAGGTCGCCCCTTGCGCCGTGCAGGCGGGAGCCCTTAATTTCCCGTTGCATCGAAAAGCCGTATCCGTTTTGCTCGAAAGGCTGCTCCGATGGCGCATATCGCCTTCTTCATCCTCCCCGCGGCCGGTCACGTCAATCCGACGCTGTCCGTCGCGCGGGAGCTCGTCGCGCGCGGCCACCGGGTCACCTACGCCCTGTCCGAGAACTACGGCGAGCGGGTGCTCGCGACGGGGGCGGAGTTCGTCCCCTATCCGATGGACCAGGACCGGTTCCTGGCCACGATGGTGCCGCAGCAGGACTCCGCCGAGTACACGGACCAGCAGGAGTTCGTGAACATGATGAAGTGGATGCTGGAGCTCACCCGGCAGACGCTTCCGCGGTTCGAGGAGCACTTCGAGGCCGGGGGCCGGCCGGACGTGTTCGTGTGCGACCCGTCGTCCTTCTGGAGCGGCGCGATCCTGGCGGCGAAGTGGGGCGTGCCGGTCATCCGCAGCACGCCGACGTACGTGGCGAACGAGCACTGGTCGCTGCACCCGCCGGTCGACACGGCGGAGGAGCAGCAGCAGGACCCGGAGACCGGGGAGCTGTTCGGGGTCGTCGCCGGGCTGCTGGCGGAGCACGGCGTCGAGAAGAGCATCGGGGAGTTCGCGGAGGACGTGCACTCGGGTCCCGCCCTGGTCTACCTGCCGCGCGCGTTCCAGTACGCGGGCGAGACCTTCGGCGAGGAGGTCGCCTTCGTCGGCCCGTGCACGAGCGACAACAGCTTCCACGGCGACTGGGAGGCGCCCGGCACGGGCCGTCCGCTCGCGCTGATCAGCCTGGGCACCCTGTACAACAAGCAGCCGGAGTTCTTCCGCGCCTGCGTCGACGCCTTCGCGGGCCTGGACTGGGACGTGGTGATCGCACACGCCGGCGGGGTCGCGGAGGGCGGTCTCGGCGAGCTGCCGCCGAACGTGCGGGTGCACTCCTTCGTGCCGCAGGGCGCCGTGCTCAAGCACGCGTCCCTGATGATCAACCACGGTGGTACGAGCACGGTGCTCCAGGCCGTCTCCGAGGGCGTCCCGGTCGTCTCGGTGCCGCAGATGGCGGAGCTGCACGCGACCGCGACCCGGGTGGAGCAGCTGGGCGTGGGCGCCAAGATCCTGCGCAAGGACGTCTCCCCGGAGAAGGTCCGCGAGACCGTGCTCGCCCTGGCCGCCGACGGGTCGGTCGCCGAGCGGGTGGCGTGGCTGCGGCGGGAGATCGAGTCCGCGGGCGGTCCGGCCGCGGCCGCCGACGCGGTCGAGCGGCTCCTGGTGCCGGCGCCCGCCGCCGGCTGAGCCGCTCCGCACGCCTGTCCCGCTCCCGTCCCCGCCCTTCCAGACTTCTTGCCGAATCCCAGCTGAGGAAGCCGACATGACGACACAGATCGCCGAGGCCACGGAGACCGTGGCAGCGGACGCCGTGACCGTGGACACCCCGGAGACCGAGGAGGCGCCGCACCCGCTGGCGCAGCCGGCCGGGGCCGACGCCGAGGGGCTGCTCGCGTGGTTCGCGCGCTGCCGCGCCGAGGCCCCCGTCTTCTGGGACTCGACACGCTTCGCGTGGCAGGTGTTCTCGTACGAGGACTACAACACCGTCTCCACCAACCCGCAGCTCTTCTCCTCGGACTTCTCGCCGGTCTTCCCGGTGCCGGAGGAGCTGGCGCTGCTGATGGGTCCGGGGACCTTCGGCGGCATCGACCCGCCGAAGCACGGCCCGCTGCGCAAGCTGGTCAGCCAGGCGTTCACGCCGCGCCGGATGGCCGCGCTGGAGCCGCGCATCGCGGAGATCACCCGCAAGCTCCTCGACGACCTCGGCGACCGCACCGAGATCGACGCGGTGACGGACCTGGCGTACCCGCTGCCGGTGACGGTGATCGCCGAGCTGCTGGGCGTCCCGGCCTCGGACCAGGACCTGTTCCGCGAGTGGGTCGACGTCATCCTCAACAACGAGGGCATGGAGTACCCGAACCTGCCGGATGACTTCGCGGAGACGATGGGCCCCGCCATCAAGGAGTGGGCCGCGTACCTGTACGCGAAGATCGCCGAGAAGCGGGCCGAGCCGTCCGACGACCTGATGAGCGGGCTCATCGAGTCCGAGGTCGACGGCCGCCGCCTCACCGACGAGGAGATCGTCAACATCGTGGCGCTGCTGCTCACGGCGGGCCACATCTCCAGCGCGACGCTGCTGAGCAACCTGTTCATCGTGCTCGACCAGCACCCGGGGGCGCAGGCGGAGCTGCGGGCCGACCGCTCGCTGATCCCGGGCGCGGTGGAGGAGACGCTGCGCTACCGCAGCCCCTTCAACAACATCTTCCGGCTGCTGAAGGAGGACACCGACATCCTCGGCGTCCCGATGAAGGCCGGCCAGATGGTGACGGCGTGGAGCGCCTCGGCCAACCGCGACGCCGGGCAGTTCCCGGACCCGGACGTCTTCGACGTCCGCCGGACCGCGAACAAGCACATGGCCTTCGGGCACGGCATCCACCACTGCCTCGGCGCCTTCCTGGCCCGCATGGAGGCGAAGGTCTTCCTCGACCTGGCCTTCGACGCCTTCGCGTCGTTCGAGGTCCACCTCGACCGGGCGGAGTTCTACGAGGCGGATCAGCTGACCGCCCGTCACCTCCCCGTCTCCGTCGTCCGCGGCTGATCCAGCCGCGCCCGAGACACCGGCCGGACAGGGCAACCAGGGAGCGCGATCGCATGGCGGTGGGCATCACCACAGAACCGGAGGTGGGCAGGGTCAAGCCCTGCGCCCTCATCGAGTTGGAGCAGCACAACGACGCACGGGGCAACCTGTCCGTCGTCGAGTCCGAGTGGACGGCGGGCTTCCCGATCCAGCGGGTGTACTACCTGCACGACCTGGACACCGGCTCGTCGCGCGGCGGGCACGCGCACCGGGCGCTGGAGCAGCTCGTCATCGCCGTCCACGGCAGTTTCACCATCACCGTGGACGACGGGGTCAACCAGGCGGAGTACCGCCTCGACGACGCCGGCCGGGGCCTGTACATCGGGCCGATGGTGTGGCGGAACCTGAGCGACTTCTCACCGGACGCGGTCAGCGTGGTCCTGGCCTCGCTGCACTACGACGAGTCGGACTACTACCGCGACTACGACGAGTTCCTGCGGGACGCGCGGAGGGCACGGTGACGGCCCCGGCGCCGGAGCGCGCGGCCCGCGTCGCCTTCCACGACCTGCGGGACCTGCACGCCCTGGACGGCGTGCAGGCCGAGATCGACGCCGCCCTGCTGCGGGTGTCGCGCTCGGGGCGCTATCTGCTCGGTCCCGAGCTGGAGGCGTTCGAGGAGGAGTACGCCCGGTACTGCGAGAACGCGCACTGCGTGGGCGTCGGCAGCGGCCTGGACGCCCTGGAGCTGACGCTGCGGGCGCTGGGCGTCGGCGAGGGCGACGAGGTGGTCGTCCCCGGGCACACGTACATCGCGACCTGGCTCGCGGTGTCGGCGACGGGGGCCCGTCCCGTCCCGGTGGAGCCGGAGGCCGACTCGTACCTGATCGACCCCGACCGCCTCGCGGCCGCGATCACCCCGCGGACCAGGGCGGTCATGCCGGTGCACACCTACGGGCACCCGGTGGACCTCGACGCGGTCGAGGCCGTCACCGCGCCCCGGGGCATCCCGGTCGTGGAGGACGCGGCGCAGGCGCACGGGGCCCGCTACAAGGGCCGGCGGATCGGCTCGCGGTACGCGGCGGCGTTCAGCTTCTACCCGGGCAAGAACCTGGGCGCGCTGGGCGACGGCGGCGCCGTGGTCACCTCCGATCCGGAGCTGGCCGGGCGGATCCGGCTGCTGCGCAACTACGGCTCGCGCGTGAAGTACGAGCACGAGGTGTGCGGCACCAACTCCCGGCTCGACGAGGTGCAGGCGGCGGCGCTGCGGGCGAAGCTGCCGTACCTCGACGCGTGGAACGCGCGCCGGGACGCGGTGGCCGCGCGCTACGCCGAGGGCCTCTCCGGTCTGCCGGGGGTGGTCCCGCCGGCCGTCCGGTCCTGGGCCGAGCCCGTCTGGCACCAGTACGTGCTGCGCACCGCGCGCCGCGAGGAGCTGCGGCGGTCCCTGGCCGAGGCCGGGGTGGAGAGCCTGGTCCACTATCCGATCGCCGTCCACCGGTCCGGCGCCTACGCGGACGGCCCGTACCCGCCGCTGCCCCGCTCCGAGCGGCTGGCGGCGGAGGTGCTGAGCCTGCCCATGGGCCCGCAGCTGACCGCGCGGGACGCGGAGACCGTCGTCGAGGCGGTCCGTCACGCCACGGAGAACAGCCATGTCTGACGTCCCGAAGGCCCCGACCCTCTCGGCGCTCGGCGATCCCGCCTCCCGCCGTCCGATGAAGGGCATCATCCTGGCCGGCGGCAGCGGCACCCGGCTGCGCCCGCTGACCGGCGCGCTGTCCAAGCAGCTCCTGCCGGTGTACGACAAGCCGATGATCTACTACCCGCTGTCGGTGCTGATGCTGGCGGGCATCCGCGACATCCAGATCATCTCCGCCAAGGACCACCTGGAGATGTTCCGCGCGCTGCTCGGCGACGGCGGGCAGCTCGGCATCCGGCTGAGCTACGCGCAGCAGGAGGAGCCGCACGGCATCGCGGAGGCCTTCCTCATCGGCGAGGAGCACATCGGCGACAGCCGCGTGGCGCTGATCCTCGGGGACAACGTCTTCCACGGCCCCGGCTTCTCGCAGATGATCGCGCAGGCCGCGGCCCGCCTGGACGGCTGCGAGCTGTTCGGCTACCCGGTGAAGGACCCGCAGCGGTACGGGGTCGGCGAGATCGACTCCGACGGCGCCCTGCTCTCCCTGGTGGAGAAGCCGGTCAAGCCGCGCTCCAACCTGGCGATCACCGGCCTGTACCTGTACGACAACGACGTGGTGGACATCGCCCGGGGGCTGACGCCGTCGGCGCGCGGCGAGCTGGAGATCACCGACGTCAACCGCGCGTACCTGGCCCAGGGCCGGGCCCGGCTGAACACGCTGGGCCGCGGGTTCGCCTGGCTGGACATGGGGACCCACGACTCGCTCCTGCAGGCCGGGCAGTACGTGCAGCTGCTCGAACAGCGCCAGGGCGAGCGGATCGCCTGCGTGGAGGAGATCGCCCTGCGGATGGGCTTCATCGGCCCGGAGCAGTGCTTCGCCCTCGGCAGCGACCTGGGGGCCTCCAGCTACGGCGACTACGTGCGGGAGATCGCCCGCCGGACCGCCGCGGAGGGGCCGGCCGCCGACTCCTCGGCCGCCTGACCGCCCACCGAACCCACCGTCCCGCCCCCTTCCCCGGAAAGGCCTGTTGGAGATGCGCGTCCTGGTGACCGGAGGTGCGGGCTTCATCGGCTCGCACTTCGTCAGAGAACTGCTGTCCGGGGCCTATCCGGACCTCGACGGGTCGCGGGTGGTGGTCCTGGACGCCCTCACCTACGCGGGGAACCCCGCCAACCTCGACCCGGTCCGCGACCATCCGGACCTGGAGTTCGTCCACGGCGACATCTGCGACGCGGAGCTGGTCCGGCGGCTGACGGCCGGGACCGGCCTGGTGGTGCACTTCGCGGCCGAGTCGCACGTGGACCGCTCGATCGCCGACGCCTCGGAGTTCGTGCGCACCAACGTCCTCGGCACCCAGACCCTCCTCCAGGCGGCCGTCGACGCGGGCGTCGGACGGTTCGTGCACGTCTCCACGGACGAGGTGTACGGGTCGATCGACGCGGGCTCGTGGCCGGAGGAGCACCCGCTGCTGCCCAACTCGCCGTACGCGGCCTCCAAGGCCTCCTCGGACCTGATGGCGCTGGCCTTCCACCGCACCCACGGCCTGGAGGTGTGCGTGACGCGCTGCTCCAACAACTACGGGCCGTACCAGTTCCCGGAGAAGGCGATCCCGCTGTTCACCACCCGCCTGGTCGACGGGCTCGACGTGCCGCTCTACGGCGACGGCCTCAACAGCCGCGACTGGCTGCACGTCGACGACCACTGCCGGGGCATCGCCCTGGTCGCCGCGAAGGGCCGGGCCGGCGAGGTCTACAACATCGGCGGCGGCACCGAGCTGACCAACCTGGAGCTGGCGGAACGGCTCCTCGACCTGTGCGGCCGGGACCGGTCGGCGGTGCGGCGGGTCGCGGACCGGGCCGCGCACGACCGCCGCTACTCGGTGGACGTCTCCAAGATCTCCCGCGAGCTGGGCTACGCGCCCCGGGTGCCCTTCGCCGAGGGCCTGGCCGCCACGGTGGCCTGGTACCGGGAGAACCGCGCGTGGTGGGAGCCGCTGAAGGAGCGCGCCGCGCTCCCGGGCGCGAACGCCGCCGGGCGGGGCGCGGAGCGGTCGGCAGGTGCCCGTGCGCATTGACGAGACCGGCATCCCCGGCACGTACCGGCTGCTCCCGGAGCGGTTCGAGGACGAGCGCGGCCACTTCTACGAGGCCGCCAGGCCCGGCGAGCTGACGGCGGCGACCGGGCTGCCCTTCGAGGTCCGCCAGGTCAACAACTCCGTCTCGCGGCGCGGCGTCCTGCGCGGCATCCACTGCAACGACGTGCCCGCCGGCGCCGGGAAGCTGGTGACCTGCGTGCGGGGCGCGATCCTTGACGTGATGGTCGACCTCCGCGAGGGGTCGCCGACCTTCGGCCGGCACGCCGTGAACCGGCTGGACGCCGAGGACGGCGTCGCCCTCTTCATGTCCGGCGGCATCGGCCACGCCTTCCTCTCCCTGGCGGACGGCACCTGCGTCAACTACCTGCTGTCCGCCGAGTACGTGCCCGGGGCCATGGTCGACCTGGACGCGCTCGACCCCGAACTCGGCCTGCCGTGGGACCTCGCGGAGCCGCCCGTGCGCTCCGCGAAGGACGCGGCGGCGCCCTCCCTCGCCGAGGTGGTGGCCTCCGGCCGGCTGCCCCGGTACGCACCCGCGGACGGGGAGCTGATCCGGTCGTGACCGTTCCCGCCACCCGGGGCGCCGCCGCCCCGTCCTCCCCGTCCGGCGTGTGGCTGCGCCGCTACCGGCCCGTCGCCGACCCGGCCGTGCGGCTGGTGTGCTTCCCGCACGCCGGCGGCTCGGCCACCGCCTACCTGGGCCTGGCCGCCGGTCTCGCCGGCGCCGGCGTCGAGGTGCTCGCGGTGCAGTACCCGGGCCGCCAGGACCGGCGCGGGGAGCCCTTCGTGAGGACCGTCGACGCCCTGGTCGAGGCGGTGCTGCCGGAGCTGCGCGAGTGGACCGGCGGCCCCTTCGCCCTGTTCGGGCACAGCCTGGGCGGCACCCTCGCGTACGAGACCGCGCGCCGGCTGACCGCACTCGGCGAGAAGCCCGTCCACCTGTTCGTCTCGGGCCGCCGGGCGCCCACCGTGCCGCGCACGGACACCGCCCACCTGCTCGACGACCGGGCCCTGATCGCCCGGATCGCCGCGTTGCAGGGCACCGACCCCGAGCTGCTGCGGGACGAGGAGCTGCTGCGGATGGTGCTGCCGGCGCTCCGCAACGACTACGGGATGGCGGGCTCCTACCGG
Organism: Streptomyces sp. NPDC086147; assembly: GCF_040702165.1. Classification (NCBI taxonomy): domain Bacteria; kingdom Bacillati; phylum Actinomycetota; class Actinomycetes; order Kitasatosporales; family Streptomycetaceae; genus Streptomyces; species Streptomyces sp. NPDC086147. Next base: position 38,868 of record NZ_JBFBJO010000029.1, on the reverse strand, counting down.
CACCTCGTCGGAACGCCGCTGTCCGTGCCGCTGACGGTGCTCACCGGGGACGCCGACCCCAACGTGTCCGTCGACGACGCGCGGCGCTGGTCCGAGGTGGCCGGGGGGCTGGTGGAGCTGCACGTGCTCCCCGGCGGGCACTTCTTCCTCGACGAGCACCCGGAGAACGTCCGCCACATCATCGAGGAGGCGCTGGACCATGTCCGCTGACACCCTGGCCCGGGCCGCAGACCGTGCGGACACCGCGCGCCGCCTGCTGGTGTCGGCCCGCACCCCCGACAGCGCGGCCATGCCCGTGGACCGGGTGCCGGGCTGGCTGGCCGAGCGGACCCGCGCGGGCCGCTTCCGGGTCACCCGGGTGCCGTTCGCCGCGCTGCGCGGCTGGTCCTTCGACGGCGACGGCGACCTGCGCCACGAGTCGGGCCGCTTCTTCGCCGTGGAGGGCCTGCACGTCACCGCGGACGGGCTGCCGGAGCGGGGCTGGAAACAGCCGATCATCGTGCAGCCGGAGGTCGGCCTGCTCGGCATCGTCGCCAAGGAGATCGACGGCGTCCTGCACTTCCTGATGCAGGCCAAGATGGAGCCGGGCAACATCAACACCCTCCAGCTCTCCCCCACCGTGCAGGCCACCCGCAGCAACTTCACCGGCGTCCACCAGGGGCGCGGCATCCCGTTCCTCGACCTGTTCCTGGAGCGCGGCCGGGCACGGGTCCTCGTGGACGTCCTCCAGTCCGAGCAGGCCGACTGGTTCCTCGCCAAGCGCAACCGCAACATGATCGTCGAGGTCGACGGGGACACCGACATCGGGGAGACCGGCGACACCTTCCGCTGGCTGACCTTCGGTCAGCTGCTGCGGCTGCTGCGGCTGGACAACGTGGTCAACATGGACACCCGCTCCATCCTGGCCTGCCTGCCCACGGTCGGCGCCGAACCGGACGGCACGGCCTCCGACCCCGTCCTGCGCTCCTTCCACGACGCGTCCGCGCCCTCGGTGCACGACACGTCCGAGGTGCTGAGCTGGCTCACCGGCATCCGGGCGCTGCGCGAGCTGGTCCAGCGCCGGGTGCCGCTCGCCGAGGTCGCCGAGGACGGCTGGACGTTCACGGACGAGGAGATCGCGCACTCCGGCGGACGCCGGTTCCGGGTGATCGGGGCCGACGTCTCGGCCAGCAACCGCGAGGTCGCCTCCTGGACCCAGCCGCTGATCCAGCCCCAGGTGCCGGGCCTGATGGCCCTGGTCGTCAAGCGGATCGGCGGCGTCCTGCACGCCCTGGTGCAGGCCCGCGTCGACGTCGGACACCTGAACGTGGCCGAGCTGGCGCCGACCGTGCACTGCCGGCCGGCCGACCACACGGGCCCGGGGACCGACCCGTACCCGCCCTTCCTCGCCGACGTCCTCACCGCCCCGAAGGAGCGGTTCCGCTACGACGCGGTGCAGTCCGAGGAGGGCGGTCGCTTCTACCACGCGGAGAACCGGTACGCGATCGTCGAGGTGCCCGGGGAGTTCCGCGAGGACGTGCCCGGGGACTACGCCTGGCTGACCTTCGCCCAGCTCACCGAGCTGATGGCGCACGGCAACTACCTCAACGTCGAGCTGCGCACGCTTGTCGTCTGCGCCCACACCCTGTACTGAGCACCGACCGCCGCCCCTCCCCCTCCTCCCCCCTGCTCCGAGGACGTCATGCCCGCTCCCCTGCGCCTGGGTCTCCTCGGCTGCGGCGACATCGCCGCCCGCCGCACCCTGCCCGCGCTGCTGCGCACCCCCGGCCTCGAACTGGCCGCCACGGCCGCGCGGGACCCCGCGCGGGCCGCGGCGTTCGCGGACCGGTTCGGGGGCGTCCCGGCGTCCTCGTACGAGGAACTGCTCGGGCGGGCCGACGTGGAGGCCGTCTACCTCTGCCTGCCCACCCTGCACCACGCCGCCTGGGCCGAACGGGCCCTGCGGGCCGGCAAGCACGTCCTGGTGGAGAAGCCGCTCGCGACCCGCGGCGCGGACGCCGAGGCCCTGTACGGGCTGGCGCGGGAGCGCGGCCTGGTGCTCCTGGAGAACTTCATGTTCCTCCACCACGGCACCCAGCGGCGGGTCGAGGGCCTCCTCGCGGACGGGGTCCTCGGCGAGGTCCGCGCGGTCTCCGCCGCGTTCACCATCCCGCCGCGCCCGCCGGGCGACACCCGCTACGACCCGGAGACCGGCGGCGGGGCCCTGCTCGACAGCGGGGTCTACCCGCTGCGGGCCGCCCTGCGCCTCCTCGGCCGCGACCTGACCGTGGCCGGGGCCGTGCTGCGCGTGGACGAGGCGCACGGCGTGGACGTGTCCGGGGCCGCGCTGCTCGCCGCCCCCGGCGGCGCGGTGGCGCAGATCCGGTTCGGCATGGAGCACCACTACCGGTCCTGGTACGAGATCCAGGGCAGCGCCGGCACCCTGTCCGTGGACCACGTGTACACGACGGCGCCCGACCACGAGCCGGTGCTCCGGCTGGCCACCGGCACCGGGCACACCGAGATCCGGGTGCCGGCCGAGGACCACTTCGAGGCCGTGCTGCGGTTCTTCGCCGGGGCCGTGCGCGCCCCGGACGCGCGGCGGCCCGGCCTGCCGCTCCTCGACGGGGAGTCGCTGCGGCAGGCCGGGCTGCTGGACGGGATCCGCGCGGCGGCGGTCCGGATCAGGCGGTGACGGCGGTCCCCCCGCTCAGTTCGAGGTGCGAGCCGCGGAAGGCCCTGCGCATCCGCCGGTCGTGCGTGACGGTCACCACGGCCCCCGTGTAGTCCGCCAGGGCCTGTTCCAGCTCCTCGACGAGCAGCGGGGACAGGTGGTTGGTGGGCTCGTCGAGGAGCAGCAGGTCCACGGGCCGGGTGACCAGGCGCGCCAGGTCGATGCGGCGGCGCTGGCCCACGGACAGGGAGCCGACGGGCAGTTCGAGCTCGGACTCCCGGAACAGGCCCAGGGACAGGAGCTGTTCGGCGTACTCGTCGGCGTGGCCGGGGCGGCCCTCGGCGAACTCCGCGAGCACCGAGCGCCGGGGGTGCTTGGGGAGTTCGTCCTGGCGCAGCCAGCCGATCCGCGCGGCCCTGCGCACGGTGCCCGCGTCGGGCTCCAGGTCGCCGGCGAGCACCCGGAGCAGGGTGCTCTTGCCCGCGCCGTTGGGGCCGGTGATCAGCAGCCGCTCGCCGTGGGCGAGGGACAGCGAGTCGAGCGCGAGCCGGCCGTCGACGCGCAGCCCGGAGACCTCGGTGAGCGGGCCCTCGGGCGCCTTGGGGGTCTCCACGGCCCCGTCGGCCCCGGTGGTCCCGTCGGTGCCGTCGCCGGCCGCGATGTCGGCGGTGAAGCGCAGCGGCTCGGGCGGCTTCGGCACCGGGTCGGCGTGGAGCCGGTTCAGCCGCTCGTTGGCGTTGCGGGCCTTGCTGGAGGTCGAGGACGAGGAGGAGCGGGCCCGGTGGTGCTCGGAGCCGCTGAAGGCCCAGGGGCCCTTCTTGGCGATGGTGGCCAGCATCCGGCCCGCGTTGGCGGCCCGGGTCTCCTGCCGTTCGATCTCGGCGAGGTGCTCCTCGTACTCCCGCTCCCAGCGGGCGCGGGCGGCGGCCTTGGCGGTCAGGTAGCCCTGGTAGCCGTTGCCGTACCGGTTGACCGTCTTCCGGTCGGGGTCGACCTCCAGGATGGCGGAGGTGACGGCCTCCAGGAAGGCGCGGTCGTGGGTGATGACGACGACGGTGCCCCGGTGGTCCTGGAGCCGCTTCTCCAGCCAGTCCACGGCCTGGTCGTCCAGGTCGTTGGTGGGCTCGTCGAGGAGCAGCAGCTCCGGGGCGGCGGCCAGGGTGGCGGCCAGGGCCAGCCGGGAGCGCTCGCCGCCGGAGAGGGTGTCGACCGGGCGGTCCCGGTCGAGACCGGGCAGGCCGAGGCCGTGCAGGGCCGCGTCCGCCCGGGCGTCGGCCTCGTAGCCGCCGCGGTCCTCGAACTCCGCGAGCAGGTCCCCGTACTCGGCGAGGAGCCGGGGGTCGTCGTCCACCAGCTCGTCCTCGACCTCGTGGAGCCGCTTCTCCAGGGCGCGCAGGTCCGCGAAGGCGCGGTCGAGGACATCTCTGACGGTGGCTCCGGCCGGCATGTCGAGGCGCTGCGGCAGGTAGCCGACGCCGCCGGGGGCGGTGACGGTCACCTCGCCGTTGTCCGCGGCCTCGACCCCGGCGATCAGCCGGAGCAGGGTGGACTTGCCGGAGCCGTTGTCGCCGATGACTCCGGCCTTCTCACCCGGCTTGACGGTGAGGGACACCCGGTCGAGCACGACGTGCTCGTCGTACCGCTTGGTGACCTCCTCCAGCGTGAGCTGGGAATGCGCCCGAGATGCCGTGGGCGAGGACATGCGCATATGCGTACTCCTGGTGGTGCGGGGTCAGAGAGCGGGGACCGGACTCTCCGCGAACTGCTTGGCGAGGTTGAGCGTTGCGGTGCTGTTGCGACCGAGTGCCTCCCTGACGTAGGTGCGGGCCCGCGCCACGTCGGCGCCCTCGCCGAGGATCTTCTCCACGGCCTCCGGCCGCAAGACCACGCTGTGCTGCGAGGTCGCCGTGACGCCGCCGCCCTCGGCGGGCACCACGGTCCAGCGGCCCGTGTGGGCGGACATCAGGGCGGGGGTCGCGGTCTGCTTGTAGACGATCCGCAGGTCGTCGGGGAAGCAGACGCGGACGGACTCGGTGGTGTGCACCGAGCCGTCGGCGGTACGGGTGTCCATGGCCATGACCTGGACGCCCGTGCCGTCCTCGGTCAGGTCGAGGCGGTCGACGTGCGCGACCCGCTCGGGCCAGTCCTCGACGTGGTGGAGGAACGCGTAGACCGCCTCGGCCGGTCCGTCGACGTGGACGGAGTCCTCGAAGTCGAGGACGAGCTCGGGCAGGGCGTGCCGGCGGGCGGCCAGGGTGCGCAGGTTCTCCAGCTCGGCGCGGCTGTTGGCGTCGGTGACCCGCTCGACCCACTCGACGTCCTCGGCGCGGTCGCCGACGACGGTGAAGTCGTGGAGCAGGGTGAGCCGGGAGCGCCCGCCGCCGAGGTCCTCGGCGATCCAGCTCCCGCCCATGCTCTCCACGGGGGCCGCCGACACCTCCTGGCGGAAGTCGACGCGGAGACCGGCCGGGTCGAGGACGCGGCGCGAGGTCCAGGACTTGACCCGCCCGCCCGCGGTGGCCCACATGCGCAGCCGCTCGGTGTCGCCCGTGCGCTCCAGCTGCTCGACGTGGACGTTGGGCGGGAAGTACAGCGGCCACCGGGAGGTGTCCGCGACGAGGTCGTACACCGCCTCCGCCGGGGCGTCGATCTCCGTCTCGTGCGCCGTGCGGTGCACGCGCTCGTTCGCCATCGGTGTCTCTCTTCTTCCTCGTGGGGCGCGGTCGCGGATCAGAAGTTGCCGAGTCCGCCGCAGACGTTGAGCGCCTGGGACGTGATGGACGCGGCGTGCTCGGTGGTCAGGTAGCCGACGAGGCCGGCGACCTCTTCCGGCGTCGCGTACCGGCCGAGGGGGATCTTGGCGGTGAACTTCTGCATCACCGCCTCCTCGGTGGTGTCGTAGGCCGCGGCGTAGCCGGCGCGCACGCGCTGGGCCATCGGGGTCTCGACGTAGCCGGGGCAGACCGCGTTCACGGTGATGCCGGTGGGGGCGAGCTCGTTGCCGAGGGCCTTGGTGAAGCCGACGACCCCGTGCTTGGAGGCGGAGTACGGGGCGCCGAGCACGACGCCCTGCTTGCCGGCGGTGGAGGCTATGTTGATGATGCGCCCGTAGCCGGCGCCCTCCAGGCCGCCCTTCTTGAGGACCTCGCGGGTCAGCAGGAAGACGCTGTTGAGGTTGGTGGCGATGACGTCGTACCAGGTGTCGTCGTCGATGTCGGCGGTGACGCCGCCGCCGCTGCGTCCTGCGTTGTTGACCAGGACGGAGATCGGGCCGAACGCGGCCACGGCCTCGGCGACCAGTTCGGCCACCGATTCGCGGTCGCGGACGTCGGCCGCCCGGCCGTCGGCCTCGATGCCCTCGGCACGCAGCTCGGCCACCGTCTCGGCGACCCTCTCGGGGGTGCGCGCGCAGATGAACACGCGGTGGCCGCGGCGACCGAGGTCACGGGCCACGGCCAGGCCGATGCCGCTGGTCGCACCGGTGATCAGCGCCACCGGCTTCGTCGGTGCCGTCATCGTCTCTCCTCCAGGGCTGGGTTGTTGTACCGACCATTCCCCGCGCCGCTCGAGATCCGGCGGAAGGCGGGTGGAGGCGGTCCGTCAGGCGGCGGACGCGGCGACGGGCTCGCCGGCGCCGCCGGTCCGGCCGGTCCCGTCCGTCTCGTCGGCGACCGTCTCGTACAGGCCGGGCTCGGGGGTGGCGAGCGCGGCGAGGCCCTCGACGAGCCGCTGGAAGCCCTCGCCGGTGACGGCGGCGCGGTGGGCGGCGGCGTCCTCCCAGACGGCGAGCTCGACGTAGACGTTCGGGACGCCGACCATACGCAGGGTCTGGTGGCTGACGTAGCCGGGCTGGGTGCTCATGTACGCGGTGACGCGGCTCTTGGCGGCGAGGAACTCGGTGAGGTCGCCGTGGACGCTGAACTTGTTGACGAAGGTCACCATGCGGCTGCTCCTGGGGAAGAGGGGTCGGAAGGGGAGGGGGCGACGGCGGCGGCGCGGACGCGGACGCTCTGCCGCAGGGCCCCGCGGGCCGGTTTGCCGACGGGGGTGCGGGGGACGGCGTCCAGGAGTTCGGCGTGGCGGATCCGCTCGAAGGCGGAGAGGAGGCCGTTGGCGCGCCCGACGACGTCGGCGAGGACCTCGGCGGGGTCGGCGTCCCCGGTGTCGCGGAGCACGACGCCCGCCCAGGCGGTCGCGCCGTGCACGGGGTCGGGCCGGCCGACCACGACGCACTCGGCCACGCGCGGGTCGGCGCCGAGGACGCCCTCGACGAGGGTGGGCGAGACGAGTTCGTTGTCGTACTTGAAGACGTCGCCGAGCCGGTCGACGAGGAAGAGGACGCCGTCCTCGTCGAGGCGGCCGACGTCGGCGGTGGGGAACCAGCCGTCGGCGCCGGCCGGGTGGCGGCTCTCGCCCAGGTAGCCGGCCATCAGCTGGGGGCCGCGGACCTGGACCTCGCCGACGGCGCCGGCGGGCAGCGGGGCCCGGGTCTCCGGGTCCACGATCCGGCACTCGGTGCCGGGCACGGGGGCGCCGACGGAGCCGGGCCGGGGGTCGCGGGGGTCCTGGGAGTGGGTGAGCGGGGACAGTTCGGCCATGCCGTAGCCCTGGACCACGGGGACGCCGAGACGTTCGCGCAGCACCCGGGCGGCGTTCGGGTCGAGCGCGGTGCCGCCGGACAGGACGGCGGTCAGCCGGGGGTGGGCGGGCACGCCGGGCAGGCCCGGGGCGCTCAGCCGCGGGTCGGCGGCCAGGGCGTGCAGGCGGGCGGGCAGGCCGTAGTAGTGGGTGGCGCCGACGCGCTCGGCGAGGGCGAGCGGGGCGACCGGGTCGGGGTCGGCGCACAGCACCTGGAACGCGCCCGCGTACACCGCCGAGTTCAGGTGCATGACGTGGTGGAGCGGCAGGTGGTTGAGGGTGACGGAGCCGGCGTCGAGGTGGTGGGCGGCGGCGGTCTGCGCGGCGTTGGCGACCAGGTTGCGGTGGGTGAGGCGGACGCCCTTGGGCCGGCCGGTGGTGCCGGTGGTGAACTGCACGCAGACGTCGGAGTCCAGGTCGACGGGGCGCCGCTCCGCGTCCTGCCCGGGGCCGGGCACGGCGGTGGCGACGGCGTCCAGGACGAGCCCGAGCGGCACGGCGTCGCCGGGGACGATGCCGTCCTCGGCGTCGGTGACCACGACCAGGCCGAGCCGGGGCAGCCGGTCGCCGGTCTTGGCGAGGAGTTCGGCGGTGGGCGTCGGCACGAAGGCCAGCTCGACGCCGGCGGCGGACATCACGTGGAGGAGCCCGACCTCCTTGACCAGCGGGTTGATCAGCACGACCGTGTTGCCGCTGCGGGCGGTGCCGTAGTAGGTGGCGGCGAAGGAGGCGTCGAGGGTGTTGGCGACGCCGATCCGGGCGCCCCTGCGGCCCACCGAGCGCTCCAGGAACTGGGCGATGCGGTCGGCCCGGGCGTCGAGTTCGGCGAAGGTGTGCGTGCCGCGCGCGTCGCGCAGGGCGGGGCCGTCCGGGTTCCGTTCGGCGGCCCGGCGCAGCAGACCGTCCAGCGGCAGGTGCGGGTGGTCGAAGGTCGGCACGGCTCTGGTCCCCTCGTCGGTCGGGCGGTGCGCCCCCCTCAGGGCGTGTGTCCATCGTCCGTGCCGGGGCTTGAGGAATCTTCGAAGAGGGCTCGATGGAGCGGGGCGACAGTGGGGGAAACACGACGATCGGAGACCCCGTGACCATCCTCGCCGAGACCCCGACGGCCGCCCTGTCCGCGACCGAGGGCGCCGTCCTGTACGCCGAAGTGCAGCAGTTCTACGCCCGCCAGATGCAGCTCCTCGACCTGAACCGGCCGCAGGAGTGGGCCGCCACCTTCACCGAGGACGCCACCTTCGACGTGCCGACGCTGCCGGAGCCGGTGCGCGGCCGGGCCGGTCTGGTCGCGGCGACCACCCGCAGCCACGCGCAGCTGGAGGAGTCCGGGCAGCGACACCGCCACTTCATGGGGATGCTCGACGTGCGCCCGCAGGAGGACGGCACGGTGCACGTCCGCTCGTACGCCCTCGTCTACGCCTCCACGATCGGCCAGGACTCCCGGGTGCACCGGGTGTGCGTCTGCGAGGACGTGCTCGTGCGCGGTGCCGGCGGGCTGCTCGTCGCGACCCGCCGCGTGACCCGCGACGACCTCGCCTGAGGAGCGCCGCGGACCCGGCCCGGAACGCCGTGCCAGGCGTCGCGGACCCGGCCCCGAGCACGGCCGGGCCCTAGCTCCGCTCCACCGGCCGTCGGCCGTGCCGCGATCGGGGGCGGCGAGTCTCCCCGTACAGGACCGAACGAACCGACCGACCCATGGGGGTTTCCCGACATGACCCAGACGACGATCGCCCGGCCGGAAGTCACGGCCCTCCAGCAGGCCGTGCAGGGCGCCGCGGACCGGCTGGTCGAGCTCGGCGCCGGCGGCGTCCAGTTCCGGGTCACGCGGGGCGAGGAGTCCTTCGTCGTGACGTCCGGCATCGCGGAGCTGGGCACGGACCGCCCGGTCCCCGAGGACGGCCGCTTCCGCATCTCCTGCATCACCAAGCCGTTCGTCGCGGTCGTGGTGCTCCAGCTCGTCGCCGAGGGCAGGATCGACCTCGACCGGACCGTCGAGAGCTACCTGCCGGGCCTGCTGCCGTACGGCGACAAGATCACCGTCCGCAACCTGATGCAGCACACCAGCGGTCTGTACAACTACATGGACTCGTTCCAGAAGCCGGGCGACCGCTTCCTGCGCGACCGCTACAAGCACTACGAGCCCGAGGACCTGATCGCCATCGCGGCCGCCAAGCCGCTGGAGTTCGAGCCGGGCACGAAGTTCATGTACTGCAACACGAACTACTTCATCATCGGCCTGCTCATCAAGCTGGTCACCGGCCGCTCGTACCGCGAGGAGATCACCGAGCGTGTCCTGGAGCCGCTGTCCCTGACCGAGACGGTGCTGCCGGGCGACGACCCGAACGTCCCGGAGCCGCACGCCCGCGGCTACATGCAGATCGGCGGCGAGCCGGTCGACGTCACGCTGATGAACCCGTCCGAGGCGGGCTGCGCCGGCGAGATCATCTCCACCACGAAGGACCTGGACACCTTCTTCGCGGGCCTGTTCAGCGGCAAGCTGCTGAACCAGGCGGAGTTCGAGGAGATGACCACCCCGCTGCCGCCCGAGATGATCGAGAACCTGCCGATGGGCATCGGCTACGGCCTCGGCATCATGAAGCTGGAGAACGACAAGGGCCTGGACCTGTGGGGCCACGGCGCCGGCATCCCCGGCTACGCCACCCTCGCGGCCACCACCCGCGACCTGAACGCCCGCGTGCAGCTGTCGTTCACGATCGGCGACAAGGACTTCGGCCACGACGCCGAGCAGGCCGTCATCCGCGGTGTCAACACCGCCCTGTGCTTCTGAGGCCGCCATGACGCATTCCGTGGAGGAATCCACCGTGGAGAAGGCCGTCGTCGTCACGGGCGGCGGAACGGGAATCGGCGCGGCGACCGCCCGCGCCTTCGCCGACGCGGGCGCGCGCGTGCTCGTCGTCGGACGGAGCGAGGGAACCCTCAAGGAGACCGCCGACGGATACGGGGACCGCATTCGCGTCCTGGCCGCCGACATTTCGGATCCGGAGACCCCGGATCTGGTCGTGGAGACGGCACTGCGGGAATTCGGCCGGCTCGACGTCCTCGTGAACAACGCGGCCGTCACCGGATTCGTGGCCCTGGACGGTCTCGACCGGAATTCCGTCGGTTCTCAACTGGCCACCAATCTGATCGCTCCGGTCTTCCTGGCCCAGCGCGCGCTGGACGCCCTGGAGGCCTCGGGCGGCGTGATCGTCAACGTCGGCTCGGCGGGTTCGCTGGGCCGGCGCGCCTGGCCCGAGAACTCGGTCTACGGGATGGCGAAGGTGGCGCTGGACTTCCTGACCCGCACCTGGGCCGTGGAGCTCGCGCCGCGCGGGATCCGCTCCGTGGGCATCGCCCCCGGCGTGGTGGACACGGGTGTCGGCGTGCGGGCCGGCATGCCGCGGGAGGCCTACGACGGCTTCCTGGCGCAGATGGCGGAGCGCATCCCCTCCGGCCGGGTCGGCCGGCCGGAGGACATCGCCTGGTGGATCGTCCAGCTGACGCGTCCGGAGGCGGCGTACGCCAACGGCACCGTGTTCGCGGTGGACGGCGCGCTGTCCGTCACCTGAGGTCCGCTGAGGTCCGCGTACGCGGAAGGGCCCGCCGGTTCTCCGGCGGGCCCTTCCGCGTGGGGCGGCGGCGCGGTTCAGCGGGCGACGCGGGCGGTGACGTAGCGCACGGGCACCTCGAAGCGGACCCGGCCGCCGTCGGTGCGCAGGGCGTCGAGGGCGGTCACGATCCGCTCGCGCAGGGCGGCGGCCTCGTCCTCGGGCAGGTGCTGCCACAGCAGGCGCATGCCCTGGGTGTGCGACCAGGTGACCCAGGCGTCGCCGGAGGGCGCGGTCTGGATCACCGGCTCGTCGGTGATCTCCACGTCGGTGAAGCCGGCCTTCTCCAGGGCGGCGGTGAGGTCCGCCGGGTCCTCCAGCCAGGAGTGCAGCTGCTTCTGGAGCTGCTCCGGGTGCCAGGCCTCGGGCAGGTGCTCCAGGAGCGACATCGGGATGAGCTCGGTGAAGAGCGGCGGCAGGAAGGGGAAGGTGTCGCGGGTGAACACCGGGCTGGTGAAGGCGATGCGGCCGCCGTCGGCGAGCAGGTCGGCGTAGCGGGCCAGGGCGGCGCGGGCGTCCGGCAGGAAGATGACGCTGTAGCTGCCGAGGACCAGGTCGAAGGAGCGGGCGGGCAGGTCGGGGTGCTCGCCGTCCATGACCCTCAGGTCGACGTTGGCGATGCCCTGGCGGGCGGCCTCCTTGCCGGCCTCCTCGATCATCGCCTCGGCGATGTCGATGCCCAGGGCGCGGCCCCGGTCGCCGATCAGGCGGGCGGCGGGCAGGAGGGTGGCGCCCAGACCGCAGCCGACGTCGAGCAGGCGCTCGCCCGGCCGGGGGCCGGCCAGCTCGACGAGGCGGCCGCCCATGGGCGTGAAGAACTCCACGTCCAGCCGGTCGTAGGTCGCCGCGGCACCGTTGAAGGCGGCGGTGACTTTGGTCTTGTACGTCGCGGTTGCGGTGTCCGTAGTCAATTCAGCTCCCTGGATATCCGGACGTCGGGGACGAGCGTCCGGGCGGCTTTCATCGTGACGGCCCGGACCCGTGGTCCGCTGGAGGACCGGTCGACATCCGGTCGCGGTCCGGTGGCAGGAGCTTCGCAATCCGTTCGGGCATCGATTTTCGGCCTTGCCCGGGGAAAGCCGCGCGGCCGAGGATGACGGGGATGCCCGACGTTCTCGGCCGCACACCCGTGGAGGAAATGGAATGAGCAGTCAATTCGATGCCGTACGCCGGATGATAGAGGCGTACAACACCGGAAAAACCGAGGACGTCGCAGAGTACATCCACCCCGATTACCTGAATCCGGCCACGATGGAGCACATGGACCTGCGCGGTCCCGACTCCTTCGCGATGGCGGTCAAGTGGCTGAAGATGACCTTCTCCGAGGAGGCCCGCCTGGTCGAGGTCTCCCTGGAGGAGAACGGCCAGTGGGTGCGCGCCAACCTCGTCCTGTACGGCCGCCACGTGGGCGACCTCGTCGGCATGCCGGCCACCGGGCGCGAGTTCTCCGGCGAGCAGATCCACCTGATCCGCTTCGTCGACGGCAAGATCCGCGACCACCGCGACTGGCCCGACTACCAGGGCACCTACCGTCAGCTCGGCTCCCCGTGGCCGACGCCCGAGGGCTGGAGGGCCTGACCGTGATCCTGGTGACCGGAGCAACGGGCAAGGTCGGCCGCGAGGCCGTCGAGCAGCTGGTGGCGCTCGGCCGCGACGTGCGGGCGCTCAGCCGCCGGCCCGAGGAGGCGGGGCTGCCGGAGGGCGTCGAGGTCGTGGCGGGCAGCCCGGCCGACGCCGACTCGCTGGCGGTGGCGCTCAAGGGCGTCGACGCCGCGCTCGTCGTGCTGTCCGGCGACGTGGCGGGCGAGGCCCGCGCGTTCGCCGCCGCGGCGGCCGAGGCGGGCCTCGGCCGGGTCGTCTTCCTCTCCTCGGGGAGCGTCCTGCACCCGCTGGCGCACGGCATCGCCGAGGAGCACCGCGCCGCCGAGGAGGCGATCCGCGGGATCGGCGCGGAGTGGACGTTCCTGCGTCCCGGCCCGTTCCACGCGAACACCTCCTGGTGGATCAAGACGGTGCGGGAGGAGGGCCGGGTCCGCGACTGGATCGGCAACAACCCGGGCGCGCCGATCGACGAGCACGACATCTCCTCGGCCGCCGTCGTCGCCCTGACGCGGCCGGGGCACGAGGGCAAGGCGTACCTCCTGACCGGCCCGGAGGTCCTGACCTCTGAGGAGCAGGCCAAGATCCTGGGCGGGGCCCTCGGCCGCGAGCTGGAGTTCTCCGTGGCCCCGCAGGGCGAGGTCGTGGACGTGTTCGCCGGCATCACCGGCGACCGCGAGGCCGCGGTGACGAACGTCGCCGCCCTGCACAGCCCCGAGGTCCCCTGGTCGAAGGTGAGCCCGGCGGTGCGCGAGCTGACCGGCCGCGACCCGCGCCCGTACCGCGAGTGGGCGGCGGCCAACGCGCCGCTGTTCGGCTGAGGAGGCCGTCATGTCCGCAGAGAACACGAAGGCAGGCCCGGTCCTGGTCGTCGGCGCGACCGGCGCGCAGGGCGGCGCGACCGCCCGCGAGCTGGTGGCCCGCGGCGGCCGGGAGGTGCGGGCGCTGGTCCGCGACCCGGAGTCGGAGGCCGCGCGGGCGCTCGCCGGTCTCGGCGTGGTGCTCGTCCGGGGCGACCTGGACGACGAGGCGTCGCTGCGCGCGGCGTTCGAGGGCGTCCACGGCGTCTTCAGCGTGCAGAACTTCATGACGCCGGCCGGTCTGGGCGGCGAGGTCCGCCAGGGCCGCGCGGTGGCCCGGGCGGCCCGCGACACCGGCGTGGCGCACGTGGTCTACAGCTCGGTCGGCGGGGCGGAGCGCCACAGCGGCGTCCCGCACTTCGACTCCAAGCACCACGTCGAGCGCTACCTCGACGAGCTCGGGGTGCCGAACACGGTGCTGCGGCCGACCTTCTTCATGGACAACTTCGCGGCCCACGGGCCGCAGGAGGTCGACGGCACGCTGGTGGTGCAGCTCGGTCTGAAGCCGGACACCCGGGTGCAGTTCATCGCGGTCGCGGACATCGGCTGGTTCGCCGCCGAGGCCTTCGACCGGCCGGCCGAGTACCTGGGCCGCAAGGTGGAGATCGCGGGCGACGAGCTCACGGCCGACGAGGTCGCCGCGGCGTTCGCGGCCCGTACGGGCAGGCCGGCCCGCTTCGAGGAGGTCCCGCTCGACGCGGTCGCCGCCAACCCGTACATCCCCAACGCCCCCGAGATCGCCCTGATGTTCGAGTGGTTCCAGACGCACGGCTACCGGGCGGACCTGCCCGCCCTGCGCGTCGCGCACCCGGGCCTGCTCACCTTCGACGCCTTCCTCAAGGGCGTCGACCTCTGAGCCTTCGGACACGCGCGTGGGCCGGGCGCCGCCTTCGGGCGGCGCCCGGCCCACGTCGTGGTGCGGGAGCGGAGGTCAGGCCAGGGAGACCGGGTGGCGGCCGTGGTGGACGATCATCTCGTCGAACAGGGCGCCGATGTCGAGCGGCGAGCCCTCGGGGAGCCCCCGCGCCTCGGCGTAGCCGCGGTGCAGGTTGGGGACCAGGCGCTCGGCGTCGAGGAGGTCCGCGTACGGTCCGAGGTCGACGTCCCGGGCCAGCTCCAGCGGGGCGATCCCGGCGGCGGCGCCCTCCTCGGCCAGCCCCTGGATCCAGCGCAGGTACGAGGCGTTGGCGTCGAACAGCTCCGGGCCGCCGACCGGCCCGTGGCCGGGCACGACGGTGGTGGCGCCGAGGGCGCGCAGCCGGTCGAGGGCGCGCAGCGAGCCGGCCACGGAGCCCATCACGCAGAAGGGCGTGACGCCGTTCATTACCAGGTCGCCGGTGAACAGCACGCGCTGCTCGGGCAGCCAGGCCACCGTGTCGTCGGTGGTGTGCGCCGCGGGCCCGATGTGGATCAGCTCGACGGGAACGTCGCCGACGTGCAGGGTGGTGGCGTCGCGGAAGGTCAGCTCCGGCGGCGTGACCTCGATGTCGCCCCAGCAGACCTCGGGCCAGAGGCCGGTCAGGTGCAGGCCGGCGGCCCGCACCATGGCGCGGGTCCGCTCGTGGCCGACGGTGACGGCCTCGGGGAAGACGAAGTTGCCGAAGGTGTGGTCCCCGTGGAAGTGGGTGTTGACCACCGCGCGCGGCGGGCGCGGAGCGATCCGCAGGGCCGCCGCCCGGAGCCGCCGGGCGCGGGCCTCGGTGGCCGCGGTGTCCACGAGGGCGCTGCGCCCGCCGTCGGCGACGATGCCCGCGTTGTTCAGGCACCAGCCGCCCTCGGGCTGCACGTACGCGTGGACGCCGTCGGCCACCTCGGTGACCGTCGCCCCGGGGAGCCGGACCGCGGTCCCGGTCCCGGCCCCCGTCACTGGCCGTCCGCCGGGATGAAGCCCAGCTCCTTCAGCATCGGGATGTAGTTGAAGACGTCGTAGTGCTCGATGATCTTTCCGTCCGCGTCGAAGCGGAGCTCCTCCAGCATGAACCAGGTGACCTTCTTGCCGGTCGGCGCCTTGCCCATGAACTCGCCGAGGTGGGTGGCGGTCACGGTGATGCGCAGGATGACGCGGTCGTCCTCGGAGACGGCGCTCCTGACGTCCAGGTGGAGGTCGGGGAAGGCGGCGAGGCCGCCCTTCATGGCGCCGATCATCTGCTCGGTGTCGACCTGGCGGTCCTCCGAGAAGTGGCGGATCTCGGGGTGCCAGTGGGTGAGGATGCCGTCGAGCTCCCAGCGGTTCCAGGCGGCGGCGCAGTCGAGCGCGATCCGCTTGTTGCGCGCCTGGATCGTCTCCCCGGCGGGGATCCCGGCAGGGATCCCGGCGGAGTTCTCGGCGGAGGTCCCGGCGGGGGTCTCGGTGAGCGTGGCGGTCATGGGGGTTCCTTTCAGGGGACGAGGACGTACTTGCCGACCGCGCGGCCGTCGAGCAGGGCGCGCAGGGCCGCGGCGGACTCGCCGAGCGGGAGGCGGCCGGCGATCTCGGGGCGCAGCACGCCCCGGGCCAGCAGCTCGTACATGGCTCCCAGGTCGGCGTCGAAGTCCTTGCCGGGCTTGACGTAGTACATCCGCATCCGCCGGCCGCCGGTGCGGCCGAAGAGGCGGGCGAGGGCGTGCGTGAGGGTCCGGCGCAGGGCCGGGACGTGCGGGCGGAACCACTGGCCGGGCTCGTAGCCGGCGACGGAGGAGTCGAAGGAGACCAGGGTGCCGCCGGGGGCGAGCACGGCCCAGCCGTCGTCCAGGCCCTTGCCGCCGATGTGGTCGAAGACGGCGGCGACGCCCTCGGGGGCGAGCGCGCGCACGGCCGACGGGAAGTCGGGGGTGCGGTAGTCGAGGGGCTCCGCGCCCAGCGCGCGCACGGCGTCGTGCTTGGCGGGCGAGGCGGTGCCGATGACGCGCAGTCCGTGGTGGACGGCGATCTGCGTGAGCAGGGTGCCGACGCCGCCGCTGGCGCCGTGGACGAGCACGGTGTCGCCGGGCCGCGCGCCGGAGAGGCGGTGCACCATCTGCCAGGCGGTCACGCCGTTGGTGACGAGGGAGACGGCCTCGGCGGCGTCCAGGCCGTCGGGGACCGGGGCGAGGACCTTCGCGGGGACCTCGACGTGGCGCTGCCAGGCTCCGTAGCGGGGCATGGCGGCGACCCGGTCGCCGGCGCGCCATCCGGTGACGCCCTCGCCGACCTCCGTGATCCGGCCGACGAGGTCGTAGCCGGGGACGAAGGGGAAGCGGGGCGGGAAGGGGTGGAGGTGCTGGAGCATCTGCACCTCGGCGTAGGAGACGCCGGCGGCCTCGACCTCGACGACGACCTTGCCGCGGCCGGCCGAGGGGCGGCCGGCGTCGGTCAGTTCGACGCACTGCTCGGGCTCGCCGCTGCCGGTCATGGTGACGGAAGGGTTGGCGGGGGCCGGGGCGGGGCGGCCGGTGCCGGCGGTCGCGCCGGCGCCCGTGGTGACGGTCATGCCGCGCTCCGGTCCTGCTCCTGAGGGGCGAAGTCCCCGGCGTGGTCGACGGCCCACTGCGCGAAGGTGAGCGCGGGGCGGCCGGTGACCTTCTCGACCGTGTCCACGGGGACCGGCGGGTTCTCGACGGCGTCGGCGAGGTAGCCGAGGACCATCTCGACGACCGGGGCCGGCATGAAGCGGCCCATCTGCTCGCGGGCCTGGTCGGGGGTGATCTCCTCGAAGGGGATCGTCCGGCCGAGGGCCGCGCCGATGGCCTCGACCTGGTCGGCCTGGGTGATGGCCTCGGGCCCGGTGAGGACGTACGCCCGGCCGGCGTGCCCGTCCTCCAGGAGGGCCGCGGCGGCGACGGCGGCGATGTCCTTCTCGTGGACCAGGACGCGGGGGGCGTTGCCGTAGGGGGCGCGGACGACGCCCTCGGTCCTGATCGAGTGGCCCCACTTCCAGAGGACGTTGGTGGCGTACTCGTCGCCGCGCACGAAGGTCCAGTCGACGCCGGAGGCCTCCACGGCCTTCTCCACGGTGCGGTGGTGCTCGCCGCTGTGGTTGTCGCCGGACTCGTCGAGGACGGAGGAGGACGAGAGCACCACGATGTGGCGCACGCCGGCCTCCGCCGCCGCGGCGGCGACCTCGGCCGCGGTCTCGGGGACCGGGAAGAGGTAGAGCTTCTCCACGCCGCGCAGCGCCTCGCGGACGCTCTCCGGCCTGGTCAGGTCGCCGGCCAGGACCTCGACCTGCGGGGGCAGGCCCGCTGCCTCCGGGTTGCGGGTGAGGGCCCGGACGGGCACCCCCGCGTCCACGAGCTGTGCCACCACGTGGCGGCCGACGGATCCCGTCGCGCCTGTCACCAGAACTGTCACGCTGCTCCACCCTCGTACCACGGTCTCAGCCAGATGAGACGTCTCGGCCAGTTGTGGTGCCAGCGTCGGCCGCCGGGCTGGAGGGGTCCCGGAGGTCCGCTCGACCGCCCTCCTCCCGGCCGCCCTCCTCCCGGCCGCCCTCCGCGCGGTCGGCCGCGCACCGGTCGACGTGCCGCTCGACGCCGTCGAGGACGCGCTGGAGGCCGAACTCGAAGCCGCCGTCGGCGCCGAAGCCGGAGCCGGGCTCCTCGAAGACCCCGGTCATCCACACCCGGGTGAGGGTGGGGAAGCGGGTGAAGGGGATGAGGCGCTCCAGCTCGGGGCCGGTGCGCTCGAACCACTCCTGGTGGCTCAGCCCGCCGCGCCGCTCGTCCTGCCGGCTGTCGGCGTCCTGGAGGGCGGCGCCGCGCACGTAGCCGTTGACGAGGTTGACGACGGCGAGCATGTCGCGCTCGTCGAGGCCGGTCGCGGAGACGGCCCGCAGCACCCCGTCCCAGACGGCGGTCTCGTGGGGGCCCATGAGCATCCGGGAGGACATCAGGGGCGGGACCCAGGGGTGGCGGAGGGCGATGTCGTGGGCGCCGCGGGCGTAGCGCTCCAGAGCGGCTCTCCACCCGTCCTCGACCCCGTCCAGGGACGGTGACTCGGAGAGGATCTTGTCGAACATGCAGTTGACGAGTTCGGCCCGGCCGTTGACGTAGGTGTACAGCGACATCGTGGAGACCCCCAGGGGTTCGGCCACTTTGCGCATGGAGAGGGCGGCCAGCCCTTCTTCGTCCGCGATGTGGATCGCAGCATCCACGATGCGGTCGACGGTCAGTCCCTGCTTGGGTCCTCGGGCGTTCCTGGCCGGTCCGTAGTAGTCCCGCCACAGCAGCGCCAGGGTGCGCCCGGGGTCCGTCCGGCCCTCGTTCTTACCGCTGTTTCTCGCCATTCCCTTGACATCCCCTCGCCTCGGAGGCACTAGCTCTGTACTCTGTACGAAGTTTCACCGTACGGCATAAAGAGTTTATGCCCTCGCCGATGATCCCCACAGTCCGCAGGAGGCATGAATCTTGTCCGCACCCTCTGTCGAACGCCCGCAGGAGACCGACGCCACCCCGTCGGCGCCGACCGCGAAGGGAGGTCGGGCCCCGGTGAAGGCGAAGAAGAAGTTCGAGCTCAGCCGCAGGGCGCGCCGGCTCACGCTGGCGGTCCACGTCGTGACCTCCGTCGGCTGGGTGGGCCTGTCCCTGTCCATGGTGGTCCTGGCCGTCATGGGCTACACCACCGACGACCCGGCCGTCGCCAAGGGCGTCTACAAGGCGATGTACGTCTTCGACGACACCAGCGTCACGGTCTTCAGCGTCAGCGCCGCGCTCTCCGGGATCCTGCTGTCCTGGGGCACCGTGTGGGGCTTCATGCAGCACTTCTGGATCATCGTGAAGTGGGTCATCACCCTCTTCATGACGGTCTTCGCGTGGTTCGTGATCCACCCGATCGTCATCGAGGCCACGAAGAACACGGCCGACGCGGGCCGCGGCACCCCGGAGCCCGGCTGGCCCGCCGAGTTCCTGCTGTGGAGCGTGCCGATGCTGTTCGTCCTGCTCACCGTCGCGGCCGTGGTCTCCGTCTACAAGCCGTGGGGCCGTACGGCCCGCGGCCGGCGGAAGTCCGCGGCGGCCCGGCGCACTCCGGCCGGCCGCACCCCGGCCGCCCGCACCCAGGCCGCCGACGGCTCAGCCGCCCGCGCCTGAGGTCCCCGCGCCACCGGACCGGTCCGTCCCCCGGGACCCGTCCGGTTCCCCGGCCGGGTCCGGGCCCGCGCACCGCGCGGCCCGGGCCCGGTCGTACTCCGCGCACCAGCCCGCGAGGCTGTCCGCGCGCAGCAGACCGGTGCCGATCAGGAGCCCGGCATAGCCGGCGCCGACCAGCGCGGCGGCCTGTTCCGGCCGCCGGATCCCGCTGGCGCTGACCGGGAACCGCGTGCCGGTGGCCCGGACCGCGGGCAGCAGCTCCCCGCTGCGGCCGAGGTCGCCCGCGCCGCGCTCCCGGGTGGCGATGTCCTTGTTGTTGACGGCGACGACGCAGTGTTCGCCGTGCCGCACCGCGGCCGCCTCCGCCGCGTCGGCCACCTCGACGAACGGGGTGAGGCCGAGCTCCAGGGCCTGATCCGTCAGCCGCTCCAGGGTGTCCCCCGACAGCAGCCCGGCCGTCAGGAGCACCGCCGAGGCGCCCCGCTCCCGCGACCTCCTGAGCTGGCCCCGGTTGGTGACGAAGTCCTTGCGCAGCAGCGGCAGCGCGGTCAGCGAGGCCACCTCGGAGAGGAGTTCCTCGTCCCCGCCGAACCAGCGGCCGGTCACCACCGAGACGCAGGGCGCGCCCGCCGCCTCGTAGGCGGCGACCACCTCCGCGACCGGACGCCCGCCGAGCAGGTCGGCGCCGTCCGCGTCCCGGCGCTTGACCTCCATGACCAGCGGGCGGCGGGCCCCGGCGAGGGCGTCGGTGAAGGCGCTCACGCGACCACCCCCGCCGGATCGGCGGCCCGCCACGCGCGGGCGACCGCCGAGGCGGCGGCGCCGTCGATTCGGCCCTCCGGACCGCGGGCCGCCGAGTCCACGTCGATCCCGGCGAAGCCGGGCAGCTCCCGGACGGGGGCGAACGGGCCGTGGTTGCCCGCGTGCAGCCCGCCCGCCAGAAGGAAGGGCAGGTCCGTACGGCCGGCCAGGGCGACGACCGCCGCCGGGTCGAGGGCGCGGGCCGTGCTGCCGAGCCGGCCGCCGGGTCCGACGGCGTCGAAGAGGAACAGGTCGGCGCCCGCCCGCTCGTAGCCGCGGAGCAGGCCCTCCTCCGGGCAGCGGCCGGCGTCGTCCACGTGCAGCACCTTGACGATCCGCAGCCCGGGGCCCGCGCCCCGGCGCAGCCGGCGCACCACGGACGGCGGCTGGAAGCCGTGCAGCTGGATCCAGGTCGTCCGGGCCCCGTCCAGGACCCGCAGCAGGTCCTCGGCGTCGTTCGAGAAGGTGACGAGCACGGGCGCGGTGCGGCCGGTCGCGCGGGTCGCGGCGGCCAGCTCCGTCAGGCGCCCGGCCGACAGCTCGGCCGGGCCGCCGGGCACCGCGTACCAGAGCCCCAGCAGGTCGGCCCCGGCGCCGGCGGCGGCCGCCGCCTCGTCCTCGGTGACGGCCCCGCAGAATTTGACCAGCACTACCCGGCCACCGCCCGCCGCGCGTCGGCGACCAGCGAGCCCTCGGCGAAGGAGTCGGCCGAGCCGTCCCGGAACAGGCCGGGGTGCGCGGCCCGCAGGTCCGCCAGGACCCGGTCGTAGGGCAGGTCGTCGAACTCCCCGTGGACGCGCAGGAACTCCATCTGCCGGCGGCCCCGCTCGTCGAAGGGGTGGTGCAGGCTGTCGGCCGTGCCGTCGAACTCCAGCGGCGCCATCCGGTAGAGGCGGCACAGCTTCCGGTTGAAGACCGGGGTGGCCTTCACCCAGCGCCCGTCCAGGTGGACGGAGGTCAGGCCGTGGTGGGTGAAGACGTCGCCGCCGAGGAGCCGCTTGAGCCTCTCGGAGGCGAGGTGGTTGCGCACGTCGGTGAGGACGAGCCGGGCCGGGATGCCCAGCGAGCGCAGGGACGCCGCGTACAGGACGGACTTGTGCAGGCACATGCCGGAGCCGGTGCGCAGCACCTCGCTGGCGCGCAGGCCCCGGCGGGAGAGGTCCGCCCCGTACACCTCGTAGCGGATGCCGTCACGGACCGCGTGGTAGAGGGCGACGGCGGCCTCGCGCGGGGTGGGGTCGCCGGGCGGCAGCGACTCGCGGACGAAGGCGCGCACCTCCGCCGACCCGTGGTCGAGGAACTCGGTGGGGCGCAGGGTGTTCGGGTCCATGCTGGGGTGTCCTGTCCGCTTCGGTCGGGGGTCAGAGGCCCAGCAGCGCGGCGAGGCGGTTGCGCTGGATCTCCGAGGTCCCGGAGTAGATGGTTCCGGCGACGGAGTTGCGCAGCTCCTTCTCGATGCCGTACTCGGCCATGTAGCCGTTGCCGCCGAAGATCTGGACGGCGGACAGCGCGGAGGCCACGTTGGCCTCGCTGGTGACCAGCTTGGCGATGGCGATCTCCTCGGTGACGCTCTCGCCGGCCGCCATCTTCTCGGCGGCGCCGTACAGCAGGGCGCGGGAGGTCTCCACGCCGACGCGCATGTCGACGATCCGGTGGGAGACGGCCTGGTTGTCGCCGATGGGGCGGCCGAACTGGGTGCGCTCCCGGGCGTACGCGACGCAGCGGTCGAGCCGGCCGCGCATCTCGCCCGCGTTGACGGCGAAGGAGAGCAGGATCTCCCAGCGCATCACGTACTCCATGACCAGGTAGCCGCCGCCGACGCGGCCGAGCACCCGGTCCGCCGGGACGCGGCAGCCGTCGAGGAACAGCTCGCTCAGCGGCGAGGTGCGCAGGCCCATCTTGGCGATGGGCCGCCCGACCTGGAGCCCGGGGGTGTCGCGCTCCACGAGGAACGCGGTGAAGCCGAGCGGGCCGGGGCGGTCGCTGGTGCGGGCGTAGACGACGAACAGGTCGGCGACGGGGCCGTTGCTGACGAAGGCCTTGCTGCCGTCGAGCACCCACTCCTCGCCGTCCCGCCGGGCGCGGGTGCGCATCGCCAGGGCGTCGGAGCCGCTGTCCGGCTCGCTGATGGCGTGCGCGGCGATCAGCTCGCCCGTGCAGATCCGGGGCAGGTACCGCTCCTTGAGCCCGGCGGAGCCGAAGCGCTGGAGCGGTACCCCCGTGCTGACGATGTGGGTGCAGACCGAGAAGTTCAGGCCCGCGTCCCGGCAGCCCTCGCCCAGCCCTTCGAGCACGTACATGGTGGTGAGGAGGTCCTGCCCCAGACCGCCGTACTCCGTGTCGAAGGGCAGGCCGAGGATGCCCGTCCGGGCCAGGACCTCCCACTTGGCCCGCGGGAAGGACGCGGCCGCGTCCTGCTCGACGTGACCGTCGTTCAGGTCCCCGAGGTACGGCCCGAGGCCCTCGCGCAGGGCCTGCTGGTCGGCGCTCCACTTGATCATCCACGTGCTCCTGGGCTGTGCGTCGGGGACCTGGCCGGTTCGGTGCGCCGGTCCGGCTCAGTACTGGGAGAACTCGGGCGAGTCGAGCCGGTGGCTCTCGTCGCCGCGCAGCGCCGGCGAGAAGACGCAGACCAGGCGCAGGTCCTCGTCCGGGGCGGCGACGAGCCAGTGCGCGTCGTGGTGGTCGAGGGCGTAGAGGGTGCCCGGGGTGATCGGGTACGCGTTGCCCTCGGTGTCGATGACCTCGCCGCTGCCCTCGATGCAGTAGCAGGTCTCCAGGTGGTTGCGGTACTCCAGGCGGGACCTGGTGCCGGCCCGGACCACGGTGTCGGTCACCGAGTAGCCGACGCCGTCGGACTGGGTGAGGAAGCGGCGGCTGAGGCCGTTGCCCCACTCGACGGCGGTGAGGTCCTCCAGCTTGCGCACGATCATGACGTGGTTCCCTTCTGGGCGGTGGGGGTGGGGCCGGCGGGGGCGGTGCCGCGCAGCTCCCGGACGAATTCCGCGAACTCCCCTACGGGGTCGCGGCGGTGGGCGAGGGCGTCCTCGACGCGGGCCACGCCCGCGCTTCCGACCACCACGGACTGGACGCCGAGCTCTTCGAGCCGGGCGATGTCCCGGGCGGTGCGGACGCCGAAGCCGACGGCGACGGGCGCCGCGGCGGTTTCCTGGAGCCGGTGGACCGTCTCGGCCAGCCGCCGCTCGTCGAGCGGGGCGTCGGTGCCGCTGCGGCCGTAGTGGGCCACGAGGTAGAGGTAGGCGCCGGCGCGGGCGGCGGCGTCGGCCTGGACCAGCGGGCCGGAGACGGCGTAGCAGGTGGTGACCACCGGCAGCCCCGCCTCGCGGGCGGAGTCGTGGTGGGCCTCGCGCAGGCGCGGCGGCAGCCCGTGGAGCAGCAGTCCGTCGCAGCCCGCGTCGGCGGCCCTGCGGGTGAAGTCGGGCAGCGGGGTGCCCTTGACGGTGTGGCTCCAGTCCGCGAGCAGCGCGATCCGCAGGTGGCGCAGCGAGGGCCGGACGGCGGCCACGGCCGCCAGGACGGCGTCCGCGGTCACGCCCCGGGCCAGGGCCCGGTTGGCGGACCGGCGGACGACCGGGCCGTCGGTGACCGAGTCGGGGAAGGGCACGGCGAGTTCGAGGCAGTCGACCTCGCTCTCGTCGAGCATCGCCAGCAGCTCGGGCAGCAGTTCCAGCGGCGGGTCGCCGGCGTTGAGGAAGAGCGCGAGGCCGGGGCGGCCGGGGCGGCGCCGGGCGAAGAAGGCGGACGGGCCGGCGGCCGGGTTGGGGGCGGCGGGCGCGGCCTGTACGGCGGACAGGGCCGTCGCGCCGGGAGCCGCCGGGTGGAGCAGGGTCTCAGACACAGGACACCGCCCGTGAGCGCAGCCGCTCGACGCGCGCGCGGGCCGAACCGTCGTGGAGCGCGGTGCGCGCGGCGGCCAGGGCGGCGTGCCAGTCGGAGGTGAGCCGCGAGGCCACCGCGAGCGCGGCGGCGTTGAGGCAGACGGTCTCCTCGGCCACCGGGTCGCCCTCGCCGGACAGCAGCGCGAGGAAGCCGGCGACCACCTCCCCGTCCCCGCCCGCGGCCTGGCGCAGGTCGCCGAGGTGGCCGGGGCGCAGCCCGAGCGCCTGCGGGCGCAGGGTGAACTCGTCCTCGCCGCCGTCCTCGTAGCCGAACACCCGGTTGGCGGCGAAGCCGATCAGCTCGTCGGCCTCCAGGTCGTTGGCGCAGACCCAGACGGTGCGCCCGGTGCGGCGCGCGGTGTGCTCGGCGGCCTGCCGGACGGCCGGCAGCATCCG
The DNA here is from genome assembly GCF_040702165.1 of Streptomyces sp. NPDC086147. Classification (NCBI taxonomy): domain Bacteria; kingdom Bacillati; phylum Actinomycetota; class Actinomycetes; order Kitasatosporales; family Streptomycetaceae; genus Streptomyces; species Streptomyces sp. NPDC086147. The sequence goes on along the minus strand of NZ_JBFBJO010000029.1, from coordinate 14,372 downwards.
CGGGTCGGAGACCCCGGTGAGCTGCGCGGTGACCGGCACGCCGGACAGGAAGGGGCCGAGGACGTTGACGAACCGGCCGATGTCGCGCATCCGCAGCGGCAGCACGAGCCCCGCGAGCCGGGCCACCTCGGCCGGGTAGACGAAGTTCCCGGCGAAGGCGATGCCCTCCCGCTCCAGGACCTCGTGGGTCTCCTCGTACGAGCCCGTGAGGCGGATCCCGAGCAGTTCGAGCAGGTCCACCGAGCCGTAGCCGCTGGTGAAGGCCCGCGAGCCGGTCTTGACCACCTTCGCGCCCATGGCGGCGGCGGTGAACGCGGCCGCGGTGGAGACGTTGAACGTACGGGGTCCGCCGCCGGTGCCGACGATGTTGACCGTGCCGTCGAAGCGCAGGTCCAGCGGGGCCCGGCGCTCGTCGAGGGAGTCGAGCAGCGCGGTGAGGGTGGCGCGTTCGGGCACGGCGGTGGAGAGGGAGGACAGCAGCGCCACGGCCTCGCCCCGGCGCAGGCCCCCGTCGTGGAGCCGGTCCCAGAAGGACCGCCAGGTCTGCCGGTCCACCTGTCGGCTGCCGCCGATGAGCGCGGTCAGGGCCTCGTGCATGGTTACGCCGCCTCCGCCCGCTGCGGGAGGACGCCGTCGACGAACGCGCTGATGGAGGCCGCCGAACGGAAGGCGTCCGGGTCGAGGTCGACCTCGTCGGTGTCGATGTCGTACGTGGACTCGATCCACGCGATGACCTTCAGCAGGCCCAGGCTGTCGACGACGCCCTCGTCGAGCAGGTCGAGGTCGGCGTCGAGCTGGTCGGGGGTCACGTCCGGCAGGAACTCGTCGACGACGAACCGCTTCACGGCGGTCAGGGTGTCGGGCATGTCAGTTCTCCTTGCTGGTGCGGGCGAGGGAGCGGGCGACGCGGTCGCGGTCGACCTTTCCGGTGGAAGTCCTGGGCAGCGGCTCGTCGGTGATCCGCACGGTGGAGGGGACGGCGGCCCTCGGCAGGCCGCGGGCCAGGTGCCCGCGCAGGGCGAGGCTGTGGAGGGCGCTGCCGGCGGAGCGCCGCACGACGGCGTGCAGCAGCCGGCCGGCGACCGGGTCGGGCAGGGCGAGGACGGCCGCCTCGGCCACCTCGGGGTGGGCGAGCAGGACGTGCTCGACCTCCTGCGGGTTGATCCGCACCCCCCGCACCTTGACCTGGAAGTCCGTGCGCCCTTCGAGGGTGTGGATCCCCCGCTCGTCGCGCCGCACCAGGTCGCCGCTGCGGAACCAGCGCCGTCCGTCCGCCGCCCCGGGGCCCCGGGGGTCGGGCCCGAAGGCCCCGGCCCCGGCGCCGCCGAGGTAGCCCTCGGACTGGAACGGGGTGGAGACGTACAGCTCGCCGGTGCCGGGGCCGTCGAGGACGGTGCCGTCGGCGGTGACGACGAGCGCCTCCACGCCGGGCAGGGGCCGGCCGAGCGGTACGGGCGCGGCCGGGTCGGTCACCTCGTGCAGGAAGCTGTCGTTGGTCTCGGTGCAGCCGTACACGTTGGAGAGCCGGGCGCCGGGCAGCAGGCGCGGCAGCTCCTCCAGGACGGGCGCGGGGACGGTGTCGCCGGTGAACACCGCGTGCCGTACGCCGGGCAGGGCGCGGCCGCCGGCCTCGCGGGCCGCGTCGGCGAGCAGCCGGTAGAACATCGGCACCGCCTGGACGACCTCGGGCGCGTACCGGGTGACGAGGTCGAGGAGGTACGGGCCCTGGAGCGCGCGGTCGGGGTCGACGAGCACGACCCGGCCGCCGCGGGCCAGCGTGGTCCACACGTCGAGCAGGCACAGGTCGAAGTTGAGGGGCGCGTAGTTGAGGACCGTGGTGCCGGGGCCGATGTCGAAGTGGCCGGCGGCCCAGTCGGTGAACGCGGTGATCGCGGCGGCGCCCAGCGGCACGGTCTTGGGCAGCCCGGTGGAGCCGGAGGTGGTGAGCAGCAGGGCGGTTCCGGCGGGAACCGCGGCGGCCGGCGCGGGCTCGACGGCCGGGGCGGACGAGGCGGGCTCGACGGTCCCGGGGGTCAGGACGTGGCGCACCCCGGCCCCCGCGTACAGCCGGTCGAGCACCTCGCGCCCGAGGGTCGCGGCGGGCAGCAGCACGGGCCGCCGTTCGAGGAGGCAGGCGAGGACCAGGGCCACGGTGCCGGGGGACTTGACGGCCGGCACGCCGACCGGTTCGCCGGCGGCGGCCGGCAGGGCGGCCAGCCGCTCCCGCTCGCGCGTGACGAGGTCGAGGAGCCGTCCGTAGCTCGTCTCCTCGTCCCGCAGGACGAGGGCCGTGTCCCCGGGCCTCGTCCGGGCGTGTGCGAGGAAGGCGTCGGCCGGGGTGTGTCCCCGTCCTCCGCCGGCTGCGCCTGTCATGCTCCCCCGTCTCCTCCTGCCGATGCATGTGCCACCGATGGTGGTTTTCGCGACTGGAGAACAGTTCGAGCCTCGGTGTACGGGGCTGTCGCCGGGGCGGGGGAAGGCGGAGGGGCCCGCGTCCGGCGGGGCGGGGAGGAGACGGGCGGGCCCGTGACCGACGGGACCGGGGAAGACGGAAGGGCCCGCGTCCGGTGGTGGACGCGGGCCCGGAAAGGGCGGTGGTTCAGCCCTCCAGGAGCTCCGCGAGGGCGCTCACGGGGTCGCTCTCGGGCCGCCCCGCGGGCCACCAGGCGTCGCCCTCCCGCCGGTACGGGTGCCAGCGGCCGTCCCGCCCCCGGCGGAGCTGGAGACCGCGCTCGGTGTACGTGAAGCGGTTGTCCCGGACCTCGGGCTCCGGCAGTTCGTCCGCGTCCCAGCCGGCGGCCAGCTCGGTCCTGGCCCGGGCGGTGGCCTGCCGCTCGGGCGTCCAGCTCTCCTCCAGGACCGCCAGGCCCTCCGCGCCCGCCAGCCGCCAGGCGGCGGCCGCCCTCGGCAGCTCCTCCGCGCGCCCACTGGCCCGCGCGAGGCGCTCCACGGTCCGCGCGTCGGCGTGGGCCGCGATGCGCACGGTGTCCTGCCAGACCGTCAGCGGGGCGGGCGGCCGGGCGGTGTGCCCGAGGGCGTGGGCGAGCAGCGCGCGGGCGCGCTCGGCCGCGTCGTCGGCCAGGCGCTCCATCGGGTCGGCGTCGAGGCCGGTGCCGGTCCCCTCGGGGGCGGGCGGCGGCTCCGGGAGCGGGGGCGGCGCGGGCAGCGGGACGGGCGGCAGGGCGTAGGCCTCGCGGGCGTCGGTGCCGGGCGCGTCCGGGTCCGGCTCCCCGTCCTCCTCGCCGTCCCCGTCCGTCTCCTCGTACGCGTCCTCGTCGTCCTCCTCGTACTCCTCCTCGTACTCGTCCCCGAATCCGCCCATCGCCCCCAGGAGCACGGTGGTCTTGAGCTCGTCGAGGGCGGTCGCCCGGTCCCGGCCGCGCATCAGGAGGAGCAGGAAGGGGTCCTCGTCGAGCAGCCAGGAGGCCTGGTAGCAGAGGGCCGCGGCGTGCTCGCAGGGGTGGTCGTAGGAGTCGCAGCCGCACTCCGGCTCCAGGTCCCCGTAGCCGGGGAGCAGCCGGACCCGGGCGTCCTCGGCCGCCTCCAGGAGATCGGGCGGCAGTTCGCCCGCGAGGAAGGCCTCCAGTTCGGCGGGCCGTTCGGCGAGCTTCTCCCAGAGCAGGTCCCACTCGTCGTCGGTCAGCTCGGCGAGGGCGACCTCGACGGTGCCGGGGGCCTCCCCGCCGTCGTACACGACCGCGGAGATCCGGCCCGGGGCGACGGTGACCGGGCCGATCCGGCCCGAGCGGGCCACGGTACGGCCCCGCTTGAGCGGCTCGGGGTCGAGGGAGGTGTCCTCCATCGCCCCGGTCCACGCCTTCGCCCACCAGGACTGGCCGCGGGCCCGGCCGCCCTTGCGGGCGGGGAAGGCGGGGAAGCCGCGCGCCCCGGTGTCCGCGGCGCCCGCTTCCTCGTATCCGCTCATCCCGCGCTCCTCAGTTCGACCAGGTTGGCCAGTTCGTCGTTGGTCAGCTCCGTCAGGGCGGCCTCGCCCGCCCCGAGCACCGCGTCCGCCAGCTCCTTCTTGGCCTGGAGCATGGCCGCGATGCGGTCCTCGACGGTGCCCTCGGCGATCATCCGGTGGACCTGCACCGGCCTGGTCTGGCCGATGCGGTAGGCCCGGTCGGTGGCCTGGGCCTCGACCGCCGGGTTCCACCAGCGGTCGTAGTGCACGACGTGGTCGGCGCGGGTGAGGTTGAGGCCCGTGCCGGCCGCCTTGAGGGACAGCAGGAAGACCGGGACCTCGCCGTTCTGGAAGCGGCGCACCAGCTCCTCGCGGCGGGGCACCGGGGTGCCGCCGTGCAGGAGCTGCGCGGGGACGCCGCGGTCGGCGAGGTGGCGTTCGAGCAGCCGGGCCATGGCGACGTACTGGGTGAAGACGAGCACCGCGCCGTCCTCGGCGAGGATCGTGTCGAGGAGTTCGTCGAGGAGCTCCAGCTTGCCGGAGCGCCCGGACAGGCGGAGCGGGTCGCCGGCGGCCTTCGCCGCGTCCTCCTCCTTGAGGAACTGGGCGGGGTGGTTGCAGATCTGCTTGAGCCCGGTGAGGAGCTTGAGGACGAGGCCGCGGCGGGCGATGCCGTCGCTGCTGCCGATCTCCGCCATCACGTCGCGGACCAGCGCCTCGTAGAGCGCGGTCTGCTCGCGGGTGAGCGGCACCGGGCGGTCCGTCTCGGTCTTCGGGGGCAGTTCGGGGGCGATGCCGGGGTCGGTCTTGCGGCGCCGCAGCAGGAAGGGCCGGACGAGCTCGGCCAGCCGCGCGGCGGTGCCGCCGCCCTCCGGCGCTCCGGGCTCCTCCGTCCCGCCGGCCACGGACCGTTCGGCCTCGACGGGCTTGGCCCAGCGGGAGCGGAAGCGCCCGTGGGTGCCCAGGAGTCCGGGGGTGGTCCAGTCGAGGACGGCCCACAGTTCGGAGAGGTTGTTCTCGACGGGCGTGCCGGTGAGGGCGATCCGCGCGTCGGCGGGGATCAGGCGGAGCGCCTTGGCGGTGCCCGACAGCGGGTTCTTGACGTGCTGGGCCTCGTCGGCGACGACCATGCCCCAGGGGTGCGCGCCGAGCCGCTCCGTGTCGAGCCGCATGGTGCCGTACGTGGTGAGGACGAAGCCCCCGTCGGCGCCGTCCAGCGTCCGCCCGGAGCCGTGGAAGCGGCGCACGGGGGTGCCGGGGGCGAAGCGGCCGACCTCGCGCTCCCAGTTGCCGAGCAGCGAGGCCGGGCAGACCACGAGGGTCGGGCCCCGGGTCTCCGCGTGCTCCTGCCGGAACAGGTGGAGCGTGATGAGCTGGACGGTCTTGCCCAGGCCCATGTCGTCGGCGAGGCAGCCGCCGAGGCCGAGCGAGGTCATGCGCTCCAGCCAGCGCACTCCGCGCAGCTGGTAGTCGCGCAGGGTGGCGTTCAGGGTCTCGGGCACCCGCAGCGGCTCGTTGCCGCCCTCGGGGTCGGCCAGCCGGTCGCGCAGGGCGGTCAGCCAGTCGGTGGGGGCCACGGCGACCTCGTCGCGGCCGGTCTCGGCGCGGCCGGTGAGGGCGGCGCCCAGCGCCTGGATGGGGGTGAGCGGCGGCAGTGCGGGCTCGCGGGCCTTGCGGGCGAGGTGGGCGGGGACCAGGAGCCAGCGCCCGCGCAGCCGGACCACGGGCCGTCCCGCGTCGGCGACCCGCCGGGTCTCCTCCTCGGTGAGGGGGTCCCCGTCGAGGGTGAGGCGCCAGCGGAAGTCGACGGTGGACTCGCCGCCGAAGAGGGAGCGCATGTCGGTGGGCGGGGTGAGCCCGGCGCCGACCACGGCCTCGGCGGCCAGGGCCCGGGAGGCGCCCTCGGGCCAGTCCAGGTCGATGCCGTGGGCGCGCAGCCGGCCGGCCCCGTCGCCGAGCAGTTCGTCGACCTCGCCGTCCGTCAGGGCGAGCGGCCCGGGGACGGGCAGCATCCGCTCCAGCGGCGCCCAGACCCCGGCGGCCCGGCGGACGGCCTGGGCGGTGTCGGTGGTGGCGCGGAAGCCGAAGCCGGCGCCGCCGCCGTCGAAGACGTCGCGGGCGGGGGCGGCGAGGGTGGGGTCGGCGAGGCTGTGCACCCAGGGGACCAGGTGCAGGGCGGGCTCCGGGCCGGGTCCCGCGTCGGGTTCCGGGTGCGGGTCGGGCTCCGGGCCCGCGTCGAGCTCCAGGCGCAGGGAGAGCCGGACGCCGGTGTCGAGTCCGGCAGAGACCTCCTCGGCCCAGGCCCGCAGCTGGGGGACGTGCTGGGGCGGGCCGGCCGAGAAGGCGGCCCGGCCCGAGGCGGCCTCGGCGGCGGGGGTGCGCGGCAGGGTGTCGGCGACGGCGTCGAGGAAGGCCCGTACGAGCCCTTCGGCGTCGGGCAGCCGGGGGGCGCCGCGGCCGGGCAGCGGCAGGGCGCGGGCCTCGGGCGGGGCGGCGGCGGCCAGGGCGCGGATGCGGCGCACGTCGTCCAGGTCGAGCGGTCCGGCGCGCCAGGCGTCGTACCCGGCGGCGGACACGCCGGGCAGCAGCCGGCGGCGGGCCGCCAGGTGCAGGGCCAGGACGGCGGCGGCGCCCCAGAACGCGGCGGCGGGGTGGACCCGCGCGCCGGGCCCGGCCGCGCGGGCCAGGACCGGCAGCGCGTCGGCGACCGGGAGCCGGAGCACGGGGACCGTGCGGGTCTCCACGGTCCCGTCGGCGGCGGCGGTGACGAGCGCGGCCTCGGCCCGCTCCCCCGGCAGGTCGGGAAGGTCGGTTCCGTCGGGCTGCCAGAAGGCGAGCCTTCCGGTGCGGGCTGGGTCGTCCGGTTCGAAGACCACGGCGCACCGGTCGAGTCCGGTGGCGGGTACGGCCGTTGTCGTCACTGCTTCTGCCATGTGTTCCGGTTGCTCCTGTGAGGTCAGCGTCCGAGCCGCTGGTAGCGTCGCACGGCCAGCGGGAAGAAGATCGCACAGATCACGACCGGCCAGAGGATCCCGAGCAGGACCGCGTGCTCCGAGGCCCAGGAGGTGCCCTCCCAGCCCGGGTTGCCGAACAGCTCGCGGGTGGCGGTGCCGGTGGCCGAGAGAGGGTTCCACTCGGAGATCGCGGCCAGCCAGCCCGGCATCGTCTCGGGCGAGACGAAGGCGTTCGACAGGAAGCCGAGCGGCCAGACCAGGGTCTGTACGGCGGTGACGGCGGCGGTGTCGGTGAAGACGAGGCCGAGGTAGATGCCCACCCACAGCAGGGAGAAGCGCAGCAGGAGCAGCAGGCCCACGGCGCCCAGGGCGTCGAGGAGTCCCTCGTGGGCGCGCCAGCCGACGGCGAGGCCGCAGAGGATCATCACGGCCAGGCCGAGGACGGAGTTGAGCATGTCAGCGATGCTGCGGCCGACGACCACGGCGGCGGAGGAGGTGGGCATGGCCCGGAAGCGGTCGGTGACGCCCTTGGAGGCGTCCGTGATGACGGCGAGCATGGTGACCTCAATGCCGAACACCATGGTCATGGCGAACATGCCGGGCACCAGGAACTCGCGGTAGTCGCCGCCGCCCGGCACCTGCATGGCCCCGCCGAAGAGGTAGCCGAACATCAGCACCATCATGATCGGGAAGAGCAGCCCGATGACGACGGGGGCGGGGTTGCGGGCCCAGTGGGCGAGCGAACGCCCGGTCAGGACCCAGGAGTCGGACAGGGCCCAGCCGAGGCCGCCCTTGTGGACGTCGGTCTGCGGATCGGCGGTGGTCACGCCGTCACCTCTTCCTTTTCCTTCTGCTGCGCGCCCTCCCCGGCGCGCTCGCCGGTCAGGTGCAGGAACACCTCGTCGAGGGTGGGGCGGCGCAGGGCGATGTCCTCGACGTCCACCCCGGCGTCCTGGAGGGCCCGGGCGGCGCCGGTGAGGGCGGCGACCCGGTCGGAGACGGGGGCCCCGGCGCGCCGGTTGTCCTCGTCGGTCTCCACGGCGGTCCCGGTGACGGAGGCGAGGACGCCGGCGGCGGCCCCCAGGTCCGTGGCGTTGCGCACGGTCACGTCGATGCGGTCGCCGCCGAGGGCGGACTTGAGCTGGTCGGGGGTGCCCTCGGCGATGACCCGGCCGCCCTCCTTGCGGGGGGAGGCGATGACGGAGATCGCGTCGGCGAGCTGGTCGGCCTCGTCGAGGTACTGGGTGGTGAGCAGCACGGTGGTGCCGTCGTCGACGAGGGAGCGGACGGCCGCCCAGACCTCGTTGCGGCTGCGCGGGTCGAGGCCGGTGGTGGGCTCGTCGAGGAAGAGCACGCGCGGGGCGAGGATGAGGCTGGCCGCCAGGTCCAGGCGCCGGCGCATGCCGCCCGAGTAGTCCTTGACCTGCTTGTTCCCGGTGTCGGCGAGGCCGAACTGCTCCAGGAGGGCGTCGGCGCGGACGCCGGCCTCCTTCTTGCCGAGGTGGTAGAGGCGGCCGAACATGACCAGGTTCTGACGGCCGCTGAGCACCTCGTCGACGGCCGCGTACTGGCCGAGCAGGCCGATCCGCGACCGGACCCGGGCGCTCTGGCGCACCACGTCGTAGCCGGCGACCTCGGCGCGGCCGCCGTCGAGGCCGGCGAGCGTGGCGAGGATGCGGACCGCGGTGGTCTTGCCCGCGCCGTTGTGGCCGAGCAGGCCGTGCACGGTGCCGGGCGGGACCCTCAGGTCGAAGCCGTTCAGGGCGTGGGCGTCGCCGTACCGCTTGCGCAGGTCCTCGGCGTGGATCGCGTACTCGGATCCCATGGTGTCCTTCCTCGGGGCGTGCGGGCGGGTGCGGCGGCGCCCCGGTCCGGCGGGCGTCCGCGCGGGCGGGCCCGTCCGGGCATGGGGGTGCCTGCACGGCATGGTTCACGGGGCGGCTCGTTTCCCGTTCGAGCGCGGGTCGAGCCGGAGGGAGGACGTTCGCAGCGCGGACCGTCCGCACGAGACCCGGAGGCTTGAAGTGGTCACCTTCGTCAACAGGTTCACCGTCACCGGCCCGCCGGAGGAGTTCGAGCGGCTCTTCGAGGAGACCTCCGCGTTCTTCGTCGCGCGGCCCGGCTTCCTCACGCACCGCCTGGTGCGCCACGGCGACCTGCCGGGGCACTACGTCAACGTGGCCGAGTGGGAGGACGAGGAGTCCTTCCGCGCGGCGGTCACCGACCCCGCCTTCGCCCCGCACGCGGCGGCGCTGCGGAAGCTGAGCACCAGCGAGCCGAACCTCTACCCGGTCACGGTCCTGGAGCGCCGGGCGGCGTAGAGGCGTAGGGGTGTACGGCGGGCACGGACAGGGCCGGGGCATGTCGCCCCGGCCCTGTCCTTCGCCGTTCCCCCGGCCCGTTCCGGGCGTCAGCGCCCGGTCGGGCGGATCGAGAGCGCGTGCCGGAAGACGTCCCTCGGGTCGTAGGCGGACTTCACCGCCTGGAGGCGCCGGTAGTTGCCCTTGTAGTACAGCTCGTGCCAGGGCACGCCCGAGGTGTTCCACCGGGGGTCGGCCGTGTCGACGTCGGGGAAGTTGACGAAGCAGCCGTCGCCCTGGCCGCCGGGGACCGGGACGCCGCCGGTCTCCGCGTACACGTCGGCGTACAGGCGGCGCAGCCAGTCGACGCTGTCGCCGTCCTGGGCGGGGTCCTGCCAGGTGTTCATGAAGAGGGCCTTGAGGACCGAGTCGCGCTGGGCCGAGGCGGTCGCGCCGGGCGCCACCGCGTTGACGCGGCCGCCGTACGACTGGAGGGAGACCGACGCGGTGTCGTGGACGTGGTCGGTGCCGGACAGCCGGTCGTACAGGACGTCGATCTGGGCGTCGTCGAACGCGCGCCGCAGGTAGGAGCACTTGATCTTCTGGCGGCCGGTCTCCGCGTCCTGGGCGGCGGCCAGCGAGTTGACGGAGGCGAGCCACGGCAGCTTCTCGGTGGGCATGACCCACGGCTCGGCGGCCACGCCCGCGGTCAGCGCGTCGATGTGGTCCTGGAGCAGCTTCTCGGCGTTCGGCAGGGTCGCGTCGAGGTGGGTGAAGGCGATCGCGGCGAGGCCCTGGTCGTTCTGGTGCTGGCGGCCGAGGAGCACCAGGCCGCTGAAGAGCCCCCGGTACGGCGAGTCCGGGCCGCTGTGCCGCTCGTGCCAGCGGCCGTGGTTGCCGACCAGGGTCCGGAAGGCCGCCTTGTCCAGGCCGTCGCGCGGGAACATCACGGTGGAGGTGAGCACGCTGCCGGGCGGGCGGGGCAGCAGGGTCGTGGGGTCGCCGCCGGTGGCGCCGGGGCTGCGGAACCAGTAGCGGGTGACGACGCCGAAGTTGCCGCCGCCCCCGCCGGTGTGGGCCCACCACAGCTCGCGGTGCGGGTCGCCCGGCTCGCGGGTGGCGACGACGGCACGGGCGCGGCCGGCGGCGTCGACCACGACCACCTCGACGGCGTACAGGTGGTCGGAGGAGATGCCGTGGCGGCGCGAGAGCGGCCCGTAGCCGCCGCCGAGGACGTGGCCGCCGAAGGCCACGGAGGCGCTGGCGCCGCCGGGGACGGTGACGCCCCAGCCGTAGTACAGGGTGCGGTAGACGTCGCCGAGGCGGGCGCCGGCGCCGATCTCGAAGGCCCGGCGGTCCGCGTCGTAGCGGACGGTGTCGAGCTGGCCGAGGTCGAGGACGATCCGGACGGCCGGGTCGCCGACGAAGTTCTCGTAGCAGTGGCCGCCGCTGCGGACGGCGATCCGCTTGCCCGCCCGCACGGCCTCGCCGACGGCGGCGACGACCTGCGCGGTGGAGGAGACCACGCGGAAGGACTCCGGCCGCGCGGTGAACCGCTTGTTGGTGCCGCGCACCGCGAGGTCCTCGTAGCGCGGGTCGTCCTGCGCCACGGTGACCGGGGCGAACCCGGCTCCGGCGTCGGCCCGGCCGGGCCGGTGGGCGTGGGCGGGCGCCGCCGCGGCGGTGATCCCGGCTCCCGCCGCGGCCGTGGCGGCGGCCGCGGCCGCCGTGCTCGTGACGAACCGTCGGCGGCTTGGAACAGTCATCGGAAACCTCTCGGTACGGGGGGCGGCGCGGGGAGCCGGGTGGGGAGTGCGGGGAGCGCGCGGGCGGTGCGCGGAGGGTCAGGCGGCCGGGGACGCGACGAGCGTCCGCGCCTCGATCGCGCGGTTGACGAGGTCGAGGTACTGGCGGGGGGTCTCGGCGTCGTCGATGGCCTCCTCGTCGAGGGAGATCCCGTAGTCGCGCTCGATCCGGCCGGTGGTCTGCAGCACGGCCAGCGAGTCGTACCCGAGGTCGACGAAGAGGGTGTCGAGGACGTCGCCGTCGAGGTCGACGCCTTCGCCTTCGCCCGCGCACTCGCGCAGGAGGGTGGTCAGGTCGGCTATGTCCAGGCGGTCCACGGGGGTACCTCTTTCTCTTGGTGGGGGAAGGCGGGTGCGGCGGTTCGGGTTTCCCTCGGGTGGGGGAAGGCGGGTGCGGCGGTTCAGGCGGCGGGGGCGCGGACGACGACGGCGGAGTTGAAGCCGCCCCGGCCGCGGGCCAGGACGAGGGCCGTCCGCAGGGCGCGGCCCTCGCGCGGCCCGCCGGTGACCAGGTCGATCCGGTACTCGGCGGCGGGCGCGGACGTGCCGGTGGTCGGCGGGATCACCTGGTCGCGCAGGGCGAGCAGGGCGGCGGCGAGGTCGAGCGACGCACCGCCCGCCGAGAGCCGCCCGGTCATGGACTTGGGCGCGGTGACGGGCACGCCGTACGGGCCGAAGAGGCCGGTGAGGGCCTCGGCCTCGGCGCGGTCGGCGGCGCGGGACCCGGCGGCGTCGGCGAAGACCACGTCGACCTCGTCGGCCCGTACGCCGGCGTCGGCGAGGGCGAGGGCGGCGGCGTCGGCGAGCCGGGGGGCGCCGCCGGTGCCGGGCGCCGGGTCGAAGGTGGCGGCGTAGCCGGCGACGGAGCCGTAGGCGCGGGCGCCCCGGTCCCGGGCGGACGCGGCGTCCTCCAGGATCAGCAGGGCGCCGCCCTCGCCGGCCACGTGGCCGCGCGCCTCCTCGTCGAAGGGCACGTAGGCGCGGGCCGGGTCGGTGCCGGTGCTGAGCTCGCCGGAGGCGGTGTACGCGGCCCAGCCCCACGGGCACAGGGCCGACTCCAGGCCGCCGGTGACGACGAGCGAGGCGCCCCTGCGGAGCTGGCGGCGGGCGTGCGCGACGGCGTCCAGGCCGCCGGCCTGCTCGGAGACGACGACGCCGCTGGCGCCGCGCAGCCCGTGCCGGATGGAGATCTGGCCGGAGTTGACGGCGTAGAACCAGGCGAAGGACTGGTACGCGCTGACGTGCTGGCCGCCCTTGCTCCACAGGGCCTCCAGCTCGCGCTGGCCGAACTCGAAGCCGCCCGCCGAACTGGCGGTGACGACGCCGGCCGCGTACTCGGGCAGTTCGGCCGGGTCGACCCCGGCGTCGCCCAGCGCCTCCGCGGCCGCGGCCAGGGAGAGCCGGGTGACGCGGTCGGTCTGCGGCATCAGACGGCTGGAGACGTGGTCCTCGTCGACGAAGCCGGGGACCTCGCCGGCCAGGCCGGAGGAGTAGCCGCTGCCGTCGAAGCGGGTCAGGGGCCCGATGCCGCTCTCGCCGCGCAGGGTGGCGGCCCACCAGGCCTCGGTGCCGAGGCCGTTGGGGGCGGCGACGCCGATCCCGGTGACGACGGCGGCCGCCGGGCGGACCGCGGCGGTCCCGGCCGGGGCCTCACGGGTGATGGTGCCGGTCATGCCGCTTCCCCCAGGGACGGACGGGTCAGGATCATGGCGCTCTGGAAGCCGCCGAACCCGCTGCCGACGGTCAGCACGGTGTCGGTGCGCTGCTCGCGCGCGGTCAGCGGGGTGTAGTCGAGGTCGCAGGCCGGGTCGGGCTCGTGCAGGTTGGCCGTGGGCGGCACCGTGTCGTGCTCGATGGCGAGGGCGCTCGCGGCCACCTCCAGGGAGCCGATGGCGCCGAGCGAGTGCCCGATCATCGACTTGATCGAGCTCACGGGCACCTCGTACGCGCGGGAGCCCAGGGCCAGTTTGAAGGCCTCGGTCTCGTGCTTGTCGTTCTGCTTGGTGCCGGAGCCGTGCGCGTTGACGTAGTCGACGGCGGAGGCGTCGAGGCGGGCCTCGGTCAGGGCGGCGCGGATGGCCTCGGCCATCTCCTTGCCGTCGGGCCGCAGCCCCGTCATGTGGAAGGCGTTGCTGCGGGAGGCGAATCCGGCGATCTCGGCGTAGACGTGGGCGCCGCGGCGGCGGGCGTGCTCGAACTCCTCCAGGACGAGCACGGCGGATCCCTCGCCGAGCACGAAGCCGTTGCGCGTGCGGTCGAAGGGCCGCGAGGCGGTCTCCGGCTCGTCGTTGCGCGGGGAGGTGGCGCGGATGGCGTCGAAGCAGGCCACCGAGATGGGCGAGATGGGCGCCTCGGTGGCGCCGGTGACCATCACGTCGGCGGAGCCCTCGCGGATCAGCTCCAGGGCGTGGCCGATCGAGTCCAGGCCCGAGGTGCAGCCGGTGGAGACCATCGACACGGGGCCCTGGGCGCCGGTGGCCCAGGCCACCTCGGCGGCCATGGAGCTCGGCACGAAGTAGTCGAAGAGGTGGGAGACGGCCCGCTCGTGGTCGACGAGCCAGTCGGCGCCGTTGCGGCTGACCTTGGCGTACTCGACGTCGAGGCCGGTGGTGCAGCCGACGGCGCTGCCCAGCGTCACTCCGGTGCGCAGCGGGTCGATGCCGCCGGCGAGCCCGCTGTCGGACAGGGCCTCGCGGGCGCCGGTGACGGCGAACTGGGCGGCGCGGTCGAGGCGCAGCGCCTCCTCGGCGGTGATGCCGTGCGCCTGTGGGTCGAAGTCGACCTCGGCCGCGATCCGGGACCGGAACTGCGACGCGTCGAACAGGGTGATGGCGCGGGTGGCGGTGCGTCCGGCCGTCAGCAGTGACCAGAACTCCTTGGTGCCCACTCCGCCGGGTGCGACCACTCCGATGCCGGTGATGACGACGCGCCTCATCGGTTGTGCCTCACAGTTGTCTCCTCCGGGGTAGCAGGGGCGTGACGCCCGTGGCCGGATGGCCGGACCATGTGGGTGCCAGTCGGTTCGAGCCTCGCCGACCTGCCTAGAGGTGCACTCGAAGTTCGGAGGGCCGCCCGCGCACGGTGGCGGGCGGCCCTCCGGGGCGGAGCCGACGGCGGAGTCCGCCGTGGATCCGGTGGCGGAATCAGTAGCGGTAGTGGTCCGCCTTGTACGGGCCCTCGACCTCGACGCCGATGTAGGCGGCCTGCTCCGGACGCAGGGTCGTGAGCTTCACGCCCAGCGCGTCCAGGTGGAGGCGGGCGACCTTCTCGTCCAGGTGCTTCGGCAGCGTGTACACGCCCACGGGGTACTGCTCCGGCTTGGTGAAGAGCTCGATCTGGGCCAGGGTCTGGTCCGCGAAGGAGTTCGACATCACGAAGGAGGGGTGACCGGTCGCGTTGCCCAGGTTCA
>NZ_JBFBJO010000028.1:0-61433 GCF_040702165.1 Streptomyces sp. NPDC086147 | reverse complement strand
GACACCAGCTGGGCCGTCCGCGTCCCCCGACGCCTCCAAGAACTCCGCATCGACCTCGCCAAAACCGCCGACCACCTCGAACAACACCTCGGCCGACGCCCCACCCGCACCGAACTCGCCCACCACCTCCACCTCACCGAAGAAGAGATCGCGGAAGGCCAACTCGCCGCACACGGCTACGCCACCCGCTCCCTGGACACACCGGCGGGTGACGACGAGGAGACCTCGGGTGCCGCTCCCCGGCATCTGGCGACCGCCGAGCCCGCCTACGAGCTGATCGAGTCCCTGGCAGCGCTCCGGCCGCTCCTCGACCGGCTCGACGAGCGCGACCGGCACATCCTGGCGCTGCGGTTCGGGGAGGAGCTCACCCAGGCCGAGATCGGTCGGCGGATCGGGCTCTCCCAGATGCAGGTCTCACGGCTGCTCACCCGGATCCTCGGCGAGCTCAGAGCAGCTCTGCTGGAGGACGGCCCGGCACCCGGCCCGGCGGCCTGCTGACCTCCAGCCACACCACCTTCCCCGCCGCCCCCGCCCCCCTGGCCTCGTAGCCCCACGCCCCCGCCAGCTTGTCCAGAACCATCAGACCGTGCCCACCGGGCAGCGCGGGCGAACGGGGCGCGCGCGGCCGAGGGGGTTCGGGGCTGAGGTCGGCGACCTCCACCCGCAGGCGTCCCCGTGCGTACCGCAGGACGAACTCCTCCGGTCCGCCGGCGTGCAGACAGGCATTGGTCACCACCTCCGACACCAGGAGCAGCACGTCCTCCACCCGCTCCTCCCCCGCCTCGCTCCCCGCCGGAATCCACCCCCAGTCCGCCAACGCCTCCGCTGTGAAATCCCGACAGCGCGACACCACACTCCGCGCCCCGCGCAACAACAGCCGCCGGACCTGGGCGCCTTCCGCGTCGGCGTCGCCGTCAGTCATGACCGGACCCGCCGTCGTGCGGCGCCGGGTCGGCCAGGGCCCCGACGGTGTCCTCGTACACCCGGAAGACAGCCCTGGCGCCGGTGATGTCGAACATCCGGTCCATCGGCGGGCGCAGCCCGGCCAGGTCCAGGCGCCCGCCCGTCTCCCGCATCCGCAGGCGCGCCCGGAGGAGCGCGTTGAGCCCCGTCGAGTCGCAGAAGCCGAGGCCCGAGCAGTCGACGACGATCCGCCGGGCCCGGGCGTGCTCCTCCACCGCCTCGCGCAGGGGGGCGACCGTGTCGTGGTCGAGCTCCCCGCCCAGTTCGAGCACCACCACCCCGTCGGCCGTCCCGGGCCGGACCCGTACGTCGAACCGGGCACGGCCTGGCGTCCGCCGCGCCCCTGCGCCGCCGTCCACGTCCATGGGCTCGCCCCTCTCCTCGTCCCTCGCGGTGGCTCTTCCTCTCCCCAGTTTCGGCCAGGCAGCGCCGGATGACCCCCCGGGGCGCACGACGGGGCCCGGCCTCGGGGCCGCGCCGGACGCGGCGGTCCGGAGGCCCGGTCGGCGGAGTCCCGTTTCCATGATCCCGATCGGGTGAAAGGCGGGCGCGCGCCCCTCGCGGGGCACCCCGGAGGCGCGACGATGCCGGGGACTCTTCCACCCCCTCGAGGAAAGGCCGCTCCCGTGCGCCGTGCCCTGATCGTCGTCGATGTACAGAAGGACTTCTGCGAGGGCGGCGACGTCCCCGTGAACGGCGCGACCGACCTGGCCGTCGCCCTCGCCGACCTGGTCAGGAGCGCCGGCGGCCGGTACGCGCACGTCGTCGCCACCCGTGACCACCACGTCGACCCGGGCGACCACTTCTCGGACGAGCCCGACTTCGAGGACTCCTTCCCGGTGCACTGCGTCGCCGGCACCGAGGGCTCCGAGTTCCACCCGGACTTCGCTGCCGCCGTCGCCTCCGGGGCCGTGGAGGAGGTCTTCCTCAAGGGGGCCCACTCCGCCTCGAAGAGCGGTTTCGAGGGCGCGACCGCGAACGGCACCCCGCTGGGCGACTGGCTGCGCGCCCGCGAGGTGGGCGGCGTCGACGTCGTCGGGATCGGGACGGACCACTGCGTGAAGGCCACCGCCTTCGGCGGGGTCCGGGAGGGCTTCGACGTGCGCGTCCTCCTCGACCACACGGTCGGCGTCTCCCCCGACACCACCGACCGCGCGCTCGACGAGCTGCGCGCGGCGGGCGTCGGACTGAGCGGCCGGCCGGTGGTCCTGGTCTGACCGGAGGGGCGGCGTATGGGCGGCGGCTGCCGTCCGGGCGGCTGCCTCCGGGCGGGCGGCCCTCGGCAGGTCGACGGTGCTCGTCCGGGCGGCGGCTCCCGTCCGGCCCGGCGGTCGTCAGATGCCGGGGCCGTCGCCCGGGTCGGGGGCCTGTCTCGGGTGCCAGCCGGCCGCGAGGCCCCAGAGGCCCAGGCCCACGACGGCCACGCAGACGAGGAGCGCCGCCCACGGGCGCAGCCACCGCGTGGCCGTCGCCCAGGCCAGGGGCGGGACGACGAGCCCGGCGAAGAGGATCAGCGGCAGGTCGACGAGGATCACGCCCCAGTCCCGGGCCTCCGCCTCGAACCCGCCCTCGATGCTGTACGCGGCCCGGGGCAGCGCGAAGGCGCCCGTGACGGCGACGCCGAGGACGGCGAGCAGGCAGCCGACGGCGCTCTCCATGCGGTCACGGGACTCCTCTGCGGGCTTCTCGCTCATGCCCGGGAGGGACGCGGGGCGCCGCCGTCCGGTTCCGCGGTCCTACCGCCCCGCTTCCGGGGCGCGGCGGCGCAGTTCCCCCGCCGCGCGTTCGGCGTCCCGGGCCGCGGCGCGGTGGCCGTGCCTCCGCAGGTACCGGCCGAGCCAGGCCAGGGACTCGGCGAGCGCGGCGACGTCGTTGTCCGGGTGGATCCGGTCCAGGTCCCGCAGATGGCGGACGGCCTCCGCCGTGGGGGCGGCCACCTCGTCGTGCCGGTCCAGGCGGGCGCGGCGGAGGGCGAGGTTGGCCAGGGCGTGGACCAGTCCGGGCAGGTGCGCCGCGGGATCGTCGCGGTGGAGGCGGCGGTGGATCTCCAGCGACTCCTCGGTGGCGGCGAGCGCCTCGGCGTGGCGGTCGGCGTCGCAGAGCCGGATGCTCAGGTTGTTGAGCACCCGGGCCAGTTCGCTCCGGTACGCGGCCGGGTCCGCGTGGACGAGCTGGCGGAGGAGGGCCACGGCCTCGGTGGCGAGTGCGACCGCGTCCTGGTGGCGGCCGAGCACGGCCAGCCGGCTGCCCAGGCTGTCGGCGGCGTCGGCGAGCAGGGGCCGTACGGTCTCGGGCGCGGTGCTCAGGTGGCGCCGGTAGAGGTGCACGGCCTCGTCGGCCGCTTCCAGCGCCTCCGCGCGGCGGCCGGACCAGGCCCGTACGAGACCGAGGTTGTGCAGCGTACGGGCGAGGGAGACGGCACCGGCGGCACCGCTGCCGACGGCCGCCGTCCGCCCGAGGGCCAGGGCCTCGGTCAGCGGCTCGACGGCGAGCCCGGGCCGCCCGGAGTCCGCCAGGGCGAGGCCGCGGGCGTTGAGGCGGTCGATCCGCTCGAAGAGGTCGGGACCGGCGGGGTTCGGGGGCGTGGGACCGGCCGGGTCGGCGGGGCCCGGGGGCGTGGAACCGGCCGGGTCGGCGGGCGTGGAACCGACAGGACCCGGCGCCGTGGGACCGGCCGGGTCGGCGCTCTCCGTACGGTCGCCGGTGTCCGGGCCGTCGGCGGTCTCCGGCCCGTCCTGGATCTTCGCCCAGGCCAGGATTCCCCCCTCGTACGTGATGCGGTAGCCGTAGCGGGCGAAGACGTGGTCGAAGAAGGCGACGGCGGCCGGTTCGCGTGCGGCGATCTCGGCGTGGAGGGCGGCCGCCTCGGCGAAGTACGGGCGCGCCTCGGCGGTGCGGCCGAGGCCGATGAGCATGCGGCCCGCCGCGAACGCGGCCACCGCGTGCTCGCCCATGTCGCCGACCGTGCGCCCGCCCGCCGTCCGGGCCGCCTCGCGGTGCGTGGCGACCGCCGCGCGCAGGTGGGCGAGGGCCTCCTCCTGGCGCCCCATCTCCCCCAGTTTTACGCCGAGTTCCTGGAGGGCCGAGGCGAGTTCCGTCCGTCCCGTGCCGTCCGCCCGGTCGACGAGGAGGCGCCGCAGCTCCACGGCCTCGGTGACCCGGTCGAGGGCTTCGTGGTGGTGGCCCGTCTCGGCGAGCCGGTTGCCGAGGACGAGGAGCGCGCCGGCCAGTTCGACCCTGCTGCCCTCGGCGCCCCGTGCCACCAGCCCGCGCCAGATCTCCACCGCGTCCCGGGCCGTCTCGCGCGCCTCCTCGTCGCGGCCTCCGACGAAGCCCAGGCCGAGCGCCTTCCGTTGCAGCGCGACGCCCAGGCCAGGGAGGTACTCCTCGGGGAGGCGCCGGTACACCCCGGCCGCCTCCTCCAGGACGTCCACCGCCTCCTCCAGGCGCCCCGGCTCGGTGCCGATCAGCGAGCCGAGCCTCAGGAGGCCGTGGCCGAGCCGCGGGAGGTACCGGTCGGGATCGGCGCGTGCGGCGCGCCGCAGGGAGGCGACGACGCGTTCGAGCTCGTCGGGCGACGCCCCCGGCCCCGGTACCTCGTTCTCCGTCATGACGTTCCCCCTCGTCCGTCCCCGCCGGAGGACCAGGATCGCCCGCCCCGGTGAAATCCGCGTGAAGCCGTCATCCGCCCGCACGGGACCGCCACGAGGGGCACGCGTTCTCCACCGCTCGCCGTCCGGGGCCCGGCGGGCGACCATGGAGGACGGGGCCCTGCGGGGGGCGAGGCAGCGCTGGAGGTACTCGTGGCGCACCACCGCACCACCACCGACGTCCTGGTCGTCGGCGCGGGCCCGGTCGGTCTGAGCGCGGCCGCCGAGCTGCGCCGGCACGGGGTGCACTGCCGGGTCGTGGACCGGCTTCCGGCCCGCCTTCCGTACGCGAAGGCGGTCGGGATCCAGCCGCGCACCCTGGAACTGTGGGACCGGATGGGCCTGGTCCGCGCCGTCCTGGAGGCCGCCGTCCCGATCCGGGGGCAGTTGGTCTACGCCGACGGCGAGGAACGGGCCCGGATCGAGCTGGAGATGCCGCCCGAGGTGCCCTACGGCTTCGCCGCGCTGCCCCAGTACGAGACGGAACGCCTCCTGGAGGAGTACCTGGCCGGTCTGGGGACGGTCGTGGAGCGCGGCACCGAACTGGTGTCGTTCGACCGGGACCGGGACGGGGTCACCGCGCGGCTGCGCACCGCGTCCGGTGCCGACGAGGAGCTGCGGGTGCCGTACCTGATCGGCTGCGACGGGGCGCACAGCGTCGTGCGGAAGGGCCTGGGGCTGTCGTTCGAGGGCGGCGCGTTCCCGGAGGAGTACATGCTCGGGGACGTGGAGGCCGACTGGAACCTGCCGCACGGCTACGGCGTGCGGTCCGGCCGCCGGTCCGCCGACGGCTCGGCCGACGACGTCCTCGTCTGCATCCCGCTGCCGGGCGCGGGCCGCTACCGGATGTCGATGCGGGTGCCGCCCGAGCTGTCCGCCGGAAGGGGCACGGCGCCGGACGGCGTCGCGCACGGCGTGCAGGACGGGCGGGCGCCCGGGCTCTCCGATCTCCAGGCCGTCGTCGACCGGTTGGCGCCCCGGCCCGCGCGGCTCTCCCGGCTGCGCTGGGCCTCGGTCTTCCGGATCAGCCACCGGATCGTGGACCGGTACGGCGAGGGGCGGGTCTTCGTCGCGGGCGACGCGGCCCACATCCATCCGCCGACCGGCGCCCAGGGCATGAACACCGGTGTGCAGGACGCCTGCAACCTGGCCTGGAAGCTCGCCCTCGTGGTCCGGGGCGAGGCGGGTCCCGAGCTGCTCGCCACGTACGACGCCGAGCGGCGGCCGGTGGGCGAGGAGGTCGTGGGCCGGACCGTGCGGCACGCCGTCCACGGCATCGAGGCCGATCCGGACGTCCGGCGGACCCTGCTGCTCCGCGAGGGCCAACTGCTCGTCGGGTACCGGGGCGGCCCGCTCGCCGGCGCGCCGTACGGTCCGGCCGGCGCGCCGCAGCCCGGCGACCGGGCCCCGGACTGCGCCGGCCTGACGACACCGGTCGCCACCTTCCCGCTGCGGCTGCTCGACGTGCTGCGCGGCCGTGCGGGACACGTGGTGCTCCTGTACGGCTCCGACGCCGCCGAGCTGGCCGGCGCGGCGGAGGCGGCGCGGGCGGCGGGCGGTCCACCGGCCGTGGTGGTCCTGCCGGCCGGGGCCGACCGCTCCTCCCTGGCCGCCCTGTCCGTGCCCGTGTACCGCGACGCCGCCGGGGAGTTCGCGCGGCTCTACCTCCCCGACGGCGCCACCGGTCTCGTCGTCCGCCCGGACGGGCAGCTCGGCGCCCGGTTCCCCCTCGGCGGTGCGGCGGCCGCCCTGAGCGCGTACCTCAGGGCCCTGTCCGTACGGCCGCGGCCGAGCGGGAACGGGAGTGGGGCGCCTGCGGGGCCCGGTGGTCCCCCGAGGCCGTGATCGTCACCCGCCAGGGCCGTCAGGGGCGGTGCCGGCAGGCCCCGGGTCCGGGAAGCGGAGAGAGGCGGTGAAGAGAGCGACGGGGGCCTCGGCGGCGACCGCCACGACCGCTTCCCGTGCGCCGTCGGTCCATTCGAGGAGTCCGAGGCCGGTCCCGCCGCCCGCCTTGAACAGGGCCTCGCCCCGCACCCACAGCCGGAGCAGCTCCGGGCCGGGGTCCGGGCGGGCGGCGGCCTCCCGCAGGTCGGCCTCGGGCAGGAGCCGCCGCAGTGCGGACGGGGGTCCCGGCCGGCGCGACGCGGGTTCCACGTCGACGCCGACCGGGCCGGGACCGACGGCGGCCGCGACGAGGCCGTCGGCGTGGCTGATGCTGACGCCGAGGCCGGGCCGGCCGTCGAGGCGCGGGCGCCCGTGCCCGTCCCGGCCGCACTCGGCGCAGTGCTGCTCCGGTCCCGACGCGTCGAGCGGCAGCCCGGTGAACCGGGCGACGCACAGGCGCACGAGGAGACGCGCCGCCAGGACGTCGTCGCGGCGGGCGGGCACCCGTATCCGGTCGAGACGGCGCCGCTCCCACGGCGCGAGCAGGCCCTCGTGCAGCTCCGGGCGGGCCAGGACCTCACCGGTGGCCGCCACCACGGCGAGGACTGGGAGGGACTTCTCCCGGTCCTGCCGGTCCACGGGGCTCTCCCCGTCCCGTTCCGGGTCGCCGTTCATCGGCGGGGACTCACCCGGCGGTGCTCAGGAAGCGCTCGTGGACGCGGCCGAGCGTGCGGAAGTCGTCGATGGTGACCTCCTGGAGGTCGATGGAGCGGCCGGAGAGCTCCTCCAGGAGGTCGACGAACTCCAGGAAGTCCATGGAGTCGATGAGACGGGCCTCGATGAGGTCCTCGTCGGGGGCGATCGGTCCGTCGAGGCCGGGGTTCTTCTCGTGAAGCCACTCGGCGATACGTTCCATGGGGTGGGGTCGCTCCTCGTTCGTGCGCTGTGCGGGTGTGCGTGCGGGCCGGGGCCCGACGGGTGTCAGGGGCCCGGCGGGCGTCAGGCGCCGGCCTCGCGCAGGCGGTCGAGCGCCCGCCCGGGAGTGCCGTGGGCGAGGACCATCGCGTGGACCCAGCGTTCGACGCCGAAGGCGACGCAGGCGCTGTACGCCGGTCCCTCGGCGCCCGCGCGGATGTCCAGGCGCTCGCCGAAGAAGTTGCGGTGCCGGTTCACGGAGGCGATCGCCGTGCCGTCGGGGGCGCTGAACTCGTGCTTGACCGGGTCGAGGGCCATCAGCCGGGCCCGGGAGCCGCCCTTGTCGTAGAAGGGGTCGTCGGCGACGGCCCGGGTGAGGTCGAGGCCGAGGCGTCCGGCCAGCTCCTGGACGAACCCGGCGCCCTGCTCAAGGTGTTCGAGGGCGCCGTCCTTGGTGCCGAGGTAGAGCACCTCGCGCATGTGGAAGCCCCACAGGCGCCGCAGGCCGTCGAAGTGGGTCTCGTTGCGGAAGCAGCGGCCGGTCGCGGAGAGCCGCAGCCCCTCCTCGCCGACGTCCCGGCCCTCCAGGGAGAGCAGCAGTCCGTAGCAGGTGGCGGACGGCAGCAGGTAGCCGGTCGGCCGGAGCGGGAGCTCCCCCGGGACCCCGCCGGCCGCCAGGGCGTCCAGCGCGTCGGGCTCGAACCGCCCGGCGGAGACGCCGAGATGGGGGAAGTTGCGGAAGAAGTCGAGGCGGGCGAGGCCCTCCACGGAGAGCAGGGGCGGCCCGACCACCTCGGGGGCGGAGAGCCGGGCGGCCAGGCCGGCGAGCAGCTCGTCGAGGCCGCGCAGCAGCGCGGTGTGGTCGGGGTCGAGGGTGATCAGGCCCGGGCCGGGGCTCCTCAGGCCGCCGTCGGGCAGGACCGTGGTGCCGGGTGTGCTCATGGGGGAACCGCTCCCTCGGGGGATGGACGAACAGTCGGGGGTGCCGGCGGGACGGACGCGCCGCGGCCCGCTCTCCGGCCGTGGACGGCCTCGCGGGCGGTCGGCGTCGACCGCGGCACGGCGAAGAAAGCGACTGACGGCCCGTCAGGAACGGGACCGCGCAGGGCGACAGTAAGCCAGCCTCCCGCTTGTTGTCTAGACCAAAGTAGCCACCCTGACAACGTTTGCCCGGAACCCTCCCCGACACAACTCGACGTATTGAGATGGCACTTGCCACCCGCTAAGGTCTAAACCAATTCTTTCGCACGGCGTGACGTCCGACCAGCGTCACGGCACTTCCGGCCGTCCGTGCCGTCCGCCGCCGCCCCTTCGCCGGGGGTCGCCGCGTGCTGCCCGCCGGCCGGGGAGGAGCACCCCGGGCCCCGGGCCCGCCCCCGGACCTCCTCCCCCGACTCCCGCACCTGGAGGGACCCATGACGACCCCCGCTCCGCACCGCCCCGCGCGCCGCCCCCGTCTGCACCGGGCGGCCTCGGACCTCCCGTACTTCAGCGCGGACGGCGAGTCCTACCTCGCGCAGACCACCCTGCGGGAGCTGGGCAAGTCACGGCCGCTGCGGGTGCTCTCGGAGGCGGACTTCGCCCACTGGCAGACGTACGGGTACGTCGTCGTCCGGGAGGCGATCCCGGCGGAGGCGGCGCGGCGGCTGCTCGACTTCGCCTGGGCCTTCCAGGGGCTCGACCCGGAGCGGCCGGACACCTGGTACGAGGACCGGCCGTTCCGTTCCCAGCTCGACCGGCAGCTGCACGTCTACGGCTTCGTGGAGGCGTACCACCACCAGCTCCTGTGGGACAGCCGCCAGTCGCAGCGGGTGTACGACGCCTTCGTGGACGTGTGGGACTGCGAGGAGCTGTGGGTCACCCAGGACCGGCTCAACCTCAACCCGCCCAACGTCAAGAACCGCGACCGCGCCCTGATCGAGCCCACCGACCGGGGCTTCGACATCGAGCTGCACTGGGACATCGACACCACGCTCGGCGTGCCGCCGCAGCGGGTGCAGGGGATCATCGCGCTCAACGACACCCGGCCGGAGTCGGGCGGGTTCCAGTGCTGCCCGGAGCTGTTCCGGCGGTTCGAGGAGTGGAAGGTCGGGCAGCCCGCCGACCGGGACCCGCTCCGGCCCGCCGCGGACCGGGACGAGTACCCCGTCGTCCGTCCCGACCTGCGCCCCGGCGACCTGCTGATCTGGAACGGGCTCCTCGCCCACGGGGTGGCCCGCAACACCTCGGAGGACCAGGTGCGGGCGGTCCAGTACCTGTCGATGATGCCGGCCCTGGAGGAGCACGAGCGGCTGCGGAGGTCCCGGGTGGACTCCTGGCGTCATCTGCGCACCCCGCGCTGGAACCGGACCCTCGTCGGCGACCCCGTCCGGCACGAGTCCGAGCGCTACCCGACGGCCGTCCTGAACGAGCTGGGCGAGCGGCTGCTCGGGCTCACCTCGTGGAAGGACCGCGACGGGCACGAGGGCAAGGACGGGGAGCCGTCGTGCGCCGCGTCTGCCTGACCCTGCCCACCGACCGGGCCTGCGCCGCGACCCTCCGGGCGGTAGCCGAGGAGGCCGCGTACGGCGCCCGGCACTTCGGCGTCGAGGTGCACCTGCTGGTCCTGGACTCCTCCGGGCCCGCGGTCCTCGCCGCCCACCGGGAGGCGGTGGCCGCGCTGCCGCCGGAGCCCGGCGTGGTCGTCCACCACTTCGACGAGGACGAGCAGCGGGCCTTCCTGCGCGGGGCCGTCGCCCGCTCCGGGGTCGCCGGGCCGGACCGGGTGCTCGACCTGATGCTGCCGTCCGGGGTCTCCTACGGGGCCTGCACCAACCGGGCCTTCCTGATCGCGGAGGCCCTGGGCTGCGCCTCGGTGCACCGCCGGGACTCCGACAGCCGGTACCAGTACCTGGACGGAAAGCCGGTCTTCCCGCTCCACCACGAGCTGACGGCGCTGGGGCGGCGGGCCGCCGACGTGGCCGGGCTCGTGTCGCGGAGCAGGCTCGACCCGGCGCTCGCCGACCGGCCGGTGGCCCTGGTCGGCGGCTCGTTCGTCGGCGAGATGTCCGTGGACGTGGCGGAGATCCGGGCGCTCGACCCGCTCGTCCACGAGGAGCTCGTCGGCCTGTCCGTCCCGGCCGGGTATCCGGAGATCTGGCGGCGGAACCTCGTCGCCGAGGCGTTCCGGGGCGCCGGGACCACCGCGTTCACCGAAGACCTCACCACGCTCACCACCGTCGGCCCGACCCGCGTGGACATGTGCAACGTCGCCTTCGCGCGCGGGGTCTACGGCCGGGTGCCGCTGCCGCCCGCCACCGACACCATCGGCAGCGACTACTTCCTCCTCCATCTGGTGCACGGCGCCCGCCTGCCCGGCGTCCTGCACAACCGGCACATCGTCAACTTCCACACGAACGAACGCCGTTCGGACGCGGGTTTCCTCGCGTACCAGGTGCGGCTGACCAAGTTCCTCCTCGCCGTCCCGTACCTCCGGGCCGTGTACGCGGGACTGGCGGCGGCCGGCGACGGGCTGCTCGACGGCGACGGCCTCGTCCGCACCTCCGCCGTCGCCGCGGTGGTCCGGGAGGACGCGGGGCCCGAACCGGTGGAGAACGCCGAGCGGTTCGACGTGGTCGAGCGCTGCTACCGCAAGCTCGGCGGCCGTTACGCGGCCGTCGCCGACGTCCTCGCCGCCCGCCGCGAACGCCTCCTCGACGAGGCGCGGCGGGACATGGCGGACTTCGCCCTGCTCCTCGACGCCTGGGGGCCCCTGGCCCGCGCGAGCGAGGGACACCCGCCCGTTCCGGCGCACGGGGGCCTCCCTTCCTCCCCCGTACACGAGGACCGCCCTCCGTCCCCGGCGCACGAGAACCGCCTCCCGTCCCCGAAAGGCAGCACCGCATGAGCCGCCCTCCGCAGCCCCTCCCCCGGCCCGGGGCGGTGGCCGCCCCGTGACCGCGCACGAGCGGGACCTCCCGCGTCCGGCGAAGACGCACACCGTGACCGTCGCCCACGCGGGCGGCGAGGAGCGCCGGGGCCCGGTCACGCTGGGCCAGGCCAACATGATCCGGTGCATGCTGCGGGACGAGCCCGAGCACATCAACATCCACGACGTGTGGCCGGTGCCGGCCGGGACCCGGACGGACGCGGTGATCGACGCCCTGCGCGCCCTGGCCGTACGGCACGAGGCGCTGCGCACCACGTTCCCGCACGTGGCGGGCGCCGTGCCCCGCGAGCAGGTGGTGGCGGCCGAGGGGGAGTTCACGGTCACCGTGCTCGACCACGAGGAGCCGCTCCCGGACGCCGAACGGTACGCCGACGCCGTGGCCCGCCGGGCCCGCGCCGAACGCTTCCGGCTCGACCGGGACTTCGGCCTGCGGATCTCCCTCGTCACCGTGGGCGGCGCGCCGGTCTCCGTCGCCCTGGCGGCGAGCCACACCGTGACCGACGTCAGCGCCCTCGCCGTCCTGGAGGAGGACTGGCTGGCCCTGCTCGCCGGCGGACCCCTGCCGCCGCAGACCGCCTTCACCCCGCTCGACCTCGCCGCCGAGGAGGCCTCCCCGGCCGGGCTCCGGAAGTCGGCGGCGTCCCTGCGGTACTGGGAGCGGATCATCCGCACCGGCCCCCAGGCCATGTTCGACGGGCCGGGCGCGGAGGGCACCGAGATCGTGACGCCGGAGGTGACGCTCCGGTCCCTGCGGGGCGCGCGGGCGCTCGCCCGGGTCGCGGAGCGCACCGGCGGGCTGCCGTCCACGGTGCTGCTCACGGCCTGGTGCGCGCTCGTCGCCCACCGGACCGGCCAGGACGCCTGCGTCGCCGCCGTCCCGACCTCCAACCGGTTCCACGACCGGCTCGTCCGCTCGGTGAACACCGTGTCGCAGGACGCGCTGCTCGCCCTCGACGTCCGGGTGCCGTCCTTCGACGCGCTGCTCGCCAAGGCGTGGGGGGCGGCGCTCGACGCCTACCGGCACAGCCGGTTCGACGCGGTCGCCCTGTGGGAGATGATCGACCGGACGACCTTCGAGCGCGGCAGCCGGTTCGCGCGGGACGTGGTCTTCAACGACGTGAGCGCCCTTCCCGGGACCGAGGGCTCCGGAGCGGCGCCGGACGGGCCGGACCTCGAACTGGGCCGGGGCCCGTCCCAGGTCCTGCCGACCCGTCTCCTCGCCTTCGTGCACGAGACGGCGCCCCTGCTGCGGATCGGCCTGTGGGCCGACCCCGCGCTGTTCGCCCCCGGCGAGGCGGAGGGCTTCCTGACCGGTCTCGTACGGCTCCTGGAGGCGGCCGCCGAGGAGGACGTGCCGCTCGCCTCGCTGACCGGGGTGACGGGGGTCCGTCCGGTGGAGCGCGGTCCGGACTGGATCCGGGTGGACGGCTGCTGGGTCTCGCCGCCGGCCGTGGCGGACGCCCTGGGCGACGCCCTCGGGGGCGTACCCGTGCACGTCACGGCGGACGGGGACGGGCCCGGAGACGGGAAGGGGCCCGGGGAGGGCCTCACCGCGTTCCTCGCCCCCGGCGGTGCCCCGCTGTCCCCGGCGGAGGCCCACGCCGCGCTGATGCACGTCCTCCCGGGCCGTCCCGGGGTCCTCGCCCCCCGCCGGTACGTGATCGTCCAGGCCCCGCCGGAGGCGGCGGACCGGACGGACGCGTGGCTCCGGCAGCACATCCTCACCGAAGGGAACGGCCGGACTCCGGCGGATCCGACATGACGACGAACGACGTGACGACGGACGACGCGCCCGTGGAGCGGGAGCCCGGCTCCCCGCCCAGCCCGTGGCGCTCACACCGCTTCCGGCTCTTCTTCACCGCCCGCAGCACCTCGCTGCTCGCCGACGGCATGCTGATGGTCTCGCTGACCACCGCCGTGCTCGGCGCGGGGTACGGGGCCTCCGGCGTGGGGTACGCGCTCGCCGCGTGGATGGCGCCGATCGTCCTCCTGGTGCTCTTCGGCGGGGTCCTCGCCGACCGGTTCACCCCGCAGGTGATGATGGTCGGCGCGGACGTGGTGCGCATGGTGGCCATGCTCGCCCTCGCGGGGCTCCTCGCCTTCGGGGACGTACGCCTGTGGCACGTCATGGCGCTGCTCGCGGTCAGCGGCGCGGCGACCGCGATGTTCCAGCCCGGTCTGGCGAGCCTGGTGCCCCGGGTCGCCGAGGACATCCAGCGGGCCAACGCGCTGCTGCGGATCTCGGAGTCGATCTGCACCCTGCTCGGCCCCGGCCTGGCCGGTCTCCTCGTGGCGTACGGGGACGTGGCGGGCTCCTTCCTGGTGATCGCGGCCTTCTACGCGTGCAGCGCCCTGGGCCTCGCGCCGCTGCGGAGGCTCGGCACGGCCCCGGACGGGACCGACGAGCCGATCTGGCAGCGGCTCGCCACGGGCTGGCACGAGTTCCGGTCCCGTTCCTGGCTGTGGGGCGTCATCGCCGTGTGGGCCGTCTACGGCCTGTTCGTCTTCGGCCCGGCGCTGCCGCTGGGCGCCGCGCTCCTCACCGAGCAGCACGGCGCCGACGGGTACGGCTGGATCGCCTCCGCCGACGGGGCCGGCACGATCGTCGGCGGGCTGCTCGGGATGCGGGTGCGGCCCCGGCGGCCGCTCGTCGCGGGCGCGTGCGCCATGTTCTTCTTCTCCCTCAACCCGCTGGCCCCCGCCCTGGGCTGGTCGTTCACGCTCACGGCCGTCACCGGCGTCCTGGCGGGCTGCGGGTTCGCCTTCTGGGGCGTCATGTGGGCGACCAGCGTGCAGTCCCACATCCCGCTGGCCGTCCTGAGCCGGGTCTCGGCCTACGACGTCGCCGGGTCCATCATGGTCATCCCGGTGGGCCGGGCCCTGGCCGGTCCGGCGGCCGAGTCCGTGGGCGCCGACCGCGTGCTGCTCTTCTCCTCGGTCATGGGCCTCGTGTGCATCGCGGTCATGCTGGCCGTGCCCGCCGTCCGGGCGCTGCGCCGGGCGCCGGAGAAGCCCGCCGGGACGGGGGCCGCCGTCGCGGACGGCTGAGCGGCGGGCGCCCGGAGGGAAACGGGTGTGCGATTGTCGTACGCGCGTGATAGTCACTACCTCCACGGGGCGAGTGATCACTGACCGCCCCGTTCGTACGGAACAAGGGGTGGGGACATGGCGTTGCTCCGTAACTGGGGGCTCACGCTGGGGAAGAGGGCGGGCCGGCCCGTCGCGCGGCTGGAGAAGGACTCGGACGATCCCGAGGTGCTCCGCCTGAAGGGGGCCGCAGCCGCGGCGGACTGGGCCGTCGTGCGGGAGGTGCTCGAAGCGCGTCCCGAGAGCGAGGGCCGGACGGACCTGCTGTGGACCGTCTGCGACACCGCCGGGGTCGAGAAGTGGATCACCGGGGTGGCCGAGGCCGAGCCGGGGGCGGCGCTGCCCCGGCTCGTGGCGGGCCTCCGCCACGTCAGCTGGGGCTGGGACGCCCGGACCTCGGCCCGCGCCAAGGACGTCTCGCGGGAGCAGTTCGAGGTCTTCCACGAGCGGCTGCGCACGGCCGAGCGGTGGCTGTACGAGGCGGCCGAGATCGAGCCCGGCTGGGCCTCGCCCTGGTACTGCCTCCAGATCAGCGGGCGCGGCCTGGAGGTCGGGGCGGAGGTCGCGAGGCGCCGCTTCGAGGCGACGGTGCGGCGCGCGCCGCACCACTTGGAGGCACACCAGCAGCAGTTGCAGCAGGTCTGCCAGAAGTGGGGCGGTTCGCACGAGGAGATGCACGCCTTCGCGCGCGCGTCCATGCTGAACGCCCCGGGCGGCACGCTCCTCGGCCAGCTCGTCGCGGTCGCGCACCTGGAGGAGTGGCTCTCCCTCGACTCCGGTCCGGACGCCGCCTACATCCGCCGGCCCGAGGTGGCCGCGTCCCTGAACGAGGCGGCGGACCACTCGTACCGGCACCCGGACTTCGTCCGCCGGAACGGCTGGGTCCAGGTGCTCAACAGCTTCGCCATGGCCTTCTCGCTCGCCGGGGACCACGAGGGCGCCCGGGAGTGCTTCCGGGCCACCGAGGGACGGGTCAGCGAGTTCCCCTGGTCCTATCTGAACGGTTCCGACCCCGTCGCGGTCTACCGCGAACTGCGGTCGGCGGCCGGCCGCTGAGCCGGCGGGCGGCCGGGCCCGCACGGACCCGCCGCCCCCACCGGGCCGCTGTCCACGACCGGACCGCCGTCCACGACCGGGCCGCCGGGGCGGTCGCTTCCGCCGCCCCCGCCCTCCCCCGTACCTCTTCCTCCGTACCCCCTTCGCCTCCCGCCCGTCGTCGCGGGCGCGTTCACCGAAAGACTTCACCGGGTGTCTCCTTCCGAGTCAGCGCACACCTTCCAGGTCGACCTGCGCGGTCTGGTCGACCTGCTCTCCCACCACCTCTACTCCAGCCCCCGCGTCTACCTGCGCGAGCTGCTCCAGAACGCCGTGGACGCCATCACGGCCCGGCAGGCGCTCGACCCCGACGCGCCCGGCGCCATCACAGTCCGCACCGGTGACGTCCTCACCGTCACGGACACCGGCGTCGGCCTGACCGAGGCCGACGTCCACCGGTTCCTCGCCACCATCGGGCGCAGCTCCAAGCGGACCGCCGACGGCGCCCTGGACGGCGCCGGGCTCGACGCCGCCCGCGGGGAGTTCATCGGCCAGTTCGGCATCGGTCTGCTCGCCTGCTTCGTCGTGGCCGACGAGATCACGGTGGTCAGCCGGTCCGCGTCGGACCCGTCGGCGCCCGCCGTCGAGTGGCGCGGCCACTCCGACGGCCGCTACACCCTCCGCACCCTGCCCGCCGCGGAGGCGCCCGAGCCGGGCACCACCGTCCGGCTCGTGCCGCGCGCCGACAACGCCGAGTGGACGAGCCCGGGGCAGGTCGTCTCCCTCGCCCGGCACTACGGCGGTCTGCTGCGGCACGAGGTCACCGTCGTCGACTCCCGGGGCGAGACGCACCGGATCAACGAGGCGCCGCCGTGGGAGCGGAGCCACCGCTCGCCGCTGGCGCGCCGCGAGGCCCTGACCGCGTACTGCCGCGACCTGTTCGACTTCACCCCGCTCGACAGCATCGAGCTGGACCTGCCGGCGGCCGGTCTGCGCGGTGTGGCGTACGTGCTGCCGACGGCGGTCAGCCCGGCGCAGCGCGCGGGGCACCGGGTGCACCTCAAGGGCATGCTGCTCACCGACAAGGCGCCCGAACTCCTCCCGGAGTGGGCGTTCTTCGTGCGCTGCGTGGTCGACACGACCAGCCTGCGGCCCACCGCGTCGCGCGAGTCGCTGTACGAGGACGGCACGCTCTCCGCCGTACGGGACGCCCTAGGCGACCGGATCCGCGACTGGCTCACCGGGCTCGCCGCCAGCGACCCGGCGCTCCTGCACCGCTTCATCGACACCCACCACCTGGCGGTCAAGGCGCTCGCCCGCTACGACGACGAGCTGCTGCGGGTCGTGCTGCCGTGGCTGCCGTTCGAGACCACCGACGGCAACGTGACCCTGGAGGAGTTCGTACGGACCCACCCGACGGTCCTGGTCACCCGGAGCGTCGAGGAGTTCCGGCAGGTCGCGCCCATCGCGGCGGCCGCCGGTCTGGGCGTCGTCAACGGCGGCTACACCTACGACCGCGACTTGGTGCACCGGCTGCCCGAGATCCGGCCGGGCACGTCCGTCACGGACCTGGACCCGGCCACGGTCACCGCGCACCTGGACGCCGTGGACCCGACCGCCGAGCTGCGGGCGGCGGCCTTCCTCGCGGTGGCCCGGGAGACGATCGGCGTCCACGACTGCGACGTCGTGCTGCGCGACTTCCAGCCGGTCACCGCGCCCGCGCTGCTGCTCGACAACCGGGAGGCGCGCCACGAGCGGACCCGGGCGGACCTGGCGGGCGACAGCGACGGGCTGTGGGCCGACATCCTCGGCTCGCTGCGCCAGGAGACGCCGCGCGCGCAGCTGGTCCTGAACCACCTCAACCCGCTGGTCCGCCAGGCGATCACGATCACCGAGCGCGGGCTCGCCGTGACGACCGCCGAGGCCCTCTACGGCCAGGCCCTGCTGCTCAGCCGCCGTCCGCTGCGGGCGAGCGAGAGCGCCCTGCTCAACCGGGCCTTCATCGGCCTGCTGACCCACGCCATGCACCGTCCGGACGCGGCGGCACCCGGCTCCGAGCCCCGGAAGGAACTGTAGATGCTGGACACGCCCGAGGCCGTCGTCGAGGCGCTGCGCGAGAACCACGACCGCCCCCACGGCATGCAGCGGACCGTCACCGCCGAGGAACTCGTCGAGGCGGCCGAGGTCTTCGACAAGCCCGACGCCCTCGTCACGGCCCTCCTGGAGCTGATGACGGCGTACGAGTTCACCGGCGAGCAGCGCAAGTCCCCCGTGGTCTTCGCCCGGCTGCTCAAGCTGTGGGACACCGCTCCGGAGTCCTTCAGCCAGTGGGAGGCCCACCAGGTCTTCTGGCGGTTCAAGTGGGTGACGACGTCCCTGCTCCAGGTGCCGGAGATGCCCCTCGCCACCGTGCGGGGCTGGATCGACACGATGAAGGAGCGGTACGAGGGGGCCGGGCACGGGATGCAGCCGGTGGCGGCGATGCGCCACCACGTGGCCGCCCACACCGGCACGGGCGTCGACGACGCCTACGACCTGTGGGCCACCCGGCCCCGTACCGGGCTGAGCGACTGCGAGGCCTGCGAGACCCGGCACCACGCCTGGCACCGGGTGGCGGCGGGCGACGACGCCGGGGCCCTGGACGTCTGGCGGCCCGTCCTGGCGGGCGAGCAGAGCTGCTCCGAGGAGCCGCAGATGAGCCAGGCGCGCGCCCTGCTGCCGCTGCTGCGCCTGGGCCGCGCGGACGAGGCCCGCTCCCACCACCTCACCGGCTACCGCCGGGTCCGGGGCAGCACCGGCATGCAGCACGAGGTCGGCCTCCACCTGGAGTTCTGCGCGCTCTCGCGCAACGAGGGCCGGGGCCTGGAGGTCCTCGCGGAGAACCGCCCGCTGTTCGAGGCGACCGGCGCGCCGCTCGACCGGCTCGGCTTCCTGACCGGCGTGGAGGTGCTGCTCGCCCGGCTCGTGGAGGACGGGCACGCGGAGACGCCCGTCGCCGGGCCGCCCGGACGGAACTGGACCGCCGGCGGACTCCTCGCCCACGTCCGCGCCGAGGCGGACCGGCTCGCCACCGCCTTCGACGCGCGCAACGGCACCACCGCCGTCGGGGACCGGCGCCGCGAGCGCCTGGCCCGGCGCCCGCTCCTGGACGAGCCGCTGCCGCTCGGCCTTCGGTCGGCCGCCCCGGTCCGTGCCTCCGCGAGCGCGGCCCCGGCGGCCCCCGCCGCGGCCGGTTCCGGGGCGCCCGAGGTCCCGGAGGACTTCGTCGCCCTGGTGACCGAGGCACGGCGCCTGGCCCGGCTCGGCCACCCCGGGGACAGCGTGCTCTGGGCCCGGATCGCCGAGCGGCTCGCGGACGGCTCGGCCGCGCACGACGACCGGATCGGCCCGGAGGAGCTGCTGCGGGCCGAGCTCGCCGAGGAGCGCGCGTACCGGCTCCGGCAGAAGGACGAGAACGCCGAGAGCGGCGCCGAGCTGGAGACGGCCGCCGGGCTCTACGAGGAGCTGGGGCTGGCGTGGCAGGCCCTCGCCGCCCGGGTCCGCGCCCTCGCGTGGACGACCGGCGAGGACGACGCCGACGCCGGACGCGACGAGGCGGTCCGGGGCCGTCTCGACGCGATGCTGCGCGAGGCGGAGCGCCTGAAGGACGAGGCCCCGCTGACCGGCGAGAAGCCCGGCGACGCCGAGCGCGCGGCCGGTGCCGACGCGGCGGCGGACCGGGTGTCGGCCTACTTCACCGTGCTGTACGCCGACGCCTACGCCGCCTACCAGGAGACGATGCGGCGGGAGCCGGAGGAGTCCGCTTCCGTTCCGGAGCGGTTCGAGCGGGCCGTGGGGGCGCTGCGCGCCGAGGCGGAGCGCCTGGGCGCGCCCCACCAGGCGGCCAACGCGCGCCAGTTCGCCGCGGACGTGGCCGGCCGCCGGGGCGACGTCGCCCTCGCCGAGGCGGAGCTGCGCGCGGCCCTCGTGGACGTCGATGCCTCGGACCGGCCCTGGCGGGGCTCGCGCCCGCGCGCCCTGCTCGCCCAGACCGTGCTGGCCCGGCAGGAGCCGGCGGAGGCGGTCGAGCTGCTGCACCGGGCGATCGCGGACGCGGTGCGGTACGACGACGCGGACTTCCCGATGGCTCCGACGTACGCCCTGCTCGGCCACGCGTCCTCGCACCTCGGGGACCGCGCCGGGGCCGTGCGCCACCTCTCCGAGGCGGCCGCGCGGTTCGACCGGGACGGGGAGCACGAGGAGGCCGCGGGCGTACGGATCCAGCTGGCCGACGTCCTGGAGGAATCGGGTCGGCAGGCGGACGCCGTGGCGGTCCTGGAGTCGCTGCTCTCCGAGGAGTCGGCCGCCGCCCTGAACGAGCGGATGGTGGCCCAGATCCGGCTGTCCCTGGCGCGCGGGCTGCGGGAGCTGGAGGAGTACCTGCCGTCGGCCGAGGAGTTCCTGCGGCTCGCGAGCACGGTCTCCGGGTGGGAGGACGACGCCCCGATCCGCACCCTGGTGGCGGCGGACACGGCGGTCGCGCTGGTCCTCGCCGACCGCTGGGAGGCGGCGGAGGCCGCGTACGGGCGTGCCCTCGCCGCGCACGACGAGGCGCCGAACCCGCCCATGATCGTGCGGATGGCGCGCGAGTTCGCCCGTCTCACGGCGGCGGCCCGGGGGGCCGAGGGGGTGGAGGAGGCGCTCGCGCACCTGGCGCGGGCCGACGCGGTCCTGGACGGCGTGCCGGAGGACGCCGAGGGCTTCGCCGTCTGGTACGAGCGCGGTGAGGTGCACTACCGCAGGTCCCACGTCCTGGCGGAGGCGGAGCGCTTCGAGGAGGCCCTGGCCGAGGCGGAGGCCGCGATCGGCGTCCACGAGGGGGGCGGGGAGCAGGGCGAGCTGCCGAGGGCGGAGGCGGTGCGGTTCGCCGCCCTGGTCGAGGGGAACGGGCTCGGCCGGACCGACGAGGCGATCGCCCGGCTGACGACGGCGGCGGCGCGCTGCCGGAACACGGGCCACCCCGAGGCCGCGCAGATCCTCACCGCCCTGCGGGAGGAGTACCTGGCGCGGCCCCGGGGCTGAGTTCCCGGGGCCGGGTGGAGGGGACGGGCGGCCGCCGGGCCGCCCGTCCCCCGTCCTACCGGGTCACCGTCCACTTCTGGTTGGCGGTGCCCGCGCAGGTCCAGATCTGGAGCCGGGTGCCGTTGGCCGAGCTGTTTCCGGTGGCGTCCAGGCACTTGTTCGCCCGCGGGTTCACCACGTCCCGGGCGTCGTTGGCGACCCAGCGCTGGGCCTCCGTGCCGTTGCAGTCCCACAGCTGGAGGGGCGTTCCGTCGGCGGTGCCGGCGGAGGCGACGTCGAGGCACTTGCCGAGCGCGCGGATGGTCCCGTCCGTGCCCACGGTCCACCGCTGGGCGGCGGTCCCGTTGCAGTCGTAGAGCTGGACGGGGGTGCCGTTCGCGGTGTTGGCGGCGGCCACGTCGACGCACTTGCCGCCGATCCCGGTGATGGGTCCGCCGCCGGCGGGGGCGTCGGAGGTGGTGACGCGGACGTGGTCGACGACGAGCTGGCTCGGGAAGGGGGTCGAGCCGTTCGGGTCGCCGGGCCAGTAGCCACCGACCGCGAGGTTGAGGATCAGGAAGAAGGGCTTGTCGAAGACCCAGGTCCGGCCGCCGAGGTCGGCGGGCGTGCGGGTCTGGTAGACGTTGCCGTCCACGGACCAGGTGATCCGGCCCGGCGACCAGTCGACGGCGAAGGTGTGGAAGGCGTCGGCGAAGGCCTGCCCGCCGGGCAGGGTGTACCCGGCGCCGATGCCGCCGGAGCCCGA
The DNA here is from genome assembly GCF_040702165.1 of Streptomyces sp. NPDC086147. Lineage (NCBI taxonomy): Bacteria > Bacillati > Actinomycetota > Actinomycetes > Kitasatosporales > Streptomycetaceae > Streptomyces > Streptomyces sp. NPDC086147. Next base: position 40,165 of record NZ_JBFBJO010000028.1, on the reverse strand, counting down.
GTAGCCCGGGCCGTGCAGGGTGCCGTGGACGGTGGAGGGTTCGAAGCCGACGTTCTCCATGACGTCGATCTCGCCCGAGTTGGGCCAGCCGACCTGGCCGATGTCGTTGCCGAGCATCCAGAACGCGGGCCACATGCCCTGGCCGCGCGGCACCTTCATGCGGGCCTCGACGCGGCCGTAGCGGGTGGTGAACTTCCCCGAGGTGTTGAGCCGCGCCGAGGTGTACTCGCACCGCCCGTACCAGCACTGGTAGTTGCCCGGGTTCTCCTTGCGGGCGGTGATGACCAGGTGGCCCTGGCCGTCGAGCGCGGCGTTGCGGTTGCCGGCCGTGTAGTACTGCCGTTCGTGGTTGTTGACGTTGTCGCCGGTCTCGATCTGCCACTTGCTCCCGTCCGCGGCGGCGCCCGCGGGGCCGTCGAAGTCGTCGGAGAAGGTGACGGCGGCCGCCTCGGCGGCGGGCTGGAGGGCCGCGGGCTGGAACGCGGCGGGCGTGCGGGCGGCTCCCTCGGCGGGGCCGGCCGAGGCCGCCGGGCCGAGCGCCGCGACGGCGAGGGCCAGGGCGAGCGCGGACAGGGCGGAGGACAGCGTGCGCCGTCGTGAGCGGGAGGAGGTCATGGCTCTCTCTTCCGTCGGATGTGGGGGGACGGCGTCGTGGACGCACGCCTCGGATGCATGTCAGGTACATGACACACACGGAGGCGGACCGCTTCGCCGCCCACCTGATTTAAGAAGTGAAGGAAGGGGGCGTCAAGAGGTGCGACCACGCGAGCGGCCCGGACTCCGTACGATGCGCTTCGTTGCCACTCGTACGTCTTAAGGAGATCACCATGGCCCAGGTCACGCTGAAGGGCAGCCCGGTGCAGGTCAACGGCGCCCTGCCGGAGCCCGGCAGCCAGGCGCCCGACTTCACGCTCGTCGCCGAGGGTCTCGCCGACAAGTCGCTGAAGGACTTCGCCGGCGTGCGCAAGGTCCTCAACATCTTCCCGAGCGTCGACACCCCGACGTGCGCCTCCTCCGTTCGCGCCTTCAACAAGAAGGCGGGCGAGCTGGAGAACACCGTGGTGCTCTGCATCTCCGCCGACCTGCCCTTCGCGCAGGCGCGCTTCTGCGGTGCCGAGGGCCTGGAGAACGTCAAGAACCTCTCGACGCTCCGGGGCCGCGAGTTCCACACGAACTACGGCGTGGAGATCGCGGACGGGCCGCTGGCCGGCCTGACCGCCCGCGCGGTCGTCGTCCTCGACGAGAACGACAAGGTCCTGCACGCGCAGCTCGTGGGCGAGATCGCGGACGAGCCCGGCTACGACGAGGCGCTCGCCGTCCTGAAGTAGTCACCCGGCGGCTCCGGAGCGGAGGCCGCCACCCCGGAGGGGGCCGTCACCGACACCGGTGGCGGCCCCCTTCCGCGTACCCGCTCATCCCCCCGAGCAGTCCGGGCACAGCCCCCGGTACGTCACGTCGGCCTTCTCCACGGCGAAGCCGAAGCGCTCCTCCGACGGGAGGACCGCCAGCGGGTCGCCCGTCGGGTGGACGTCCCGGATGAGCCCGCAGCCCGAGCAGACCAGGTGCTGGTGCTCCCGGCGCGCGTTCGGGTCGTAGCGCTTGGCCCGTCCGTCCGTGGAGAGCTCCACGACCTCGCCCAGGGCGACGAGTTCGCCGAGGGTGTTGTAGACCGTGGCCCGCGCGATCTCCGGCAGCCGCTCGACGGCGCGCGCGTGCACCTCGTCCGCCGTGAGGTGCACGTGGTCGCCGGCCAGGACCTCCGCGACCACGCGGCGCTGGGACGTCATCCGCCAGCCTCGGGATCGCAGCCGTTCCAGCAGGTCGCTCATATCGGTTCACCTCTTCGGCTCGGACGCGGGGCCCGTGGTGTCCGGTGTGCGGCCGGTGCTCCTCGGACAGGATTTGGCATTGTTCTTGACTTGGACAACGTCCATTGTAGGATCGATTTCGTTGATGGCCAAGGGACAGGAAGACCTCAGCGCGGCGGGAGTCCGATACGTGACGGCTCTCCGGGCACGACCCGGCCGCTCCGATCGCACTTCCTGAGTACTGTTGTCCGCCAGGTCCGGAAGGATTCCGATGTCTGAGAACCGCGTGCCCGAGAACGAAGCGCCCGAGAACCACGACGCGATCGTCGTGGACGCGAAGCTGGACGAAGCCGGGGGCGGTTGCCCGGTCGCCCACGGCCGCGCCGCCCACCCGACCCAGGGCGGCGGGAACAACCAGTGGTGGCCGAACCGGCTGAACCTGAAGATCCTGGCCAAGAACCCCGCCGTGGCCAACCCGCTGGGCGAGGACTTCGACTACGCCGAGGCGTTCCAGAGCCTCGACCTGGCGGCCGTGAAGCGCGACATAGCCGAGGTCCTCACGACCTCCCAGGACTGGTGGCCCGCCGACTTCGGCCACTACGGCCCCCTCATGGTCCGGATGGCGTGGCACAGCGCGGGCACGTACCGCATCAGCGACGGCCGCGGCGGCGCCGGCGCCGGCCAGCAGCGCTTCGCGCCGCTCAACAGCTGGCCGGACAACGTCAACCTGGACAAGGCCCGCCGCCTGCTCTGGCCGGTCAAGAAGAAGTACGGCCAGAACCTCTCCTGGGCCGACCTCCTGGTCCTCACCGGCAACGTGGCCCTGGAGACGATGGGCTTCGAGACCTTCGGCTTCGCCGGCGGCCGCGCGGACGTGTGGGAGCCCGACGAGGACGTCTACTGGGGCCCCGAGACCGTCTGGCTGGACGACAAGCGCTACACGGGCGACCGCGAGCTGGAGGAGCCCCTCGGCGCGGTCCAGATGGGCCTGATCTACGTCAACCCCGAGGGCCCGAACGGCAACCCGGACCCGGTCGCGGCGGCCCGCGACATCCGGGAGACCTTCCGCCGGATGGCGATGAACGACGAGGAGACCGTCGCGCTCATCGCGGGCGGCCACACCTTCGGCAAGGCGCACGGCGCCGGCCCGTCGGAGAGCGTCGGCGACGACCCCGAGGCCGCGCCGATCGAGTCCCAGGGCTTCGGCTGGGCCAACTCCCACGGCACCGGCAAGGGCGGCGACACGATCACCAGCGGTCTGGAGGTTACCTGGACCACCACCCCGGCGCAGTGGGGCCACGACTTCTTCGAGCACCTCTTCGCGTACGACTACGAGCTCACCAAGAGCCCGGCCGGTGCCCACCAGTGGGTGGCGAAGGACGCCGAGGCGATCATCCCCGACGCGCACGACCCGTCGAAGAAGCACCGCCCGACGATGCTCACCACCGACCTGTCGCTGCGCTTCGACCCGGCGTACGAGCAGATCTCGCGGCGCTTCCACGAGAACCCCGAGCAGTTCGCGGACGCCTTCGCCCGCGCCTGGTACAAGCTGACCCACCGTGACCTGGGTCCGATCTCCCGCTACCTCGGCCCGGAGGTCCCCTCCGAGGTCCTGCTGTGGCAGGACCCGCTGCCGGAGCGCGAGGGCGAGCTCCTGGACGCCTCGGACGTCGCCTCCCTCAAGGAGCGGATCCTCGCCTCGGACCTGACCGTCGCGCAGCTCGTCTCCGCGGCCTGGGCCTCGGCCTCCTCCTTCCGCGGCAGCGACAAGCGGGGCGGCGCCAACGGTGGCCGCATCCGCCTGGAGCCGCAGCGCAACTGGGAGGTCAACGAGCCGGACCAGCTGGCGCAGGTGCTCCGCGTCCTCGAAGGCGTCAAGGCCGACTTCGACGCCGAGGGCGGCAAGAAGGTCTCGATCGCCGACCTGATCGTGCTCGCGGGCTCCGCCGCCGTGGAGAAGGCCGCCAAGGACGCGGGCTTCGCCGTCGAGGTGCCGTTCGCGCCGGGCCGGGTGGACGCGAGCCAGGAGCAGACGGACGTGGAGTCCTTCGCCGCCCTGGAGCCGAAGGCGGACGGCTTCCGCAACCACCTCGGCAAGGGCAGCCGCCTTCCGGCCGAGTTCCTGCTCGTCGACCGGGCCAACCTGCTGAACCTGAGCGCCCCCGAACTGACGGTCCTCGTCGGCGGTCTGCGCGTCCTGGGCGCGAACCACCAGGGCTCGAAGCACGGCGTTCTGACCACGGCCCCGGGCACCCTGACGAACGACTTCTTCGTCAACCTGCTCGACATGGACACCATCTGGCGGCCGGTGGCCGGTGACGCGGACCTCTTCGAGGCCCACGACGCCGCGACGGGCACGGTCCGGTGGACCGGCACCCGCGCCGACCTCGTCTTCGGCTCCAACAGCGAACTGCGCGCGCTGGCCGAGGTCTACGCGAGCGACGACGCGAAGGAGAAGTTCGTGAAGGACTTCGTCTCCGCGTGGGACAAGGTCATGAACCTGGACCGGTTCGACCTCGTCTGACCCTCCCCCGCCCGTGGCCGGACGACGCCCCCCGTCGTCCGGCCGCGGCACGCCCGGCCCGGACGGCTCCCCCGCCGTCCGGGCCGGTCCCGTTCCCGACTCCCCTTCTCCGGCGCGCACATGACGCCGTACGGGGAGGCAACCCCGGCACGTCCGCCGCCGTCCTCCGGGGCGAGAGGGGGCACCGGGGAGCCGGACGGCCGACGCCACCGGCGGTGCTCCCACGGGAACGAACGTGAGGAAGACCGTCTTGATACGTGGCATACGCGGCGTGACCACCGCCGCCGCCTTACTCGCGCTGACGGCGGCGACGCCCGGCGCGGCGCACGCGGAGGAACCGTCCCCCGGACCGACGGCGACGACGGCCCAGGAGGCCGGGCGCGGGAACCCCGAACTCCCCCCGGGCTGGCGGGTCACCGGGACCGGCGCGGACCGGCAGCTCGTGTGGACGTCGCCCGGCCCCGTCCCCATGGGCGACGCCCGGGTCGAGTTCCACGCCGGCGACCGGCTGCTCGGCCGTCCGGCGGCCGATCCCGACGGGCGCGCCTTCCGGCTCCCCCTCGGGGACGCCCGGCTCGACGGGGGCGACCGGCTGCGGGTGACGGCCGGCGGCAAGCGGCTGGACGCCGCCGAGCCCTCCGCCCGCCTCCGGCCCACCGGGCCGCGGCAGGCCCCGCCCCGGTCCGCCGCACCCGAGGCCTCCCTCCCGGCGAACCCGGTCGACCCGGGCACGCCCGGCCCCTACCGGACCGTGAGCGGCGAGTACGTCCTGCCGTCCGTGAAGCTGCCCGACTTCCCCGTGCCCGTCGAGATGCGCGCCGTCGTGGTGGGTCCGGCCGGCGCGCCGGGCGAGCGGCCGGTGGCCCTCTTCCTGCACGGCCGGCACGCCACCTGCTACACGCCCGGGACCGAGGACGCGACGGGCGCCTGGCCCTGCCCGGCGGGCACCCGGGAGATACCGAGCCACCGGGGGTACCTGAACGCCCAGAAGCTCCTGGCCTCCCAGGGCTACGTGACGCTCTCGATATCCGCCAACGGCGTCAACGGGCAGGACCACAGCATCGACGACGCGGGCGCGCAGGCCCGCTCCTCCCTGGTCCGGCTGCACCTGGCACGCTGGGCCGACTGGGCCGCGAACCGGCCGGGCGCGCCGGCCGCCGTGCGGAAGACCGCGCCCGCCGACCTCTCGCGGGTGCTGCTCGTCGGCCACTCGCGCGGCGGCGAGGGCGTCAACCGGGCGGCGCTCGACAGCCTCTACCCGCCGCCGGCCGACCGGGACGGCCACCACGGGCCCGTACGGTGGAAGATCCGCGGCAACGTCCTGATCGGGCCCACGATCTTCGGCCAGAACCCGGCCCCCGACGTGCCGTCCACGACGATCCTGCCGGGCTGCGACGGGGACGTGAGCGACCTCCAGGGCCAGATCTACCTGGACGGCACCCGGGGCACCGGCCGGGGCACGGCCCTGCACAGCTCGGCCTACATGGTCGGGGCCAACCACAACTTCTTCAACAGCGAGTGGACCCCGGGCCAGGCCCAGGCCCCGGCCTTCGACGACTTCTCGTCCGACGAGACGCCCGATCCGGTCTGCTCCCCCGGCGCGGCGATCCGGCTGACCGCCGGGCAGCAGCAGAAGGCGGGCGCGGTCTACATCGCGGCGTCGGCGCGGCTGTTCGTCGGGGGCGACGACCGGGTGCGGCCGCTGCTCGACGGCACCGGCCGCCGCGCGCCCTCGGCGGACCCGGCCCGGGTCCTCACCCACGCCGTCGGCGGGCACCGCGTACCGGCCTTCCTGCCGGACGCCTCGACGGCGGTCTCCGGCTCGGGCCGGCTGTGCGCCCAGGTCGACCCCGACGCCGAGCGCGCCTGTCTGAACCCCGAGGAGGGCGGCGCCTCCCCGCACTTCGCGGTCTGGGACGCCTCTCCCGAGCCGGGCCGTGACGCCGTCGCGCTGCGGTGGGACGCTCCCGGGAAGCCGGTCGCGGTACGCCCGTCCCGGCCGGTCTCGCTGGCCGGCTCCGACGCCCTGGCCCTGCGCCTGGCCGTACCGCCCAACAGCGCGGGCACCCGGTTCGACGTCGCCGTGACCGACGCCTCGGGCCGCCGCGCGCACCTGGGCCGCGTCCGGGTCGACGGGCTGCCGGGCAGCGACCGGACCACGTCCGTGTGGGCGCGCGAGGTCCGCGTCCCGCTGTCCGCCGCGAGCCTGAGGGGCCTGGACCTGAAGCGGATCGCGTCGCTCGAACTGGCCCCGAGCGGCCGCGCGGGCCGCGCGTGGCTCGTGGACGGGTGGGGCTGGCGTCCGGGCACCCCGGCGGTGCGGCCGTCCGTGCTGCCGCGCGTCGACATCGGGCGTCTGACGGTCGACGAGGGCGACTCCGGGGTGCGGACCTACCGCGTTCCGGTGCGGGTCTCCGGGAAGGGTGCCGGACAGGTCCGCCTGTTCGTGCCCGGCCCCGACGGCGACCCGGCCGTCTCGCGCCTGGTGACGGTGCGCCCGGGGCGCCACGACATCGACGTGCCGGTCGAGGTCCGCGGCAACACCCGCTTCGGCTACGACACGACGCACGACGCGTTCGTGAAGGCGGTGCGCGGGGCCGTGGTCGGCTCCCACCGGGGCGGCGTGACCGCCCGCAACGACGATCCCCTGCCCACGGTGACCGTGACCCCCGTCGCGGACGACGTGACCGAGGGCGGGTCCCTGACCTGGCGGGTGAAGCTGTCCGCCGCGGCGGACGCCGACATCATGGGCACGGTCGGCGTGCTGCCGGTGACCGGCGGCGCCGAACTGTCCACGGCGGACGTCGATCCGGAGTGGCTGGAGCAGCAGATCGGCGAGGTCCCGAACCCGGCCGTCCCGCTGTCCGGGGCGGCCCCGGGCGGCCTGTCCCTGTGGTTCTCCGTCCCCGCCGGGGAGACGAGCGCGGAGCTGACCGTGCCCACCGTCAAGGACGGCGTCATGGAACCGACGGAGTCCCTGCGGGCCGCCCTGTCCCTCTTCGACGGCTCCTGGGAGCCGGTCCCGGGACCGGAGTTCACCGGACGGGTGCGGGACGCGGCGTAACCCCTCACCACACGGGAGACAGAGCGGCCGGCGGGCCCCGGGGAGAGATCCCGGGGCCCGCCGGTCGTCCTTCCCCACCGTCCGGAACGCGGGCGGCCCGGACGAAAACGCGTCGACAGCGCTTTGCGCGCCTGGCAGTCTGTCGCCCCGTGACGAGCAGCGAACTGTGGACCCGTGAGACCGCCGACCGCTACGACGCCGAGGACGCCGAGATGTTCTCGGCCGCCGTCCTCGGACCGACCCTCGACTTCCTCGCCGAACTCGCCGGAGACGGCCGGGCCCTGGAGTTCGCCATCGGGACCGGACGGGTGGGCGTTCCGCTCCGGGAACGCGGCGTGCCGGTGGTGGGCATCGAACTGTCCGAACACATGGCGGCGGCCCTGCGGCGCAAGACGGACGAGGAGACCCTCCCGGTGACCGTGGGGGACATGGCCACCACCGTCGTCCCCGGCGAGTTCTCCCTGGTGTACCTCGTCTACAACACGATCTCGAACCTGCTCACCCAGGACGAGCAGGTCGAGTGCTTCCGCAACGCCGCGCGGCACCTGGCGCCCGGTGGCCGGTTCGTCGTCGAGCTGAGCGTGCCGCCGCTGCGGTTCCTGCCGCCCGGCCGGATCGCGGTGCCGTTCGACGTCTCCGAGCGGCACCTCGGCTTCGACACCTTCGACCTGGTCGAGCAGGTCCTCGTCTCGCACCACCTCACCCTCGACGGCGACGACGGCCGCTACCGGCGCGGCAGTTCCCGGCACCGGTACGCCTGGCCGGCGGAGCTGGACCTGATGGCCCGGATCGCCGGACTGGAGCTGGAACGCCGCGTCGCGGACTGGAACGGTGCGGCGTTCGCCCAGGACTCCGCGAAGCACGTCTCCGTCTGGCGCAAGCCGGCCTGAACCCGGCCGGTTCGGAGGGAGGACGAGGTCTGTCACCGAGTGCCGATCCGCGAGATCCCCCCAACTCCGAAGCATGATCACTCACAGCCCGGGATCCGCTCCCGGCGCAGGGTCCGGTTCGGGTCCGGGAGGGAACGCCCGCCCGTGGAGGAGGAGAGGACGAAGCCGGCGTAACCGTCGCGGGCCGCTGCGTCGCACTCCTCCCGGTACCGGTCGAGCCCGCCCGCGTAGGCGAGGAACACCCGCGGTTTGCCCGGGACGTTCGCCCCGGTGTACCAGGAGTCCACCGCCGGGTAGAGCGTGCGGGCGGCGATCTCCGCCACGCGCGTCCCCCAGTCGGCCTCGGCGGACGGGGTGGCGTCGATCTCGGTGAGGCCGTTCCTGAGCAGGTGGTCGATGCAGTCGGTGATCCACTCGACCTGTTGTTCGAGGGACACCGTGATGTTGGTGAGTACGGAGGGGCTGAGCGGTCCGAGGACGGTGAAGAGGTTGGGGAAGCCGGCCGAGACGAGTCCGAGGTGGTTTCGGGGGCCCTCGGCCCACCGTTCCCGGAGCGTCACGCCTCCCTTGCCCACGATGTCGACGGCGAGCTGGGAGCCGGTGAGGGCGTCGAAGCCGGTGGCGAGGACGATCACGTCGAGGTCGTGCTCCCCGTCCGAGGTCCGGATGCCCCGGGGGGTGATCCGCTCGATCGGGGTCGCGCGCAGGTCCACGAGCGACACGTGCGGCAGGTTGTACGTCTCGTAGTAACCGGTCCCCAGGCAGGGGCGCTTGGTCGCGAACGGGAACGTGCGCGGGGAGAGCAGTCCAGCCGTCGCGGGGTCGGTCACGATCGACCGGATCTTGGACCGGACGAACTCCGCCACGGTCTCGTTGGCCTTCTCGTCGGTGAGGACGTCGGTGTAGGTGCGCAGCAGTCCGTTGAGGAAGCCCTGCCCCAGGCCGCCTCGTAGGCGGCGGTGCGCTCCGCCCCGTCCGCCTCCAGCGCCGAGCGGGTCGGGGGCTCGAAGACGGTCCCGCCCCGCGAGCGCCGCTGGGCCTGCCGGAACTCGGGGTACCCGGCTTTGAGCGCCGCGCGCTCCGTGGCCCGCAGCGGGCGGTTGTGGGCCGGCAGGACGTAGGCCGGGGTGCGCTGGAAGACGGTCAGGGAGGCCGCCTCCTCGGCGATGACGGGAACGGCCTGGACGCCCGAGCATCCGGTGCCGATCACGGCGACCCTCTTCCCGGCGAAGGAGACGTCCTCGCGCGGCCACCGTGCGGTGTGGTGGACGGCGCCGGTGAAGCTGTCGGCACCGGGGATCCCCGGATCCTTGGGGACCGACATGCAGCCTGTCGTCAGGATCACGAAGCGGGCGGTGACGGCCCCTCCGGTGTCCGTGGACAGCCGCCAGTGATGATCGTGCCCGTCGTACACGGCTCGTGTGACGCGAGACCGTAGGACGACGTCCTCGCGCAGGTCGAACCGGTCGGCGACGTGGTGGATGTAGCGCAGGATCTCCGGCTGGGCGGCGTAGCGCTCACTCCACTCCCACTCCTGGTCGAGTTCCGGGGAGAAGGAGTAGGAGTACGACATGCTCTCGATGTCGCAGCGGGCCCCGGGGTAGCGGTTCCAGTACCACGTTCCGCCGATGTCGTCGCCGGCCTCGAAGACCACGGCCGTCAGGCCGAGCTCCCGCAGCCGGTGGAGCTGGTAGAGGCCGGAGAGCCCGGCCCCGACGATCACGGCGTCGACCTGGTAGTCGGCGGCGGGCGGGTGGCCGCCGGACACCGTCGGGGCACTCGTCGGACGGCTCATCTGGCGGCTCCTGTTCTGCCGGATCGGGTACGAAGGACGGTGGGGGCGGGGAGGCCGTCGTGGCGGGTGCCGCAGCGTCCTCCCGCGTGGGTACCGACCGGCCGTCTGTCAGGTGGGGCGCCTGCCGCCCCTCGCCATGGCCGGGATGACCGCGAGGGCGAGGGCCCCGGCGGCGGCCGCCAGGACCGGGTATCCGCCACCCTCCATCACCAGCCCCGAGGCCATGCCGCCGGTCGCGCCCGCCACGGACATCCCCACGTCCGCGAGGCCCTGCACCGCGGCCCGGTTCTCGGCGGGCGCGGCGTCCGTGAGCATGGCCGTGCCGCCGAGCAGGGCCAGGTTCCAGCCGACTCCGAGCAGGACCAGCGCGCAGGCCAGGAGGGGGAGAGAGTGCGGTGGGGCGAGACCGGCGAGCAGACCCGCGCCCAGCAGGACGGCTCCGGCCGCGATGGAGATCCTCCGCCCGCCGATCCGGTCCGCGAGCAGGCCGCTCAGCGGTGACGGCAGGAACATCGCGCCCACGTGCAGGGCGATGACCAGGCCTACCGCCCGTGTCGTGTGGCCGTGGCCCGCCATGTGGACGGGCGTCATGGTCATCACGGCGATCATCACCAGCTGCGCGGTGATCATCACGGTGGCGCCGGTGACGACTCCGGGGGCGGGGCTCCCGGCACGGGCGGCCCCGGGCTCCCGGGGCGGGGCCGGGGGCAGCGGGTCCGGGCGCGACCACACCAGCAGGACGAGCGCGGCCGCCACGTACGCGACCGCCGCCAGCAGGAAGGGGCCCGTCAGCCGCGGCAGGCCCCAGGTGTCGGCGAGGTCGCCGGTGGGTCCGGTCAGGTTCGGGCCCACGACCGCTCCCAGGGTCATGGCGAACAGGACGGTTCCGGCGGCCCGGCCGCGTCGTTCGGGTGGAGCGAGGTCGGCGCCCGCGTAGCGCGCCAGGAGACCGGTGACCGTGCCCGCCCCGTACACGAAGAGGGCGGCCAGAAGCAGGACGGGCCAGCGCGCCGCGGCTCCCGCTACCACGCCCGCGCTGCCCAGCGCGGCGATGCCGTTGCCGAGCGCCAGCCCCGGACGACGCCCGAAGCGCTGGCCGACATGCCCGAGACCCGCCGCCCCGAAGGCCGCTCCGGCGGTGTAGAGCGCGGCCGGGAGTCCGGCCAGACCGGTCGAGCCGAGCAGGTCCTGGGCGAGCAGCGCGCCGACCGTGATGCCGGCTGCCATACCCGCGCCGCCGAGCGTCTGCGAGACGCAGAGCACCGTCAGGGCGCGGCGCTGTTCACGGGAGAAACCCGCCACCGTGGCCGAGGAGGCCGTCTGGGTCACGTGTGGTCCCGCACGGGGACCGTCGTCGGTCCGTCGGACGTCCCCGCCTCGTCGACCAGGCCGGCCATCTCCGCCGGTGACATGTGCAGTTCGTCGTGCAGGAACCGCACGATCGTCCAGTACGGCAGGGCGTCGGCGTCGAAGGGGCCGAACTCGGCCGTGTAGAGGGGGATCCAGCGCAGGGCCTGCTCGGCGGCGCCCTCCCGTCCGGGCGCTTCCTGGTAAGCGCCGTAGGAGATGCTCCGGTGGTGGATGAAGTGACCGCCGGGCAGGCGCCGTTCGCACAGGTCGCGGTACTCGCGCGTCTGCAGGATGAGGTAGTGCCATATCTCGTCGATGTCCTGCTCCACGGGCAGGAAGAGGCCGCCGAGCCGGTCGGGGTGGCGGGAGACGAGGTAGAGGTAGCGCATGCACTCGCGGACCTGGTGTCGCACGACCGCCGCGGACGGTGCGTCCGGCCCGGCCGTGAAGTGGCGTACCACCTCCTCGTACAGGGTCGGGCCGAGCAGCTCCTCGGCGGTGGGCGCCCGGTGGGCAGCGCTGCCCGAGGGTGCATGGGCGGCGGACGTGGGCATGGGGCTCCTTCGGGGGCGTCGTCGGGCGCGCCGGACGGCCCCGTGCGCGGGGGACGACAGGCGGGGGGCGACGGGATCGGTCAGGACGGGTCGTGCGCGGCCAGCCAGGCGTACTTGCCGGAGCGCCCGACGGGGATGGCGGCGCGGTGCTCCGTCAGGCAGTCCCGCCCGGTCAGGGCGCTGACGGCGGCGGCCAGTTCGGCCGTCTCGCCGGCTGTGAGCGGCGCGTCGTCGAAGGTCGTGTACGCCAGGCGGCACCGGTCCTCGCCGATGAGACGCAGCTGGTGCAGGAAGACGCGGGTGCAGACCCCGGCGATACGGGCGTCCAGGTCTGCCTGGGAGACAAGCCCGTCGGGCGTGCGCAGCAGTTCCTTCTCCCGCCCGCAGAAGGAGACGATCCTCTCCGGATCGGCACTGTCGTCGCGGGTGCGGACGCAGTCGCCGGACCGGTAGCGGACCAGCGGCATGTAGGGGTTACGGGTGCTGGTGACGATGAGGCTGTGGATGCCGCTGCCCGGTTCCACGGGGATCAGCTCCACGCTCATGTCCTGCAGATAGGGCTGGTACCGGCCTTCCGCGTCGCTGTAGAAGAGGTAGCCGAGTTCGGTGCTGCCGAAGAGGTCGACCACCGGGCAGTCGAAGTGGGCGCGCAGATAAGCGCGGACGTTCGACGGCGTGTACTCGTAGGCGTGGACGATGCCGGCGGGACGGGGGAAGTCGCCCCACAGGCCCCATGCGGAGACTTTGCGGACCAGGTGCGCCAGGTGGTAGCCGGAGCAGTCGAGCAGATAGGTGCCGTCGGAGTGGGCGGTGGCGGCCTCACGGATCTCGGTGAGCATGCGCTCGACCTCTTCGCGGTCCCAGTCGGCCGGGTCGAGGCGGCGGTTGAGGTACAGGGTGCGGTCGTCGAGCCAGCGTTCACCGGGGGTGGTGCCGGGCTTGCGGGCGTTCACCCGGGCCACGTGCTCGGTGGCGAGGACGGTGGTCAGTGAGACCCGTCGGGCGCCTTCGTGCCACGAGGTGCCGAGGTCGGGGTGCTCGCTCCACAGGCGGTAGTACGAGCGGAGCAGGAAGTAGGGCGGCCGGATGAGCCGCATGCGGGCGTGGTTGGTACCGGTGGAGAGCACGAACTCGGCCTCTCCCGCCTCCAGCGCGCGGGCCAGCTCGGGAGTCATCCAGTTGTCGGGGAAGCCCCGGGCCATCTCCGGCTTCTCCAGGATCGGAAAGTGACCTCGCTCGACGGAGGCGCGGTAGATCGGGATGTCACGCACCTTGTCCAGGACATCGGCACTCGGCAGGCGCTTCACGGGAGCTCTCCGGGGAGGGTCGGCGGCGGGCGGAGCGAGCGGGAGCCGTCGGCGCGGCGACGGCCGCGCCGACGGCGTGGGGCATCAGCGGGTCAGGAGATACAACCGCTCTTGGTGGTGGTGCTGATGCAGCCGCTCTTGGCGGTGGCGCTGATGCACCCGTCCTTGGCGGCCTGGGCGGAGTTGGCGGCGACCCACTTGCGCCACACGGACTCCTCCGTCATGCGCTTGATGAGCTGATCCATGGTGGAACCTCCTGAAATCGAAGGGAGAGGGGTGGACGTCCGTCAAGCGATGGTTCTGCGACGGCCGTCCATCGGCACCGAAGGTAAAGAGATGGTCAATCGACCGTCAAGGGTCGGCTTGGCGATTGACCTGAACCGCACGCCTCACGTGGACGGATCCCGACCTCTCCCGGAACGCCGGAGCGGCGGACCCTCACGGCTCCGCGCGGAACCCGCCGACTCTGGCGGAAACGCGCGGTTCCCCGCCCCCGGGCGGACTCGGCCAAGACCCCCACCGCTACGGGCGGAGACCTTCAGGGGCCACGGATCTGGCCAAACAGCCCCCACTTTCCGGGCTCTTTCCTGGCCGACACGTGCAGTTAACCCACCGCGCGACTTTACTCGCCTATGGTTCTCTTGACCATCAGTTGGGCCTCTCTTGGTGTAATCCATAGGCGTGGATTGCACAGGAAGGGAAGAGCGTGCCGCGAGCCACGACGACCCGGAGCGCATCGGCGTTCCGCGCCGCCCCGCTGCCCGTGTCCACGCTCCTCGCCGCCGCGGCCTCTTCCACGCACATTCACACCCCTGATCGCCCCACTGTCGGCAGCCGGGCCGGGACCACCCCGCTCGGCCCGGCCGACCACGCGCCGAAGTCCTCGGACCGAGGAGCGGCGGCCGGGCTCGACCACGCCGCGCCCAACGCCGTGCGCGGCCGCGCGTCGAGCAGATCCACGGCCCCTTCCGGGGCCGCGCTCCAGATGTCCCGCTGCTGACCGAGCGGGACGCCCCCCACATCTCTGTCATGCGAGTCCGACGCGCCGTCACGGCGCGCCAGGAGGAATCACCACACCATGCAGCCTCTCATCGACAACGCACGTGCCTTCGGCCGTCGTCCCGAGGAGTTCGCGGGCCTCGCCGCGGGCCAGTCCCCCGAAGTCCTGTTCATCACCTGCTCCGACTCCCGGGTCGTACCGGCACTGATCACGGGCGCCCGGCCCGGCGAGCTGTTCGAGCTGCGCACCGCCGGCAACATCGTTCCCCCGTACGCCTCCGCCACCCCCACCGGCGAGGCGGCGACGATCGAGTACGCCGTGGAGGTCCTCGGCGTCAAGGACGTCGTGGTGTGCGGCCACTCCCACTGCGGCGCGGTCGGTGCCGTGGTGCGCGGTGACGATCTGAACTCGGTTCCCGCCGTACGGGACTGGCTCGCGCACGCCGCGAAGGAACCCGGCTGCTCCGACCCCGCCGACCCGACGGTCGCCGAGGCCGTGCAGAACCACGTCCTGACGCAGCTTCTGCGGCTGCGCTCCTACCCCTGCGTCGAGCAGCGCCTGCACGCCGGTGAACTCCGCCTGCACGGCTGGTACTACGAGGTCCACACCGGACTCGTACGCGAACACCACGCGGACACCGACGCGTTCGAGACGCTCTGAGGGGACGGGTGACCATCGTGCTGTCCAAGTTCCCTCATTTACGTCAGGACTTCCTCGCCTCCGTCGTCGTCTTCCTCGTCGCGGTGCCCCTGTGCGTAGGGGTTGCGGTCGCCTCCGGCGTCCCGGCCGAACTGGGGCTCGTCACCGGCATCGTCGGCGGCCTCGTCACCGGCCTCATGCGCGGCAGCAGTCTCCAGGTGTCGGGACCGGCCGCCGGCCTGACCGTGATCGTCTTCGAGGCGGTCAGCGAGTTCGGGGTGGGCACGCTCGGCGTGATCGTGCTGATCGCCGGCCTGCTTCAGCTCGCCATGGGGTTCTTCCGGATCGGCCGCTGGTTCAGGGCGATATCCGTCTCCGTCGTCGAGGGCATGCTCTGCGGTATCGGCCTGGTGATCATCGCCGGGCAGCTCTACGCCGCGGCGGGCCTGAAGGCTCCGGAGACCGGCATCGGGAAGATCACGGGCCTGCCCCGCGCGTTCGCCGACGCGCTCGGGAGCACCGCGGCCCTGGCCTCCCTCGCGATCGGCGCGGGCACCATCGCCGTCATCGTGCTGTGGAGCAGGATGCCGAAGCGGGCGCGGTCCGTGCCCGGGGCCCTCGCCGCGGTGGTGCTGGCGACGGCCACCACGCTCGGCCTCGGACTGCCGGTCGCCACCGTCGAGGTGGAGGGCCTGCTCGGTGTCGTCCAGCCGCCCGGTGCCGAGGCCTTCGGCGAGCTGGCCAGTCCCGCCATCTGGGGCACGATCATCGCGTTCGCGCTGATCGCCTCGGCGGAGAGCCTGTTCAGCGCGGCCGCCGTGGACCGGCTGCACGACGGTCCGCGCACCGAGTACGACAAGGAGATGGTCGCCCAGGGCACGGGCAACACGGTCTGCGGCCTGCTCGGCGCCCTGCCCATGACCGCGGTCATCGTGCGCAGTTCGGCCAACGTCAACGCCGGTGCGAAGACCAAGGCGTCGCGAGTCCTGCACGGTGTGTGGCTGCTGCTGTTCGCCGCCGCGCTCCCGTTCGCCCTGGCGCTGATCCCCCTGCCCGCGCTCGCCGGCATCCTCGTGCACGCGGGCTGGAAACTGATCCCGTTCCGCCAGGTCGCCGCGTTGTGGCGGGAGCACAGGGGCGAGGCGGCGATCCTGGTGGTCACTGCCCTCGCCATCGTCGTGGTGAACATGTTCGAGGGCGTCCTGATCGGTCTGGCCCTGGCAGTCGCCAAGACCGCCTGGGAGGCCTCGCACGTCAAAATGGACGTCATCGACAAGGGCGCGGGTCCCATCGAGGCGCACCTGGCGGGCAACGCCACGTTCCTCCGCCTGCCGAAGATCCTCGACACGCTGGAGTCCCTCCCGCAGGACCGCCCGGTCGAACTCGACCTGTCGGGGCTGCACCACCTCGACCACGCCTGCCGCACAGCGCTGGAGAGCTGGGCCGAACGGCACAGTGCGACCGGCATCGAACCGGTGAAGCTCACCACCGCGGCCTGATCCGGAGAACGACAGGCCGGCCCCCGGCCGTCAGAGGCCGCCGGGGCTGCCGCAGCCCCGGCGTCCGGCGGTCCGGGGGCGATCAGACGACCTCGCACGGTCTCCGTTCGGCTTGTGGCGGGCCGTCAGGCGCGGACGAGCGCGGCGGCTCCGAAGGAGACGTCGAACCGGTCGCACCAGATGCTGACGCTGGGGTACTCCGACCAGTCGACGTCCGTGGGCAGGGGGTAGTTCTGGTCGCCCCTGTTGCCCTTGAGCCTGGCCAGGTCGACGTACCGCCCCTCGTCGAAGACCCTCCATCCGGCCGTGCCCTCCTTGACCGGCGCGTCGCTCAACAGGACGTGCAGGTCGGGGCCGTTGCTGGTGTCGAGTCCCTCCAGTCGCAGGGTGTGGGTGCCGTCGGCGAGGCGGACGACCTTCGCCGTGCCGGTGGTCGCGTGTTCATGGCTGATGAACGCGCCCCGTGCGACCGTGACCGGTGCGGCGGCCGAGACGGAAGGGCCCGGATTCGCCGTCGGCGTCGCGGCCGGGGCGCTCGCGGAGGGCAGTGCCTCGTGGACGGTCTCGTCCAGCCACAGGGCCCAGGGCTTGAACCACACCAGTCCCGCCGCCACGGCCACCACGGCGGCGGCCGCAAGACCCGCCCACCGCCTCTTCTTCCGGCTCCACTCCACTGCCACTCCCCTTTCTCGCTCGTGCTTCGTCGTCGGCTCGTCATTTTCGGGCACGCAGAGGAGCACCGCTAGGACGTCCACGTGGGCGTTGTCGACGGCTTCGACGGGAACGGCCGGACACCGGGCCCGGAGGGCGGCCCTCCAGAGGTCGCCCCGGCGGCGCGTGATCACGACCGACAGGCCGGTGCGGAGCAGGACGAGTCGACTCGACACGGCCGCCGTACGCGAACGCTTCAAGCACACGGACGCCTGGTCCGGAGCCGTGTCTTCGACGGCGAGAGAACCTGCGGGATCCGTCGCGGCGTAACGCGACACCCCTCCGCCCTCCCTGCGATGTGGTTCGGCGAACCTGCGCCCGGGCTCGGCGCCGAGCCTCGCGGCTCGGTCACGTCCCGTGCGGAGCGAAGAAGGCCGAGAGCGCCGCCGCAACGGCCTCGGCGTCGTTCTCCATGGGGATGTGGCCCGCGTTCGGAACGCGCACCAGCTCGGTGTGCGGCATCTCCTCGGCGAAGCGCTCGGCGTACGCGATGTCCTGGAAGCCGTCGTTCTCTCCCCACACCAGCAGCTTCGGCATCGCCGAGCGGCGCAGTGCCGGGAGCAGGTCGAGGGTGTAGCGGTTGTCGGCCGCGCCGGCCAGTGCCATCCAGGAACGGCCGACGCGCCGGCTGCGCCAGGGGTCGAGGTACTCGGAGATCTCCTCCTCGGCGGCCGGGCGGCCCAGCGCGGCGGTGACCGCGGTGCGCCGGGCGGTGAGCAGTTCCCCCACGGTCGTGGCGGCCACCACCTCGGGGTTCCGGAAGCGCTAGCCAGCTCCGTCAGGACCGGCAGCCACACCCGGCTCCAGTAGGTGCCGTGCAGCAGCAGGACGGCCGGACGGTCCGCGAGGCCGTCCGGCCCGTCTGCGGTGAGGTAACTGGCGGGCCGGCCGTCTACGTCGACGGCCTCGCGAGTGACGGTTACAGACGACATGCCGCCTCCGAAGTCGTGTCCTCAACGTTCGAGGTCATGACCTTCCCGGCCTGAATATGTTTCCGTCAAATACCATGACCGGCATGGGGGTATGGGCCCGTCGGCATAGCTGCTGGTGAGCGGTCGAAGCACAGGGGGTGGAGCGGGTGCGGCTATCGCACTTGCGGGTCTTGCTGGCCGTCGCCGAGCACGGGGGGTGCACCGCTGCGGCGGAGCGGACCGGCATGTCCCAGCCACACGTCAGCCGGTCGATCGCGGCGCTGGAGGCCGATCTGGGCACAGCGCTGCTGGTGCGGCGCCGAGAAGGTGTCGCCCTCACCGAGGCCGGGCGGCGGGCCGTCTCCCGGGCCCGGGAGGCGATCCGGCACTTCGATCTGATCCGCCCGGACGTGGCGGCCGCGGTCGGTCACGTGGTGGGGTCCCTGCGGCTCGCGAGTCTGCCGAGCGCCACCGGGACGCTGATCGCCGCTCGGCTACGCGCGTTCAACGACCGTCACCCCCAGGTCAGCGTGCGTGTTCTGGAGGGTTACAGCCCGGAGATACGCGCCTGGCTGAAGAACGGAGCCGCGGAAATGGGCGTGGTCGTCCTCCCGGAATCCGGGGTGCACACCGTGCCGCTGGGGACGGACACGATGGTCGCGCTGCTGCCGCGGGACCACGCACTCGCCTCGGCGCGGACAGTCGCCGTGCGCGCGCTGGCAGGCGAGCCGTTCATCCTGACGACCGGCGGATGCCGGCCGGTTATCCTGAACGGCGTGCGCCAGGCAGACGCCACCCTCAGCATCGCCTACGAAGCGGGCGAACTGTCAGCCATCATCGCGATGGTGGACGCCGGTCTGGGAGTCAGCATCGTGCCCACCCTGGGCCTGCCCACAGATCTCGGCAACACCGTCATCCGCCCTCTGGACAGACCGATCCACAGGACCCTCGCCCTGGCCGTGCCCTCTCTCGACGACTGCACTCCGGTCGCCCGGGCGTTCCTGGACCACGCGCTCCTCCCGTGAAGTGGTGCGATGATCACGCCGCCCCTTCCCTGCAACCGCGTTCCCCTACCTCACGGGTGATCACGACTTCCGGCTCACCGGGGCAGGCGCCGAGGCTTCGGCCGGGCCAGGACGCGTTCGCCGGGCGCGGCCACGCTCGGCCATGGGTTTCCCCAGGTCAGCGCAACCGTCCGCGTGGCTTCAGCGGGGTGGTGGGCAGTTCCGGGGCGGGCAGGCGGGCGCCGTCGTAGCCGTGCACCTCGCCGAACCGCGAGCCCTGCTCCCAGTCGTCACGCGCCTGTGCGATCTCCTCACCGGACCGGGCGACGAAGTTCCACCACATAGCACGGGTTCGCCGTTTCACCCCAGCTCAGGGGCTTGATCGACCATCCGGGGTCAGCAAAAGGTCAGCAAGACGCCCGGGAGCCGACAACCATGGCCACCATCAACCTCGTCCGCGGCATGGGCAGCTTCTTCAAGGAGTGCGAGCACCCCGAGAGCCGATGGCCCAGGTGCCCGCACGAGTACAAGATCCGCTATCGCAACGCGGCCGGACGGCAGGCCGAGGAATCCGGCTTCTCCACCCAGGACAAGGCCAAGGCCCGTCTTGCCGAGATGTACCAGGCCCGGAAGAACAATCCACAGAACCAGCACAAGGCCGAACGCATCCAGAAGTACAGCCCGATGCAGTTCAAGCAGTACGTCACCGAGTGGAAGGCCGGCCAGCGCGACCTCAGCCCCAGCTCCCTGCGGCACCTCGAATCACTGCTCGTCCACCACCTCTACCCCGCCTTCCAGAGCCGCCGAATGGGCACCTTCAACCACAAGGTCGTCGAAGCCTTCATCCAGACCATGGAGCGCAATGGCGTCGGCCTGGCCACCCAGTCCAACGCCTTCGACAAACTCAAGTCGATCCTGCTGGACGCCCACCGGCTCGGCCTCTACGACGACAACCCGCTCGACGGCGTCAAGCCCCCGCAGTACGACCCCAAGCGCGCCGTCATCCCCTCCCCCTCCCAACTCCACGGCATACGCACCGCCGGCGACGACGTGTTCCGCCTCGTCGCCGACCTTATGAGCGGCTGCGGTATGCGCAACGGGGAAGCCCTGGCCGTCAACATCAACAACATCGTGGCCGACGACGTGTACCGGATCACCGAGCAGGTCAACCAGACCACTAAGACCTACGCGCCCCTCAAGCACCGCAAGGCCGACGACTACCGTGACGTCCCGCTCCCGGCCCGGGTCAAACACTCCATCGAGTGGTACGCGGACACGTACGGCACTATCGACGGTTACCTGCTCCGCAACCCGCGAGACCTGACTATGCCGATGTCCAACCACCACATCGGGAACCAGTGGAAGCGCATCAAGAAGAACGGCCTCGTCGAGATCCCCGACGGCATGGTCGTCTACGGCTTCCGCCACTTCTTCGCCTCCAACTGCCTCACCCACAACATCCCCATCACCGACGTCGCGGAATGGATGGGCCACCGCAGCCTCGACATCACCTTCAAGATCTACCGCCACCTCATGCCCGGCTCGATCGGCCGAGCCGCCCAGGTCCTGGACCTCGACCTCGCCGCCTGAACGTTCAAGGCCCTCTCCTCAGACGAGGAGAGGGCCCTGCATACATCCGTCCGAATAGCCTCAATCACCCGGCAACCGCTGCTGTTTCACCCATGCTTGAACCTCGGCCACCTTGAACTGAAGCTTGGCATTCCGCCCACACCCGAACCTGTACGGAACGAGGCCCGCGCGAGCAGCTTCCCGATACACCCACGGCACCGACATGTTCAGATACTTGGCAGTTTCCTTGGCACTCATAAAATTCCGGTCCATTGGTTCCCTCTCGACGAGATCCTGCATCTGTCGGGGAGAATCACACGCAGGGAATCGTTTTGTGGAACCGAAATACTGTGCTAATACATCGTTCTTACCCTGACCGGCCTCGTCGTCTCGCACCACGAATTCCCAGGCAAAGCTCTGCTGCCGGGTGAAGGGAAGGACAACGTAGAAAACCGCAGGGCCCGGGCTGCGTCGAGCGCGCTTTCGCCTGAATAAAGCACTACGTGGTCCTCTATGACCGCTGCCAGCGCAGCACCGGCCTCCACCACTCGGTCCAAGTCGTCGCTTACGTGCGCGACCTCAACCCCGCCACATACCAGGCTGGCCTAAAAAACTGGCTCTGACCTGCTCAGAAGCGACCTTCTACAACACGCTTCAGGGACCACTGGGTCCGGGAAAGGACCGTTCGGCACTGCCCGCGTACGACGTCGGTGCAGCAGGCTGGAATCCGAAGGAACTGTCGCGTCCCCCTCACCGATCAAGGCGACCACTCAGGAGGGACTGTGCTGGTCCAAGCAATCGGAGCCATTCTGCCGGCCGCGTTGGCGGTCGCGCTGAGTCCCTTCCCGCTGATCGGGATCGTCCTGATCCTGACCGGCGGGCACGGCCGCCGCAACGGTCTGCTCTTCGCGGCGGGATGGATCGCCGGGCTCGCGGTCCTGGCCGTGCTCGGCGTGGTGGTGTTCGGGGGCGCCGACGAGCCCGACAGCCCGTCGGCGGCCGTCGCCGACTGGGGGCGCGTGTTCGCCGGGGCGACCCTCATCGTGTGGGGGGTGCGCAAGTGGTGGAAACGGCCCCGCAAGGGTGACCGGGTCGAGGAGCCGGGCTGGATGGCGTCCCTCGGTGACGCGACGGCAGGGCGGGCCCTGCTGCTTGGTGCACTGCTCTCGGCTGCCAATCCCAAGAACCTCGTCCTGACGGCATCGGCCGCCGCGTCGATCATCGAGGCCGGCGCTCACGGTGCCGACCTCGCCGTGGCCGTCGTCGCCTTCGTCCTCATCGGTTCCTGCACGGTGCTCGGCTCCGTCGGCGCTCATCTCCTCGGCGGGCGGCGCGCGGTCTCGTTCCTGGACGGCGTCAGACGTTTCATGACCGCCAACAGCACCGTGATCACGGTGATCGTCATGCTCCTCCTGGGCGCCGGCGTCCTCGGCGACGGACTCACCGGCCTCGGTCGCTGATCCCCTCCCACCGGTACGAACGGTGGACGTGTCGGCGTCCGGGTGAACACCGGTGCCCATGGAAGCCGCTCATACCGGACAATTCTCGTGGGGGCGGGTACGTGTCCACCGACCATAGGGGTCGCCATGTCCGATCTGCCGGCAGCCGGAGCGCCGACGCGGGTGTTCCTCGTGGACGACCACGAAGTGGTACGCCGGGGCCTGCGCGACCTGATCGACGACGAGCCCGACCTGGAGGTGGTCGGGGAGGCGGCGACGGCGGACCAGGCGCTGGCCAGGGGCCCCGCCCTGCGGCCTGACGTGGCCGTCCTGGACGTGCGCCTGCCCGACGGCGACGGGATCACCGTGTGCCGGGAGCTGCGCTCGGCGATGCCCGGTCTGGCGTGTCTGATGCTGACCTCGTTCGACGACGAGGACGCCCTGATCGACGCCGTCATGGCGGGGGCGGCGGGGTACGTGCTCAAGCAGATCAAAGGTTCCGACCTGGTATCGGCGGTGCGGACGGTGGCTGCGGGGCAGTCGATGCTCGACCCGGCCACCACGGCCCGGCTGATGCGGTCGCTGCGGGACCCGGAGACCGCGAAGCACCCGGAGGACGAACGGCTCACGGCGCTCTCCGAGCGGGAGCGGGCCGTCCTGGAGCTCATCGGTGAAGGGCTCACCAATCGGCAGATCGCACAGCGGCTCTATCTGTCGGAGAAGACGGTCAAGAACCACATCTCCCGACTCCTGGGGAAGCTGGGCGTGGAGCGTCGCGTCCAGGCGGCGGTGATCGCGGCGCAGGTCCACGAGCACGAGGCGGAGGAAGGGTAGGCCTCACTCCCGAGGAGTTCTCAGGGGGACGCGCCATTCGAGCACCGTGCCGCCGATCGGGTCGGGCCGGGCGCGGACGGACAGGGCGCCGCCCAGGCGCTCGGCCCGTTCGGTGAGGTTCCGCAGGCCGCCGCGGTGGCCGCCCTCCCGGGCGCCGATGCCGTCGTCGCCCACCGTCACCGCGAGGACGCCGTCCCCGGCGACGACCGCGACCTCCGCCCGGCGGGCCTTCGCGTGCCGGGCCACGTTGGTGAGTGCCTCTCCGATCACCGCGACCACCTCGTCGGCCACACCGGCCGGCACGTCCGTGTCGAGCAGGCCCTCCATGCGCAGCGCGGGGGCGAAGCCGAGCGCGGGGGCGGCCGAGTCGACCGCTTTGACGACGTGGTTCCTGAGTTTCGGGGCCGTTCCCGGTCCTTCGTGCTCCCGGAGGCCGAAGATGGTCGAGCGGATGATCTTGATGGTGGCGTCCAGGTCGTCGATGGCCCGGGTGAGGCGGGCTGCCGCTTCGGGGTGTTCGACGAAGCGGCGGGCGCTCTGCAAGGTCATGCCGGTGGCGAACAAGCGCTGGATCGCGAGGTCGTGCAGGTCACGGGCGATGCGGTCGCGGTCCTCCAGGAGGCTCACCTGTTCGGCGTCGCGTCGCCGGTCGGCCAGTTCGAGGGCGAGGGCCGCCTGGCCGGTGAAGACCGGCAGCGCGGTGATCTCGGCACCCGTGAAGGGTGGTCGTCCGGCCCTCCGCGCCAGGACCAGCACGCCGCTCAACCGTTCCTTCGTGCCGACCGTGACGGCCACCGCCGGACCGAAACCCTTCCAGCGCTCCGGTCGCACCGTGATCCGCTCGTCGGTCTCGATGTCGAGGACCGTCACGAGGCCGTCCTCGGCGAGGGCGGCCGCCGCCAGGGTGCCCTCGGCGCTGGGCAGCACCACGTTCCGGTGCGCGTCGGCCCCTTCGCCGTAGGCCAGCGTCCCCGGCAGTTCCCCGCTCGGCCCGACCAGGTGGAAGATCCCCACGTCCGCGCCCGCGATGTCCACGGCCCGCTCCAGCATGCCGTCGAGGACCTCGGTCTCCGCCGCCCCGGACAGCAGGGCGCTGGTGAAGTCGGAGCTGGCGGCCAGCCAGCGCTGGCGCAGGCCGGCCTCCTCGTAGAGGCGGGCGTTCTCGATGGCGATGCCCGCCGCGACCGCCAGGGTCGTCACGACGGCCTCGTCCTCCGCGTCGAAGTCCGCCCGGCCCCGCTTCTCGGTCAGGTAGAGGTTGCCGAACACCTCGTCGCGGACCCGGATCGGAACGCCCAGGAAGGAACGCATCGGCGGGTGATGGGACGGGAAGCCGTACGAGGCGGGGTGCTCGGACAGTTCGGACAGGCGCAACGGCTCGGGGTTGCGGATCAGCTCGCCGAGGATGCCGTGCCCCGACGGCAGCGCGCCGATCCGCTCGTGGAGCTCGTCATCGATGCCGACGGTGAGGAACTCCGAGAGCCTCTGGTCGTCGCCGATGACGCCCAAGGCCCCGTACTCGGCGTCCACCAGGGTCACGGCGGACTCCACGATGCCGTGCAGCACCTGGGGCAGGTCGAGCCTCCGGCCGACGGACATGACGGCTTCGAGGAGACCGTTGAGCCGGTCCCTGGTTCCCCGGACCTCGCCGATGCGCGTCTGGAGCTCGTCGAGCAGTTCGTCCAGCCGCAACCGCGGCAGCCGCGCGTCCCCGGCCCGTGCGTCGTCCCGGTCCATCAGAACCTCCGGTCGCGTCGGGCGCGGGTGAGACCGGCCACGCCCGGTTTCACCGTAGTCCTGATGCTCCGGACCTTCCTGTCGGGTTCGTCCTGCGGAAGGCGGTCCGGACGAGCCTCGCGGCGAAGAACCCGATCGGGGCGCAGGCGGCACCGATGCCCGCACCGGTCGGGCCGAGCGCTTCGGTGTCCAGCACCTGGCTCAGGAAGGGCACGTACAGCGCCGCTGCAGCCAGCAACGCGGAGAGGAGCACCGCCAGGGGGAGGGAGGGGTTCCTTCGGGTCAGCAGACGGTCCCGCAGCCCCAGGACGGTTCCGAGCTGGGCGGAGAGCAAGGCGAGGAAGAGGACGCTCTGCCAGGCCAGGTCCAGCGCGTGGGCGACGAGCCCGGCGCCGAGGGCGGCGGCCGTGACGGCGGTGGCGAGGAGGAGCAGCCGCTGCCAGGCGCCGTCGCCGAGGATGTGCTGGTCCGGCGGGCGCGGCGGGCGCCGCATGGCTCCCGGGGCAGCCGGTTCGGCGCCCATGGCGACGCCGGTGAGGCCGTGCGTGAGGAGGTTGATCCACAGGATCTGCCCGGCCCGCAGGGGCAGGGGGAGCCCCAGGAGGGGGCCCGCGAGCATGACGAGGATCTCGGCCGCGCCGCCGGCCATTCCGTAGACGAGGAAGCGGCGGATGTTGTCGTAGACGCGGCGCCCCTCCTCCACGGCCGCGACGACCGTGGAGAGCTCGTCGTCGGTGAGGACGAGGTCCGCCGCCTGGCGCGCGACCTCGGTACCGCGCGCCCCCATGGCGATGCCGATGTCGGCGCGGTGCAGGGCGGGGCCGTCGTTGACCCCGTCGCCGGTCATGGCGGTCACCGCGCCCCGGGCCCGCCACGCCTCGATCACGTCCAGTTTCTGCTGCGGATCGGTGCGGGCGAAGACCCGGACCGCGGTGAGGTCGGGAACGCGTCCCGCCGCCACCTCCGCCCCCGTGACGACCCGGTCCCCGGGCTCGTCGCCGTCCGCGAAGAGCGCCACGCGGGAGGCCACCGCCTTCGCCGTCGCGGGATGGTCCCCGGTGATGAGGACGGGGGTGATCCCGGCCGTACGGCAGGAGGCGAGGGTGGCGGCCGCGTGGGGCTTGGGCGGGTCGCTGAGGGCCACCAGGCCGAGGAGAGCGAGTCCCGATTCCGCGGCGGTGACCGGGCTCGGTACGTCGCCCCGCGTCCCGGAGGCCACGGCGAGCACCCGGTATCCGCAGGCGGCCAGGCGGGCCGCCTCCCGCCGGGCCCGGGCGAGCAGGTCCGGGCGGTCGGTGAGGACGGTCGGGACCAGTACCGCTTCGGGAGCGCCCTTCAGGCAGACGAGCACCCGGTCCTTCCCGGCGGAGTGCAGCGTGGTCATGCGCTTGCGGAGGCTGTCGAAAGGGACTTCTCCGATCCGGGGGCGGGTCGCCGACAGTTCCAACGGGCGCGGGCAGCCCGCTTTGGTCGCGGCGGTGAGCAGGGCGGCTTCCGTGGGGTCGCCGAGCGCCGTCCAGTGGGTGTCGGGCACCTTCGGGTCGGGTGGGCGCAGCGCGGCGTCGTTGCAGAGGGTGGTGACCCGCAGGAGTTCCCGTACCGGGGCGAGCTCGTCGCCGTCGGCCGATCTCCCGGCGACGAGGGCCTCGCCCTCGGGGTCGTAACCCGAGCCGGTGAGGTCCACCGCCGTGTCCGGGGTCCAGACGTGCTGGACGACCATGCGCCCCTCCGTCAGGGTGCCGGTCTTGTCGGTGGCGAGGACGGTCACCGAGCCGAGCGTCTCCACCGCGGGCAGCCGCCGCACCAGGGCGTGCCGGGCGACCATGCGCCGGGCGCCCAGGGCGAGGGCCAAGGTGACGACGGCGGGGAGGGACTCGGGAACGACGGCCACGGCCAGGCCGATCGCGGTGACCGCCATCGTGCCGGGCGGGAGGCCCCGTACGAGTCCGAGGACGAAGACCAGGGCGCACAGGACCAGCGTCACCGCGGCCAGGACGCGGCCGAGGGCGGCCAGGCGGTGCTGCAGGGGGGTCGGCTCGCGCCGGTCGTCGAGCAGGGCGGCGATGCGGCCGAGCGCGCCGGCGGCGCCCGTCGCGGTCACCGTGGCCACTCCCCTGCCCCGCACGACCACGGTGCCGGCGCTCAGCGGGTCCCCGGTCTCCTTGTCGACGGGCACCGACTCCCCCGTGAGCATCGACTCGTCGAGGAGGAGGGCGGACGCCTCGGCGAGTTCGGCGTCGGCGGCCACGACATCCCCCTCACCGAGCAGGAGCACGTCCCCGGGAACGACCGCCGAGGCCGGGAGGTCGCGTACGGCGCCGTCGCGCCGCACACGAGCGTGTGGGGCGCTCAGGGCGGAGAGGGCGGCGACGGCGTCGTCGGCGCGGACCTCCTGGACCACGCCGACCGTCGTGTTGACCACGACGACCAGGGCGATGACGATCGCGTCGGCGTGGTCGCCGATCGCGAGGGTCAGGACGACGGCGCCGAGGAGCACCATGATCAGCGGGTCCCGCAGCTGGATCAGGATCCTGCTGTGGAGCCGGACAGGCTTCCTCGCGGCCACTTCGTTGGGGCCGACGGCGGCGAGGCGGCGGGCGGCCTCCGCCTCGGTGAGCCCTTCGAGGCGTCCGGTCGTCAGGGCCGTCCGGGCGGCCGCCGAGGCCGTCATGGCGAACTCAGCCGACGGGAACGGTGATCACCGGGCAGTGGGCGCGGTGCAGCAGTCCGTGGACCACCGATCCGACGCGCATGCCGGTGTAGCCGCCCCGTCCCCGGCGGCCGACGACCAGGGCGAGGGCGTGCTCCGCAGCCTCCGCCAACACCTCGACGGGCGAGCCGATGAGGACCTCGTGGGTCAGCCGGACGTCGGGGTACTTCTCCGCCCATCCGGCGGTGGTCTCCGCGAGCAGTCGGCGCTCGGTCTGGAACAGCGTGTCACCGGTGTGCAGGGAGAAGACGGGCGGCTGCCACACGGCGAGGGCGCGCAGGGCGCAGCCCCGGAGGTCCGCCTCCTCGAAGGCCAGGGCGAGGGCGGCCCGGGAGGGCTCACTGCCGTCGATGCCGACGACCAGGTACGGCGGATCCTGGGTGGTGTGCTCCGCGTCGCCCACGACGACGACCGGGCACCGCGCCTGAGAGGTGACGGGAACGACGAGCGAGCCGGCGCTCAGGAACTCCTCGGTCCGGCTGAGGTGCCGGGATCCGAGCACGACCATGGCGGCCTCGCGCGACAGGTGCGCGAGCACCCGTGCGGGGAACCCGTCGAAGAGTTCGGCGGCGATCGCGACGTCGGGATGCCGGCCATGCACCCAGGTCGTCGCGGCGAGCAGGGCCTCCCTGCCCGCCGACGTCTGTGCCTGGTGCCGGGGGGTGTCGTCGACGTGATGGGTGTCGTGCTGCGGGGGGACGACGACCACGAGCCGCAGGGCCGAGCGGCGCCTGTGCGCCTCGTCGGCCGCCCATGCCAGGGCGAGGTGCGAGTTCTTGGCGGGGTCGACGCCGACGAGGATCTCACGGCGCTCCGTCGTACCGGTCATGATGGGCTCCCGTGTCCGGTTCCGTGCCCGGCCCGAGGGGTCCGGGACATGCCGACTGCTCCCAACGTGACATGCGGTGGCCGGCCGGATGGAGGGCCGCTGGGGGCAAGGGCGGGGCCAAAGGTCCCCCTTCCGCGATCGGACCCTGTCGGACCGGGGGTGGGGCCGTTCGGCCCTCGCCGTGAGCTGGCGGCCGTCGGACGGTGGGAGGAGAACCGGAAGTTCCCAGCGTCCCGGCGCCGTCCGACGAGCCCGCAGAACAGGACGAACCATGACCACCACCGCTCCCACCCGCGCACTCGTGGCGTCCCTCGTCGAGGACGCCGTCACCGCCCCGTCGATGCACAACGCGCAGCCGTGGAGGTTCGTCCACCGGACCGCCGCGGACACCGTGGAGCTGTACGGGGACCCGTCGCGCGAGATGCCTCACGCGGACCCCGACCACCGCGCCCTCCACCTCAGCTGCGGGGCGGCCCTGTTCGGGCTGCGGGTGGCCGCAGCCCACCAGGGCCTGGGCGCGAGGGTGCGGCTGCTGCCCGATCCGGAGGACTCGTGGCACCTCGCCGACGTACGCCTCGACCAGGCCACCGGCGCGGACGAGGAGCTTGCCGAGCTCCGGCCCGCCCTGGCCGAGCGGCACACCAGTCGCTTCCCGTTCTCGGAGGAGCGGGTGCCGGCCGAGATCCTCGACGGGCTGCGGGCTGCCGCCATTCTGGAGGGGTGCCGATTGGTGGTGCCCGGAGACTGGCACGCCGAGGTTGTCATGGGGCTCGTGCACGCCTCCGCGCTGTTCGAGGCCGCCGACGCCTCGGTCCGCGCGGAACTCGCCCGGTGGACCCGTACCGCCGCGACCGAGGAGGATCCCGGGACGGAGGGGATCCCCTCGTACGCCCTCGGTCCGAGGCAGTATGACGTCACCTCGCCGGTGCGGGACTTCGACCCGCCGCGCCGGGTGCCCGAGCGCGCCTCGGCGCGCTTCGAGAAGGACCCGCAGATCTCGCTGCTCGGTACCGTCAGGGACGCACCGGGGGAATGGCTCATGGCCGGGCAGGCGCTGCACCGGGTCCTGCTCCGGGCCACCCTCGACGGGCTCGCCACCTCGTTGATGTCCCAGCCGCTGGAGTGGCCCGAGCTCCGTCCCCTCGCGCGGGACCCGCTCTCCGCGACGAGCTTCGTCCAGATGGTGATCCGCATGGGGTACGGGCCCCGGGGGCGGGCCACTCCCCGCCGGCCGGTCTCCGAGGTGCTCGCGTTCGTCTGAGCGGCCCGCACGCGCCGCTGCTCACAGCCGGAGCCAGCGCTCCTCCCCCGGTGCGAGGACATAACGGCGCTCGCCGGGGAGGACGACGGCCAGGGAATCGCGGGACGAGACGGGCACGCGAACGGCAAGCCGTCCTGGAAGTATGCGCATACGTATTCCCCGATGTTCCTGGAAGCAGATCGTGAAGGCGAACCGGGGGATCTGCGCGAGGGCCACCGGTTCCACGCGGAGTCCTTCCGGGCCGGCCTCCAGGCCGGTGATGCCGCGCTCCACGAGGTCGACCGTGCCCGCCATCGCCCCGAGGTGGATGCCCTCCCCGGTCGTCCCGCCCTGCACGTCGGCCACGTCGCCGAGCAGGGCCTCCTCGCAGTACCGCCAGGCATCGGCACCCTTCTGCCGGGCGATCACCCGGCCGTGGACGAGGCTGCTGAGCGTCGAGCCGTGGCTGGTGCGCCGCAGGTGGTACGCGACGGTGGCGCGCCACACGTCGTCGTCGAGGCGGTGGCCGAGCCGGGCGAAGAGGCCGTACAGCTCCGCGGGCCGGAAGAGGTACCCGAGCATGAGCGTGTCGGCCTGTTTGGAGGCCTGGTAGCGGTTGACCGTGTCGCCCTCCGCCTCCAGGATCCGGTCGAGCCTGCGGATGTCGCCGTACCGCGCCCGGTACGCCTCCCAGTCGAGCTCGGCCAGGTCGCCGTAGCCCTCGAACTGGCTGATCACGCCCCGGTGGAAGGGGATGTGGAGGCGGCGGGAGACGTCCTCCCACCGGGCGAGCTCCTCGTCGTCGAGCGACAGCTCCTCCGTCAGCTCCGCCCGCCGGGCGTCGGGCAGTTCGGCCAGGAGGTCGAGGCCCCGGGCGAGGACCCAGGCGGCGGTCGCGTTGGTGTAGGCGTTGTCGTCGACGCCCGGGACCGCGGCGTCGGGGTAGGCGTCGTGGTACTCGTCGGGGCCCATGATCCCACGGATCCGGTAGCGCCCCAGGGCGGGGTCGAGGTCGGCGGCGCCGGCCCAGTACCGGGCGATCTCCAGCAGGACCTCGGCCCCTTCGGCGTGCAGGAACCCCCGGTCGCCGGTGGCCGTCGCGTACTGCCAGACGTTGTACGCGACGGCCGAGCCCACGTGGCGCTGGAGGTGCGAGTGGTCGGGGAGCCAGCGGCCCGAGCGGGGGTTGAGGTGCAGCTCCTGGGTCTCCTCCCGGCCCGAGCTCGCGCTCTGCCACGGGTACACGGCCCCCGCCGCGCCGGCCCGGCGCGCCTCGGCGCGCGCGGCCGGGAGCCGCCGGTGGCGGTACATGAGCAGGGCCCGGGCCACCTCGGGGAAGTGGAGGTTCAGATGGGGCAGGACGAACAGCTCGTCCCAGAAGACGTGGCCCCGGTAGGCCTCACCGTGCAGTCCCCGGGCGGGGACGCCCACGTCGAGCTCGGCCGTGTGCGGGGAGAGCGTCTGGAGCAGGTGGAACAGGTGCAGGCGCAGGATGCGGCCCACCTCGCCGGGGACGTACAGCTCGCCCTGCTCCCAGAGGCGCCGCCAGGACGCCTCGTGGGTGGCCAGGAGCCGGGGGAAGGCGGGCGCCCGGGCGAGGTCGTCGCAGGCCGCCGTGCGCGGGTCGCCGTCCGGCCGGTCCGCCGAGGTGCGCAGGACCAGGGTCTTCACGAGCGTCACCGGGCGGCGGGGGCCGGTCGGCAGGCGGTACGTCCGGACGGTGCCGGTCGGCACGGCCTTCTCCTCGGCGGGCGCCCCGGGGTGGACGTCCGTGCGGACGGCCAGGGCGAGGCGGACGTCGGGGTCGGTGGTGCGGCAGGAGATCCAGTCGGTCCCGCCGGGCCCGCAGCCGCTCCGGTGGTCCGTCAGGTGGCGGCCCTCCAGGTTCCGGTAGCGCTCCACACCGGCGTTGACGACCGCGCCGTCGAGGACGGACTCCACCTCGACGGCGCCGGTCCAGCCGTAGGCGCGGAACGTGCTGCGCTGGGCCGCGAGGCGCGGGTCGCCCATGTGCACGATCCGGGTGTGCCCGACGCGCAGTCCGCGTCCGTCCGCGTCCCGGAAGAACAGGTGCCGGATGAGCGTCCCCGTCTTCAGGTCGAGGCGTACGCCGTAGTGGCACAGGTCCGGGGAGTCGGGCGTCAGCCAGGCGCCGGGCGGACCGCCGTCCGGGAGGCAGCGGTAGCGCAGCCGCGTCCAGTCGGGGAGGTTGACCAGGTCCTCGTTCTCAACCCGCCGGCCGGCGACGGTCGAGGCGCGCCGGTCGTAGCAGCCGGCCAGGTAGGTGCCCGGATAGTGGACGGGACCTGCCGGGCACTCGGGTGCGGAGCCCCGGGTGGCGAACCTGCCGTTGCCGAGCGTGCAGAGCGACTCGACGAGGCGCTCGCGCGCCGGGTCGTACCCGTCGTAGGTCCACGTCCATCCGTCGGTCATGTCCGTCCGCTCCACGTCTTCCGCACCAGTGCCGTCAGGTCGGGGACCACCAGGTCGGCGCCCTCCGCGTGCAGGGGGGCCGCTCCGTGCCCGTCCGGGGTCCGGTCGAGACCGACGACGAGGCCGAAGCCGCCCCGGCGAGCCGCCCGTACCCCGGCGAGCGCGTCCTCGACCACGGCGGTGTCGCCGGGAGAGGTGCCCAGGCGGGCGGCCGCGTGGAGGAAGAGCGCCGGGTCCGGTTTTCCGGGGAGGGCGAGCCGGGCGGCGTCCCCGCCGTCCACGACGACCGCGAGGAGCCGGTCGAGGCCGGTGTCCGCGAGGAGCGTCCGGGCGTGGCGGGACGCCGAGACGGCGGCGCACGGCACGTGGAGCGCGCTCAGGGCCGTGAGCGCCTCCTCGGCGTCCGGGAAGGCGACGACGGCACCGGAAGCCAGGGCTTCCCGGAACACCGCTTCCTTGCGTGCGGCGACGGCCCACACGGTGTCGCAACCGGGTGGGTCGTCGGGGCTCCCGGGCGGAAGGCGGATGCCCCGGGAGGCCAGGAACGCCTCGGCTCCGTCGTACCGCGACCTGCCGTCGACGTAGCGGCGGTACTCGGCGTCCTCGTCGAACGGCGCCCGGATGCCGGCGGACGTCCTCTCCGCGAGGCAGACGTCGAACGCGGCCTTCCAGGCCGCCGCGTGCACGGTGGCGGAGTCGAGCAGCACGCCGTCGGTGTCGAGGACGACGGCGTGCGGCGGCGGAACGCCTTCGTCGCGCCCGCTCACGCGGCGGCCGGAGGGTCGGGGACCTGAACGACCGTGTGCTGCGGGCCGCCGAGCACGACCTTGAGGGCGCCGGTGTCGGCCGCGCGGCCGAACACGTCGTACGCCTCCTCCATCTGCCCGAGTTCGAAGCGGTGGGTAACCAGCTCTGACGTGGGCAGCCGCCCGGCGGCCAGCATGTGGAGCAACATGGGGGTGGACGAGGTGTCCACGAGTCCGGTGGTGATCGTGACGTCCTTGATCCACAGGTCTTCGAGGTGGAGGGTCGCGGGCTTGCCGTGGACGCCGATGTTGGCGACCTGTCCGCCGGGCCGGACCATCCGGGTGCACGCCTCGAAGGCTTCCGGAACTCCGACCGCCTCCATGACGACGTCGGCGCCCAGGCCGTCCGTCAGGTCGGCGACGAGCTGTTCCGGCTCCTCGTCGGCGGCCGCGGTGGCGTCGGCGCCGAGCTTGCGCGCGGCCTCCAGGCGGGATGCGGCGAGGTCGACGGCGATGATGCGGCCGGGACTGTAGAGGCGTGCGGTGGCGATCGCGGCGAGGCCGATGGGCCCGGCGCCGACCACGACGACCGTGTCGGCCGGCCGGACGCGCCCGTTGAGGACGCCCACCTCGTAGGAGGTGGGGAAGATGTCGGCGAGCAGGACGGCGTCGAAGCTGTCGACCGCGCTCGGGAGCGGGTGTGTGGACAGGTCGGCGAACGGCACCCGGACGTACTCCGCCTGCGTGCCGTCGACGGTGTGCCCGAGGATCCAGCCGCCTCCGCCACGGCACTGGCCGTAGCGGCCCTCGCGGCAGAAGCGACAGCGTCCGCAGGCGGTAATGCAGGAGATCAGGACCCGGTCCCCGGGCCGTACCGTACGGACGTCCCGGCCGGTCTCGACCACCGTGCCGACCGCTTCGTGGCCGAGCACCCGGCCCGGTGTCACCTCCGGCACGTCGCCCTTGAGGATGTGCAGGTCCGTGCCGCAGATCGTGACGACGTCGACCCGTACGATCGCGTCCCCGGGGTCCACGAGGCCCGGGTCGGGGACGTCCTGCCAGGCCATGCTGCCCGGCCCCTGAAAGACGGCGGCCTTCATGCTGCCCACCCACTTCCTGTACGGCGTTCGGGTGTCCTTCTCCCTCAGGTTCGGCCCTCGCGGGATGCCGACGCATGGGCCGGTCGGTCCCGGAAGAGGACCGCTCGGGCCCTGGGGTCCGCCCGGCGGTGCTGCGAGGGTGGAGGCCGACGCACGCTGTGAAGGGGCGAACGATGTCCGAGGCGGTCACGGCTCCCGCTCCGCGCCCCGCGCTGCTCAGTTTCCTGGGCGGCGTGGGGACGGTCACCGGAAGCAAGTTCCTGGTCGAGAGCGACCGTGCGCGCGTCCTCCTCGACTGCGGTCTCTTCCAGGGTTTCGCGAACCTGCGGCGCCGCAACCGGGAGCGCCTGGCCCGGGACGCCGCCGACATTCGTGCCGTGGTCGTCACCCACGCGCACCTGGACCACTGCGGCTATCTGCCCCGTCTGGTGCGGCAGGGTTTCCGGGGTCCGATCCTCGCCAGTGCCCACACCGCCCGGCTCGCCGGGATCGTGCTGCGCGACAGCGCCCGGCTCCAGATGGAGGCGGCCCGGCACGCAGACGAGCACGGCTGGTCCAAGCACCGTCCGGCCGAGCCGCTGTACGACGAGTCCGACGTCGAGAGGACGCTGGCGTTCTTCGACCCGGTGCCCGTCGGCGACGAGGTCGAGATCATGTCCGGCACCCGGCTGACCCTCCACCACGGGGGGCACATCCTCGGTTCCGCCTGGGCCCGTCTCGTCCTGTCGGAGTTCGCCTCCGTGATCGCGCGGACCGTCGCCCGGAACGGCACCGTCGTCGTCCCCGCCTTCGCGATCGACCGGACCGAGGTCGTCCTGCACGAACTGACCCGCCTGCGGGACACCGGGATCCTGCCCCGGTCCGTGCCCGTCTACGTGGACAGCCCCATGGCTCTGGCCGCCCTCGACGTCTACCGCGACGCCGTGCGCGCCCGATCCGCCGAGCTTCGGCCGGAGATCCTCGCCGAGGGCGAGGCCGCGCTGAGTCCCGCACCGTTCCTCGCGGCGCGGACGGTCCGGGAGTCGATCGACATCAACGGCACGCGCGGACCGGCCGTCATCATCTCCTCCGCCGGAATGGCCACCGGCGGCCGCGTCCTGCACCACCTGCGCCGACTGCTGCCCGACCCGCGCAACACCGTGGTCGTCGTCGGCTTCGCCGCCGCCGGGACCCGGGCACGGGACCTGGTGGACGGCGCGCGGGTGCTGAAGATGTTCGGCGAGTACGTGCCCGTACGGGCCGAGGTCGCCGACGTTCCCCACTTCTCGGCCCACGCCGACGCGGAGCAGATCGTCGACTGGCTGCGCGGCGCTCCCGCCCCGCACACCACCTACCTCGTGCACGGCGAGCCCGCCGCGTCCGGGGCCCTGCGCGACCGCATCGACCGCGAGCTGGGCTGGACGGCCGTCGTACCGCGCTCCGGCGAGGCCGTCCTGGTCCGCTGACCGGGGGCCGTTCGGCCCCGTGCGTGTGGCCTCCGGGGCCCTCCCGGCGCCTTCGGCGGCGGAGGAACCTGTCCCTGGGGCACGCGGGTGAGGAGAGAGCCATGACGACCCGGACGTTCACGGTGGCCGACGTGATGACCAGGAAGGTGGTCGCCGTCCGGCCCGGCGCGGAGTTCAAGGAGATCGTCGCCGCCATGGAGCGGTGGAAGGTGACGGCCGTCCCGGTCGTCGACGAGGAGGAGCGCGTCGTCGGTGTGGTCTCCGAGGGCGACCTGCTGCTCAAGGAAGAGTTCCACGACCACCGTCCCGGTCTCCTCGAACAGCGGGACCGGCTCGACGCCACGGCCAAGGCCGGCTCCCGGCGGGCGCGGGAGCTGATGACCTCTCCCCCGGTCACGGTCGGCCCCGGCGCCTCGCTGCCCCAGGCCGCGCGCCTGATGGCCACCCACCGCGTGAAACGGCTGCCGGTGGTCGACGCGCGGGGGATGATCAAGGGCGTCGTGAGCCGGTCCGACCTCCTCAAGGTGTTCCTCCGTCCGGACGCGGACCTCGCCGCCGAGGTCCGCGACGAGGTCGTCGGACGGCTGTTCTCCGCCCCCGGCGACCGGGTCGACGTCCGGGTGGACGCCGGTGTCGTGACGCTGTCCGGCCGGATCCGCGACAGCGCGCTCGTGCCGCTCGCGGCGCGGACGGCCCTCGCCGTCGAGGGCGTGGTGGACGTCCGGTGCGCACTCGTCACCGGTGCCGGGGAAGGGGCCGCCTCCTGAGGGCACCGGGCGGGCGACGGTGTCACGGAGGGCTCCCGCCCGGAGCGGCCTCAGGCACCGCCCGTGCCGAGGGAGGCGAGCGCGGCGTCGAGGCGGCGGCCGGCCTCGTCGGCCACGGGCACCGTGGCGTCGACGCCCGCGAGCGTGACCATGACGGCGGGGTCGATCGCCTGCACGACCACCTCGTCGCCCTCGGTGTGGACCACGACGTTGCACGGCAGCAGCAGGCCGATCGAGCGGTCGGCGTCCAGGGCCTGGCGGGCCAGCGGCGGGTTGCAGGCGCCGAGGATCAGGTAGGGCTCCATGTCGTGGTCGAGCTTGGCCTTAAGGGTGGCCCGTACGTCGATCTCGGTCAGGACGCCGAAGCCCTAATCGGCGAGGGCCCGGCGGACGGCTTCCACGGTCTCCTCGAAGGTTCCCGTCAGCTTCACGGTGCGGTCGTACGGCATGGTGCTCGCCTTCCTTCGCGATGTCGGCACTGCCGGGGCACCCGCTCCGGAACGGCGGGACCCCACAGCCCGGAATATACCCCCGGGGGTACTACTGTTAGGGTGGATGACATACCCCAGGGGGTAATTTCCATCGAAGGGAGCAAGCCCGTGTTCTTTGTCGACACCATCGATGTCGAGGGCCTCGGAAACCGCGGTTACCTGGCCGGGGGCGAGCGGACGGCGGTGGCGGTGGATCCGCCCCGTGACGTCGACCGGGTGCTTGCGGCCGCCGCCCGGCGCGGGGTGCGGATATCCCACGTGGTGGAGACGCACCTCCACAACGACTACGTCACCGGCGGCCTTGAGCTGGCCCGGCTCACCGGCGCCGCCTACCTGGTCCCGGCCGCCGCCCGCGTCTCGTTCGCCCGCGTCCCGGTCGCGGACGGCGACACCGTCGACGTCGACACCGGCCTGAGCCTGGCGGCCGTCGCCACCCCCGGCCACACCCCGCACCACACCGCGTACGTGCTGAGCGAGAGCGGCCGGCCCGTGGCGGCCTTCACCGGCGGCTCCCTGCTCATCGGCACCGTCGGCCGCCCCGACCTCGTCGAGCCGCGCCTCACCGAGGAACTGGCCCGCGCCCAGCACGTCTCCGCCCACCGGCTCGCCGACGCCCTGCCCGACGAGACCGCCGTCCTGCCCACCCACGGGTTCGGCAGCTTCTGCTCCTCCGCGCAGGCGGACGGCGACGCGACCACGATCGGCGAGGAGAAGGCCGCCAACCCCGCCCTCACCACCGACGTGGACGCCTTCGTGGCCGACCTGCTCGCGGGCCTGGAGGACGTCCCCGCCTACTACGCGCACATGGGCCCGGCCAACGCATCCGGCCCCGCAGCGGTGGACCTCACCCCGCCCGCCCCCGCCGACCCGGACGAGATCGCCGCGCGGCTCGCCGCCGGGGAGTGGGTCGTGGACCTGCGCAACCGGGTCGCGTTCGCGGAGGGGCACGTGGCCGGCTCGTTCAACTTCGAGGCGGACGGAAAGCTCGCCACCTACCTGGCCTGGACCATCCCCTGGGGCAAGCCCGTCACCCTCCTCGCCGAGACGGTCGAACAACTCGCCGACGCCCAGCGCGAACTGGTCAGGGTCGGAATCGACCGCCCGGCCGCCGCCGCCCTCGGCGGACCCACCGCCTGGATCCGCGACGGCGAGACCCCCGCCTCCTTCCCACGGGCCACGTTCGCGGACCTCGCGGCCCGGGACACCGACGGGACCGTCGTCCTGGACGTACGCCGCGCCTCCGAACGCGCGGCCGGATGGATCGAGGGCTCCGTCCACGTCCCGGTCCACGCACTGCACCACCGCATCGGCGAAGTGCCCGACGGAACGGTCTGGGTGCACTGCGCCGGCGGCATGCGCGCCGCCATCGCCGCCTCCCTCCTCGACGCGGCCGGCCGCGAGGTGGTCGCCGTCGACGACGGCTTCGACGCCACCACCGAGGCCGGACTGACCGTCGTCACCGGCTGAACCGAGGACGGCCCCGGGCGCCCGGGCCCGCCGCACCCCGAACGAGAACGACAGAACAGAAAGGCGAGACCGACGATGTTCCTCTTCCGAAGGCGTGAACAACGCCTGTCCGCGGACGAAGCGCGCGCCCGTACCGGTGGGGACCGGCCCGAGGCCGTCCTGCTGGACGTGCGGGAGAAGCCCGAGTGGAAGGCCGGACACGCCCCCGGCGCGGTGCACGCCCCGCTGACCGGTCTGATCAGGGGCGTCGCGCTGCCCGCTTCCGCGCAGGGCCGCCCGCTCGTGGTGATCTGCCGCAGCGGGCACCGCTCGCAGCAGGCCGCGAAGCTCCTCGCCGAGCGGGGAGCGGACGCGGTGGACGTGAAGGGCGGCATGAACGCGTGGGCCGCCACCGGGTACCCGGTCGTCGACGAACGCGGGCACAGCGGCTCGATAGCGTGAGCACCCTGGTCCTCGCCCTGGCCGCCGGGGCCGTCGTCGGCCTGGCGCTCGGCGCCCTCGGTGGCGGCGGCAGCGTCCTCGCGGTCCCGGCCCTGATCTACCTGCTCGGGTTCTCCCCGGCGTCGGCGACCACCGCCGCACTGGTCATCGTCACCGCGACCTCCGCCGCCGCCCTCTCCGCCCACGCCCGGGACGGCAACGTCGCCTGGAGGACCGGAGTCCTCTTCGCGACAGCGGGGATCGTGCCGGCGTTCCTCGCCGGAGCCGCCGCCGGGCACCTCCCGTCGGCAGTGCTCACCGGCGCGTTCTCGCTCGTCGCCGCCCTGGCCGCCGTACGGATGCTGCGTCCCGCGAGCTCCGGGCCGCCGGACCGGGTGCGCCCGGCGAAGGCGGCGGGCGCCGGGGCCGGACTCGGTGCCGTCACGGGATTCCTCGGCGTCGGCGGCGGGTTCCTCGCCGTCCCGGCCCTGGTCGGTGTCCTCGGCCTGCGGATGAAGCAGGCGGTGGGCACGAGCCTGCTCGTCATCACCGTCAACTCCCTGGCGGCACTCACCGCGCGGACGGGAACCGGCGGGGACCTGCGGTGGGAGGCGGTCGCCCCCTTCGCCGGAGCGGCGATCCTCGGCGCCTGGGACGGCAAACGACTGGCGTCGAAGATCACCGGACCGACCCTCCAGCGGGTCTTCGCCTTCGTCCTGCTCGGCGTGGCGGCCCTGATGCTCGTGGACGTGGTCGTATGAGCGGATCCACCGCCGTCGCGCGGCTCAGGCCAGGGAGAGGAAGAGCCTCTCCAGGCGACCGCGCATCTCATCCCGGTCCTCGCGGGAAAGGCCGCCGTCCTCCGTCCCGGCCAGGCACTGCTGCAGGCCGGTGGCGACGATCGAGAACCCGGCCCGGTCCAGTGCCCGCGACGCGGCCGCCAGCTGCGTGACGACCTCCTCGCAGTCCCGGCCCTCCTCGATCATCCGGACCACTCCGGCGATCTGCCCCTGCGCCCTGCGCAGACGGTTCAGGACCGCCTTCAGCTCTGCTTCCGCCAGATCAAGCTCCACCATCACTCCTCACTCAATACCCCCAGGGGTAATGTACTCCGCCTCCTCGGGGCACTCCAGAAAAGGACGACACCCGCCATGACCGCACCCGCGACCCTCGGCACCGGCGAAGCCCGCACCCGCCTGCACGAACTGACCGTCATCGATGTCCGCACCCCCGGCGAGTACGCCGGCGGCCATCTGCCCGGCGCCCTGAACATCCCCCTGGACCAGATCCAGAGGGCGCTGCCCGACATCCGCGACGCCGCCGACCGCGGCGACGTCCTGGTCGTCTGCGCGTCCGGCGCCCGGTCCGAGAACGCCTGCCGCGTCCTCGCCGAGCACGGCGTCGCCGCCGCCACCCTCACCGGCGGCACCGGTGCCTGGGCCGCCGACGGCCACGACCTGCACCGCCCCCGAGGTGGGGCCCGTACCGCCTGGGGCATGGAACGCCAGGTCCGCCTCACCGCCGGCACCGTCGTCCTCCTCGGCCTCCTGCTCGGCGTCCTCGTCCACCCGGCCTTCCAGATCCTCTCGGCCGGCATCGCCGCCGGGCTGGTCTTCTCCGCCCTCACCGACACCTGCGGCATGGGCGCCATGCTCGCCAAGCTCCCCCACAACCGTCCCCGCGCCACCGATCTGGAGGCGGCCCTCGCGGCACTGCGCGCCCGCTGACACGAGGGCCGCACCCCATGTCCCCGTGCGGACCGCCGGCCGGCCGCGCATGCTCGAAGTATGTCCCAGGTGACGACCACCGACCTGTACCAGGTCACGATGGCCCTCTCGTACCTGCGGGAGGACATGCGGGGCCGGGCCACCTTCAGCCTCTT